>JAUXGN010000022.1 GCA_030622115.1 Candidatus Eiseniibacteriota bacterium
GGAAGACCGGAAACAGCAGAGGAAGCAAAGAGCAGGGACATGCGTCGATTAACACACGTGTTCGTCAGAGACACACTTGTTAGGCTTCTCAGGGTCTTCTCCAAGAGCATCGGGAAAACCTCCTCGCAAGCACGCCACGTATCCGCAAGACACCCCGCACAGAAGCGCGGGGTGCCTTTTCCATATAGACCAGGTCGACTCGCGCGCTCGCTTCAACCACCGCGCAGTCACCTCAGAATCCCACCACCACCCCTACCGCCACGACCCCTCGCCCACCGCGGCCTGTGCCTGCGCTCGCTTCTCGGCCTGCCTGGCCTTCTGCTCTGCATTCGCTGCAGTAGCAGCCGCCCTCGCGGCCTCGACCTCCGCGTTGTAGGTCGTGCTCATCGTCGCGGGAAGCCCATGCTCCTCAGGATGCAGGTAGCGGCCCAGCTCATAGCCGGTCTTCGGCGCCTCGACCACGATCCTGTGCTCCTCTGCGTACTTGTCCTGCCGGATGCCCGTGACCATCCACGAGACCTTCATCCCCGGATCACCTCCCGCCACGCGGAAGCTGTTACCCGTGATCTCCTCCGCAACATAGACGGGCGCGAACCCGCCGATGCACGTAAGCTGGTAGCGGAAATCACGGTTCAGGGCATCGAAGTAGTCCGGCAGCACGACCGTAGCCTCACCCGCACCGTTCAGAATGACGTTTCCGTTGTAGACGTTCATCATGTCGGGACTCTCGACGAACGAGTGAGAGAGGTACATGCCCGCCGGGTCCAGCGGGTGGTCGATCTTGAACGACCCCGCCGCTTTCGTCAGCGTGCCGTTCACGTGCGTGTCACCGCTGAAATAGCCGGCGTAGACCGTCCCGGCGCCGGTCGGCTCGGAACCGTATATGCTGTAGCACGTCGCGGCACTGGTACCGTTGTCACAGTCGCCGTACACGCCGTAGAGCCAACCGAGGGTGTTGCTGGAGTGTGCTTCGCCTATCACACCGTACCCATCGCCGTGGAATTCGCCACCCGTTGTCCACACATCTTCCTGTCTGGCGTCACCATACACAGCGACCGCATTGCTGTTGGAGCCGTAGTACTCCGCGTGCACGACGTGCGGGGTTCCGTAGTCCTGCGCCGAGTAGATCGCGGCGCCGTAGTCCCCGATGTCGTCGCCATCGACGGTGAAGTAACCCGGGGGCTCGCCGCCAAGGATAAGATAGGGTGACACTGCGAACTTCGAGCTGTCGGTCAGCGCGACACTGGGCCAGTCGTTGGTACCCATCCAGATCCAACTACCTTCTTCGGCGTTCATGATCCACAGAGCATCAGCACTGTCCGTCATGCCCACATACGATCCCTCGCCCGACCGGTCCCCACGAGCCTCGCCCTTGGCGGGGACATTGGGCACGAAGTGGATCAGATTATCGTCGCCGTACGCAGGCGGGCAAATCGTGAGCAACTCATCCGGCCACCAAGTGCCGATGCCCACCGTATCGTAGGTCGCGATACCGTTGCCGACGAAGGCCCAGTCGCCGTCACTGACGCCGGTTCCGGGTTCCCAGGAACCATTACCCGAAGCATCCGACATGAGTATGTAGCCATCGTTGGCCCCGGTCGGCATGGAGAAGCCCTCCATCTCGACGTCGCCGTCGAAGAGGCCGGCCAGACCGGAGCCCGCGGCATGGCCTCTGACGGCAGCGCCGCTTCCGGTCGACCAACCGATTACGGCCGAACCGGTCCCGTCGGTATTGCCGTAGAGCGCCGCGGCACTGCTCGCCACGTTGTTCACTTTGAAGTACCCGCCGATACCCGTACCGGTGTTGGTCACACTCATCGCCCTGTCGCTGGAGCTGACGGTACCGGCGTATGGCAGTGTCAGCCCGTCGGCCTCACCAGCCCGGAGTGACGACGGTACGCTCGCCAGCTTGAGCCGCGGGGCCAGTATCTCGCCGTTGATCGTAAGATCAACGTAATACGGCGGCGTGTCGAAGTCAGGCAGAGGTGACAAGATCGAGCCAAGCTCTATGTTGAACCACCCCTGGGTGATGATCACGGAGCTGTGCGTCTCCGGCCCCCAGAGCGGCGTGCCACCGGCCTCAGCGGCGTAGATGCGCGCGTCAATATCGTGCGTTGCGCTCACGGGATCGCCCGCGGGGTAGTCAGCGAGGTAACCCTGGAACCACACGGTCTCCGCAACGTCTCTCACGGGCGACGTCTCGTCGAAGTCCACCAAGCGCGCCGATGTAGCGCTTGTGACAGCCAATCCCGCCACCAGGACCGCGGCAAGAAACACCCATCCAAAATATCGCTTTATCATCAACATCCCCTTTCAGGAAACCCCGACTGCGCCGTCTCTTCCCTTTCTGTGCACCATGAGTACAACTCTCACGCGAGCCCTGTCAAGAGCAAGCTGATTGACCTGCCGCTCTGCATCATCTAGGCTGATAGAAACGTGTCCAATTTGGGCAGCCTATTACGCGCATGCAGACATCGCTTGGTTCCCTCTTCAAGGAGCAGACTGATGAACCTGGACGCGACGCTACCCCACACCAGTGTTACTCTAATGCAGACGATCACGGCGATCGGGGCGCTCGTCCTCGGCATGATCGCGGCCCGCATCGTCCTCACAATTTTCAAGCGCCAGCTCCGGAAGAGCAAGCTCTCGGACGTGCTTGTCGAGTTTCTTGCGCGGTTCTTCGGGGCGCTCCTCTACGTCATCGTCATCCTCGTCGTCCTGAGTACGATTGGCTTGAACGTGGGATCGATCCTTCTCAGCCTGTCTGCCATGGTCGGACTCATTCTCGGTTTCGGTATGCAGGAGACGTTCAACAACGTCGCCGCAGGCACCTGGATCGCGGCCCTGAGGCCTCTCGATATCGGCGAGGTCGTCACGATCAACGGCATGACAGGGAAGGTCCACTCAGTCGGCGTCCTCGCGACCGAACTTCTGACGCCCGACAACACCCACATCACGATCCCGAACGGGCAAGTCTGGGGCTCCCCCATCGTGAACGCGACACGCATGCCCACGCGGCGCGTGGACGTGTCGGTCGGGATCGCATACGGTAGTAGCGTTGACAGTGCCGTTTCGGTCGCCATGGAACTCATGCGATCACACGAACACGTGCTCGCAGACCCGGAACCCACGGTGGTTCTCACAGAGCTGGCCGACTCATCGCTGAACCTCCAGCTCCGCCCATGGGCGAACACGGAAGATTACTGGACCGTCAAGGGCAACCTGACGCAGGGCATCTACGAGGCTCTCGGAAAGGCCAACATTGAAATCCCGTTCCCGCAGCTCGATGTGCACATGGACAAGCCCTAGCATGTGCGCAGCAACTGCGAGTCCTGTCAAGAGCAAGCTGGCAGGCGATCCAGGTTCTCGTGATGGCTCCGGATCCTCACCGCCTCCTCTTGAGCGCCCAGGGGCCGGGAGCCACCCAGGTTGCGTCGAACTGCCCACCTTCCGACAGTGTGACGGCGACAGGTCCCACGAACAACACAACGCCTGCCATCACATCCACAAACAAGTCTGGGGCATCGGACAGCGCGGCCTTTTCAACAAACGCCGCCCACTGGATCTGCTTATCGCTGTCGGTAGCAAACGCCGCAGTGAACAGCGAGGCCGCAGGCGACACGGTGGTCGTCCTCTGAGCGAAGGTGTTCGCAATCGCCTGAGCCAAGATCAGCCCCTCGAAATCGTGTGCTCTCGACAGCACCAAGACGTCGTAGAAATCCTTCATGCGACTGTTCGCGATCCCGAGCTTCACCATCGCCTGCAGCTTCTCTGCGATCGTGCTCTCCATCGTGTAGCCGCGAATGTGCGGAGCCGGGAAGTCGAGAATCGTCGGATACTCGACCTGCTGCGGTGCTGGAGTGATCACATCCCCAACACCGACATCCACCTGGATCGAAACGCGCGACTTGCCGAGGCTTCCCATCAGACGGACACGGACGCCGACATACTCGGCCCCCCTGGTGATCTCCTTCGCAATCACGGAGCCCGCATCGAACGACAGGCCATCCGGCTCCACCGAGGTCTCGCACACGTCCGCGAATACGGCAGCGACCACATCGACATCGTTGTTGGTCTCTCCCAGGAGATCGATGTCCCGCGTGGGCCGCGACACCGGCCCTCCCCAAACAACGAACATGAGCGCACCCTTGAGCACGAACGTCTTGGCGTGTGGGCTTTGCGACAACCTGTAGACAAACCGCTCAATCGCGAAGAGCTGGAGGAGTTCCTGAAATGGACGCCCGGACTCCTTGGCGCGGTTGAGCAGACGCTGGTGTACAGACGCAGCCAGATTCTGTGCGGCGCCCACTACAGCACGGCCTCGATGTACGGCCGCATGACCTTCTCGACGCGGCAAACCGAGGCGAGGCGCAGCAGTCCATCCAAGTCGACCTTGCCTTGTTCCAGGTAGAATCGGAGCGCCTCGACGGCCGTGTCGAGCCCGATCTTGTTGCGGAACTTGAAGCAATCCGCCACTGTTTTCTCGCGACCGTAGATTCGGACCTTCACACCATCCAAGTCGTGCGTCTCAATCCCCTCTGTGAACGCCCCGCCGCTGAACCTGAACGTTCGGATCGGTGGGTAGCTTAGGCGCGGCTCCTCAGCCCCCTTTGGAAGCGCCACATACACCTCGTGCGGTATCTGCGTCGTGAGTTCATGGAACGATAGCGCGGAGATGAGGCATATCACACCGCTCGGAATTCGGGCAGCCACGGTTACTAGATCGGGATTCCCCAGCGGCATTCCCTCAGCGAGGCGGTACACCCCGCGGCTCACTTGCTCCAGGATCCCTCTGTCCCGCATCGCGTAGAGCGTGCCGGGGTGAACGCCGGCTTCGAGCGCCTCGGCGGTGCGAAGGACTCCTCCACGCCTGCGGAATACGGTGATTGCCCGTTCGTATCGGTCCTGTCGATCCATGGCGTTTCTCACTCTCTTGTGATAGAATTACCTATACATACGAACATCTATAGGTATCTTTATCACGATCCGCTTCAGTGTCAAGATGATTTCCCTGCATAGGCAGCGAAGTCAAACACATTGCTCTGACTTCCCGAAAACAAAGGAATCCCATTGACTCCGACTCCCGATGTACAGGCCCACAACATCAGGGCGCTGCTCAGGCAACGCATGAAGACGATCATCCTCATAGCTGCGCTTCTCGCCGCGGCGACACTTGCCTTCGCGCAAGACCCGTGGCCGGCCGAGCCCCTCCCCTCCGCGGTCAACCTCACGGAGATCGAGGGGTCAGGCGTCAACGACTTCTACTATGACTTGAGCGGCGCCGTATGGAATCCCGTCACCAGGACTCTATGGATCTGCCGGAACGGACCGGGCGGAGACAACTCGAAGCTCTGGGCCGTCGTCGAGAACGACGGCGGCAGCTTTGAGATCGACTACCGCGAAGGAAACCGCGGCGAGTGGACGGGCTTCGGTGACCTCGAGGGTGTCACGCAGGCCGACTTCGACGAGGACGTCGTCTACACGATCATCGAGGGCGAGGAGCGCATCAAGGCATACGATGTCTCCACCTACGGCACGGCATCCCTCCTGAACGACTGGGATACGAGCGCCTACCTGCCGCGCTCCGGAGGCGCGGGCGCCGAGGGGATCACGTTCATCCCGGATTCCTTCCTCGCGGAGGCCGGGTTCGTCGACTCAAGCGGCGTCCCGTGCGCAAGCGCGGGCGGCATGGACGGACTCATGTTCGTCGGCCATCAGAACGGCGGTGGTGTCTTTGTGTTCGACCTCGACCGCACGACAGACGCATTCACATTCATCGGCGAGTACCAATCGGGCTACTCCGAACTCGCCGGACTCGAGTTCGATCGTTCCACCGGTGAACTCTACGCCTGGCACGACTCGGGGTTCGACATCCTGTCCGTCTTCGATCTGACATCGGAGGAGGTTCCCGGCGAGGACTACAGAAGCCTGAACGCCCTCCGGAGATACCTCGGGCCGAGCAGCGAGAACAACGAGGGAATCGCCGTCATGTCCTCGGACGACTGCCTCGAAGGCGAACGCTCGTTCTTCATGACGGTCGACGACGGTGGCGCGACGTCGCTTCTCTGGTATCGCGAGTTCGAAGACGGATGCCCGACGTGGGTCTCTGTGCCGGACGAAACCTCGGCCACGGCCTCCGGGATTCACATCGCCGCCCACCCGAACCCGTCGAGAGACACGACGATGGTCTCGTATCAGCTCGCGGCCATATCGGATGTGTGTCTCAGGGTCTTCGATGTTGCCGGGCGAGAGATACGCACCTTGCATCTGCCAAACCGGCCTGCCGGCGAGCACGTCGTCACCTGGGATGGTCGAAACCAGAAGGGCGACATGGTCAGAAGCGGCGTCTACCTCCTGCGCCTGGAAGCGACCGATCCAGGCGTTGGACAAGGGACTACGACCCCCCTCGGGCAAGGCAAGGCAACCGTCATCGGGCGGGGCAAGACGACCATCGTCAGGTAGGATCACCAGGCGCCCGCCCAGCAACCACTCACACAAGAAGACGGACAGAACCTGCCCCCGCCCGGGACCAGCCCTGTCCGCCTTTTCTGAACTTCGATTCTGACGATCCTACTTGAGCAAGATCATCTTCCGCGAAGATGTGAACGTCTCCGACGTAATCCGGTAGAAGTAGATTCCGCTTCCAGCGGGTTCGCCGCGGTCGTTCCTTCCATCCCACACGACCTCGTGCGGACCGGACGATCTCCGCTCATCAACCAGCGTTCTCATCTTCTGCCCGGCGACATTGTAGATCTCGAGGAGAACGTCGCCCGGCTGCGCGATGCTGTAGGCGATCGTCGTCGTCGGATTGAACGGGTTCGGCCGGTTCTGCGACAGCGTGAAGCCGACGGCCGGGACCTCGTCCCCGGGATCGTCAATCCCCGTGGGTGTACCGAACCAATCCACCGCATCCTGAATAAGCATCCTGATGTCGTCATCGTCTGTGAACTGCGACAGATCAAACGTCAGGTAGAACGATTTGTAGATCAGGTTGTCGAGCCAGAGACCGGCGCCCAGCTCGTACGCGTACGCGTACCCACTGAACGGGCCGTCCTGGAACAAGAAGGACGCCCACGACCAGATGTCCGGATTGCTGACCTCGTCCCAGTAGGATTCCGGGCAGCTGTCGTTCACGATCACATCCGGGCTGTCGGCGTACACGGGCAGCTCAACACCTTCATCGCCAATGGGAGAACCGACGCATCCGATGATGCTGCCGTAATCGTACTCGTACGTGTAGGGACCGCCGATCCCGTCCGTTCCGGCGTGCGGCGGGACGCCAACGGTGCCGTCAGGAACGTACTGGGCTCTCAAGTATCCCCTGAAGAACTTCTTCATCGGCCTGAGGTATGAAATGGCGTGCTGCTTGTTCCCGAACTCGTCCGACGCGAGGAACAGGTTCTTGGGATCTCCTGTTGTGCCGCTGTTAAGGAAGTCGATGAGAGCGGCCGAGAGCGTGTCTGACTCGGCGCCCGAACCCATGCTGTTGCCGTAGACAAAGATCGCGCTGTAGGTCTCCGGGAAGGCGTACTCCTCGTACTCCTCCCAGTTGTAGGTGTCGTAGACCAGATCCGCGGCGTCCAGCGCCATGACGAACACCGGGAACTCGATGTTCTGATAATCCTGGTAGCCAGGAACCGTACCCGCATGGGCCAACAGCACCTCGACACCGTTGGTGGGAAGCATCCGGATGGAATAGTGCTCGCCCGGAGCATCTTCCGGTAGCGTCCCTCTGTTACTTATCGGGGCGCCGTCATTCGCGGCAAAGTAGTACCGCAGCTCCGTACTGATGGGAATCTCGGGCAGCACATAGTTGTACGTATTCGGCGCCTCGAAACTCGCGTGAGCCACGGCCTGCCAACCCTCACCGTAGTTGTAGTAAAGGGAGTCGGTAGCTACTCCCGATGCGTCGGTGATGGTTACCGACACCCCCGGCGTCGTGTCGAACGTGTTGCCGATCTCTTCGTAGACAAAGGCAGGAGGCTGCTCATCGACCTCTATGAAGAAGCGGATCGCGAGCTCATCCTCAAGGAAGTTACCAGGCGGCTCGATGCCCCGGTACTGACCGCTCACGACGATCTCCCGCACGTAGCAGAGACCGATATCGGCAGTGTCGTTCTGAATGCCGACCGTCGAGCTGCGGCCTTCGTCGTGAGAAGCGTTCGTGCCTGTCTGTCCAAGCGTCACGTCCTGGTACTGGAAGATCATGTCGCCGTTCTCATGGAAGATGACCTCAAACGTGAGTGTCATCTCATCGACGGTGCCGTGACCGAACGTGAAATCGTGCCACTCGACGACGCAGTAGCGGTTGGGAGCATCTCCAAAGGTTTCGAAGTAGGTGTCGCCCGTTCCCTCGATCGCCTTCAGATCGTCCCAGAGAGGCGCCACGAGCGCTGGCATCTGCGTGAATCCGGGGATGGGATAGACGTAGTTGAAGAAGAAACCGTCGCTGTCCCAACCAGAGTCCGGATAGGGCTCGTACCAACCGTTGTCAGCCAGCAGGATCTCACCGTTCGTGTCGACGTACATGTAGGTTCTATCGATCCCGTAGAACGGGAAGGTGAATCCGAACGGGATCGGTTCCGAGAAGTTCTCGTCGCCGGAGAAACTCGGGACGCCGTACATGATCGTGGATGTCCCGGTCTCGCTGATCTCGATCCAGTCGTACACCGGGCCTCCGGGCTCGCCGCTGTCGATCCACTCGTATCCCATCTCATCGGGGCCGCCGGTCCCGTAGTGTTCGGCGATCTCGGTCTCGATCTCGTGCGCGTCGTTCCCGGGATTCGCATCACCGGCGAGCGCCGTTGTCATGGTGACCGCATAGGCGCCGAGCGCGGTCGGTAGCCACGTGTCGATGAACGTCACCACGTCGGTTGCACCAGGCGCGATCGTGCCCGAGTGAACCACCGTGCTGCTATAGACTGTCACCATCGACTCATCGACGATCTCGCACGTGACGTCGAAGCTCGCCGTCACGTCCGAGCCACCGAAATTCTGCACGGTCCCCGACGGCGTCAGTACCCTGTCCACGACCTCGGACATGTCCGGCTCCTCGATCGAGAGCACACCGACGTCTGCCGGGGCCGATACAACCGCCAGAAACACCATCACTACTGCTACCACTGCCGCTCTCATGCGTGTCCCTCCGCTTTTCTCCAAGCTACCGGCACCGGGAACGCCGCCACGGAGCCCTGAGAGGCAGCCGCATATGGCTGCCTCCCGGGGGCTTCCGGCGTAGGTCGACGTAACCCTATTTCATCTACCTGTATGTCGCCTTGATGGCCGTCCACGTGGCCGACTCGACGGGCGACGGCTCCTGACCAACCCTCACGTCGTCAACCAGCATGGCGTAGTCGTTGTTGAACCACACGATTGCGAGGTAGCAATTCTCACCGGCATACGGCGTCAGGTCGTACTGATACTTGACGTACGATGAACCGACTGTGACGGCATCCAACTCTACGGTGAAATCCCCGGCCGCAGTGCCTGTCGTGGAGAGTCTCACCTCGAAGTCCTCGGTTCCGTACCAGGATCTCGCGTAGAATTCAAACATGTCGGCGGGACTGACGGTCACCTGCGGCGTGATCAGCCAGTCGTTGCCGGCGCCGGCGCTGGAGTAGTACGCCACGGCCGCCATCCAGTCACCGGTGTGGGCATAGCCGGAGTTGTTGTAGGCGAACCAGTCATCCGTGTCTCCACCGCTGATGATGGTCCAGCTAGCCGGAATCCCGCCACCCTCAAAGCCCTCGTCGACGGACCAGTCGGCAAGCGCCATCGGAGCGGATACGAGAACTATGGCCAGAAGCAATACGAAACCCTTCATTTTCGATCTCCTTCCATCTTCTCCTGCATCAGTGCGTCTCGCTTCACACTCAAACCGTGCGCGGCATCGCTGTCTGCTACGCGGCCGGGTCGATGTACTCGAGGCGCGTCATGGCGATCGGACAAGCTCTGCCCGGGCCGCCGGATTCCTAGCGTGTCCGCTGGGACTCCCACCTCCCTTCTCCAGTGAGATGCTCGATGAGCGCAATCGCTCACCGGCGCCCTTGGGTCGCGGTAGGTCTTCATATGCCTGAGGAACTCAGGGGCGGCTGTGGAGTTCACGGAGAGAGGACGGTGTGGGCCGGCCCCCGAAAACCCGGCGAAGCGAACGATCCGACATGGTCGGAGATCGCCCGCGACCTCGGGTCGCGGCAGGGTGGCAGGATTGTTTAGCGCAAGCCTACGACAGCGATGATGCTAACGTCTTTCTCACTTCTTGGCAAGCACGTAGCACGGCACGCCAGGCGACGCAAGCGCGCATCCTCACGCCTCTTCTTGAGCGCCCAGGATCCGGGAGCCACCCAGGTTCCATCGAACTGCCTGCCCGCCGACAGTGCGAGGGGCTCAGCAGGAACGAGTGATCCTGGGGTTCGAGTCATGTGATGAAAGCGTTACCAGTTGTCGACAACTGGTAACGCTTTCATCAGACCCTCTCACAAACGTCAATCAAGAATCCGACCGCGCCCCGCCGTCCTATCCCGAGCCGAAAAGCCCTCCGAGCGAAAGGTAGACGGTGGCATTCCCTCTTTCGGCCCAACCGAACGCCACGCACAAAGGCCCAATCACGGAATCGGCACTGATGAAGACCGAGCCCGCAAATAGAGCATCCTCGATCGCCACATCATCGAGATCGCGCCAGACGTTTCCGGCCTCGAGCGAGACACCCAGATACACGCCGCCCCCTACCGGACCGGGAAGCTGGGAGATCTCGTTGAAGTAGATGAGATCCACGAGACAGAAATGCGACCCGCGAAGTTGACCGGACTCGAATCCGGAGAGCGAAAGAAATCCGCCCAGCTCGAACTCCTCATAGAGAGGCATGCTCGAATCCAGAGATGATCCGGCGCTCCAGGCCGCCGCGAATGTGCTCCGCCCGAGAGTGAATGCCTGTCGGGCATCCGCCCGAACGCGGTGGAACGACTGCTCCGAACCGAAGCGCTCGCGGTGGAACACACCATCAACGATCAGCACACCCCCCGATCGGGGAAATGACGGGTTGTCTACTTGGTCGAACGTCATCCGTGCGGTCCAACCACCCGTCCTGTGGTCGTCGTCATCCAGCTCCGATTGACCCAGACGGACGTGTGTCGTGACATGTCCCGTGAATGCCCCGACGCGCAGCTCACCGTACGTCCCGAACTGCATGCCCGCATGGAGCGAGGCTTCCCTCGTTCGAACGCGGCATCTGGATCGAGTCCCATCATCTCCGGACACCTCAACGTCACGCCGATCGAGCCGAAGCTGCGGGTTCACAAAGAGAACATCCCCGTAGTCGAGAGGCTGGTACACCTCCGTCCGAAGCTCGTTCTCGCTCCCGAAGCTCGCTCGCGTTCTCCACTCGGCTCCGAGTTTGTTGATGCGTGCGGTTCGCAGATATGCGAGGAGGTTGTACTCGTTCTCGCCCCGAAAATCGGCGGCGAAGTTCAGTCCGATGCGTAGGAACGTGGGTCCCCATATCTTCTCTTTCGCATCGATGACGAGCACGGATCGCTCGCCCTCCTTCACGATGTCGAAGTCGACGGACTCGAAGTCTCCCAGTTCATAGATGCGTCCGAGATCATCCCGCAGCACACTCACGTCAAGCGGAACACCGGTTTTCGTCTTCACGACACGCTCGATGATGTGATCGGAGACCCGATTCGCGCCGGTAACGCGTATCTCGTCGATGACGAGCTCGTCCACGGCGGTCCCCGTGCCGCACCGTAGGTACTCAAGATACGTGTCGTACGCCTCACCGCTCACGGAGTACGCGGAAAGCCGGCCGGTGTGCTCACGCGTCTCCGTCTCCCCGATCGTGATCGCGTCGCCGGCGTCACTGAAGTCTGTTGACGATATCTCACCAAGTTCGGGTACGATGAGCACGTCATCATCTGTCAGGGTCTCCGTCTGCGCCATGACGTTCTGTGCGGTCATGATGGCGATGTTCCTGATGTAGACGGCTGGAATGGAGTCGTACGTCTGGTCGCTGGTGCTCGGCGAAACGTCCACGGCTATGACCACGTCGGCGCCCATCGCCCTGGCCACATCGATGGGGAGGTTCCGCACGACGCCACCGTCTACCAGAAGCCGTCCGTCGAGTTCGACAGGAGAGAAGGCCCCTGCCACCGACGTGCTGGCGCGGATGGCGTCACCGACGTTACCCTCTGAGAGCACCACCATCTCTCCCGCCTTCAGGTCACACGCAACGGAACGGAAGGGAAGCGGAAGGCCGTCGAAACCCTCCACCCCCGTGGTCCCGAGTGTGAGCGTCTTGAGGAAATGTGTGATCTTTTGTCCCGAGACAAGACCGGAGGGAAGATGGAGGCCGTCGCGCCGCACTCCGAACTCGATGGCGAACAGGCGCTCCCGATCCTCCTCCTTGCGGCGAAACGGCATCGTTTCTCGTGCGGCAGCGTCGCTGAAGAAGTCGCCCCAATCCATCGTGCCGAGGATCCGTTCAATCTCCTCGGGTGGGATTCCGGACGCGTAGAGACCGCCGACGACAGATCCTATGCTCGTGCCGGCGACGTAGTCGACCGGCACCCGCATCTCCTCGAGCACCTTGAGCACACCGACGTGCGCCGCGCCTCGCGCGCCGCCTCCTCCAAGCACAAGTCCGATCTTCGGGCGTGCAATGCCGGGAAGTTCACCTGGCGAGCCATCCCGAGCCTCGTCGAGCGGCAAATCAGACACGGGGATGCCTTCGGCAGGATCAGACAGAGCCGGGGCGCGCGATGCGCCGACCGGAGACGCTCCAGCCAGGATCACCAGAAACAGAAACCAGACCACCATCTTGCGGAACTCCATAATCGATCCTCGTCGAATCCCAGAGTGCCTCGAGAAGCGTCACTCATTCTCAAGCGGCGCCCTTCCCCATTGAAACGTAGTTCGGTGCGTTCTTCGGTGACTTCCCGCCCTTGACGGTGTGGTAGTAGGCGTACGTCATGGGAGTCTCGTCGGACAGAACATCTCCTCCTACGACCTTTCCGGCAAACACGGTGTGGCTACCCAAGTCCATCTGGTCGATCAGCTCGCACTCCAGGAAAGCCACGGTGGAGTCGAGGACGATCGGGACGCCGTTCTGACCTTCCCTGAAGCTGATCCCCTCGAATTTGTCGAAATCCCGCCCGCTCCTGTACCCGAAGCCGGCGATGAGGCCTATCGGGGCGCTCTCCGACAGAATCGAAAGCGTGAAGACCCTGCTCTCCTCAATGAATTCGTGAGTCAGGTTATCGTGGCTGACGCACACCGTGATAGTCACCGGGTCTGCGGTTGTCTGCAGAACGGCATTCACGATCTGCCCGTTGAGCTTGCCACCTTTCCTCGATGTCAGTATGTACATCCCGTAGCTGATTCTCTCCAGTGCTTTCGGGTTCATAGACTGCCCCTTTGCGTGTAGAATCCAGAGACTCGCGTATTTCGACACCCGGTGACTGGGAGAGTAGCATGAACCGCCCGCCTGAGCGAACTGTCGTGCTCCTCGTCCTGGCTCTGATCATGGCCTCTGTCTGCGGTAGCGCGGGGGTACCGGCGGCTAGCCCCGAGTTCTCCCCCACACCACCGTGCGCCCCAGGCGACACGTTCCTCGAACTCGCACCAATCGGCGCATGGAGCTGGTACGGCGACCCGAAAGCGATCACCTACGTCGGGGAGCACGCAAGAACCTACGCGGGCTGGGTCGATGACGGCGGGAGCATTGTCGTAGCTTCGTACGATCACGAGACCGGAGAGATCATCTCTACTGTCATTCGTGATTCGCTCGAACGTGATGATCACGACAACCCATCGCTTCTCATAGAACCCGACGGCCGGATCACGGCCTTCTTTGCACCCCACGGCGGAGTCGGCGGACCGAAGACGCTCAGACGCCTCTACTACACCGTCACCGAGAACCGGGAGGATGTCTCCAGTTGGCAGACCGAGACGGAACTCGAGACGAACACGGGCGGCAAGTGGGGCTTCACCTACCCAAACGCCTGCCGGCTCGCGGGCGAGGGCGGAAGGACCTACCTCTTCTGGCGAGGAGGAGACGGGAGACCAACTGTCTCGTTCTCGGACGACATGGTCGAGTGGAATCGGGCGGAGGCGTTGATCTGGAGCAACGGTGAGAGACCGTATCTCAAGATTGCCTCCGATGGAGATGAGATCATCCACCTCGGGTTCACCGACGGCCACCCAAGGGGCGAGCCGACGAACAGCATCTACTACGCGTACTATCATCAGGGCACGTTCCACAGAATCGACGGAACCGAGATCACAAGCATGACAGAGCTGCGCACGGACCCTATCTTCCCGAAGGACGCCACGATCGTCCACGACGCACGCGCAGACAGCATCCCCGCGTGGATATGGGACATCGCCGTGGACTCGGACGGCTACCCCGTCATCGCCTACGTCAACTTCCCCGAAACGACAGACCACAGGTATCGCTACGCCCGGTGGGACGGCCGATCCTGGCTCGATACCGAACTCTGCCCCGCGGGAGGGTGGACGGTCGACTTCTCCCCTGCCAGGAAGCCACTGCACAGGTTCGAACTCTGGTACTCGGGAGGGATCACGCTCGATCATGAGGATCCGTCGGTCGTCTATCTTTCACGACCTGTCGATGGTATCTTTGAGATCGAGAGATGGGTGACACCGGACGGCGGAAGGACATGGACAAGCGAGCCTGTTACGTGCGGATCCCGGAAGGACAACACCCGGCCATGTGTCCCGCGAGGACACGAGCCCGGTGGTCCTGATGTCATCTGGATGTACGGCGATTACATCCACTACCGCGACTATGAAACCTCGATGAGGATGCGGGTAGAACCGAAACACTGAAAACCGAGGCCCGAGAGCAATGGATAGCATTCAGATTGTTGCCGCTGAGTCGCTCGGGGTGCGCGGATTGTGCTGTGCCGTGACCGTGGGCAGTCGTCGCATCGTCATCGATCCAGGACTTGCTCTTGGATCCTACCGCCACGGCCGCCGCCCTCATCCCGTGCAGATAGCCGTGGGCCGGCATGTGCGCAGCAGCATTGTGGAGCTGCTGCGTGACGCCACCGATGTCGTGTTCAGCCATTTCCACGGTGACCATGTCCCCCTCAAGGACGCCAATCCGTTCCAGCTCTCCTTTGACATGCTGCCGGAGCGCTTTTCGGAACTCCACAGCTGGAGCAAGAACGGCGACGAGTCCCACCCTGACATGCGCCGCCGCTTTCAGGACCTGCAGGAACTCACGAGCGGCGGTCTGCGCGTTGTCGAAGGCCACACTGAAGGCCCACTGTTCTTTTCGCTGCCCGTGGTGCACGGCGAAGCGAGCGCTCATCTGGGAACGGTCATGATGACCCGCATCAAGTCGGAGAACGGGGTGTTCGTACACGCCTCGGATATCCAGCTACTCAACGGCGAAGCCGTGGATCAGATCATCCGGTGGCAACCCAATATCGTCCTCACAGGCGGCCCACCACTCTATCTCAACTCTCTGGGAACTCATTCATGGGAAAGCGCCTGGAAGAATGCCCTGCGTCTTGCGAACAGCGTGGACACACTCATCATCGATCACCATCTCATGCGCAGTGAAGCCGGCGCTCAGTGGTTGGAAGAGCTATCCCAGAGCGCCTGCGGGAAGGTCTGTTCTGCCGCCGATTTCATGGAGCGTCCCGCGCTCCTGCTCGAAGCACGGCGAGCCGAACTGTACGAAGCCATCCCCGTCCCGGATGGTTGGATGGATGACTACACTCAGGGTAAGGCAGAAGCGGAGCCATTTCTCACGATCGCCGTTGAACGGGGAGTGATTCCCCCGGTCAGCGCCTGACGGGCACGCCCCCTACCATCTCTCCTCTCCGAACAGATCGAGGAGTTCGTGCACCATCTGCTCGGCCTGTGGTGTCTGCAGGTAGTAGAGCGGAAAACCACAGTAGCAGACATTGCCGTGATCATCACCCGATAGATACAGCAGCGCACACGGCTCCCCCTCGTACTCCATATTGAGGAACGAGTCGATCGTGAGGAACTCCTGCGCTGTCCCCTGGAAGGAAGAGACCTTCTCCACGCCCGGCAGACCGCATCTCGTGTAGTTCGGGTTCGTACTAGTGTAAAGCCACCACTTCCCCGGCTCCGGCCACCCTCCCGGACCGACGCTGTCGATATACACAGGCTCGAATCCGCCTCCCCCGGCCGGAAGCGCACCGTAGAAGCAGTAGCCGTAATCCCAGGGAGCGTTCTTGTTGGCCACGTAGCCGCTGTTGTCGGCGTCGCCGACGTGCAGGATGTCGCGCACGAAGTCTGCGCCGTGCGTCGTGTCCGCCGCCGACACACTGACCGGGTAGTTCTCACTGAGGATCTGACCTAGCACCTCGTGCCCGCACAGTATCAGATTGCCGCCCACTCGAACGTACGCAGACAGCGGGTCGTAGAGAGGATGCGTATACGCATCAAAGAGATCTCCAAGCACCGTGTTGTCCCAATCGGCATACCAGACCACGGTCGACGCGCCTGCGAGGGCATCGACGTCAGGTGGCTGCGGCACACCACCTACCGTGTGGGCTGACGGCTCCCACTCGTACCGTTCGCCGTACGGGGCGACAAGGAGATCGTAGAAGTCCGTCCGGTCGGCGTCTGTTTCCCACGGGGGACACCCCTCGTGCGCATCATAGTCATCGACAATCAGGATGTAGTTATCCAGGCCGGCCTCGACCACAGTGAAACGTATCCTCCCCCGAATCATTAACCCGTGCAGGTCCAGTACGCTCACATAGAGTGAGTGCGTTCCTGGTTCGGGAAGGACCTCGAAGTGGGTGTCGGATATCGACCACGCAGGCCAACTCGTGGTGTCGTCGTACGCATGGCGGTATCCGGCCAGGTCGACGTCGGAACTCCAGTCGAACGACAGAACCTCTCCGGCCAGGATCTGTATCGGCATGCAGGATGAGTAGCTCTCTTCCCAATCCATGCCGCGGAAGATCATCGTACAGAAAACGTTGGATCGAATCCTGAGGTCTCCGGTCGGTCCGGAACAACAAGTGAATTCCAAGGCTGCCGGCGTTGGGTCCGACGCCCACTGATCGTCGCAGGCCCAGACCTCGAACCGGTGTGTTCCGGCGAGAGGGCCGAAGCCGGCGACAGTCTCGTCGGCTCCCAAGCTGTCCTCCGATGCCACCTCGACCCACTCGAAGTCGATTCGCTCGAAGAGCACGTACCCGTAGCCCCTGATCTCGCCATCGCTGTCGGAGCCAAGCCACTCGATATCGACGAAGCTGCCCGTTATCCCTGCCGGTCCCTCTATGATCTCGGTCTCAGGGAGAACGTTGAAGGCCGAGAACGAGATCGTGGCCGGAGTCGGGTCGGCCTCCCCATCATTGTCAACCGCCTTCACGGAGAAGGTGTGGTATCCATACATGTGGAGGGAATCGACGGTGTCGACCTGGGCCGAGACGCAGAACGTGCTTTCCATACACACCGTGCTGATCCAGTCGAGACTGTCCCACATCACCAGGTAGTGAGTGACTTCGCCGTCTGGGTCCCAGCCGAACCAGTTCATGTAGACCCGGTAGCTCACAGTATCGCCTGCATCAGGCGACGAACTCAGAACCGTCTCCGGCGGAATATTGGGATCGATGCTTCCCGTGTCCTTCTTGCCGCAGCCGGCAAGAATCGAGACCCCGAGAATCACGAACAGCAGGAGGGCAGCCAAGTGCCGTTCACGTCCAGCCATGATATGCTCCATGTTTGCAGGCGCCGTTCATCGATACAGTGCCTTCACAACACCCCATGACACGTCACCAACAGGCGTGCCGCCCAGACATCCTTCGGGCGGCTCCATCCCCACACCCACGGTGCCCCCTGTATTGAAATCTCCGTAGAGATACCAGGTGACATCTACATCGTCGCAATTGACCATGGAGTTGCCCGCCGTCACGTGCGCGGCAGGCGTGATGGCGCCGGGCCCACCGAGATAGAGATACTCAACCGAGATGATGGGAATGAGGCCAAACTGGTTCGGTGTGGCGCACTCTCCCAGGGGCGTACTCAGAGTCAAGCCGGAGTCTTCGATATCACCGGACTCCGATCCGTACAACCAGCTCGTTTCTCCGAGCTTGATTCCCTCAAACGTGCGATCGAAGCGGAGAGAGATCTCCGTGATCCCGTCGTCGGTGAACAGCCCGAGGTCTCCGAGGTAGACAGTCACAGTAAAGGTCTCGTTCTCGAGCGGCCAGATGCAGTTCGCCCCACCACCGACGTCGAAGTACAGATAGTCCGTCGCGGGTCCCGGATTCGAGAAGGCGACTCCGGAAACACACACGACTATGAGAGCAATCGCCACATAGCGCATTTCGACCCTCCTCTCGTCTTACATCGGTCAGACCCAAGGGGAGCCCAGCCCTCATACCTCAGCATTCGCACCCCAGTCACCTCTTGTCAACCCCGAACCTTGCATTGACTCGATGGATCTCCGACCGTATCATTGTGGTAAGTATGATTGGTATTCTAATGGTCGCAGGTAGTGCATGGAATGCCCCTGCCCTGCGGCACCAAAGGGAGGATGTTCATGTCAAGAACAGTTATCGTGTTCGCCATCCTGGCACTCATCTGCGGAACGGCCGTGGCCGGAGGCGTGAGTGTTTGGAACGACGTCAGCTTCATCGGAACCGAGGGAGGTCTCTCGAGGGCGATCATCGACTCATTTCTCGCGCCCGGAGATACGCCCCTGGGTATCGACTGGGTCGAGGGAAACGGTGTTTTCTATCACGTCGACGAGTGGTCGTCGGACGTCTACTCCATCACGCCCGATGGAACAGCGACGTTGCTCTTCAACGCATTGGAGCAGCTGGGATTCACGGAGTCCCACTGTCTGGCCGGTGGCGTGTGCTACGTGGAGACACCCACTCGTGAGGGGCATCTGTACATCACCGACAAGGACGGCCACCCCGAGGATCTTCTTACGGACCGCGTGTACCAGTTCACACTCGATGGGACGCTCGTCGATTCCTGGGACATCGAGTCCATCTGCGACGGCGTTATCGGGATATGCTTCGACGGGACGTACTTCTGGCTGTCCAGCTACACGAACGGCCAGATCGTCAAGTGCGACGCCGATTTTCAACAGGTGGCGGTGTATCCCCACCCGATGGGCACCGGAGGATCCCTCGACTACGATCCGGAGACCGGGTACTACTACGTCACCGACTTCATGGCCGGGATGATCTACGTGTGTGACGCCGAGATGAACCAGATCGCCGCCTACAACGGTCCGACAACCGGCTTCATGATAACCTCGCTGGCCGTGGGCCGCACCATCCGCGGGAGGACGCTCTGGTGCTCGGGTATCGTTACCGGCCCGTTCATCTTCGAGATCGATGACGACTACTACAACCCCGTTGAGGAAGCTACGTGGGGATCGATCAAGGCACAGTATCGATAGTAGTGTGGAACAGCTGATGTTAGACCCAAACAACGGGGCCCCGTGCACAGCACGGGGCCCCGTCATGTGATCCACTCTGTCTCGAATCGGTCCGCTCCTACCGGTACATCGCCTTGAGTACGCCCCACGTCGTGTTCTTCACCGGGCTGTCGCAGCCCTCGCCATTCACACCCATGAGGACTCCGCAGTCGTTGTTCCCCGCGAGGCACGGTGATGCCGCATCAACGAAGTAGACGTCGTGCGGCTCCTCACAGAAGAGCGGGTCGACCGCGATGTTTCCGCCCACGCCCGTCTGATCCGGAAGGTTCACGCCGTCGTAGTCACCGTCAGTGTGACCATAGACGTCACAGCAGGTGATGGTCGGGAAGTCCTCGACCCGGTACGCCCCGATGCCCGGACCATTCTCATTGAAAGCAACAAGGCAGTTGGTTATCGACGGCGTCCCGTACTTCACGAAGATGCCGCTCCCACACCCCGCCCCTTGATTGTACGCCACGGTGCAGTTCAGAAGCCCGCCACCGGACGCGAGAACGCCGCCGCCATGTCCGCCTGCCAGCGTGGTATTCAGGACAATGAGGCAGTCAGCTAGCGTAACAGACGTCAGGCGGACGCCTCCGCCGGAATAGGCCGAGTTCGAGATGAACGAACACCGCTCGATCGTCGCTCCGTAGGCGCTCTGGAGGTACATTCCCCCGCCCACGCTCCCCCCTGTGTTACCTGTTATGGAGCAATCGCGGATCGTTGGGGAAGCCATGTAGACGCTGATGCCGCCGCCGTAGGAGCTGGCCCCGCTGCACGAGGTGATGACACAGTCTTCGATGACCGGGGAAGCATCGTACACGATACTGATTCCCATGCCCATTGGAGTACCTTGACTGAACGTGCAGTTCTCGATGCGACACCCACGGATGGTGGGGCTGGATCCGATGATCCGAATACCTCCACCTCCGTATTTCGTCGGTGAGGTATCGCACATGTGACCGTTCGTGATCGTCAGGTCCTCGATGAGCGAAGCAATAGTCTCCGCGGTCTGGAAGGTGAAGCCGCGGTGCGGATCGGTTGCTGAGCCACCGCAGTCGATGACGCACGTCGTGGGGTCTCCCGACTGGGAACGTACAGTGACGTCCTTGCCCGCGAAATCGATGTCGCGGTTGCCATCACCTGTAAAAGTCCCGTCCGCAAGCTCAATGATATCCCCGGCCACCACAGCCGTCACGGCCGCCTGGATCGTGGCGAAATCGCCGAGCCCGTCGGGGTGGACGACATACGTGGTCGCTCCGCACACAGTCACCAAGGAGAGCACGATGCCCAACACAAACACCATCACAGTCCTCACGAAACACCTCCTTCTCTCATTGTTCCCTTCTGCGACAAATGATCGCAAGACCTTGACCGCGATATTACTGCACCTCATCTCGCCGGTACAGTGCTTTGATCCTTCCCCAAGACCTTACCAGTGGTCGGCGAACGTGAAGGTCTGCACCACGAGCGAACAGACAACAGCAATGGCCTGATGGATCGGCCTGAGTCTCACAGCGGATGTTCTCCTTGCTCTCTGCGGGGCCATCCGCGTCCTCCTAGTCACATCGCACGGGGTGCGGACCGCCGAACACGCGCGCTGCGCGGAATACCTTGCCGCCTGACGAGACTGTGACGCGCCCCAGCGCGACCGGAGTACCCGTGCCTTCGGGTACGATAGTCACCTCGTACTCCCCCGGCAGAGCGGGAATCCTGGCTATCCACATCCCGGCGGGGAGCGTGATCCAGCTTCTCGTATCCGCCTGTTCGGTCTCGGCAACCGCGCGTGTGACGACATCCTCCACGACCGCCCTCAGAAACCACGCCCCAAAGCTGTCGTCCTTGTTGTCGTCCTTGGTCCGCTTCCCCTCGCGATCGTGCTTCGCCTTCGCGAGCGCGACCTGCTTGACAGTAGCGCGTAGCGTTGACCTCAGCTTGATCGCGCCGATCCTGCGCTCGAGCGTCCACCGCGCCAAGGCGTCGACATCCTGCGTGCGTTCAGCCCAGGCGTGCTCCACGCGATGCGAATACGCCGCGGGGCCGCCCGCTCCTGTAGCAGACTGTCCACCCGCGCCATCCTCTCCACCTACCAGAGCGCCGACTCTGGTCACCCCCACCCGAAACTCGTCCACCGTCCACGGCACGCTCTGGAAGACCGGGTAGGCAATCTTGACGTAGGCGGCAAGATGCGAGCTGCCACGAAGGTCATTGGGAACGAGGCCCTTGTATATGGGGAATTCGATCGACTCCTCGAGTTTGTACGGCGCCCAGCCTGAATCAATGATGACCACGATCTCGCCCATTCCCGCAGGCACTGGGCTCAGCACACCAACGGTATCGACGAGCGCGCGCGTGTCATCCTCGCGGCCGAGCTGACGACCGAGCCCCACAAACGATTCTGCAAGCCCCTGAGGTATTCCCATCGATGCTCCGATACCGGACTCGCCTTCGTAGGCACCCGCAGCCAACAAATAGTCGATGAACGCATCTTCCTGCTTCCCGATCGCCTCATGGATGAGCCCCGAAAGATATCGAATGAACCCATCATCCTGATAGCGGTCGGTGCCCTCTTCGTATCGCGCATCAAGCTTGCGGAAAACCTCATCAAGACGGCGGCACTCAACGAGTGCGCCTTCGAGATCGTCCAACATGAGGTAGTTCAGGGTCATGTAGTAGTGGAGGTAGGCGCGCTCGAAGTCCTCACCGGGATATGCCTTCACGGTCTCGTTCAAGGTGTAGTCTGCGACGGTCCCCGTAATGCTCACGGGCTCGAGCTCCCCGGCCGCTATGACCGCCAGCTCGAACTCGTGGTTGCTCTCCTCAAACTTTCCCGCCAGATGGAGCAGATGGCCGCGCTGCGCGCGGTAGAGAAATCGATCGTTCTCAGTGTCCGCGATAGCGGTCTTGTCGATGGCCTCGACTGCGGCCGTGAGATCGCCCGCGTAGGCCTTCTCGAGAGGTTCGCAGATGACGCGCGCGGCGGGCGTGCAGCCGGACAGGAGCCCGGCACACACGCACACTGCGACGATGCGCTTCACCACAGATCAACTCCTCACGCTCAGCCGACTCTAGAACCTGGTCTTCGCACCCGACACAAGGTGTTTCCGCTTGGCGCTTCCGATCCAGACCTTCTCCCAATTCCTGAGATCGATGAGCGAGAGATCCACCTGGTAGAAAACGATTGCGTCACTGCCGGCCTGGTCAACGATCGAGCTTATGGTCCCCAGCATCATGAAGTCGGCGCCGGACACGCCGCTCGCCACATCGTCGGCGACGCCTCCGCCCTTGGCCATGCCCGACTGCCAGTCGACCTCCCTCATGAGATCAGCGCGGATGCCTTCGTCCGCCACGAAACGCACGAGACCTGAGTTGATGAGCACGCGCTGGAGTTCGTTCATGAACACATCCTTGTTGATGTGCTCACTCGTGTTGTTCGCGATATCGCCGATCACGATCCTGGGCCGCGCCTGATCGTGCGCCCCACGGAACTCGGGAAGCCATGGCTTCTCCAGACAATCCGGGATCAGCGTCTCGGCCGCAGCCTGCGCGTCGGAATCGTTCCAGCGACCGCTCACGTACCCCTCGGTCGTCGGATCGACGTTATCGACCTTCGTTCCGCCACAACCTGCCGTCAGGAGCGCCGCGAGCGCCAGAGCGACTACTACTGCAATCGTTGACCGATTCCTTCTCGTGTCCATTCAACCCCTCCTCCGGCTGGAGATCACTGCATTAAGCCAATCCAATGTTCGATTCGACGCACGCTCAAGCAAACGATTCAGGTCGCGAACGTACAGCAGATCCACCCTGCGCACAACAAGAGAACCCCCTTCGCTAGAAGGGGGTTCTCAGAGTCGAGTCGGCGTCGAAACCGTGGCGGAACCCTATTCATCATTATGAACAGTTTCTGGGTTCCAGGTTTCGCGGGAGTGACACCGTGCTCGCCCCGCAATTTATTCTGATGCACAGAACTGCGCGGAGGTTCACGAGATTCCCGAAAGCACTCCGGCACTGTTGAGAATACTTGCCAAATGGTACCACGCGCCGGGAATCCAGTCAAACATGCAAGGACATAATCGGCGCGCGTGCGTCTAGAAAACGATCTGGAATCGCGTCATGAATGTGGCGCTCGTCCCCACGTCTTCGAGATCGGACATCACGTAATTGAGCATCACCCGGCTATTCGCGCCCATGTACCAGTTCAATCCGATTGTCATGTCTGTGAGCTGCCGGGCGCTGTCATGCCCGTGCTCCGGATCAATGCAGGCTTCGGGATCGGAGAGATCTAGATTCGAGTACCGCACAGCCAATTCCAGCGCCCCCCAGCCGTCGTCCATGAACGTTGTCGCAGGTTTCACACCGGCTACACATCCCGCCTTGAACGGACGGTGCTCGCCGGTGAGCATCCAACTGGCCTGAACATAGTAGCCTGTGAATGCAGCCTCTTCCGCGACATCGCGTGCCTCGCGGAGATCGAGAGAGTCCGGCTCCACCATGGGAGAAAGGTCAACGCCGACTTGCACATACTCGCCCTGCAAGTAGATGGAACCCATGACGGCCGCAACCTCGACCCCCAGCTGCGTGACTGACTCTGTACCTGTGTTCCCCGTGTCGATCAGAATCGGCGCCATGTGGTTCTCCGGAGCAGCCTTGTACCGCACGCTTCCCCCATCCGGGTGCCTCAAGCTGACCGAGCCGCCTACATGGATCATCGTCCTGCCGCCATCCTGCCAGACGGGCGTCCCCGTAAGGCGCGCCGTGTAGCTCATCTCGTCGGCGCCGCTCCCCTGACCATACTTGTCGACGTCCCTGAAGGCGCCGGCGGCCCAGGTCATCCGACCATCGATGGCTGTGTTGTGAAGCATGAAGCCATTGTTGCGCCACGGGTTGAACGCAGCCGGGAGCGCAGATTCCATGAAGGTCACGTACTTGTTGCTGGTCAGACCTTCAAGCGTGAACGGCTCGCGGATATGGCCGACGCGAACGTTCCCCACGGCGGGAATGCCGTGCACTTCCGCATACGCATCTTTGAGAGTCGCATCCCCTCCGGCGAAATCGTAGTCGACGAAGAAACGCAGGTGATCATGTATGTCACCCTTCATATGGATGCGCGCCGAGCGAAACTCCGTGGCGCCTACGAAGGCGTCCTCGCCGAATGCGTCTTCCATCTCACAATCGAAGCTCGTCCACTCCATCCAATCATTGAACAGTCTGCCACCGAATGTCACATCGCGAATGCCGAAGAGCCTCTTCACGATGATCTCACCGGACCCCTCATCGGCCGACACGGGCGCCGCGACGCTCACGCAGAGCGCGACAGCCAGTACACCAACGACCACCAATCTTCCAAACATGATCTCTCCTCCACCGAAGCACATCGTCACCATCAGATCCACAGAGACGCCGAGATCGCCAGTCGCCGTCCCATCCACAGAAACACCGAGATCGCTAGTCACCGTCCGATCCACGAACGCCTACAGCATAGCCGAGCCAAGCGCTGCCCCGCAATCAAAGAAGAAGGGCGCCGCCGGATGTTTCCGACAGGCGCCCAGCTAGTGATGGAGCCGCTTCGCCGACCGCGAAGCCCGCGTGCTTACAGCCCTACCTGTCGCGGATGCTTACCAGATTCTTCCCCGCGTCCTTGCTGCGGTAGAGCATCTGGTCGGCACGTTCGAGGATGGATTCTGCTGAATCGCCGGGTCGCGATATGACACCACCGGTGGAGATCGTGACCTGCACCTTCTCTCCCTTCCGGGTGATGCTGGAGCTCTCTATGAGTATGCGGAAGCGCTCTGCGATGATGCGAAGCGTGCCCCGGTCGGCCTCACGGATGACGCCTACGAACTCGTCCCCTCCCCAACGCCCGATCACATCAAGAGGCCTGCAATTGTGAACAAAGGTCCGTCCGACGACGCGCAGTACCTCATCCCCGGCTTCGTGACCGTACGAGTCATTGATATCCTTGAGATCATCGATGTCCGCAAAGAGAACTCCGAAGCTCTCCCCAAGGCGCGACATCTCCACCAGTCTGCTGGTCAGCTCACGGACTACGTAGCGCCTGTTAGGAAGCCCGGTGAGATCATCGAGAAGGGCCAGTCCCTCCAGCTGCGCGATCCGCTGGCGCGCCGCCAGCGTCGGAGAGTTGTCACTGAAGACCTGAACGACACCCGTGATCTCCCCGCCATTCCCATCCTTACGCACCGGCGCTACTCTCACATGCACGGGAACAAGATGTCCCTCCTTGTGATGGAGGTAGGCCTCGATCTGGTGCATCCGTCCATCCTCCAGTGCCGCCACGATCGGGCAGTGATCGTGACAGAGCAGGATGCCCTTTTCATCGACGTGGGCAAGCAGGCCTCCCTTGCACGGCTTCCCCAGAGTCTCCTCGCGGCAGTATCCTGTCAGCTTCACAGCAGTGTCATTCCAATAAGTGATGATGCGATCACGATCGGTGAAATAGACTCCGTCCGTGAGGTTATCAAGCATAGTCTCGAAAATGTTGCGCTCAGACATCGACTACCCCCGCGAAATCTCTCTGTGTCGACGATTACCTGCCTCTCAGGCACGCATCTATCTGAGTATCGATGATGCAGGAACCATGCCATCCATTCGAAGTTGTGTGCCGGGCCCCGAAGATTGCGCTTGCCCCATTCCGGAGCCGGTAGTAGTCTCCCGTTCACACAGACAACAAGGTCACCGAGTAGGCGCCGACCCGATCAACCGGGCGGCAGATAGACAGGGGGGGAACCATGAGCAAGTGGACACCCGTCGTAGTCCTCATTGTGCTCGCCGCTGCACTCGTCCTCGGATGCTCGCAGGAGCAGGCTGAGACAGAGGTCCCGCCGGCCGTCGAAGAGGCAGTAGATGCGACAGTCGAAGATGCAGCCGAGGCTACTGAAGAAACCGGCGAGGCAATCGAGGAAGCCGGAGAGGCTATCGAAGAAGCCATTCCAGACAGCGAATAGCTGTTCAAGCGACAAAGGCAGCACAACAAAAGCGACCGGGGCCAAGCCCCGGTCGTTTCTATTCAGGATGTGATTCAGCGCACGGACCAACGCTCAGTCGACAGGCTGTTCCTTGAGCCCAGCCTGCCACTCGGGCGCGAGCAAGCTCATCATCACGAAATCGTGGAATACACCATCCAGAAGATAGCCGTCGCGGAGGACACCCTCCCTCTTGAATCCAAGTCCTTCCCAGTATGCGAGCGCGTCGTCGTGGAATCCGACGACACCGACTCCCACGCGGTGAAGGCCCAGGTAGTTGAACGCAAAATCGAGAAGCACCCGTCCGACCTCGCGGCCGTAGCCCTTCCCTCGCGCATCCTCCTCGGCGATGATCACCGTCATGTCCGTCGTACGCCACGGCTCAAAGATCCTGAGCAGCCCGGCCTCCCCGATCACACGGTCGCCGTCGACAGTGACGACCGCGTACCACGCTCTGTTCGCGTCGGTCTCCACACCCCTGAACCACTCCCTACATTCCGACTCGGACAGGGCTGCAACCTGGCCGATCGCGACTCTCAGATCGGGATCCTCACTCCAACGCTTGATGTGAGGCAGATCATCCTTCTTCAGCCATCTCAGATAGATGCTGTCGCCCATGATGAGCTTCGGACCACGCCTGCTTCCACCGCTGTTGCTCACACTTGCCCTCCACGTGGCTCTATCACATAGACCCCGCCACATATCGACACCTGGTGATAGTAGGCCTTGAGCCCCGCGTGATGGAAGGCCTCCCTGGCCTCATCGGCCGCCCAGTAGAACTCATCCGTGTCCCAGTGTTCGGCCCACTTGATGGAAGCATGTTCACGCACATATTCGCTCGGAAACGAAACATCTCCCACGATCATGCGCCCGTCCTCGACCAGATGGTGATCGGCCAGCGTGGAGACGAATCTTATCTTCGACTTGAGATCGAATTCGTGGAAGACATACGCGGACACGATACGATCAAACCGGCGGTCAGCCGGCAGCGGCCAGTGTCCCAGGAGATCGGCCTTGACGAGCTCTACCTGCGGGAGTTTCTCGCGGACCTTGGCAAGCATCCGTGCGGAGAAATCCATCCCCCAGACCTCGCAGCCGGCGTTGACGAACCGCTCGGCCAGACGCCCCGTGCCTATTCCGACATCGAGCACCGAGAGACCCGGCTCCGGGTGAGCCAGACGTGCGATCTCATCGAGCACCGCCTCGTAGCCCTCAAACGGGAAGCCCTGGGACCACTCGTGCACCGATTCGTCGTAGTGCTCCGCCCACTCATCGAAAAGGAGTTCGCGTTCGCTGTCTTGCAATGGACGCCTCCTGCTCGTGATTGCTCACTGTCTCATCTCACAGTCGACCACATTCGTACGCGCAATACAAGCAGGGAATCCCATTGCGCACTCACCGAGCCGTGTGTATTCTGACGCGACTTGATGTCACACAGTCCCGAGCCGTATGCGCGCCACCCGGACTCGACCGAGAGGAGGCCCGCGATCGACCGCATCGTCATTTCGTTCTGCTCTCTCAGTCTGCTTCTTCTCATCGGGCAGGCCATCCGCATCAGGTTCCAGTGGTGCCAGAAGCTGCTCCTTCCCGCCTCTGTCATAGGTGGTCTGGTCGGGCTCGCCGTCATTCAGATCCTCAAGCGAGTGCTTTCCGACGGCGCCTTCATTGCAACGGCAACCGCCGGCTGGGGCAAGCTGCCTGGTTTTCTCATCAACATAGTGTTCGCGACTCTCTTCCTAGGCGCCGCCATCCCGTCACTCAAGAAGGTGTGGCGCATGTCGGGACCGCAGCTGGCGTACGGTCAGATCGTTGCGTGGGGACAGTATGCGGTCGGACTCGGTGTCACATTCCTGATCCTCACGCGGTTCTTCGACATACCTCCCATGTTCGGCGCACTCATCCCGGTCGGCTTCGAGGGAGGCCACGGGACGGCGGCCGGACTGGCTCCAATCTTCGCCGAGAAAGGCTGGGCCGAAGGCGCCGATCTTGCGCTCGGTTCGGCGACGATAGGCGTGGTCAGCGGCGTTGTGATCGGCATGGCGCTCATCAACTGGGCCGCTCGGCGTCGGCACTGTCGTACTGCGGAGGGAAGCCGAGGCGCTCAAGCCTCCTTCGGAACCGGCATCGTCCCGAAGGAAGAACGCTCGCCCGCCGGGCTTCTGACCTTCCAGACGGAGTCGGTCGAGACGCTCGCCATCCACCTCGCGGTTGTGGCTGTCGCCATCCTGATCGGATATGGATTCAAGACGGGGCTCGCCGGACTGGAGACGCTCTGGCTGACCGACCCCAAGAACGCGATCCTCGGGAGTTTTCCCCTCTTCCCTCTCGCGATGCTCGGGGGTGTCATCGTTCAGAAACTCTTCGACCGGGCGGACAGGCACGACGTTCTCGACCGCGGTCTGATGCAGCGGCTGCAGGGACTCTCGCTCGACTACCTGGTTATCGCCGCTCTCGCAACCCTGCGAATCGAGGCGATCGTGGCAAATATCGGACCGTTTGTCATTCTGATGGTCGTGGGGCTCGCCTGGAATATCTGGTGCGTGATGTGGCTGGCCAAACGCATGCTGCCCGACTACTGGTTCGAGCGAAGCATCGCTGAATTCGGGCAGTCGACGGGTGTAACGGCAACGGGGCTTCTTCTTCTCAGGGTCGCGGATCCGAAGCTCGAAACGACGGCGCCCGACGCGTTCGGCTACAAGCAACTTCTGCACGAGCCGTTCATGGGCGGAGGCCTGTGGACGAGCACTGTGATCCCGCTTCTGTACATCTTCCGCGCGAACCCGTGGCCCATCTGGTTCATCACGATCGGGGCGATCGCACTCTGGCTTTTCGTGCGATTCGTGCTCTTCAGGAAGAGCTGGGCGCCGAGGTAGGCTCTGCTATTCGTCCTTCTGATGCCGGACGATCTCACCGTTGATCATGTATATGACATCCTCGGCGATGTTCGTGGCGTGGTCCGCAATGCGCTCCAGATAGTGCGACACCCTGAGGATCATGATGAGCTGTTCCATCTCCTGCGGATGTTCGCGAATGGCGGTCCGTATGACTCCGTAGTTCTCGCGGTTGACCTCGTCCACCTCATCATCAGCCATCAGCACCCTTCTCGCCAGCTCACTATCTCGACCCATGAGAGCATCGAGGCTGCCGGTCAGCATCCCCCGGACCGTCTCCACGAGCGCGCGGAGGTCGTACGGAATCTCGATGCTATCGCGGTCGGCAAGCCTGATCGCAACCTCCGCCATGTTGACAGCGAGGTCGCTGATGCGTTCGAGATCGTTGTTGACCTTGAGCGTCGCCACGATGTAGCGGAGATCGTTTGCAACCGGCTGGTGAAGCGCCAGGATCTTCAGACACTCCTCCTCCACCTCGATCTCCCTCCCATCCACCTCCTCATCACGCTTGACGACCCTTTTCCCCAACTCGGCATCCCGGTCATCAATGGCGGTCGCTGCCATCTGTACGTTCTCTTCAACGTATGCTGAGAGCGAGCAGATCATCTTCTTGAGACCGTCGATCTCGCGTCTGAGAATAATCGTCATGATTGCCCCTCCCTAGCCGAAACGGCCCGTGATGTAGTCCTCAGTCTGCCCGCTGTCCGGGTTGGTGAATATCTTCTTCGTGGCCCCGAACTCGACTATCCGGCCCTTGTAGAAGAATGCCGTGAAGTCTGAGACGCGTGCCGCCTGCTGCATGTTGTGCGTGACCAACACAACGGTGTAGTTGTCGCGGAGTGTCTCAATGAGATCTTCGATCTTTGAGGTCGCAACCGGGTCAATGGCCGAACACGGTTCATCCATGAGAATGAGTTCCGGCTCGACTGCGATGGCGCGCGCGATGCAGAGCCGCTGCTGCTGACCGCCCGAGAGAGCTGTCGCCGGCTCGCCAAGCTTGTCCTTCACCTCATCCCAGAGCGCTCCCCGCTTGAGCGCATCCTCCACGCGATCTGCGATCTCACCACGGCTTGCGCGGTAGTGGAGCTTCACACCATAGGCAACATTATTGAAGATGCTCATCGGGAACGGAGTCGGTCGCTGGAAGATCATGCCGACCTTCTTCCTGAGCTTCAGGATATCGGTCGCCGGCGACAAGACGTTCTCCCCATCGATCTCCACGGTTCCCTTCGCCTTGTGCGACCGGTAGATCTCGAAAATGCGATTGTAGACGCGGATGTGCGTCGATTTTCCACAGCCCGACGGACCGATGATGGCCGTCACGCGGGATGCCGGGATGTCGATGCTGTTGTCGAAGAGCGCCTGGTGCCCGCCGTAGTGGAAGTTGAGGTTTCGGACCTTCACCTTGACGGGAAGCCAGGACGCATCCTCTATCTCGCCCGGACGCTGCTTCGCCACTTCCGACGGCGGCTTGACGAGCACTCTCTCCTCTGTTGCCATTATCATGCCCTTTTCCTCTTGTCCCTGATCACGAACCGCGCGAGCACAGTGACAGCAAGCACACTCACGGTAATGAGAAGCGAGGCGCCCCATGCCTTTGCCTGCCAGTCACTGTAGGGCGACATCGCGTAGTTGAAGATCGTCACCGTCATGTTCGCTGTCGGCTGACTGAGAGAGCCCGGCCAGTAGAAGCTGTTGAGCGCAGTGAAGAGAAGCGGGGCCGTCTCCCCACTCACGCGGGCAACTGCCAGGAGAACGCCCGTAACGAGACCCGTCCTTGCTGCTCTGAAGATGATCCCGAGCGTCACTCTCCAGCGGGGGGCTCCCAGGGCGAGCCCCGACTCCCTCAGTTCATCCGGGACCAGGTTCAGCATGTCCTCGGTCGTTCTCATCACGACCGGCAGGATCAGGATGGCGAGTGCCACTGCTCCCGCCCAACCCGAGAAACGCCCGAACGGTAGAACCAGAACCGAGTAGACGAAGATGCCGATGATGATGGACGGGGTGCCCATCAGGAGATTCGTGGTGAACCGTACGACGGTAGCGATCCGGCTCGATGGTCCAAATTCGCAGAGAAACACGCCCGCCAGGAGTCCTATCGGCGTCCCCAGAAGCGCGGCGAGAAACGTCATGAGCAGAGTCCCCAGGATCGCGTTGCCAAGCCCACCGCCCTCCATGCCTGGAGGTGTCGGAAGCTCGGTGAAGAATGCCGGCGTGAGCGCACCGATGCCCCGCGCGATGACCTCCCAGAGAATCCACGCGAGTACCGCGATGCCGATGAGCGCGGCTGGGACCATCGCCACGCGCATCGCCGTATCGGCTGCTCGTCTCTCTGTTCTCGAGCGCGGTCTCATCAGCGGTCCCCCGCTTCGAGCCGCTGCATCCGCGTCACCCAGTAGTGCGCGATCGTTTGGAACGCCAACATGATGCAGAACAGCACGAGCGCCAGAGCGAAGAGTGAACTGAGGTAGATGGGCTCGGAGGCCTCGTTGAACTCATTAGCCAAGCTTGATGCGATGGTATTGCCTGCCGAGAAGAGGGAAGGCGAGATCCTGTGGCTGTTGCCTATCACAAAGGTCACGGCCATCGTCTCCCCCAGTGCTCTCCCGAACCCAAGGAAGACCGCGCCTACGATGCCGCGCCGACCGTACTTGAGACTGACGAACCGTACGGCCTCCCACATCGTCGAACCGACACCGTAGGCCGACTCCTTGAGAACCGGCGGGACCATCATCAGTACGTCCCGCGTAATCGCTGTGATGAAAGGCAGCACCATGAATGCGAGGATCAGCCCGGCCGTGAGCATGCCTATGCCCATCGGCGGCCCCTGAAAGAGCGGAAGCGCACCCAGGTGTTTACCGAGAAACGGCTGCACGTGCGTCTGCATGAGGGCCGCGAATACGAAGAGGCCCCACATGCCGTAGATGATCGAGGGTATCGCCGCCAGGAGTTCGACTGCTCCGCCGATGAATCTGCTCACCCTCGGCTGTGCCACTTCCACGAGATAGACCGCGATGATTATCGACAACGGGATCGCGATGATCATCGCGATCCCGGTCGATACGAGCGTACCGTAGATGCTGCTGGCCGCGCCGAACTCGCCCTTGATCGGGTTCCAGCTGTCCGTCGTGAGAAAGCTGAATCCGAACTCACGAAACGCCATCCCGGAGTTCCGCACGAGTTCGAAGAATATGCCGGCCATGATGACGATGACGACCAGTGAACACGCGGCTGTCAGCCACTTGAAGACGGCGTCCGGTCGGCTCTGGTCATGCACGGCGCCGGGAGAAGCGCTCGGTCTCTCTACGGTGCTCTCTCTCATCTGTCCCTATCCCGCTCGGGGGCCCGCTACTTCCAGACAGCTGTTCCATCCACCCGAATCTCGTCGGCCCAAGTTTGCCGGACCATATCAGCCACGTTCTTCGGGATCGGAACATAGTCTTTCTCAACCGCCATCTCTGCGCCATGCTTGTAGCACCAGTCGAAGAACTTGAGCATCTCTTCGGCCTTCCCGGCGTCGCTCTGATCCGCGTGGACAAGAATGAACGTCGCACCTACGATGGGCCAGCTTTCGTCGCCCGGCTGGTCGGTAAGGACGAGGTAGTAGCCGTCGGCGCTCGCCCAGTCGGCGTTGGCCGCCGCCGCCTTGAACGATGCAATGCTCGGCTGAACGTACTCACCGGCCTGGTTCTCAAGCGAAACATGCGGGACGTTGTTCTGAACCGCGTACGCGTACTCGACATACCCGATCGAGCCATTCACGCGCTGGACGTAGTTGGCTACACCGGGGTTGCCCTTGGCGCCGACTCCGACCGGCCACGGCACGACCTTGCCCGTCCCGATGCTCTCGTGCCACGAGGGCGAGACCTTATCCAGGTAGTTGGTGAAGATCCACGTCGTACCCGAGCCTTCAGCGCGGTGAACGACCGTGATCGGCTCGTTCGGAAGCGCGAGCCCGGGGTTGAGTGATGTGATGGCTTCCTCGTTCCAGTAGTTGATCTCGCCGGAGAAAACGCCCGCAAGCACTTCGGGTGTGAGCTTGAGCTGACCGGCCTCGAGTCCCTGAACGTTGCAGACCGGAACGACACCACCGACAACCATCGGGAACTGGATGAGACCAGCCTCGCGGACCTTAGGACCCTTCATCGGGGCGTCCGAGCCGCCAAAGTCAACAGTCCCCGCCTTGATCTGACGGATGCCGCCGCTTGAACCAATGCCCTGGTAATCGACGCGCACCCCGGTGAGCTGGTTGTATTTGTACATCCACACGGCATAGATCGGCTCCGGGAACGTCGCGCCCGCGCCGCTCAGGCTCGTCGCCGCCAACGTCGGAATGGACGTCGCCGCGATCGCGGCCGCGATAGTGAGAATGACTGCGATCTTGATGAACTTCTGCATCACGCTTCCTCCTGATTGGTTGAACTGGCCGCCACGATGCGCCGCCGGGGAGGGGGTTGACCCGGCGACGCGCCACAATATCGAGAGCTAGAAGTCGAACTGGAACCGTGTGATAAGCGCGCTCGCAGTCCCCACTTCACGTTGACGGATGCACGTTCGAGGAAAGAGATGTACTTGGAACTCGTGAGTTCATTCCTCCGCGTCAGTAGTATGGAGGACGAGGGTTCATTGATCATCAGCGGCAAGTGAGGATTGCGTTAGGGAAAGCAGGGATCTGCCGGCGGCAAGCGCGGATCGCGTTGGGAAGAGCAGGAGTTCGCCTGTGACAGGCTACGTTCGTGGCAGGATGATCGTGAAGGCACTGCCCTTGCCGGGAGTGCTCTCCACACCGATGCTTCCACCGTGAGCCTGAACGATGTGCTTCGCTATGGCGAGACCGAGGCCGGTCCCGCCGAGTTCACGGCTCCGCGCCTTATCAACGCGGTAGAAGCGCTCGAACAACCTGGGGAGATGTTCCGGAGCGATCCCTACGCCGTAGTCTCGCACGCGGATGAGAATATCCGTCTTCTCTTCCTCCACATCAATCTCGATGGAGGAACCGCGCTTGCTGTACTTGACCGCGTTGTCCAGAAGATTGACGACAGCGTGCTCCAGAAGCTGGGAATTGACCCGTGTGAGCGAATCGCCCGCCGTTGTGAGATCGATGCGCACGTCCTTCTCCCCGGCCCGCGACCGGCAGATATCGATCGCCGTCTCCACGACGCCTGCAACCGGCGTCCTGTCAAACGCGATGCGCGAGTCTCCGGCATCCTGTTCGATGCGCGACAGATACAGGAGATCCTCGATGATCGCTTTCAGCCGATCGGAGTGACGGTGGATGATGTGCAGGAACCTGCGCGACTCATCCGCGTCATCGATCGCCCCATCGAGCAGGGTTTCGACGAATCCTTGGATCAGCGTGACCGGAGTCCTAAGCTCATGCGATACGTTGGCAACGAAGTCGCTCCGGACCTTCTCGAGCTGATGCATGCGCGTGATGTCGTTGAGAACTATGACTGCGCCGAGCTTCTGGCCCTTCCTGTCCCGGAGCGCTGCCCCATGCGCGTGCAGGAGCCGGCGCGTGTCGGCCAGGAGCTCAAATTCCCCCTCGATCGGCCCCGAGCTCAGGAGTGCGCGTGACGCGAACGCATGGATGTCGGTGTTCCGGATTGCCTCCTGGATGCTCCGACCCGCTGACGCCGCCGGTTCGACCGAGAAGAGCTCGCCGGCTGCGCGGTTCATCGTGAGAAGCCGTTCATCCATATCGACCGCGATGACGCTCTCTTCCATGCTGCAGAAGACGGCATCCTGCTCGGCACGTTGCCGACGGATTGTGCTGATCTGACGGTCCAGCTCGCCCGCCATGTGGTTCAGCGTCTCGGACAGGCTCGCCAACTCGAGCGACCCTGGTACCGGCAGTCGGTACCCGAACTCGCCCTGAGCGTAGCGCAGCGCACCGCGACGCATCTCCACGAGCGGCCGTGTAATGCGACGAGTCACCGGGAAGCTCACGACCGCAGCGATGATAACCATCACGAGCGCAGCGATGCCAATCCGCTGTCGGACGCGCAGAAACTCATCATCAATGGCTGTCGTTGAAAGCGAGACACGGACGGCGCCGCAGATCTCGCCGCCACTGTTGACCGGGACCGCCACATACATGCGATTCATACCGAGCGTGTGACTGTACCGGACAGCGCTCCCCACATTGCCGCGCAGGGCCTCGACGATCTCCGGGCGGTCGGCATGGTTCTCCATGACGGCGGGATCCTCGTCCGTATCGGCAACGACAAGGCCCCGAGGCAGGACGATGGTGATGCGACTGTCGGTCGCTTGGCCGAGCTCGACCGCAAGCGCCTGGAGAGACCCAGTGTCTCCCTTGCCGAGTTCACCGCCCAACCGCTCTTCAAGAAGCAGCGCTCTCGCGCGCAGGTCGTCTTCCGCGCGCTCATAGAAAAGCGACTGCAGTGCAGTGGAGCCGTACCAGCTCACTGCGACTACAGCAAGGACGGTGATGATGAGGTAGGTTGGGAAGATATGCCAGAAGAGACCGTGTCTACGCATTCGTACCTCTACCGGTCCAGTGGTGGCGCTCCGCCCTACAGCGTATCTCGGGTGCGCCGGTCGCCTAATCGTCGTCTCGGAACCGGTATCCGACGCCGCGAACCGTTTCGATGTACTCCCCCGCGTCTCCGAGCTTGCGTCTGAGACCAACGATCTGCACATCGACGGCCCGCTCCGTCACAGGGTAGTGCTCACCGTGAACGCGATCAACGATCTGATAGCGCGTAAAGACCCACCCGGGTCGGCGCGCCAACACATGCAGGAGCTTGAACTCGGTGTTCGTGAGCTCGATGCGCTCATTCTTGTAGACGACCTCACGGCGCCCCGGGTGAATGGCGAGATCGAGCACCTCAAGAGTGTCCTCTTCTTTCGGAATCTGACGCGCCCTGCGTCTCAGTACTGCACGCACGCGGGCCACGAGCACCTTCGGGCTGAACGGCTTCGTGATGTAGTCATCGGCGCCGAGTTCGAGCCCCGTCACGATGTCGGCCTCCTCACCCTTCGCGGACACAATGACGATCGGCACGTGCGCAGTCTTCTCGCTCTTCTTCAGTCGCCTGCACACCTCGAAGCCGTCGATGCCGGGAAGCATCAGGTCGAGCACTATCAGATCGGGGGCCTCCCTCGACACAGTTTCGAGCCCCTCCTCACCCGATTCTGCACCGGACGGCTCGAACCCGTCCCTTGACAGGTTGTACTCCATCAGCTCTCGGATGTCCTTGTCGTCTTCGATGATCAGGATTCTGTTCCTGCCCATCCTGCGGACTCCTTCTTCCCTGGTGATCCTGACTTCACATCTCCATTATGACACGCGTCTGTTAGGACAGTGTTACGAAGCTGATAGAAGATAAAGAGCGCGGGGTGAAGCCGGCAGACAGCCCCGTCGGGGCTATCTGCCGGCTTCACGACATAGCTCTGAACTCGTGCTCTCAATCGGAGCTTGCGACCGGAAGGGATTCGTCCACTCCGTTCTCTCTAACGACCACGCTGGAGGGAAGCTCAAACCGAGCCCACCACGCGTTGTGTTCCATGAACTCACCCATCTGCTCAATGGACCCGAGCGGAAACGATACTGCAACGAGATTCGCGCCACTGCCAACGCGCCCGTACAATCCACCCTCACGTCTGAGAGAGATGCCGTCCGAGCCAAGGAACACTTTCAGCTCAAGCGGACTGTCGGCGAGCAGGAGTTCATCGCTCTCGATCCGCCGACCATCCTCGAATTCCAGGACGAAGACGGTATCACCGTTCCAGTAGGCGCCTTCCTCCGGCGCCAGCACATCGAACAAGAGCCAGTCGGCTTCATGCTCCCTCATGTACCGGATCATTTGCATGCCGCCCAGATCGGCCGCCTTGCACTCCGCCGGCGAGTACATCGAAGGCCAGTACTCAACCTCGTCGAGCATTCCGCGACACTCCACGTGAACACCAGACTCTGTGGTTGATTCGAGTGTGCGGGACGAGAAACCGAATGCCGCGCACACCAAGAAGACCAGGGCCACAAGTACGACGCATGGTCGTGTCACAGGTCCCTCTCCTCCGGTTCGCCCGCGTCGACAGGACGGATGTTAGTTCCAGTGACCACCGCTGTCCCTCACGAATTGGAGGATCATCCAAGTCAACGCCTGCCAGAACGGTGATAGCTGTTCATCGTCGTCTCTGGCGTAAGCAACATCATCTGCCGCACCGGGAAGAATTGCAACAAGTGAGCCGAGTATCGGAGTTGCAAGCAGGACTACCACGATAAGGAACACCACGAGCATCTTCATTATGCCACCTCCGCACGAATAGCGTAAGCAATGAAGCCGACGCGCCCTTGCCGCGCACTCTCCTCCTTTCTTCTCATATGAATGATGACCGAGTGGGGCTGTCCGATTCGTGGGGGCGTCCGGTCTGAGATGCATCATCATCAAGCCGCACTGCACCTATTATGATGCAAGGCCGTCCGTCAGTCAAGACATAACCGCTCTAAGTCGCACAATGCAGGGATCGTGGGCCATGCCTCGCGCCCCGCCGGCGCACTTCACACCCGGCCCGGCCCCTATGCTCGGAGAAGCCCGTTCTCCCGAACGATCTCGCCGCAGAAATCGGTGTGCATGATCTCGCGCACTGCGTCGACAGAGTCGGCGCGCTTGAGGGCCCACATGAGCTTCGTCACGATGCTCTCGGTGCTCATGTCGTATCCCTGAATGGTGCCAAGGTCGAGGAGCCTCCTTCCGAGATCGTAGAGGTGCATCATCGTCGCGCCCTGTTGGCACTGGGTGGTCACGACGATCGGGATCCCGAGTTCCGCCGCACGCGCGATGGCATCCTGATACTCATACGCGACGTTACCGGTTCCGAAACCTCGAAGCACAAGCCCTTTGATACCGCTCTCAACGATGCACGTAAGAACGTCCGGCGGCATCCCGGGGACGAGCGTGACAATGACCACGTTCGCTTCGAACCCCTTCTGAAGATCCAGGCGACTGTCTGTGCGTCGCGGATGATCTGCGGCGACCCTCACATCCACGCGTATGTCACCTACGATCCCGCGATTGACGGGCACGAACGCATCGAGCTTCGACTCGGAGGACTTGGTCGCGCGTGCGCCCAGAATGATCTTCTTGTCGAAAACGATGAAGACGCCCGAGAGATCCATCGTCGCCACGCGCACGGCGTTGACGAAGTTCCTGCGAGCGTCCGATTCGATTCTCGTACCGGGGATCTGCGAACCCGTCAGCACGACAGGCTTGCCCAACCCCTGGAGCACGAACGACAACGCACTCGCCGTATAGGCCATGGTGTCGGTGCCGTGTGTCACCACGAATCCGTCGTAGTCGTCGTACTTCTCTCCGATGACGTCGGCCACGTGGTCCCAGTGCTCAGGCCGGATATTGCTGCTGTCGATATTGTCGATGTACGCAACCTCGAGATCGGCCAGTTCATCAAGCCGCTCCTCCATACTGAGGAGATTCTTGATGGCCCTGTCGAGCGTAGGCGTAAGGAGGCTCCCCCGCTCATCCTTCTCCATGACAAGCGTTCCGCCGCAGAAGAGAACGAGGATCCTTTGGTTCGGTGTCGTCATGCTCATCCATCCTCTTATTCAGGAAGTACGCCACTTGATTTCCTTCACCCACTTGACGCACAATGAGTGTAGCCGTGACAGGCGCCTCTGACAAGGTGGTCGATCAATGAAACAACTCTTCGTCTTGATGATCTCTCTGCTTCCATTCCTGACATCCTGCGGCGACATAGTCGGAGGCGGAGCGGGCTCGCGCCCATACGTAATGGGATTCACGGCGTTCCCGCATGCAAAGACGGACGCCGCCGTCCTGGAGGCATGGGACGCCATCGCGGTCAGCGCGGATCTGGCGGTCATACATGAGGATGGCGGGATTCCCTGGCAGGAGGCTCTCGACGGAACCCCGTACGACGCTTCCTACGCCTGGTGGCTCGACTACGTCCAGAGCCTGATCCCCTCGGGGCACGCCGTCTACCTGGCGGTCACTCCCATATCATCCTCCCGCGACGGTCTCGCGCTCTACCGGGGCGCGGATTCAGATGAACCGCTCCCCCCGCCCTGGAACACGTACACATTCGATGAGCCGGATGTCATGGAGGCGTTTGCGAATCACTGTCTCAATATGATAGACATCTATGACCCTGACTACTTCGCGTTCGCGATCGAGGCCAACATGCTGGCCGATCTCTCCCCGGGCGAGTGGCAGGCCTTCATGACCCTCACCCACGAGGTCTGCGCCGACATCAGGAACGTGCACCCGTTCCTGTCCATCTTCGCCACCATCCAGGCCGACTACTACCACAATGATGTCGGCAGCCAGATCGTGCCCGTCTCGGAACTTCTTTTCTACTGCGACATCGTCGCCGTCAGCTCGTACGCGTACTCCCGATTCAACGGCGATCCAAGCGCCATCCCGGCTGACTACCTGACGGCGCTCGCGGACCTATCGCCCGGACAACCCTTTGCTGTTGCGGAGACGGCCTGGCCCGCAGAGCCGGTCGACCTTCCCTATCCCGTCTACATCCCCGCGTCCGAAGCCACGCAGAAGGAGTACGTGGAGCGACTGCTCGCCGACTGCGACGAACTCTCAGCCGCCTTCATCTGCTGGTTCCTCACAAGGGACTTCGATGACTACTGGGAGAGCGATTTCCAGTACTTCCCGAATGCGGACATCATCCGGTTCTGGAAGGATTGCGGACTGTACGATGGAGACGGTGTCGGACGACCGGCGCTCACGAGCTGGATGCAGGCTCTCGAAAGCTAGAGTCCTGCAGCCTTCAGGATGTGTTTTCCCGCGCGCGCCTAACGCAGCAATACAAGCTTGGCTTCCGCGCTCGTTCCACCAGCAACCAGTCTTACGAAGTAGATGCCCGATGGCAGAGGGCGTCCGCCTTCGCCAGTGCCGTTCCACAGAACTTCGTGGTCACCGGCCGCGAGTTCCCCGCTGAAGGCGCGGGCTATAAGTCGGCCGCTCACATCGTAGACGCTCACGTCTACGCCCCCACGCTCCGGCAGTGAGAACGCGATGCGCGTCTCCCCGACCGCCGGGTTCGGCATCATAGGATGAAGCATAAGGCGGGAGACGGATGGACCTTCGCCCACTCCGGTATCGGTCAGAAGCTGCACGTAGTACTCATCGCGTTCGATGTGGGCGTCGCCATCGCCTGCAGGGATCTGAAGCATGATCGATCCGCCGTCGTGTGTCTGATAGTGACAGGCTGTAACGAGGACCGAATCCGGGATCACACCGAAGAGCGCAGCCAGATCGAGCGCGCCCTCGAGCCACGAGCCGGCGAACTTCTGGGCGCTCGATGACTCGTACACCTGCTCCGACGAATCGAACCACCCGACCCAACCATTTGATTCCTCGTTGGCGAGAAAGAACTCCCACCCGGCCACCGTCCCCGACTTGCCCCACGGCGCGTCTCTGTATCCGGACGGATCTCTGTCCACCAGGATGAAGTGATCGCGTCCCGACGTGCTTCCGACACCCTGCGTGGCCACGTAGAGCCACGTGCCGTCGAAGGCCGTGTAGAGGTCGCTTCCCCCGTTACTCGCCGCGAGTTCCGCCTCAGGATCGAGCGCGCCATCCATGATGAATCCGGAAGGTCCGCTACCACCGGTGACAACCACGCTCCAGTCGGAACCTCCGTTGTTGTCCCAGTTGCCCGCTCCGTCATTGAAGACAAACTCGACCGATGACGCAGCGGTCGGAATCGCGTAGTCATAGCGCCAGGCTTCCTCACCGGCGTCCCACACCATCGACGGATCCGGACTCAGGACATCCTGCCATCCACTGTGCCCGATGTGGATGTAGACCGGGCTCGTTCCTCCTGGAAGAACGCTGCGGCAGTCGAGGTCATAGTAGACACTGACCGTGCCTTGAGCCTCCGGTTCATCGGGATCCCACCAGACACATGTGTCGGACGGCGCCCCGCCGCCGCTTCCGACCCAGACGTGCTGGATGGGCGTGCGCTTGATCAGACCGACGCTGTCGGTGGCCACAACGTAGTAGTCGAGAAGAACATCCTCAAAGCCCGTCATGTGAACGTAGTACTGGTCCGCAATGTAGTCAGGCATCTCGCTGAAGTTGATCTCGGGCTGTCCGTAGACGTTGCCCGCAGGGAAGTTGCGCATGGTCATCGGAACCGTCTCCCAGGCCCCCACACCAGCTCCACCCTCATACGTCTCATTGACATCGGTCGAGAGTGGATTCGTTCCGTCTGCGTCCACGCGGTATTTGAGGTCTACACCCGCGAGTCCCGAGACGTCGTGCGCAAACGTCCAGATATGGAAGTCCTGCGACATCACGGCCCCCGCTCCCCCCGGATATCCCCAGAGAGCGCCGCCGCCCATGCCGCCCGGATTCCACGGAAGTCGCTGCGGGATCCAGACCGTCGGCGCCACGACATCGCTCCCGGCCGCGATGATCGGGTCCGCGTGCGCCATCGCGTTGTTGCACGCAAGCGTTGCCTTGATCTCGAAATCGAGCGCGTTCCCGTAGTACATGTAGCCGCTCTCGTAGCCGGCCAGGAGGAAGTGCCACGCTTTCTCGATGTCGTTTGCGCCGAGTGTGGGGTCCTGGATCTTGACCGGATCGGCCGTCCCGGCGATGGCTTCCGCGGTCTCGACCCGGTTCTGCGCCGCAGTCAGCACGGCCCAGTTTCGCTCATCAAGCGCCCATCCCCCGGCGATATCGAACGATCCTCCCGAGTCGTAGAGCGGCCAGTTCCAGTTGATGAACTGTGGACTCCCGAAGTCGCCGTCCGCGTTAACCCAACCGCCGTCCTCCACGTGAACGACATCCGCCGGGTCAACGGGATGGTCGGCCAGGTACTCCGCGATCACCGTCGGTTCGTAGCCCTGAGCCACCGCCGCGTGCGAGAAGCCGGTGACGTTCTCGTACCAGTACGAGTGTCCGCCGGACCAGGCGTTGTCTCCATCGTGCGCGAAAAGAAACAGCATCGGCTTATCCGGATCGTTGTACGATGCGATCGCATCTATCTCGCCGGTTCCGTAGAGTCCGTAACCTTCGTTCCAGGACATCGCGTTTGCCGCCGGGACGACCACTATCTTCGACTCGGCGCCCGTCTCCGGATCAACGTATCTAGCGTAGTGAGGCGTGAACCCGAACGGAGGCGGGATCTTTACGGTCACACCGCGCGGTATGGTCTGGGAGTAGTAGTAGCCCTGTGCAGGATTCTGCTGGTCGGCCGGATTCGGCGGGTCGCAGTTGTCCTGGCCGGCATCATATGGATAGTCGGTGCACGCGCGCGATATGTGAAGGTCCGCCACGATCGACCAGTCTATCCCCTCCTGAACAAGCACTGGAATGAGCCGCTCGGAGAAACACGTCTCCGCCGGGAAGAACCCGAGCGAGTAGTTCGAGTCGCCCCAGGCTCC
>JAUXGN010000028.1 GCA_030622115.1 Candidatus Eiseniibacteriota bacterium
AGGTTGTAGCTTGTATCCGACCCAACGTCGGCACCCGTGGCGAATATGTCGCCACGGGAGATGGACGAGCACTCTATAGAAGAATCGTCCAGCCGGTACTCGCGTTCGCTGTCCGTGCCGGGCCTACCGCCGGCGCCATCTTCCCGTCCGCGATTCAGTCCGCCCTCGCGCCCCTCTTCCACCAGCGATAGGACCAGACCTGCAAACTCGATTTCCGACCCGGGTGAGAGTTCCACGGTACCGTTCACTGCACGTCCGTCCACTCTGGTGCCATTCCGGCTGCCCAGATCGGTGAGCGTGATTCTGGAACCTTCGACCGCGATGCGGGCGTGGTTGCGCGAGACAGTGCCGTGTTCCAGCCTGACATCGACTCCCTCGGCACGACCCAGGGACTGTTCACCCTCCTTCAATACGTGTCGGAACGGCTTGTCTTGAATGGTGCCGATGAGAATGTATGGCATTTGGACAACTCCCTATTGCGCGTACTGAAGCTGGTAGAGGTGATAGTAGTACCCTCTCTGTGAGAGAAGGTCGAGGTGCGTACCGGCCTCTCGGATCTTGCCCTTGTGCATGACCAGTATCTTGTCTGCGTGCTGGATGGTAGACAGCCGGTGCGCGATGACGATCGACGTTCTGCCGGCCATCAGTCTGACCAGCGCCTGCTGTATGAGGTGCTCGGTCTCCGTGTCGATGTTGGCGGTGGCCTCATCGAGAATCAGAATCGCGGGGTCGAACGCGAGCGCTCTCGCGAATGCAAGGAGCTGACGCTGCCCGGTCGAAAGGGTCACTCCTCTCTCGCGAACTTCCTCGTGATAGCCGCCGGCGAGTCTGTCAATGAAAGTGTCCGCGTTAACGTGGCGTGCCACCTCCCGCAGACGTTCGTCGTCGATACCCTGATTGCCGAGACGGATGTTTCCACCTATGTCACCCGCGAAGATGAAGACATCCTGCATGACCAGGCCGATGTGCGAGCGCAGGAACGATCGGTCCATTTGGCGAAGATCAATCCCGTCGAGAGTGACTCGTCCCTCCTCGACATCGTAGAATCTCTCTATCAGATTGATGATCGAGGTCTTGCCGGCTCCGGTGGCTCCCACGATGGCGACGGTCTCCCCGGGTTCGACGGTAAACGAAACGTCCCTCAAAACCTGCTCTCCCTCAGTATACGAGAAGCTCACGCTTTCGAAGGAGATGCGACCTTCGATGGTGTCCGGCCGGACGGGTTCGTCCGGATCGAGTATCATCTGGTCGTTGTCCAGAAGCATGAAGATGCGTTCCGACGATGCCATCGCCTGCTGCATCGTGCCGTACTGCTGAGCGAGATTCCGCAGGGGACGGAAGAACATCTGCACGTACGAGAGGAATGCGACGACCGTTCCGAGCGACAGCGTGTTCCTGATGACGCTCCCGCCGCCGTACCAGATCACCAGTCCAATGGCCGTCGAGCTCGCCAGCTCCATGAGCGGCATGAACATCGCGAACGTTCGTATCTGTTTCATCGCCGCGAGGAAATTCTCGTGGTTGATTCCCGAGAAACGCCTGAAGCTCTCGCTCTCGTGAGCGAAGATCTGGATGACACGCATCCCCCCGATGCTCTCCTGCAACATGGCGTTTATCTTCGCCACCTTAACGCGGACCTCGCGGAAGGCGTCGCGTATCTTGACGCTGAAGGCTACGGTCGCCCAAGCCATGAAGGGAAGCACCGCCAGACTCACGAGCGCCAATCGCCAGTTGAGTCTGAGAAGAACGATCACGACTCCGATGAGCACAAAGAGATCGCGAAGCAACATGGTGACGATGGACGTGAACATCTCGTGTAGAACCTGAACATCGTTCGTCGCCCGTGTCACGAGTCTCCCGACGGGGTTCCTGTCGAAGAAGGAGAGCGAGAGCCTCATCATGTGCCTCAGCACCTTCATCCGGATGTCGTACATCACCCGTTGAGATGTGAGTTCCATCATATTGATCTCAAGAAGGGTGAACCCGAAGGAGATGATGAGCATCACCAGGATGATGATCGCTATGCGCCCCAGACCTCTGGCGTCACCCTCGCGCAGGATGTGGATCTGTTCGGGGGACAGCGCCGCGAGAACGTCTACCGGAAGCGCTATCCGGTCGCCGGCCACGACAAACTCGGCGGGCACGAGTCCCGCCAGCACGATCTTGTCACGCGCGGCCGCGTAGTACGATTTCTCCAGAATGACGCCGAGTTCCGATGCCTTCGCTACGCTTCTGGGATCGTATCCGGAGAGGTGCTTTGCAGTGACGAGATATGCTCTCGGCGGGCGGGCGCCCTCCCATCTCGATCCGAAGTCGTCGATCGGCAGGAGATCATCCCGGTGCTCCGATACGAAGCCGGAGGAGTCATCCTCCGCGAGCAGGATTCGAGTGGTGGCGACAATGTAGTCGTCTATCGCGGACCGCATAAGAAAAGGAAGCGCCAGTTCAAAACCGGCCACGAATATCAGAATGGCCACAGCCGCCCCGACAGTGCGCCAGTAGGGTCGGATGAAGACCAGGAGCCGCCTTACCAGTCGCGCGTCAAACGGCTTGCCGGTTGTCTCGTCATGGTGGTCGTGTGTCATCTGCTTCTTCCACGTGTTCCTCGGGCGCGTTGCTCGCTACGCCCCGTCCTAAGTCTGGACAGCATCCGAATCATCCATCTCCTGCTCCAGGAGTTGTCTCTCGTAGATGTCCGCATAGAGACCACCCACCGCCAGAAGCTCCTGGTGTGTTCCACGCTCGATAATGCGCCCGTCATCAAGCACGATAATGTTGTCCGCACCACTGAAGGACGAGATCCTGTGAGACACGATAATGCTCGTCCTCCCATGAAGCACAGTGGAGAGACCTCTCTGGATCACCTCCTCCGTCGCCGTATCAACCGAAGAAAGAGCGTCATCGAGAATGATGGCCGAAGGCGCCGCAACGATGGCCCTGGCAATGGCGATCCGTTGCCTCTGCCCTCCGGAAAGAGTGACGCCCCTCTCCCCCACAAGCGTCTCCATGCCCTCGGAGAACTCCTCGATCTCGCTGAGAATGCCCGCGGTCTCCGCCGCACAGCGTATGTCGTCGTCCGTGGCATCCGGCGCTCCGAAACGGATATTCTCGGCGATCGTGTCCGAGAAGAGGAACGTGTCCTGCGGAACGTAGCCGAACGCTTTCCTCACAGTTCTCAGGCTGAGTTCATTGACGGCGTGACCGTCGAGGAGTACTTGTCCCTCCTCGGTCTCAAAGACCCTCACAAGCAGATTACAGATGGTGCTCTTTCCGGATCCTGTTCTCCCAAGCACCCCCAGAGTGCTCCCCGCCGGAACAACGAAGGTCACATCCGAGAGCGCGGGCGCTGCATCATCCTCGTAGCGGAACGTGACGTTTCTGAACTCGATCTCGCCACGAACAACATCCAGATCCACGGCCCCCTCGGAGTCCGCGATCTCGGGAGTGGACTCGAGAATCCTGTTGATCCTCCCCATCGAAGCCGACCCCCGCTGCAATACATTGACTACCCACCCCATGGCCATCATCGGCCAGGTCAGTATGCCGAGATAGCTCATGAACGCGACCAGGTCACCGGTCGAGATCGTCCCAAGCATCACCTGACGCCCGCCGATGAAGATGACGATCACGACGCTCATGCTCGACATCAACATCACGAACGGGAAGAACGCGCCCCAGATCCGGACGAGTTCCACGTTCCGGCGAATGTAGCGCTGCCCGAAACCGGACAGCCTTTCCTCCTGATGCTCCTCCTGCACGTAGGCCTTCACGACACGGACGCCCGCGATGCTCTCTCGCACGCCTTCCATCAGATCGGAGAAGGTCTCCTGCACGCGTTCGAAGCGCAGGTGCAGAAGCTTCCCGGCCTTCAAGGTGAAGAAGGCGATGATGGGCATCGGAATGAGCGCCAGGAGAGTCAGCTTGACGTTCAGGGCGAGCATGAATCCTATCGACGCGAAACCGAGGATGACCGCGTCCGTCATGGCCACGAGTCCGAAGCCGCACGCCATGCGAACGGCGTTCAGATCGTTCGTCGCGTGTGCCATGAGGTCACCGGTCTTCGTCTTGGCGAAGTAACGCGACGACAATCTCAGCAGATGCCCGAAGATCTCATTTCTGATATCTTCTTCTATGTGACGCGACGTCCCTATGATGAGATAGCGCCACACAAAACGGAAGGCGGCGATCACAGCCGCGAACACCGCTATCGTCAGCCCATTAACCGCGAGTCCACCGCCGGTCGCCGTACCAGCCGTGAGGTTGTCCACAGCCTCCTTGATGACGCGTGGAATGAGAAGCTGGAGCCCGTCAACGACGAGCAGGCTCGCGATGCCGATGACGACGGCGCGGCGGTATCGAGCGAAATGTTTAAGAATACTTTTGAGATTACCCAACGCTTGAGCCTCTTCGCTACCGCATGCAGAAACGCGGACCGTAAGTCCGCAAGTCCCGTGAGCATAGCACAGCGCGCGAAGGACAGCGAGAGCCGTTGACGCGGCCCTCGCTCAACAGTAAGCTCGCGTCACGAGATACGTATGGGCTGGTCGGTCAACAGAAGGGACATATCATGAAGAACAGCGTTTGTCTGATTGCAGCCACACTAGCGCTTGCGATCCTCGCTCTGCCCGCAACAGCAGCCGTGTTGCTGGTAGATCTCGAAGGCGGCGGAGACTATCTGACTATCGGCGAGGGTATCGCTGCTGCCGACACAGGCGACATGATTCTGGTCGCGCCCGGCATCTACACCGGCGAAGGCAACCGGGGTCTCGATTTCGCGGGGAGAGACCTGCTTATCTCCGCTGTCTCCCCCCGAGCCGGAGAGGTCGTCATCGACTGCGAGGGCATCGACCGCGCGTTCCATTTCCACTCGGGTGAAAGCCAGGCGAGCATCATCGAGGGCCTCACGATCAGGAATGGCTACGCGGGTGGAAGCGGCGGTTCGATCTACTGCGCCGCGGGCTCCGGCATCACCATCAGATACTGCGTCTTTGAGAACAGCTATGCACCCACCGGGGGAGCGGTGGCCCTCGCCACGGCATCCGCCTATATCCTGGGCTGCACATTCACTGGCTGTACAGCCGCGTACGGCGGCGGCGTCAATGCCGGGGGGGCGGATTCCGTAATAGAGGACTCCGTATTCGACGGCAACCACGTCACCTTCTCGGGCGGCGCCGTCAGGTGTGTGAGTTCGGAGTCAACGATCTCGGGATGTACGATCTCGGACTGCACCGCCACGATGAACGGGGGCGGCATCCACTGCCAGGAAGGCGATCCCACGATCACCAACTGCACGATCTACGGATGTGATGCCTACTACGGAAGCGGCATCTACTGCCAGCTCGCCGATCCGCTCGTAACGAACACGATCGTGTCCGGTGGACTGCACGGCTTCGGTGTCTACTGCCTGAACAGCAAGCCTGAGATCACCCACTGCATCTTCTATGGCAACCTGCCGCTCGAGGTGCTCTGCGGCAATCACCACGACAACATATCTGAGCCCCCTCTCTTCTGCGATTCGGAAATCGGTGATTTCACTCTCTGCGCCGACTCGCCGGGGATCGCGGCCAACAATGTCTGGGACGAATCGATCGGCGCTCACGGCGAGGGCTGTGACGAGTGCGGCAGTCCGGTCAAGGGTTCCTCATGGGGAGCGATAAAGGCCCTCTACAGAGCCGACCTGCAGTAGCAGCAGAGCGGCCTGGATGTTTGGAGTGTTCTATGGTATAATGAGGTCGTGTGGTTCGGGATCAGCCTCACAAGGAGGTGTGAGTGATGCGTACTGCAATCGTATCCGTACTGGTCGTGGTGCTGGGCGCCGGGATGGCGCTTGCTAACCCGATCCTGGCAGACAACATCTACATCGATTTTGATCCGCCCAACTTTCAGCACCGGGCCAACCCGGATATGTACACCGGCTTCGATGCCTTTGTCATGGTCGAGGTCGACTTTGGCTATCCGGGATTCACCACCGTGTCGTTCGGGCTCAATGTAACTCCGGGGATGAGCTCTGCTCCGAGTTTTGAGAATCTCCTGCCCGGCAATCTTGCGATTGGCGCGTATGACACGGGCATTACTCTGGCTTCGACGGAGTGCATAACACCCGAGATGCAGCCGATGGCTATTGCCGTGCTGCATTGTTTCTACCTGGGCGTACCGGGTGACATCGAAATCATCGATCATCCGGAGTTCGCTCGCTGGATCGTGCTCTGTGATGACAGCGTAGTCGTCTACTGCGTGCTGGAGCACGGCGGTGTGCACAAGAATCCTCTTGGCGGAGACTGCGGAGGTAACCCGGTAGAGGACGTCTCGTGGGGCGCCATCAAGGCGCTGTACAGATAGGTCAGCTACCCGGGCGCGAGCTCTGTAGCCAATGAACCACACACGAACAGCCGCCCCGTCCAGATGGATGGGGCGGCTGTGTTTGCATATGTGAGGGGCGGCGCGAAATAGAACGGGAGGAAGGCGGGAGCCTCTCCGGGCACCACGCATCCCTCCCCATTCACGATGGGAAACCGCTTCGCAGCGACTCCCGGCCCCCCGCAGGGCCTCCAAGAGCGGTCAGCCGCAACCTTCCTGAACATCTCTCACATACAGATACAGGAAACCCCAGTATTGTGTCAATAGGAAATAGTCCCACGGCAGGCAAAGCAAGGGCATGTCGCACCCCCAACCGGAGGCGACCCCGGACGGTACCGCGACTGGAGGCATCAGGGTTGCTCGATCAGCACGATCGAGTACCCCTCGTAGAAAATGTGTCTCAGGGCTCGCTTTCGACCGAGAAGCAGGTTCGCCTCAACCTCTCCCGAGTGCCTTGCCACCAACCACATCCCGTTCCCATGTGGCACGAACGATTTGTCGAGTGTGATCTCGATAACAGGGAATGGGGGATTCGCTATCTCACCGACGACGCGAACCGGTCCGTGGTCCGCGACCGATATCCAGACGGTTCCATCAAAATGATGCATGTCTCGCGCCACGGCCGTGACCTCGATCCTGTAGCACAGAGTCCCTTCCATATCCTCGGTACCGCTGAGCACGAGCGAATACTCGTCGACTCCAAGCTCGGGACCCGTCAGGCTTTCGAGTGTGTACCTGCCGACTGGGTAGAGGAGTTCGGAGGAAAGTTCCTCCCTTTTCATACCCTTCCCTGACACATACGTGAGCACGGCTCGAGCCCGCATATTTGAGCCGTCCTTCTGCGGTTCGACCATGATCTGGCTAACGCTCAGGCTCTCTATGAGCGACCGTGTTCTCACGATGCCCGCATCGTAGGACTCCACGATCTCATCGAGCAGGGGCGGCGAGTCTGCCCCCACCTCCACCATAGCGGTCGGAACCAGGAACATGAGACAGGTGGCGATGAATGCCGTGCTGATCAACTTCACTCCTCCCCGCTCCAATAGCAGGAACATCCCCGGCGATGCGTTTGCCGGCACTCTAGCGATTGCTTGGGAGCGTGTCAAGCCGCGCTCCTTGCTTGACGACGTGGGTGCGCGGGAACCATACTCGCGCTGAAGCTTCGGGCTGCCTGTCGCGTCTGACTGGGCAGGCAAGTACGGGAACTCAAGCGAGATGAGCATATGATGAAACCCTATGGATCATACTCCCCAACGCACACGGCCGGGTCGCAGGACCGAGCGAGCCTGCGCACGCGTCTGCCGCTACGCTGCGGCATCCGGCTCACGGCGCTCCTTATGCTTGCCGCCCCTCTCACGTACGCAGCAGCAGGACAGACGATCGACTTGGCAGAGGTCAACGTCACCGTCCTTTCCGGAGAGACGCCTGGTGAGCAATTCGGCTACAGCCTGACTACCGGCGACCTCACCGGCAATGGGCTCGGCATGATCATCGTAGGAGCGCCAGGTCGGACTTCGGCCGATGGAGATCCCGGGGCCGGCGGTGTCTACGTATTCTCGCCCATGGATATCGCCGCCGCGGACACTTCAGCAGCGAACACCATCTGTGCGTCCGAACTGGCCGTCATCGCGATAGAAGGCACTGCCGCAGGCTCACGGTTCGGGGCAACGCTCGCCGCTGGAGATTGGAACGGCGACAGCTCCGACGAACTGGTGGTCGGAGCGCCCGACGACGGCCTTCCGGACGCCATGCTCCACGGAGCGCTCTATCTCTTCGACATCCCCGACAGTGCCCGCGGGCTCCGCCTCTCGCCGGCCGATGCGCGGCTGATCATAAGAGGAACTGCAGTCGCCGGGCGGCTCGGAAGCTCGCTTCTGGTGGCAGACCTGAGCGGCGACGGCAGGGATGAACTCATCGTCTCGGCGTTCAGATCCCCCGGACCCCGCGGTCGGGACTCCGGGTGCATCTACGTGCTCGATGGGGCCCTCCTGACCGCGGCGACCGGAGAGATCCCGGTAGACTCGGTGGCGAGAATCAGAATACTCGGTGAGGACGCCGGGGACGGCATCCGCGGCCTCTCCGTTGCCGACACTGATGGTGACGGAGACGCAGAGCTCCTTGTCGGCGCCTATCTGGCCGATGGACCGGACCGGAACCAATTCGATGTTGGGAAGGTCTATGTCGTCGAGGTCGCTGAGATCTTCCCGCCGCTTGAGTCCCCGGATCCAGACTCCCCGGGCTCGGCGGCGTCCACCGACGCGGCAGCGACCGCTCCCGGCGCGACCGAGATTACACTTCCCGACCACACCATCGCGATCATAACCGGAGCCGTGCCACGGGGCTTCCTTGGACGCGCCATCGCTGCCGGAGACGTCGACTTCGACGGCAATGATGACGTGTTCGTGTCCGCCTACGCCGCCCGTGGAGAGAGCAGCAAGGAGACCGCTGCGGGTGAGGCGTATCTGATCTTCGGGGGGGACGACAGCCTCACAGGGGCATTGGATCTTGCCGACTCAGAGGCGGACGACTCGTTGCTCGGTGACCGGCCACGATTCGTCGCCCGATCCAAGTGGAACCTCTTTGGCTTCCCCTTGCTCATGGCGGACGTGAACGGCGACGGACCACAAGACTTGATCACGGCTGCGCAGTTTGCAAGCCACGGCTCCGACCGCGGACGATGCGGCGAGATCTACATCAACTTCGGCAGTCTCAGATCGGTAATGGAAGCCAAGGCAGGCAGCACCGAGCATGCCGACGTGACCATTGTCGGTGCTCATACGCTCGACTCGATAGGCGGAGCGCTTCTGGCGGTCGACCTGATGGGAACCGGGCGCGTGGCGCTCGTCATAGGGGCGCCGGATGCCACTCTGTGGGAGATCGCGGAAGACGCGGACCTCGACAGCGAGGGATCCGGCGGCACGGACAATGGCATCGCCGAGAGAGTTGAGCGGAGCGGAAAGGTGTTCGTTGTTCCCTCCGAGCTTCTCATTGATCGCTGACGCTCTTGCGGACGTCCCGGCATCTGAGAACCTCGGAGCTACGCCGTCTTGATCTTCTTGTCCGCGTTGAAGACCTTCCAGTAGTGGTCCTCGGACGTCCCGGCTTCATCTTCGTCAAAGCCCACACGCACCATCACTCGCTCGACGAAGGCATCAGCGTCGCGCTCCTGATTCCGCTTTCCCGCCCTCGCCAGGTAGTAGTGACCCCACTCGTGCGCCACGAGGTACCAGACAGCCAGCACGACTGTCTCCGGGTCAGTACTGGTCATGTGATAGAGATTGTGGATGAAGCCGAAGTCATAGACGGGGATGACGGCCTTGTACTCGTCGTCGGTCAGTGTAACCTGCCCACCGGTGGTGTCCCAGTGGCGCAGCCGGAGCGAGCGCGAGGAGTAGCTGTCCCTGATCTTGAGCGCCCTGTAGACAAGCGTTCCGACCTGGCTGTGAACAGTCGCCATGTATCGGAATCCCGATCGCACGCGCCGCACCCACTCCACTTCATTCTTGAGCTTCTTGCTCAACTTCGCGCCTCCTCACCAACAGCATAGCACAGAACGCCGGAGAGAGATGGGACGACATGTACGAGCAATGGGCCGCCGGAGTGTGGGTCACAACACCGGCCACAGATAAGGAGGGGCAGCGCAATAGCGCCGCCCCTCTCTTCATCCATCAACATGGTAGATCATACGATCACGTTACTTCAGCACGACCAGCTTGCCAAAGGCCGTAAGACCATCGACATTCAGTCTGGCAAAGTAGACACCGGACGCAACCTTGCCTCCGCCGTTGTCCATGCCGTCCCAGTAGGCCAGTTTGTCGCCCGCAGACATCTGCTCGTTCACGAGCGTCCTGACTTCGCGACCGTTGATATCGTAGATGGTCATCTCAACAGCTCCGCCGCCGTTCTGTATCGAGTAGGATATCGATGTTCCGGCAGTGAACGGATTCGGACTCGCAGGCTTCAGTGCGAAAACACTGGCGTCGATGTCGTCGACACCGGTGTCTACCTGCTCAGCGCTGAAGATGTACTCCATGTCATCGTAGTTCGTGCTGCAGTTGGCGACGACCAGCATGGCGTAGTCGAGCGTGTCCCAGTCCTCGATCGTGGTGTCACCATTGCCCCACGGGTTCAGGCTCATCTCGCCCAGGTGGTGCGTCCCGCCGACGCCGACGATGTCGTCCCGCGTGCAGATGTCAGCCCAGTAGCTGAGCATCGCAAGCGCCGGGCCATCGAATGAAAGATGAAGGCCGGTCCAGCCGTTGGCGGGGTTGTTGAACTTGATGAAGTTGAACCCCATGGCGTCTGGACGCATGGCAGTGTACGGCCCGACATCGGTGACGGGATACATGCTGAACGATCTGGTAGTCGAAGTGAGCGGGAAGAACTGTCCCTCCTCGTAGTGACCACCATCGTACCGCGAGTTCGTGAAGAAGTTCCAGATGGCGAACTCGTGGAACTCGTCCGCGAGGGATGTCCCACGTGCCATGAGCACGTTGTTCATCGCATTGTACTCGCTCGACGTCTCCATCTCCCACCAGTTCTCGACGACGACATCCGGGTGGACATTCTCGCAGAGGTAGAAATTCCAGACGCTTGTTCCGTACCAGCGCATGCCACCCGAAGGATTGTAGTCCAGCGAATAGTACGGGTTGCTCAGGTAGTAGTTGAGATAGCCCGTGTAGTCGTTGATGTCGTCGTACACGAGATCCTCAGCCCACATCGACGTGCACTCTTTGTACCAGGTCGGCTCATTGATATCATGCGCCGCCTGCAGGCCATGGCAGAACTCGTGCGCCACGGTGATCTGGATGCACTCCGTCTGTGTGTGTCCGAACCCGGTGAAGTCGTGGTTGATTACGACGAAGCTAGTGGCGTCGTTGGCCGGCCCGCCTGCGGCGTAGTAGCTGCCCTGGCAGTAGCCGAAGAGACCCGAGCCAAGATCCTGGACGTAGATGTCGTAGAGGTCGTTGCCGCCACCGCCGTCGGGATCACTGCCGTCTGGGGGAGGTGGGCGAAAACCGGCCTCGTCGACTTCCACGGTCCACGAGTACTCCGCGGCCGTCATAACATCATCGCGGAAGGTCGTGTTTGGCCAGCCGTAGATCTTGTGCGTTCCGGATGTGTCGTAATGGATACGGAAGTGAGTGGTCTCAACGTATGTCTGACACGTCGGCCGTGATCTCAGCCCCCGGATTTCACTGGCGACCGCCTCGGGAAGCGTAGAGAGAATGCTCTCCAACTCCTCGATCGTGGGCAGGCCACACTTCTCTATCACACCGCCGGCGTACTCATCGGGAACAAGCTCCGGAGCGTAGACAGAATAGGCCTTGAGAAGGTACATCTCGGCACGGTCGATCACTCCGCGCTCGAAGGCGTCCTCGATCACTCTGCCTGTCGTCGCCTGTTCCACATCAAGCTTGGCGGAACTCGCGACGGCCAAGACGACCAGAATTGCCAGCGCCAGCACTGCAGTCAGCCTGCGCATAGTTCTCCCTCCGTTTTGGGGTACCAGCCCGGTCTCAACTCATGTATCTTGCCAAGTATCCATTCTAGCACAACATGGCCTACAAAGCAAGAGTCCGAGACATACGCATTCTCCTTAAGATGCGGCGCCGGAAGAACGATCTTAGCCTATTCCGCCGCATCACCGGCCATCGCTTGACCCTCGGTGATTCCGAGCCCATAATGGGAATCATGAGGATCTTGAGACGTGAACCCTCAGTCGCCGGCTTCTGGCGGAACCGTGGAATACCCCTCTTCTCGGTCATGGGAATCCGCGTGGTTGCCGACTACAGCTGGTTCCTCATAGTGGCCCTGATTGTGGGCAGCCTCAGTCTGGGCTGGTTCCCGAGCGTCCTCCCCGGCCGTAGCACTGTTCAGTACGTCTCGCTTGGCCTCATCACAGCCTTCTTCTTCTTCGCTTCCGTCTTCGTACACGAACTCGCCCACAGTCTTGTCTCCGTTCTCAACGGCATCCCAGTCAGGCGGATCACTCTTTTCCTCTTCGGAGGCGTCGCCGAGATAAGCAGGGAACCGTCGGATCCGACAACGGAACTCAAGATAGCGATGGCAGGGCCGATCGTCAGTGCTGTTCTGGCAGTGATCTTCTGGGGGATCGTCATCCTCTTCGGCTTGGGAAGAGGACGACCGGCCGCACAATCCTCGTTTCTTTACCTCGCCGTCGCCAACACCTTCCTGCTGTTCTTCAATCTACTGCCGGGACTCCCGCTCGATGGTGGTCGCGTTCTGCGCGCCCTCATCTGGCGCTCGACTGGAAGCATGCGTCGTGCGACCTACCTGGCAAGCATGGCGGGCAAGGCAATCGCGGTGATCATGATCGCCGTTGGACTCCTTCTCATTCTTGCAGCCCGTCAGATCATCAGCGGACTATGGCTCATCATGATCGCGATGTTCCTGAGACAGGCCGCCGATGCGAGCTACCGCCGAGCAGTCGTCAATCAGGCGTCGCACAGCATCAGAGTGCGCGACGTCATGACGCGCGACGTTGTCGTCGTTCAAGCGGATGCGACGCTCTCCGATCTCATCGAGCGCTACTTCCTTCACTATCACTTCATGTGCTACCCGGTGGTGAGCGCAGGGAGACTGACGGGGTATGTCAGCATCAAGGATGTATCGCACATCGATAGGAACGATTGGGGAAACACAAGTGTAGAAGCGGTAATGACGCGACTCACGTCTGAGAACGTTCTTTCTCCAGGCGACACGATCGCTCGCGCCGTCGGCGTGATGTCGGCCCGCGGCCGCGGAAGACTGGTAGTAGTTCAGGACGGTGAACTACTGGGCATCGTGACGCGAGGAGACATCATGAACAGAGAAGGCGCACCCCTGTAGGCTGCGCCTTCGCCACTCTGCGGATCTGTCACCTGTGGCGGTTCCCTACCCTGCCGCCCGCCTCCCGCTTCCCTAGCCCTCCGATATGCCGTCGCGCGACATTCCCATGAGGACGAAGTCGGACAGCGCCTTCGCCTTCGCCCCAAGCGAGTACGAACAGTCGGCGGCCACCCACTCGAACACCACGTACTGATAGGCCCCGAATACCATGATTGCTGTCGTAGCCGGGTCGAATTCCCGAAAAGTCCCCGCCTCTATCCCACCGCTCACCACATCCTCAATGATGTCCATGTAGATGCGGCTGCTCTTCTTCGCTACGGTCTTGACCATCTCTGAACTCTGCCTGAGCTGCGAAAGGAATATCCTTGCGCTCGAGGGGTTGCTCTCCATGAGTTCGAGTCCGAGCGTGAGCAAGCGTCGTGTCTTGGCCTCCGCCCCGCTCACGGCTCTCACTCCCTCGCTGAGGCGCTCCATGTGAGAACCCAGGAACTCCTCAAAGACCCCCACGATCAACATCTCCTTGCTTGCAAAGTAGATGTAGATCGTCCCTGCGGCAACGCCGGCCGCATCCGCGATCTCGGATGTCGTCGTCCGGTGATAGCCTTTCTCGCCGAACAATTTGGCGGCGGCATTGATGATCCGCTCTCTTTTGTTTCCGACACGTTTCCTCGCCATGATTCAACCTCCACTCACCGTTGACACCACGAGCGGTGACCCCATTCAGAACTGACTGATTGCCGGTTCATCTTCTCCTGTCTACGTGAATATGCTTCAACAACAGCCTAAACAACAGGGCTCTCGAAGGCAAGCAGGTTCTTGTATGAAATGAACGACGGTCAGCGATCGAGACAAGGAGAAGCCTCGGACACTGACCGTCTGAATGGACGGGGGGGGCCAACCAGGGGTCGCAGCGCGGCGAACCAAAGGAGAGGAATCGCCGTCCAGGCTAGTGCTTCCCGCTGGTCAGACCCTTGTCCCCGCCACTGCTTCTGGACCTTCCCCTTAGCTCCGGCTTGATGATGTCGCCGAAATCGTGGATCAGAGGAACCCCAAGCACGTAGCTGACAACGCGCGGCATCACGTGGCCGCTCGTCCAGTTGTTGTAGAAGCTGTGCTCCAGTGGCTGGGTGGTGACGATGACCCATCCACCCCTGTAGTCGTACTCTACCAACGTCGGATGCCCAGCGTCGTCGACCGTGTACACGGTCGCGCCGTCCGGCAGATTGCTGATGCCCTCGTGGCTTGCGTACTGCCCATAGAGTTCATCCGGAAGCCCCTCAACGATCGGTGCGCCCGGCAGGCTGACATAATTGTACCAGGTCTCATACTCGGCAAGCTCTATGGCGCCGGGCAGGACAATGCCTGCGCTCGCGATGGACCCGCCGTTCCATCCAAGATCGCATGCCTCCCAAAAGATCGTGCCTCCACCTGAGACGAACTGGAGGAAGCGTACCTGGTTCTCAGCATACTCATCGTAGAATGCCTGCGGCTGATCGTTCTGGATGATGACCAGATCCTCCCCCGGCGTAAGCGAGGCAGTTGCCATCTCAGATGAACCAAGGACTTCGTATTCATTTGCACCCCCGCCCTCGGTGAATTCCATTATCTCAAGCATCTGGTCGAGCACGGCCGGCACTTCAGGACCCCAGGGAATCGCGTCCCTGAAGATGATGATGTGAACCGCGTTGTCCTGACTCCCGCCTACGTTGACCGTGTGGACAATGGTATCGTTCAGACAGAGAGGGTCCTTCACCTGCATCGCGACACTCTGAGCCCCTGCCTCCTCAAAGACGTGCTGCATCACTTTCTGTGTATCCCAATCCGTGTCCCACTCGCCGTCGTTGTCCCAATCCCAGCGCACCTCGAGATCGATGGTCGCATCGTCAGGATCGGTCGAGGCCAGTGCGCTGAGCGAAAACGTGGATCCGGCCCTCGCGAACGGAGGACTGACATCAAACGCAGCCGTCGGCGGAGAGTGTGAGTCCGCATGGCTCATTACTCCGTCGAGTTGCGTGATCCGCTGCTGCTCCTGGGGAGACTGCGTTACCAGGCGCGAGAAAAGGGGCACGCGGGATTCACCTGCCGCCATCACTTCTGTCGAGAACGAGATGCCCGCCATGAGCAAGCTCATGGCCTCGACATACTCGGCGCAGTCCACATTGGCGCCCTCCCAGAACCAGGATGCGATTGCATCGCTGTCCTGCGAGATGTTCTCGAGAAGGGCTCCTATGAAACCGTATGTATCGTGTGCGGCTGTGTTGGATCCCAGCCTGTTGTCCCAAAGGGAAAGATCCAGGCCCGCCGGTTCGTTCTCGACCACCACGCCTGAGCCCACGGCTACGATCTCGGCGATCGCCCGGCATGTGTTCATCATGGTTGCGAGGCCATCTGCAGTCTGTGATTCGAAGGATCTGAAACTCGCGTTTCTCAGGGTCACGTCGTATGTGCCGTCACCCAGATCCGGAGAGCTTCGCGTCACGCTCGTGGCATCAACGAGAGGTGGCCAGCCGATCGAGATTCTGATCTTCTCTCTTGCCGAGTCAACAAGAACCAGAAGCGAGTCTGCGCTCCCGACGGTCTTGAAGATCGAGGTGTAGTAGATGGGATCGCGGTTCACCCACGCAACACTACCGCCCGCGACGTCCTCGAGCCATGGATCCGACAGAGGCAGAGGATTGACCGCTCCGTCGTCGAGCGCATCTATGGCAATCCCGCACGCCGCCTGCATGATCTCCGGCACGAGTTCACTTGTCAGTGACCCGCCGGACGCATCCGCGAGAACAGTCTCTATTGAGACAGTGAGTCGATCCCAGTCGCTCTTCTCCATCACGGTTCCAGCCAGCGACACACGGTCACCAGCTGAGAACAGGACGGTGAATGGATTGAGCATCGTGAGCGCCGTTGCGGTTGATGCGGCATCGACAGTGATCGCATCATCGGTGGACCCCACGTAGGCCAGCACAAGCGGAATCCCGCCTGGATCCATCACGATGAGAACCTGGTGGGAATCAGTATCGGGGATGCGAACCGTGAACGTTCCGTCCGACGCCACGGTCGCGCCCTCTGCGAACGACAGAATATCCAGCTCCGCGAGATCGATCCGGGACCCTTCCGGCAATACCACGGTTCCGCTAAGAGCCCGGGTAGGTATGACCCACTCATCTTGAGGATCGCTTGGACCGACCGTGCTTGAGCATGAAGCAAGCACAAGCGCGAGCCCAAGAACAGCGGCTACCAAAATCCTAGCACTCTTCATTATACACCCCCTCATCGCATGCCTGGAGAAGCCCCCAGAGGGGCCCGCGTCTGCATTTTGTTGCAAGGGGTGTTCCAGAAAGACCGGCTCCCCCCATCCGGGAAGAGCCGGTCACAAAACACGTAAGTTGTTGTCTGTCGCTACCTAAGGACGATAACCTTCCCGCGGCGGACATCGTCTCCGGCCACCAGCTTCATGAAGTAGAGACCATTCCCTACTCGGCGGCCGTTCTCATCGCGTCCATCCCACATGATGTTGACTGCGCCTGGGTCCATCTCGTCATCTACGAGCGTTCTCACCAAACGACCGTCAACACTGTATATCGCGAAGGTCACGTTCGCACGAGCCGGAAGTTCGAACGACAGTGATGCCTCCCTGCCGAACGGGTTCGGCCGGGATGGGTGAAGAACGAGGGTCGCGCTTGTCGCATCTTCAACCCCGGTCTCCTCGATGATGAACGATGCTGTCGCCATGAGCAGGCTGCGCTCCGTGCCGTCGTCGGCGTAGGTGCGCCAGTAGTATGTGCCGCTGCTCAGTGCCGACGTCACGGTCCACGATGTCGTACCCGTACCCTCGGCTACGCCGCTGGTGGAGGCAACAAGACTTGTGCAGAGTTCATCGTCGTACACCTGGAACCCGTACGTCAGCACGTCGCCCGGGTCCGGGTCGGACGAATTGACCACGGTGAGATCCGGCGTTGAACTGCTCGCCGTTCCCCCATCCGGAGGATCAGAGAGCGTCGGAACCGTCGGCCTCGCGTTCCCGGTCGCCGGGCCGCTGATCGTAACATCGTCGACGTACCATCCATCCTCGGTAACGTACGCGTCGGATGTGAAGCGGAAGCGAAGTGTGAACTCGCTCGTGCCAACGTAGTCGTTCAACGAAAGCTCGACCTCTTCAAAGCCGTAGTTGTCGCCGTGGTACTTCGTACCGATCTGGTACCACGTGCCGCCGTTGTCATCCGAGACCTCGACGTAGCAGTAGTCGTAGTCCTCTTCCGTGTCGACCCTGTGCCAGAAGGACAGGTCCGCGGCCGTGGCGGAAGAGAAGTCGATCGGAGTAGCCAGTTCGATCCAAGTGTTCCTGTAGTTGCCGTAGCTGCCGCTGGGACTGTCGGTATACGAGGTCGAGGGAGAGTGCGACTGCGTGCTCGTGAGTCCCCATAGGCCGTCGCTCTCGACCCAGTTACCTGCGCCGCTTTCCATGTCGTCGAAGAAAACAATCGTCGGCTCCCCGACCATCCAGGAAAGCTGCTCCTCCATGTAGAGGCCATCGCCCTCGATGACAAGGGTTATGACGAGACCGTGCCCGTCAGGTGTGCTCGCGTCGACCGAGAACGAGAAAGGATCGCTCGAATTGTCGACCGTCGTCCCCGCCGCGATAGCGCCGAGTGTTGTACTTGCATCGTGGAGCTGGACGTACGGGTCGTCCGTCGCGATGGTCACGCTCACGCCTGTCGCTCCGGCGATGATCCCCTGGTTCTCGATCGAGACAACAAAATCGAGAGTCTCACCGGCGTCAGGCTCTTGGTCGCCGTTGCCGCCCGCGAACGTTGTTCCGTCCACCGCAAGGTAGCTTCCTGCGACCCGACAGATATACTGCTGCGGCCAGAGGTTCTCGGCGTTCAAGCTCGGGATCTCGCTCTCGGCAGGCCAGAATCCAGTTCCTGCGACTTCAACACACAGAGACCAGATACCCTCAACACCGTATGCCCAGTCGGGCGTCGTCCCGCTGCAGTTGTAGAGAATCTCGCCTGCCTGCCCCACCTGGTAGCCGTTGTACTGCGCCATGTTGTTGGCAAGTACGCGGAACGTAGCGTCGTCGGGCGTATGGTCATTCGTGTAGCCCCATGGCAGGAGAACCATGCCCGCGACCGAATGGAATGTGATGTTGGTAACGAATTCCCGTGCTTCAACAAAGCTCACGTACGCCTGAACACAAGGCTCCGAATGAGGGACCGTACCACGATAGGTTTCGCTGCACGGATCACCGGAGCTTCCCACCCCACCCCACTCGTAGTCGTAGTTGCGGTTTGGATCCACTCCGTAGCAGGACGAGCTTTCGTTGTCGCGCCGATTCTTCCGCCACATCCCTCCGCCACCTGGATCCGTCAGCTCGTTGTAGCAATACCCATCAGGATTCACGACCGGGACGAACCAGATCTCCCGGTTGTCCACGAGGAACGTGGCCTCCGGATCGATTCCATAGTTCGACGTCAGCCAGGTCATGTAGTGAAGAAGAACCTCAACCGACATGGGCTCGCGTGCATGGTGCAGACCGTCGAGGAGGATCTCAGGCTCGGACTCATCCACACCCGGGTTGTCCGAGATCTTGATCGCCCAGATATCGCGTCCCTCGATGCTCGTGCCGATGCTTATCTTCTCACCAACGATCGAGGGATACGCGGCTGTGAGACTGTCAATGAAATCGATGGTCTCAGAGAAAGTGTGGAAATCACCGAAGTTCCGCCCGCGCACGCGGGAGGCGTAGAACTCCACCATGTCCTCGATCTCCACCTCCACGTCGAACCCAAGCGCACGGAGTTCCTCAATCTGGACGTGGTTGGTGACTATCTCCACCATCAGCCCTGGCTTCGACTTCATGACGTCCATGCCGTCGATGCTCACAAATCGATGCCAGTCCGACATAGATGCGAACTCTACTCGGGCCTGAATGTACGGTCCATCCGGGCCGACGGCCGTAACTCCCGCTGCAAGGCCGAGCATAAGGCCAGCCGCTGTCAGAACTGCGAGAAAGGACTTCGAGACACAACCCATGGTGACCGGCTCCCTTCGTAATGAAACGGCTCAAGTATCACTCGTTTGATCCTAATCTACTATAATAGCACAGAATGTTCAGAAGATCAATGATTACACGCTCAGTGCAAGGCCTCTACCTTCTGTCGCCCTTGGTGTCGATCGTCAGCCTACCCCCCTCAGAGGCGTGACCCAGACGCGGCATCCACGATTCCAGTAACGCCGCCATTCCAGGAATCCTCAGTCCCGCGCTCAGCGGACCGGGACCGAGCGCATGCAGAAACCCGCCCAGCTGTTTCGAGTGGTTGATCACCGGCAGGATCTCCGCGACGGCGCGCCTCCGGTAGATCGTCGACGCTTCGTCTCCACTATCCAGCGCCTGTCTGATCGACTCCGCCGCCAAGCGACCGCTCGCTATCGAATGGGAGATCCCTTCGCCGGTGACAGGATCCGCCAAGCCGGCGGCGTCACCTACAACGAGGATACGTCCCTTCGCAAGACTCCCCGGTCCGGCCTCCGCCGGCGTGGGTCGCGCGAAGCGACCTTCCACCCTCCAGGAACTCAAGCCACGCTGTTCAATGAAGCGATCGACGTCGCGGATGTAGTCCAGACCAAGCGCGGCCCTCCCACAGACACCAACATTCAGATGATCCCTCTTCGGGAAGATCCAGCCATATCCTCCACTGCGCACACGAGCATCGATGATCACCCTGTCGAGAAACGGATCGAGAGCGGAGGACGTCTCCGGGAACACCCGTGCGTACGCCGCGGCCGAAAGCCCGAGCGGCGGCATGCCGACCATGCCGCGAATGGAGCCCCTGACACCATCGGCCGCCACAAGATGGGGTGCGCTGAGAGTGCGCGAACCAACCACGATCTCAACACGCTCACCCGCATCGGTGACGGAATCAACGGCGGCGCCAAACTCCACACGCGCCCCTGCACGTATCGCGCGCTCGGCAAGGTACTGGTCGAGTTCCTTCCGCGAAGTCGTGGCGACTGTCGTGTCCCGCCCGGTCCAGGTCACCGTCACACGTGGACCAACCGAGAACTCGCTGGTTCTGAAGTTGTAGTGAATGATGCTGTTGACGGACGGACCGAGAAGCCCCAGGGCCCTCGAGGTGAGCCCTCCGGCGCACGGCTTGGAGCGTGGAAATACCGCCTTCTCGAATACCGCGACGAGAAGACCCAACTCCGCCGCACGCTCAGCGCAGCTGCTTCCCGCAGGTCCTGCACCCACGACTATGAGGTCGAAACGTTTGTTCACGCTACTCCAGTATCAGTTCGCCGAAGCTCGTCGGGTTGTAGTCTATCGGAACCTGCCAATCGGCCTGAGACTGAGTCCGGTGCTGCTTGCGCCGGAAGTTCAGACCCCAGGTTCCTGCCTCTCCTGTACCTGCACCGAATGCGCTGAACGGCAGTCACATCTCCGCGTGCCAGCCTTCATCCACTATCCGGCAGACGATCCCGTACTCCCCATCCCACGATACGTCGACCGTGTAACGCATGTTCTCGTCGAACGTTATCCTTTGGTCGAAGACCATGCCCCGTGGGTTCACGTAGACTTGGTAGACGACCATCTCGTCCGGGTCCGGATGGAAGAAGAACCCGACGCAATCATCAGTGTAGACAGGACCGTCCCGCGTCTCAACGGCGGCCTGGATACTCTCCGCCTCCGGGTCGGCCGCCCATCCCTCCGGGAGACTCCAACCGGCCTTGTCTTGGATCCCGACTGCCGTGCCTATAGTCCACCCTCGCCGAGCTGTCAATGTCCCCCCCTTTACTGATCGCGCGCTACTCAGGGTTCACGCTGATGCTAGTCCCACTCGTCTCCGTTGTCAATCTGCACCGGATACCAAGCCAGCAGTGAACCGATCCGGAATCGGCGGCGGGCCCGTGGCGAGCCGGCTCCCGATCGATGCCGGACTACCCCACGTAGAATCCGTGCCAACTCTCGCACACGACACTCAACACCTTTCATTACTTCAAGGAGTTCAACTTTGTATTTGACTCCGGAGGACGTGTTGCTAATATCTTATTCGTTCGTCTTCGAGCCACCCACCAACGACAGCGTGGAGGATTAAAGGGTGCGCATCTGTCCTGAGTGTGAAACCGTTTACGAAGAACCGGGCATCGACGTCTGCCCAAATTGTGATGTTCCACTGATGGACAAAGTCGAGGAACCCGATGCAGCACCGACGGTGGACGACAGCGACCTTCCGTCGGACGGTCTCATCGTCATCGAATCAACAGATGACGATGACCGGATCGGGCTTCTGCGAGAGCTGCTCGAGGATGGCGGCATCCCCTGCTTCCTGAGTGATGAGCTCTTCACAGAAGAACCGACAACGATGGAGAAGATGGTCATGATTCCGCGAGAGATGGAGAGCGACGCGCGGAAACTCATCAGGAACTACTTCTCCTGAAGGCATAGTCGACGAGTCAAGACTCAGCGTCTACGAGTTGGGACTCAGCCCGGAAGAGCACGAGACGAGGCGAACCCTGAAGGGGTCGTCTCGTTCTTCTCTTTCGAGAAGGGGCGCATCCAGACACGCTCGTGTACGTGAAGCTCCGCACTGCTGCGCGCCATTTGCTGCGAGGTTCCGCGACACCGAGTGCTATCTCTTGTAGCCTATCATCCTGAGGAATTCTCTGCGCTTCTCAGCGTCCTTAGCCCCCTCCACGCCCTTCGGACCTGAGCCGTCGATAACTCCCAGAACACCCCTACCACCGGCGTTTTCAGCCACGATCACCTCGACGGGATTTGCCGTGGCGCAATGGATGGAACACACCTCCTGGCACGCCTTCACCGCAGGGAGGACACTGATGGGGAATGCCTCCTCCATGACTATCACGAACGTGTGTCCCGCTCCGAGAGTCTGCATGATCGCGACCGCCACATTTTCCAGGCTGTCGTTGTTGCCGTCGTGACGAACGAGACATGGCCCTGACGCCTCAGCAAACGCGACCCCGAATCTCACGACCGGAGAAGATGTTGCCATGATCTCACACAGGTCTTCTACAGTCTTGATGAAGTGACTCTGCCCGAGGATGATGTTCGATCCTTCGGGGAACTCGACAGGAATGCTCTTCAGCTCCATGAGTCTCTCCTTGTCTTCAGTCTCCAGAGCGTTGTCACGTGCGAGCAGTTGGACCGCGCACACGATTGTCATCATACCGCGGTTCGTGATCAGAATGAAGGGCCCTTCACAAGTGAAGGGCCTTGCAGTTGACCTGGAGGGGACGATGCGTATAGACTGTGACAACGTGTGGCTCACCCAGGAGAGACGAGTGCGGGTTCTCTATCTGTCAGAGGTTCAGTGGCTCTCGCAGGTGTCGCGGAAGCACCAGATGATACGGCGCTTCCCGCGGGATTGGGAGATCCTGTTCATCTCACCGATAAACTCCAACAAAGATGAGAACAGTTTCAGAGAGAGAGAAGTGAGAGTCCCGGCCCGCGTGCGTTACGTCTCGATCCCTCTTCCAAAACCGGATTCCTCCATTCCGCCGATCCGCTTCTTCACGAAGTTTCTGACGACCCTCAGTCGTCGCACGGTGCTTCGCGCGGTGGAGACGTTCAGGCCCGACGTCGTCGTCTGTTCATACATCTGGACGGCCCCGTTCGTCTCCGACATCCAGAAGATGGGCATCCCCGTCATCTACGACTGCAATGATCTCCACCCCCAGTTCTACCCCTGCTGCCGGGAAGAGGCGGAGGGGATGTTCCGCATGATGGCATCCGAGGTGGATGAGATCGTTACTTCGTCGGAGCATCTGAGGGATGAGTGCGGGCGCGGGCTTCTCATCGGCAACGGTGTGGATCTCGACACATTCACGGGGAAGCAGGAGACTCCGATCCCCGAGGTCATAGCCGAAAGCCGGCTTGCAGACTGCGAGGATCTGCTGATCTATGTGGGATCGATAGACGGCAGGCTCGACTTCGGAATCCTGCGACGCGTTCTCGAGGTGGTCACAGAGCGCGGCAGGCGCACGGGCCTTATTCTCTCCGGCAGGATCTTCGATTCGGCGAGGTCCGAGAAGGAGGCTCTCGAGCAGGCGTTCCCGGATTCAGTGCTCTTCACAGGGAGAATTGAGTACGCGAGGCTCCCGCTCGTCATGTCATCCGCCGTCGTGGGAATCGCACCATTCGTGATGACGCCGCTGACGGAGGCCATCAACCCCAACAAGCTCTACATGTACGCGGCGATGGATCTCAACGTCGTCTCGACCCCCTTCTCTGATGAGGTCCGGCGTCACGACGGTGACATCTACATCGCTTCGGATCCTAGTGAGTTCGCTTCCGCGGTAGAAAAGGCGATCGGCGACGATGAACGCCGCCGATCGCTTCGCGAGAAGATTGCGCTTCCGAACAGCTGGGATAGGCGGGCGGAGGAGTTTACCCGCGTTCTGTCCGGTCTCAAGCGCGCGGGCTAGCCTGCCTGGCGTGGCTCATCTTCCCGCGGTTCACCCTCAAACACCTTGCCCGATTCGAGTTCCTCATCACCGGGTTCTCCCCCTCCCTCTCGGGCGGGGAACGGAACAATGTAGAAATAGAGACTCTCCGTCGGATGGTAGTAGTCAAGCTCCAGTGTGTAGCTTTCCGACTGGTAGCCTGATGCGTAGACCGTAACTCTGAAGACACTGTCCTCAGGACCCCCATTGCCGTCGCGGTAAAGATACCCACCGTAGACCGGGGTGTGGCCCGCACCATTGACGGTCCACGTTCCTATGTAGTCCCAGCTCCACCAGTCTGCCTCATAGAGATCGACCGACGCCCAGTTGATGGGCATGCCCGTGTAGTAGTCGAGCGCGTGAACGTAGATCTGTGCCATCCTCGGAGGGTAGCGCTCGCAGTCCCAGCACCACGGGCAGACTATGCACCCGGATATGATTGCCGGGAGAACTACGACCGCCACAAGCAGCATGAGTTTTCGCACTGTTGGTCTCATCTTCAAGACCTCCTCTCGTCCAGCCTCTCTCCAACCCGGTTCTTCATTCCCGAGCCGGCCGCGCGCGGCGAGGGACGATCGAACGCATTCACTCAGCAGCCGGTCACCCTGACTTTGAACCGAATCGACTTGATGCGACTCGGTTTCCAGGGACCGGCCTTGATCAGTTTGACATCGGTGATCTCTATCTTGGCACTGAGCGGCCCCTTGGTGGTCACGAACACCCGCCCTTCCCGGGGAACCTCACCATGTCGACCTTCGACATCCAATCGGAAGAGCGTCTCTCCTCCCCAACCGTCGTTCCAGCTCAGTCGCCCGACTATCTCTGTCGGATCGCCGCGTCTGCTCTCAGTGCAGTCTATGGACAAGTATGCAGTCTCGCCGCGGCAGCGTATCTCCTCGATGAACGCGTCAGAAGGACGATTCATGCGGAAGTTATCACTCAGGAGCAGTCTTCCCTGCCAATCGCTGTTCCACGAGCCGCCATCCCATGAGTCATCATCCCATGAGTCATCATCCCACGAGCCGTCGTTCCACGAACCCTCGTTCCACGAGCCGCCGTTCCACGAACCCTCGTCCCAGTCGTCGTCCCAGTCATCCTGCTCCCACAAGTAGCCGCCCCAATGAGCATCGTCCCAGTAACCCGATGCCACCCTGAAGCTGACGGAATCGTAGGCCCAGTAGCCCGGGTTGGCGTGCCAGTCAATGTGGACGGGCCACCAGTCGCTCGACGAGTTCCAGCGAGGCCCACCGACAACGACGCGACCGCTGGGCTTGCCTGCGATGACGCGGCCATGTCCTCCCTCGACCACCACGCCGGCGCGTCCGCCCCAGCCGCCGATCGAGCCGTGGAACACCCATGAATGGTAGGTTGGAAGCCAGGGGCCGCGTGAGCCTCTGGGCCAAGGGAGCTCGTGAGCGCAGGCTACGAGCGTCTCGATGCCCCCCGGCCCAGCGACATGGAGGGAGCTTCTCCGATCATCCGGCACTCTGTAGACGCGTCCCGGATAGACCTTCGATGAGCTGGACCACCTGTTTGGATAGAGAACCTCCACCCTTCCATCAGTCGTATAGTCGAGTATCGTTACGTAGCAGGGTCGGTTGACTCGGAAGTAGACCCATATTCTGTCCCCCGGTCGGTACGTCCCCCACTCACCACGATCCACCCACGTATCAACGCGAAGTCCGCCGGGTTGGAAGTGATAGTAGGCCTCATGGGTATCATGCCAGCCACCCCAGTCAGGATTGGGACCAACGACGACACGCCGCTGACCGCCCCCGACCACGACGCCACCGTGCGACCCCCCTGGCCCCGGACCACCTTCTATGACAACGCCGCCCTGCGGAGCTCCCGGCGGACTCCACACATGCTCAACGTTCGGCTGCTTGGGGGGAGTATGCTGAGGCTCGGCGGCCTCAGTTCCCGGAACCACGACAGTCTTCGGTGGGTCGGCGGGCCCGGAGGGCCTTGCCTTGCCGACAGTCACGTCGGCGTGAACCGTCGACGCTACGACGACCACCATGAGAAGCGCGGCGGTCAGAAGCCGGAGAACAAATCGGCAGGATGTTGGAAGTGCTATCACTCGTGTCACTGGAATCACCTCCCTGGGGTTCTGAACGGTGCCACGATCTCCTGATTCTTCCCGCTGACCGTGCCCGTCTCTCCCCTGCTCATGTTTTAGACGCGAGCACAGAAGGGGTATTCACGGAGGGCGCAGTGCTCCGCCTCCGCTTGACAGCTTGCTGCCCGTCCCCGCCACGCACAAATAGACCCGGCCGCACCATTACTGGTGCGGCCGGGTGCACATCGGAAGCCGGAGAGCCTCCTTCGGTCCGCGCACGCATATCGCACATCGTCAAGCCGCGCGCGGGTCTACCCTCTTGCGGAAAGCGCCAGAATGAGCACCCCGCCACTAATCGGGGGTCCACCCAGAAGCACGGTACCGCCGTTCTCAAGTCGGATCTTCGTCCTCAAGATGATCTCCTCCCTGGGCTGACCGCGTCCTGCGGCAACCTCTGTTCGGAGATCCTTCATGAGGGTAACCATCATCTCGATTCGACCGATCCCATCTTTCTCAAACCGCTCGGGCCTCACTTCAAGCACGAAGTGCTCAGGGAGTTCAAGCCTGACAGCATCGCCGAACTCAGTCTCAGACCTGGCGAGTCCGAGAAAAGAATAGCTGTTGTAGGCAAAGAGTGACTGGAGTTTCGGCGCGAATGCCTTGATCTTGGCGTCTATGACGGGCCCGCCGGATCTGGAAAGCTCTTCGGCTGGAACCGTCGCCGCGGCGATAGACGTCACCTCGACGGTCACGTCCTTCGCAAGTGACACCGAGGAAAAGGCCAGGACAGCGGCCAGAGTTGTGAGGAGAATTCTAGCAACGGTTCGCATAGTATCCCTTGCGAGGTTCACACATAATCCAACGCTTCACACATCTCCTTCGACATGCGTGCGCGTCGGCAACCGATGGAATCCAGAGCCCTGTCACTACATCGCGCCGGGCCCGTTCCCTCTGATACTTCCGTCCACTTCTTCGGCGAACACCCAGATGACCGTCATCTCGGGGTCGTTCGACGTAAAGGCCATCGGCGTATAGCCGACCGATAACGTCTCAAGCGACTCAACAACGCAGGAGTTGCCGCTACCGGAACCGGCGGGACCGTTCATGATCCCCAATGGACCGATGGCAACAAACGCAAGCACAGCCACAGCGCAGACTCCGGCTGCGGCAAGAGCGCGCCGGCGTGGATCCGCATGAACGGGCCTGGCTTCACGAATCCGAACCGGCCGTGCGGCCTTCCTCTCCACCCTGCCAAGCTCCTGGGAGAGGATGCGATCGAACCGCGCCCACTGCTCACCCGTAACCGGTGGCGCCGCCGACGCCTCTTTCAGGATTCTAGCAAAGCCCCGGATTGAGTCAAGCTCCCTCGCGCAGTCGCCACAGGACGCAAGATGTCTCTCCACCTTCCGGCGAAGCCTGTCGGAGAGCTCGTTGTCGGCATAGGCCGTCAAATAGCGCTCTATGCGGCAGTTCCTCTTCATCGTTCACTCGTCTCCAGAATCCGTGTCCACGGCAAGCCCGGCCTCTACGTATGGCTCAAGCATCGTCCTGAGCTTCTTTCGAGCGTAGTGAAGTCGTGACATGACCGTTCCTATCGAGCACCCCACGACATCGGCGATCTCCTTGTACGGCATCCCCTCTATCTCGTAGAGAACAAAGACTGACTTGTGATACTCGGGGAGCGCGTCGACCGCTTTCTGAATCTGTTCTCCAAGCTCCGATGTCAGGGCCTTCTTCGCCGGTCCTCTGGGAGGCCTGATCCCGATCGGTTCACTGTCCGCGTACTCGGCTACCTCTTCAGGGACCGCGCGCGACGAGACAGATCGCGACTGCTTCCTCGTGTAGTCAATGCAGGTGTTGATCGCGATGCGATAGAGCCAGGTTGAGAATCTCGACCGTCCCTTGAAGCTCTTGATCCCTTTGAACGCCCTGACGAAAACATCCTGCGCGAGATCCAGAGCCAGATCCTGATCCTTGGCAAACCTGAATGCGACGGCGTAGACGATGTCCTTGTGCTTCGTTATGAGGTAATCGAACGCCTCGCGGTCGCCGGCCTTGCTCGCGCGGACCTTCTCAAGATCAAGTTCGAGTTCCCTCGGGTCGCGCTCAGGCATGGTCCCTCGCAGCATCCTTAGACGGAGAGCGTCCGGGCATATTCACGCCGGTTTCTAGTAGCGTATCTCCCCGTACTCACTGAGCTTACGGGTCACGATCTCCTGAATCTCAGCGAGCCGCTCCTCGGTCTTGGCCTCAAAACGCATCACGATAACCGGCTGCGTATTGGATGCTCTCACAAGACCCCAGCCGTCTCCAAAGAGAATCCGGACGCCGTCTACGTCTATGACGTCGTAGTTCGCCTTGAAGAACTCTACGGCCTTCCTGACCATCTCGAACTTGGTCGCGTCGTCGACTGTCTCACCGCGTATCTCCGGAGTCGCATAGTACTTCGGGATCGTATCAACCATCTGGGAGAGTGTCTCGTCCGTCCGCGACAGCATTTGAAGCACTCTACAGGATGCGTAGACAGCGTCATCGATCGGGTAGAAATCGTCGGCCAGGACCATGTGCCCACTCATCTCCCCCCCGATTGGCGCTCCAGTCTCCCGCATCTTCTGTTTGAGAAGCGAATGGCCCGTCTTCCACATCGTCGGTGTCCCACCATGCGCCTCGATATCCTCGATCAGCGCTTGCGAACACTTCACATCGAAGATGATCTCGGCCGGCCCTTTCGCAAGAACCTCTCTGGCGAGAAGCGCGAGGATCTTGTCGGCGAACACGACCTCCCCGTTCTCGTCAACCACACCAACGCGATCGGCATCACCATCGTATCCAATGCCGATGTCTGCCCCGTGCTCCTTGACCGCGGCGATGAGATCGGTGATGTACTCCATCACGGTCGGATCGGGATGATGACCCGGAAAGTCCCCGTCCGGCTCGCAGAAGAGCGAGATCACCTCGCACCCGAGTCCGGTCAGAAGATCCTTGGCAACAAGACTCGCACAGCCGTTTCCGCAGTCCGCGATAACCTTGAGAGGGCGTTCGAGGTGGATGCGCTCACTCACCGCGTTCGTGTACGCATCCAGTATCTCCGTGGTCGACCGGCTTCCCTCCCCCGTCTCAAAATCGGCGTCCTCGATAAGCTTCCGGATCTTCTGGATCTCCTCACCAAAGACAGAGGCCTTGCCGAGGTTCATCTTAAAACCGTTCATATCGGGGGGATTGTGGCTGCCCGTGATCATCATGGAGGCGTCGACGGGGAGTTTGTACAACGTGAAGTAGAGGGCCGGCGTCGGGACTATACCGACATCGACGACATCTATGCCGACGGAGTTAGCGCCTTCAGTGACAAGAACCATGAACGGTCTGGTCGAGTGCCGGACGTCCCCACCCAGGGAGATGGTCTTCCCGCCGTGTCTCCTCACATACGTGCCGAACCCACGGCCGATATTTCGCACAACTTCATCGGTAAGTTCCGTGCCGACGACGCCACGAATGTCGTACTCCCTGAATATATAGCTCTTCATATCGCTCCTCTCGGTGGTCGCAGAAAACGCTTTTCTACTCTCTGGTGTCGCCGCCGCTCGGTTTCGGTGTCCCGGGCGGAGGGGGCTTACTCCCCGCCGCGCTCCGGCTGCTCGGGCACAGGCGGTTCAGTGCTGTCTCTCAAATCTGAGTTCAGATGGAGCGCGCTTCTGATGTCCACCCACCAACCCTCGGGGTTGACGCTCGTGAACTCCACGCCCATCTTGGCTCTGCCCACTATCTGGACGGTCACGATGGCTGGACCCTCACCCTGTCTGTTGAGCTTGGCATCGAAGACACCGAGTTCGTTCACTGATTCGAGATTGATGACGAACCGCATCGGAGCCCGCTTGCCGGACTTGTCGAGAACGTAGAACGCCGTGCGTGTGAGTCTGACATCGGCTCTGAAGGGTTTGTTCCTCTTCCCGTTCACGTAGCGGACGCTGATCTCGGACTCCTCTCGAACGATGCCCTCCCGAAGCGCGCCCTCATCCCACTGCTTCTGCATCGCCGCAGCCTTTCGCTTCCTCCAAATCGTACTCAGAACCGCGAACAGCGGAGCGGCGCCATACGGAATGGCGGAACTCAGCTTGCCGATCATCTTCCGGTCCAACTGTATCACATCATGCTTGAGGAAGATGATGTAGCCGACGGCAATCGCGGCGAGGGCAAACAACGCCCATCGCTCGTCACGCTCTTCGGCCATTGTCGTCTCTCCTTGCTCCGATACTTCGGTCACATCACTCGATCCGAACGATCACTCCATGCCGGCTCGCCTCGCGCTCGGTCACTCCATGTTCGCTACCCGAAGGCTAATCCTATGCGACTTTTGACCTCCGCCATCGTCTCCCTTGCTATCTTCTGCGCGCGGTCGGAGCCGGTCAGCAGTATCTCCGTTATGGCATCGGGCTTCGCCAGAAGCTCATTCCGCTTCTCTCTGAGTGGAGCGATGGTCTCCTCAAGGTGGGCGACCAGTATTCTCTTGCACTCCACACAACCGATGCCGGCGCTTCTGCATCCCTTTGCACAGTACTCCTGTTCTTCGGAAGTTGAGAAGATCTTGTGATAACTGTAGATATTGCAGATGTTGGGATTCCCTGGATCGTCCCGCCGCTGTCGCGCCGGATCAGTCTTGGCGGTCGCTATCTTCTTCTGCAGATCCTTGTCGGAATCGTCTAGATAGATACAGTTGTCGAGACTCTTGCTCATCTTGTTCTCGCCGTCGAGACCCATCACCTTTGCCCCCCTGCCCAACACCTCCGCCGGCTCGGGAAAGGTGTCACCGAACGTCGCGTTGAATTTCCTTGCGATCTCTCTCGTGAATTCGAGATGTGGAACCTGGTCCTCCCCCACAGGAACTATGTGGGATTTGTAAAGCAGGATGTCGGCGGCCATCAGCACCGGGTAGTCGAAAAGCCCCATGCCGACCTCTCCAGGATTCTGTCTCACCTTTTCCTTGAACGTCGGGATGCGCGACAGGCGCCCCATTGATGTCTGGCAGTTGAGTATCCACGCCAGTTCTGTGTGTTCGCTCACGCGCGACTGGATCATAATGATGCTCTTGTCCGGATCAAGTCCCGCCGCAAGATAGCCTGCCGCCGCGTCCAGAATGCGAGCGGGCATCGCGCTGGGATCGTACGGGGCCGTTATCGCGTGATAGTCAACGATCCCGAACACGGGCTCATACTCATCCTGAAGCTCTATCCACTGTTTGATCGCACCGAGGTAGTTCCCGATGTGGAGCCTGCCGCTCGGTTGTATCCCACTGAAGAAGTGTTTCTTCATCTCATCTCCCGGAAGAAATCCTGTTCACTCGAGATCGAGGACAAGGCCCCTCGCCTCATCACTGATCGGATTGGCATCCAGAGCTGCACGGTACGACAGAAGAGCTGCCTCGCTCGCGCCGTTCGCGGCATGGAGCATCCCGGACGCGATGTGAAAACGCTCCATGGCCTCCCGTGACGATACGCCTTCGGAGACGAACTCCGATGCGATCTCGAGGCTCAGTGCCGCCTCTTCGGCACGACCAAGTTTGAGCAGTACGATCGCGCGGTCGCTGTGTCCGACGATATCATCGGGTCTGAGTTCCGTGTAGGTATCCAGGTGCTGGAGAGCCGCCGCATCATCCCCCGCGAAGGTCTCGAGTCGCGCCACCCACAGGACGTGTGATGCATTACCGGGGTCAAGTTCGATAGCGTTTCGAAGCGCTGCAAGACCGTCGGTGAACCTCCCTGAACGCACGAGCGCTTCGCCGTAACGATACTCATATGTGGCCTTGCCGGGACAGAGGGACACGGCCGCGCCGAACCCATCTACGGCGGCGCCCCAACGATTGGCCTCGGCCGCACGAACGCCCTGTTCGAAATGGAGCTTCGCACGCTCAATCTGATCGACTCTGGGGATGATCTTTCGCGCGTCGATGATCACCTGAACAGGCTCAAGTTCCGCACTGAACTCAAACGACTGCGTCGCGCTCTCGATCGTCACCCACTCATCATACGTCCAACCTCCTATGTCCAGTGTCAGGGGAACCGGGGTTCTGAAAAACTCCCCTGATTGGGTGATTATCCCCCGCACAAGGTAGCCTCCTCCATCAGACACCGTCTCGTACTCAAGAACATACACCGGAAGTTCAGCTCGGCAGATCCACTCGTAGAGGAACCAGTTCAGGTCCTTCCCGGAAACGTCGGAAAGAGCTTGCGCGAAGTCGCGGAGACCGGTGATCCCGCCGGCGTTGTCTTGAGCCAGGGCTGTGAGCGCTCCACAATAGGCATCGTAACCAAGCATTTCGTCGAGCATTCCCATGACAGCAGATCCGCGTCCCCTCGCTATCCCCCGATCACAGCGCTCATTCGGAACCATGCAGAGGTTCAGGAGAGAACGTCCGGAGGAATCCGCGATCACCCGAGCGAACTGCCTGTGACGAAGCGCCCGTCTGAGCGCTGCCTCTTCCTCCCCACGGACATCCTCCAACCACCGGATCTCCGCGTGAGCCGCGATCCCTTCCGAGATGAGTGCGCCGGCAGAGATCGAGTGCCCCCACCAGCATCGGGCCAACTCCAGGATGTACTTATCAGGCTGTGGGGGTTCGACCGTACCACCTTCGGTCAACGCCTCCTCGACGATTATGAGACCGGGTCCGGAGATAGCAGAAACGCCGAGTGCACCGATGGGAACCGTGACAACGCTCAGCCAGTCGTAGGGATAGGGGCCGAGACAGGTTTCCAGGAACCGGATCGGTTCCTTCATGACCTGAGCCATCGGGATGAGAGCCTGAGTGCGGTACTCCGCCTCCTGAGAGTCGGTACCATGAAACTGGTGATAGCCGAGAAAGAGATTGCCCACGAGTCCCCACGAGCTGTCTAGTGCGCCGACGACAAGAGCGGCTGAAGGAATGGGAATCTCTGTCTGCCAGACATCCCCGCCGGCGCACGGGCCCGGAACAGCGGTCGGAGAAGACGCCATGCCTGAGAGCGTCCCCGTGAACAGACATGATTGACCGATCGGGTATCTCACCGTCGCGCGAAACAGCGCAATGTCACCGGTCCACGACGATGGATACCAGGCATCCTCGCCGGTGAGGATCACAAGACCTCCGGCGGCGCCGTTTGGATCGAGTGCCGGAGATACCAGGCCCTCATACGCGATAAGAAGCTCGATATCGGCGGCATCATCGCCATGCGCTTCTCCGGATTCGCCCGCCGGGGTCAGAAGAACTTCCATCCTGCGCCCTCTGCGATCGAAATCCAGATAGTCGCCGCCGGCGGTCTTGAGAGAGAGAA
>JAUXGN010000024.1 GCA_030622115.1 Candidatus Eiseniibacteriota bacterium
CGTGTCGCTCATTTCCCCATCGGGCCGGGCATAAAGCAGAATGCGGTTGAGGTCGAGGGTCATGCGCCAGCAGGTATCATTGCCGTGCCAGTTGCCGCTGCGGACCACGCTGTCCGTGGCTCCGAAAAAGCGATAGGCCACTCCCTTGGTCATCCGGGCGAGCCCCACGACGAAGCGGTTCTCACGGAGCAGATACTTCTTGGCACCAAGCACTAGCCTGTTCTCAAGCGCCCTCTTGGCGCTGCCGGCTGGAAACTGATCGCCGTTCTCCTCGGGCGAGCCGAGTGCATAGTGGGGCAACCAGTTCTTCTGGCCGTTTATGCCGACCAGATTTTTCATGTTGAGAGTGACTCCCACCTTCTTGTGGGTCTTGAGTTTGGGCAGACAGATGAAGACATCGGCCTCAAGCGCGGTCCGTGAGATCATGTACTCGTGGAGCCCACCAGAGTGATGGCGGTTCGTCTCCTCGACATCGTAGAAGGCCCCGTAGTACTTCCGACCCAGATGGTCCAGCTCGGCAAAGTAGCTGCCCGCTCCCAGGTCGCAGCGGGCATTGCCGCGCGGATCACCATCGAGTTCCACCGTTTCGACATAGACGCCATCACGCTTAACTCGACGCTTGTCTCTGAGATCGATGAAGGTGAGTTCTATTCCACAGCGCTCCCTATAGAACGCTTGCAGCTGGTCGATGCCCAGTCGCTCACGCATACGGTTCATCAGCGAGTCTTCCTGGGGAGCGTCAGCCAGAATGATGCGTCCCTCCCCCCGAAGGGCGAGAACCACATAATCTGCGACTGCGCGAATGATCGAACCGTGGGTGATGAGACCGTGCCAAGCGCCGTTCTTTTCCTGACAGTCGGCTATCATGTTGGGCTTGAGCATTACCGTATCGCCCGGACGCACTACTTCGCCTAGCGGGTTCCACTGGGCCGTCCCGAATCGCTCGGCGTCCAGCCCCATGAGTCGGAAGCACTCACGCACGCCACGATAGCCATCGTTGGCCGGGTCCACTGAATCATCGAAGCCGATCTCGGGAAAGGACTCGGGCGGATGAAAGGGGGGCTCGTCACTGTAGCGAGCCTCTCTGTTGCAGAATATCCCCACTCGATCATTCATCGGGTCTTCCTGTCGTTGCGTTTCAGACAGTCCCGCCACACTTCGCCGAAGCGCTCGAAGTTGCGGTCCAGCTCATACTCATCAGCTACCTTCCGCCGGTTGGCAACCCCCATGCGTCCGCGCAGAGCCGCATCATTGGCAAGCGTTAGAGTAGCCTTGAGCAATGCATCGGCGTCGGCTATCGGAACCAGGAGTCCATTCACGCCTTCCTCGATGACCTCCGGGATGGCCCCAACCGGCGTGGCGATGATCGGCAGAGCCATCGCCATGGCCTCCAGCATGGAGTTGGGGAAACCCTCACCGTGCGAAGGGATGAGGAACATGTCCGCCCGCCGGTATTCGACATCGAGCGCCGCGCGATCCAGAACCCCAACCGGTTCCACGACATCGTCGAGACCCAACTCCGTGATGCGCTGCCGCACCCCGGCGTGGGTCGCGATACATCGGATGCGGACACGCCCCCGGAGCCCTGGCGCCATGGAGAGCACTTCCTCGATGCCCTTGCCGACGGGCTCCATGTTGCAGAGAAAGACGGCCGTGACCGGACTCACGGTCTCGTCTCGCTCCGGCAGCGGAGGAGGCAGTGGTACCGCATTAGGGATGATCCTGAGTTTCGACGGATCAGTGAGCTGGGCGAAGTAATCATACGAACGCTGGGACTGAACCACAATGCCGCCGGCCGCATCCAGTATGCGCCTTATGAGCGACTGCGTGCGTACGGAACTCCCCTCGTAGAACCCGTCGAAGACCCCGCCAAAGCGAATGACTACCGCGCGGCCCATGGCCAGCGTCATAGCCATGTAGATCGACGGCTCCCAGAAGGCAAAGTAGTCGGAAAACTGGATCTGAACGATCCGGGCTCCCGAGCGCAGCAGGACAACTGGGTACGCGACAACGTGCCAAGCCGTGACCACGAGGCTCTTCACTCCGCGGACGATTCCGCCCTCAAGAAAGCCGGCGTAGGTAACCTCACCCTTGATCGCTCGCTTCCTGAGTGGTCGAGTGGTGGAGTGACGAACGAACTCCCACTCCTCCTTCTGCGAAGAACCGATGAGATTGAGCATAAAGGTGGTAACACCCCCCGTCGTCGGCGGAAAGGGTCCAACCACTAGTACTCGCGGCTTGTCGGCTATGGGAAACCTCCGGGGTACGCTCGCGGTCGAGCAAAGCACGAGACCCCGCCTGTAGCGCTCATCGCGGGGAAAACACGCTACGATCCTATCTTGAGTCTAAGGGAGCCCCTGTTGAGTGTCAACACGGCCACCGTATGCGGTGAGCACAACTCTCCCACCGTATCCTGAACTCCTGCATGCAAGCGCGGGGCCGGAATGATCTCCGACCCCGCCTCGTTGGTACGCCCTGAAGGAATCGAACCTTCAACCTACTGATTAAGAGTCAGTTGCTCTGCCTAATTGAGCTAAGGGCGCGCTATGTTACGTCTCCGTCGTCTAGAACGGCAGGTCGTCATCCTCGATCTTCGTGCTTGAGGCAGCGACGAACTCGGGCGTCCCGGAATCGCTCACTCCGGCTCCACCCTGATCTCCTCGTCCACCCAGCATCTGCATGTCGCGGGCGACGATCTCGGTCGTCTTCCTCTGCACACCCTGCTTGTCTTCCCAAGACCGCGTGGTGAGCCGACCTTCGATGTAGACCTGACGGCCCTTGGTCAAGTACTGCCCGCAGATCTCCGCCAACTTGCCCCAGGCGACGATCCTATGCCATTCCGTCCTCTCCTGCTTGACGCCATCCTTGCCCGTCCACGATTCGTTCGTGGCCAGGGTGAACGTCGCGACAGGAGCGCCGCTCGGTGTACTTCGAAGCTCGGGATCGCCACCGAGATTCCCGATCAGAATGACCTTGTTGATTCCTCTACCGGCCATGACACCATCCTCCAGAAGGGGTCTGCCTCATACCATCTTCCGCCCGATGCCCCTGAGGGGCTGCCGACCAGGGGATGTCTTTCTGCTGAGGGGACAAACCCAAGCCTCTTATGTATGGGGTGGAAGACGGGGATTGAACCCGCGACCACTGGAACCACAATCCAGGGCTCTACCAACTGAGCTACTTCCACCGTTTCATTCTGTGGTACGCCTGGCTGGACTCGAACCAGCGACCTACGGATTAGAAGTCCGTTGCTCTATCCAACTGAGCTACAGGCGCGACTTGGTCGGGGCGAGAGGATTCGAACCTCCGACTTCCTGCTCCCAAAGCAGGCGCGCTAACCGGGCTGCGCCACGCCCCGGTGGCGAACAACAAACACTTATGATATCCACCGACGCGCACCCTGTCAAGTCGGAGACGAAAAACCGACCTTGCATCCTCACCCCATCAACGAGCCGCACCCTGCAATCGACAGCTGCGTCCACCGTCGTTCACGGCCGATCTCCCGATGATCACAGGACGATTCAGCCACTGTGTATTTGTGGCCGCGGCCCAATGGGAGGCCCGCGGCCACCTGAAGACTTGACCCCCAAGAGGAGGCCAAGTCGGCCAGAACAATCCGAATTGGAATTCTATCACGGCCCGAATGCCCACGCAAGCGTTTGAGCCGGAGCAGATGTGAATTGTGTAACTGTTGCGCTGTAGGGGTGTTACGGAACATGTCCAGTCACTCTACGTCGCCTGCGTAATGAGCTCGCGTGCCTTCTCAAGCGCCCTTCCACGATGGCTCAGCGCGTTCTTTTCGTCCCGCGACATCTCCGCGTATGAGAGTGTCTGTCCGTTCGGCAAAAAAATGGGATCGTAGCCGAAGCCGGTGTCACCGCGCGGCTCCCGCAGGATGACACCGTCGGTTCGTCCCTCGACGGTTGTCACTTCTCCGCTCGGTGTCGCAAGAGCCACCACGCAGCGAAACGCCGCTCCGCGCTTCTCATCCGGAACACCTTCGAGTTCATGGAGGAGCTTGCGGTTGTTGTCTTCGTAGCTACACACCTCGCCGGCGTAGCGAGCCGATATCACACCAGGAGCTCCGCCGAGAGCCGCGACCTCGAGACCGGTATCGTCGGCAAGCGCAGGAAGACCGGTCGCCAGGGATATCTCTCTCGCCTTCTTGATGGCGTTGTCTTCGAGAGTCTCACCGTCCTCCACTACCTCGGGAAGATCCGGGAAGTCGCGGAACGAGAGAATCTCAACGTCGAGATCAGACAGCATCGCGGAGAGTTCCGCTATCTTGTGCACGTTGCGTGTCGCAAGAACAAGCTTCATACGTCACAACCTCGTTCCTCAGCGGCCGCAGCCCATGAGTTCATCTATGGTAACAACACTCACATCCGGCAGCTCCGCGCCGAGGAAGCGCTCCGCCTGCTCCCTGAATCGGTGCGGCACATCACTCACGAAGAACCCATGCGCTGGTTCCCCACCGGAGTCGTTCGCGATGTCGAACTCTGCCAGGACCTGTGCGACGTCTCGCGCCGTCTCCTCGGCGGAGTCTATGAGCCTGACGGCGGGACCGAGTACTTTCTGAATAGTCTGCTTCAATATCGGGTAGTGCGTACACCCAAGCACGACCACATCAACACCGGCGTCCCTGAGCGGAGCCAGATACTCGTGCGCCACGACGAGAGTGACCTCACGATCGGTCCAGCCCTCCTCCGCCAGCGGAACGAAGAGCGGACAGCTCTGCTCGGTGATCTCTATCTCGCTGTCGAGTCGCTGGATGCTCTCGCGATAGGCGTGACTGGCAATGGTTCCTTCTGTCCCGATCACTCCTACCTTCCCGTTCAGCGTTGAGGATACCGCCGCAAGCGCCCCCGGGTCTATGACACCGATGATAGGAACATCGTATCGGTCTCTGAGCTCGCCAAGAGCGGCGGCGGATGCCGTGTTGCATGCGATCACGATCATCTTCACGTCTTGGCGAAGAAGAAACTCCGAGTCCTGGATGGCGAACTGGATAACCGTCTCAGTAGACTTCGGACCGTACGGCAGTCGCGCCGTGTCTCCGAAATAGATTATCTTCTCTTTGGGGAGCTGCCGAGCGATCTCCGCAACAACGGTAAGACCCCCTATGCCTGAGTCAAAGACGCCTATGGCTCTCGGTTCCCTGCTCACGTCTCTCCCTCCCAACATCTAGCGGTAGTTCTCCACTGGGAACGACTCGCTCGCGTCGTAGTGTCCGGCTATGGTCTCGATCTCTCTGCCTTCGACAAGAAATTTCACACTGCGGACTTCGGGGAAGTTCCTGACCAGCGTCGCAACGACAGACCGGATTGTGAAGATCTCCCCCGCTGACCCACCTGGGTGGTTGTCAATGAGTTCGCGACTGAAGTCGACGTAGGCTCCTCCGGCATCGTCAAAGACGACCGAGATCACTCTTGTCCCCCGTGGGATCGTCGCCACTCCTCGTTTCTCCGGTCCACGAGCGAGTTCCTCAAGGATGCGACGCGCGCGTCCCGGTCTGTCGTCGGGGACGACTATCTCCCGCTCTTCAGTCACGATTCGACTCGCGGCTCTGTCAGCGAACGCGAGCTTGACCGTCTGCACACCCGGACCCACCTTCTCTTCGATCACGCCTGTGCTCTCCACCTCAGGAACAGGCTCACGGCCTGACACGAGGAACAGCACAACCCCTGCGGCAACAACCACTACGAGGAGAATCACCAGTTGCATTCTGGTCATCGGTTCCTCCCAAGTCTAATCTCGTGTGAAATCAGTGATGCCCCTGGCGATGGCGCCGGCCACAGTCCGGACGTGGCTCTCATCCGCAAGAAGAGAGGCTTCATTCCCGTTGGTGATAAAGCCCACCTCGACCACGACCGCGGGCATGGCGCAGCCGGACAGCACGATCAGCTCCTGTCCTCGCGTGCCTCGCCCGGGCACATCGAGAGCTCTGTCCAAGCGTTCGCCGATATCGGACGCCAGCATTCTGCTCTTACTCGAGTACGCGGTCTGAACGCGCTTCCACTGGAACCCAGCCGCTGCAGAACGAGGCGCGCCTGATCTCATGTAGCGGAGTCCGACCTGCGAGCTTCGGCCAACGTGTGGCTCCGCATCGTCGCGGAGCGCGTAGTACGATACCGAGTGTCCGGCAGCGACCGCTGAATGGTACGCCCCGCACTGTATGCTCACAAAGATGTCGGCCGCAGCCATGTTCGCGATCTCTGCGCGCCGCTCCAGAGGAACGAAGGAATCAGCACTTCTGGTCATGAAGACGTAGAATCCGTCCTCTCGCAGAATGTTCGCAAGCTCATTGGCCAGCGCCAGCGCCACGTCCTTCTCGAGAAGGCCGCCGATACCGACGGCGCCCGGATCTCGACCTCCGTGTCCCGGATCAATGATCACCGTCTCAATGCCGTCGTAGCCGGGAAGATCCGTTGCTCCGGAGGCGACGCCCTGCTCAGACCTGAGACCCGGCATCGGCACGAACGCGGTCCTGTCTGCAGTCTCAATCGACCCGCCGCGAACAAGGACTTCGATCCGATGCGGATGGCTTCTCAGCACCGCCGAGTAGGTACCGGCGCTTCTCGAGGTCAAGATCCTCGCGAGAACTCCTGTCGGAAGCTTACTGAAGAACACCTGCGATACCACGCCCGCACCGTGCTCGATCGCCAGCGTATCCGGCATCCGCGCACCTTTGATATAGACATCGATCTGTCCTGACCGCACGCTCTCGACTCGGAACTCGGCACTGTCATTGAGTCCGATGACAACAGCTGTTCCCTCAGCCTGCCCCTCGACCACAGCGTTCAGAACGGCTGCACCCAGATGCGTCACCCATACTCCATCATCACCGGGCGTCCACGTCACCTCAGAGTTGGTTATCCTCGCCACGATGCTCGTGAGAAACGCCGGGGGAACCCAGAACCCTCCGTCGGCAATGCGCGCCGGATGGTGAACATTCATCACGGTCTGGTCGACTGTGATGAACGCGTTGTCCGCGGAGACGGTCACCCTGTGTTCACCGACACTCAGCACCATCTTGCGTGCTCGCGCATTCCAGTGTCTGGCTGCCCCGATGGCGCGAGCCACATCGGCAAGGCTGAAGTATGTAACGCCGTCTCGCTCGGCTGTCTCCACCCGCTCGCTTCGCCCATCGTCCGGGAAAACGATACGGATCGCTCCCGCCTGCACCGAGCCCGGAAGGAGGCCCAGAAGCAGAACGAGTACGCCCAGCATGAACCAGATCCTATGTCGCACGAATCGCCTAGCCATCACTTGACAGCCTATGTTCTTTGCCGGCTCTGGCGATGTCACGCTTTGCATCGCGCTCGGCCAGTGCTCGACGTTTGTCGTAGACGCGCTTCCCTCGGCAGACACCAATCTCCACCTTCACGCGTCCACGCTTAAGATATATGTTGATGGGAATCAGAGTCATGCCCTTCTCCCGGACCTGCCGATGAAGCCTCCTGATCTGTGCTTTGTGAGCCAGGAGTTTGCGCTTCCTCAGGGGATCAACGTTGGAGCGATTGCCTTGTTCGTATGGGCTGATGTGGACACTGTGGAGGTAGAGCTCGCCATCTTCGATTCTGGCGAATCCGTCCACCAGCTGGACCTTCCCAAGACGAACCGACTTGACCTCGGTCCCCTTGAGAGCGATTCCCACCTCGAGAACGTCCACAACATGATAGTCGTGGAGTGCCCGCTTGTTCTTCGCGATGATCTTCACCCCATCAGCCACTGGAGCAACTCCAATTGCGCATCACGCGCATGCTGCGCACAGAAGGCGTACCTCAGATCTCCCAAGGGATGCTATCAGAGCACGTTCGGCAAGGGCAAGCGGATTGAGGGAGATGGAGCCACTCGGGTGATTCACATACACGGGGGAAACACCTTGTGGGCAACCGGCGAACCCCAAAGAGACAGGCGGGGAGACACCTCCCCGCCTGAAGTTCGGGCTGATCCCCACCATCTGATTCCTGGCCGGCGACGTCGGAAGGAGAGCATCCAGACCAACGCTGCTGTGACAACAGGATGCGCGCCATTCTCGCTGGTCCCGTGATCTCTCCAAGTATCGGGCGCCTGCCGACCAAGTCACAAAGGCACTCTATTACAATAGCACAGGTTTTACGATGTGTCAATAGCGGGGCGGAAACGCCAACAGCTTCTCGACCGGCGAATCCCCGACAGCGGACTCCGCCGCCTCTATCCGATTCACACGTCACGTCGGTCTTGCGAGTCCCGATCGAAATCCTTTCTGGTTGACTGGGACCGTGTGTGAGACTAAGCTTTGTGTCTAGGTGTAGCCTGCCGAAGTGGTGGAATTGGTAGACGCGCTGCGTTCAGGGCGCAGTGGGGCTAGTCCCTGTGGGGGTTCGAGTCCCCCCTTCGGCACCAGAGTCAGCGGAGGGCGGCGTGCCGATGGCAGGCCGCTTTCGCGCGAATGGCCGCCGATCGGGCGGCTAATGGCCACTGATCCGGCGGCCATCGAGTCTCGACAAGGGAGCGTAATGTGGCGAAGTCGAAGGTAGCAGTACTCCGGACGAAGCCCGATACGGTGCTTGAGGACTACCAGAGGCTCTGTGAACTCGCTGGGCTCAGGGATGCCCTCGACCAGTCCGCCACCACGATCATCAAGGACAACATCAGCTGGCACCTCATGTATCCGGGCTCCAACACGACCCCGTGGCAGCTCGAGGGGACGATCCTGGGCCTCAAGGACGCCGGATTCGACGATCTGGTCGATGTACACAACAAGACGGTTGTCACCATCGCGGATCTTGGAGACCGCTACAACAAGTTCGGTCCCGTCCTTGAGAAGTACGGAGTCCCAAAGAAGTACAACTTCAAGCCGGAAGACATGACGTGGATCAAGTACGAGCCCAAGGCCGAGATGGCGGTGCTCAACAAGATCTTCCCCGACGGCATCTACCTCCCGGACTACTTCTTCGGGAAGAACATCGTCCATCTGCCGACCGTCAAGACGCACAGCTACACCGTGACGACCGGAGCCCTCAAGAACGCCTTCGGCGGTCTACTGAATGTGAACCGTCACATGACACACACGTGGATCCACGACACGATCGTCGATCTTCTCGCCGTCCAGAAGGAGATCCACACGGGTCTGTTCTGCACGATGGACGGCACCACCGCCGGGAGCGGCCCCGGGCCGCGGACACTCATCCCCCACCAGAAGGATGTGATCCTGGCATCGGACGATCAGGTGGCCATCGACGCGGTTGCGGCACAGATGATGGGCTTCAATCCAATGGAGATGCGCTACATTGCCCACGCCACTGAGCGCGGCCTCGGACAGGGAGACCCACGGCAGATCGAGATAGTCGGTGATCCAGAGCTGGCCGATGAGCGGTGGGGCTTCAAGGTAGGCGTGAACCTGGGGACCGGCGCCGGCATGTTGCTCTGGCGCTCGCCGCTCAGGATATTCCAGAAGCTCCTCTTCCAGACACCCATCGTCAAGATCTTCATCTTTGCGAGCGAGTTCTACCACGACAAGTTCTGGTACCCGACGAAGGGCGTCCCCGTAGTGGAGAAATGGAAGCGAGAGAGCCCATGGGGAGAGCTGTTCGAGAGCTACCCGGAGTAGGGACCGGACGCTCAGACGCTCGGCCGACCCTTCTGTCGGCACGGGCAGCGGTATGGAACATGGCGCGATCTCACCTTGACTTCGCACACAGCCTCTAGTATAGTTGGCTTGCCTTCCACTTGTGCTCATCATTCATCGGACTCGCACATAAAATCGTGGCTATCCCCCCAGAGCGTGGCTGTTCCCGCGCGTGTGCACCTGCACAACGGAGGAGATGATGAGAACTGCCAGATTGCTCATCGTTGTCACCGTATTGTCGCTTCTGTCCATGTGGGCAGGAGCTCAGGAGCCGTACGAGGAGTGGGTCGCCACATATGACGGTCCCGATCACCTTCTGGATTCTGGAAGGAGCATCGGTGTGGACGCCTTGGGCAACGTCTATGTCTCCGGCAACAGCAATACCCCCCACGGTGGCTTTGTCAGCGACTACGTGACGATCGCCTACGGATCTGACGGTGTCGAACTGTGGCTGACCAGGTATGACGGACCTGCCGGCTATCACGACTACGCCAAGGGCATGGCCCTGGACAGCGCCGGCAACATGTACGTGACAGGCGAGAGTTGGGGCCTTGGCACGCTCGAGGACTACGCCACGATCATGTACGACGCGAGCGGCAATGAGAAGTGGGTAGCGAGATACGATGGGCCCGGTGGCAGAAGCGACGAGGCAAAGGCTGTTGCGCTCTCCGGCGATGGCAGTGTCTGTGTGACCGGTCGCAGCTACGGGGGCACCGACACCGACTACGACTATGCCACGATCCGATACAACTCGGACGGAGACGAGCTCTGGGTTGCGAGGTACAGCAATGAACCCGTGCTTGGAAACGACCATGCCACCGCCATCGCAGTAGGCCCGGACGGCAGTGTGTACGTAACCGGCCACAGCTGGGGTGACGGAACCGCAGAGGACTTCGCGACCGTGAAGTACACTCCGGACGGTCACGAGGAATGGGTGGCGCGATACAATGGTCCGGACGATGGCGATGACGAGGCCGAAGCCATTGCAGTGGACGACCTGGGCAATGTGTACGTGACGGGGCGCAGCTGGGCGGACGCCTCGGAGTATGACTACGCGACCATCAAGTACGATCCGGACGGCAATGAGAAGTGGGTGGCTCGCTACAACGGACCGGGCAACAAGTGGGACCTGGCCTGGGGTCTCGTTCTGGATAATGAGGGATGCGTTTTCGTGACTGGAGGCAGCCACAACCACGGGTGGGACGACCACGACTACGCGACCATCAAGTACGACGCGGAGGGGAATCAGATCTGGCTATCAAGGTACGGCGGGCCCGCCGGATCCCTCGACTCCGCGCGGGACATCGTCCTCGACAGCTCCGGAAATGCGTACGTCACCGGCAACAGCACCGACTACTACACCGGCTACGGAGAGTGGATCTACGACTGCGCGACCGTCAAGTATGACGCGACCGGTACGCAGGAATGGGTAGTCAGATACGACGGCCCGTCGAACGAGACGGATGGGGGCGCAGCGATTGCGGTTGATGACGCAAACGTGTACGTCACGGGCTACAGTTGGAACGACGGAACCGATCTTGATGTGCTGACCATCAAGTACTCGTCGGAGCTCTCTCCGGTCGAGGGTGTCTTCTACGCTGCCACTGTGGAATCGGGCGCGGTGATGCTCCGCTGGACGGTTCCCTATCTCTTCGGAATCGAGGGGTTCAACGTGTACCGGGCGACAAACCCTGACGGGCCGTTTGCCAGGATCAACACGGACTCGATCGAGCCCATCTCCCCCGGAGCGTACGAGGATACTACCATCTGGCCGGGGACGACCTTCTGGTACGAGCTTCGAGCGATCGTCGACGGCTCCGAGGAGATCGTGAGTTCGGGAGCTGCCACTGCAACGACAGGCGGCGAGCTCTCAATCCGGCTCTACGCCGCCGCACCCAATCCCTTTGTTGAGAGCACAAGCGTACGCTTCGACATCGCGGTTCATGTAGACCGCGCGCGGATCGCTGTGTACGACGTAGCGGGCAGACTCGTCAAGACCCTGGTGGACGGGCGTGTGACCTCTGGTCCCCACGAGGTACACTGGGATGGGACGGATGATGCAGGGGTCCAGACGGCATCGGGCGTCTATGTTGTCAGACTTGATACGGGTGGGCAGAACCGGACCAGCAAGGTCGTCCGCGTTCGCTAGCCGCCGACTTCTTCTTCCGCGGGAACAGAACGAGCCTGCGAGCACCTGTGAAATCAGAGCCTGCTTGCGAGCATCATCGCTCAGTTCAATGGCTACTGTGCCTCCTTCGGGGGAACACCCGTCTCACCACTCAGAGTTCCTTCACCCAGACATGGGCGAGGAGGGCTTCTTGTCGGGAGGTCCGACTACCGGTACATCGCCTTGATGGCGCCCCAGCTCTTGGTCTCTACGGCCGTGCCGGTGCATCCAACGTCAAAGGCCCCAATGTAGCCGCCTGACGGCCCACCCGTAGCGCAGGGCGAGAGATCGTGCAGTTGAAAATCGTGCGACATCGCATTGCAGAACAACGGGTCGACGCTGATGTTCCCGTAGTACCCGGTGACATCCGGGATCGGCGAGGCGTATGTGCCGCTGGACATGTCGTAGACGTCACAGTAGAGGATGAGTGGAACCGACAAACTGCCAGTGGCACTGATGCCGTAGCCTTCACCACCCGTGATGATGCACGCCACGATATCGGGCACGATGCCGTGGTCTTCGCCGCCACAATGGATCGCTCCCCATTCAGACGTGGAACTGCCACCGTAGATCGTGCAGTTTGAGATGAGACCGGTGCAGGCACTGATGCGGATCGACCCTCCTCTGTCGTCGCAGGAGTTGTCCACGAACAAACAGTGGTCGATCAAGAGCTCGCACGCTGTCGGGCCGTACGCCCTCACAGCACCACCCTCATCATCGCAATGATTTCCGTAGAACTCGCAAGCAGAGTACGAAACGGTTGCGACATCGTGCGTTGAAACAGCACCGCCAAGACCTGATGTCGAATTCGAACGGAACGTACAGTCTGTGAACGACGCGCTCTCACTCCAGCGAAGGACGATGGCGCCCCCGTTATCCCAGGATGAGTTGTCCTCGAAGAGGGTCCTGGTCACAGCAACGGGAGTGTCGTTTGAGCCACTCCCCTCGCAGTAGATGGCCGGCCCGAGGTCGTTGAAGTTGCGGAGAAACTCGCAGTCTTCGATGATGATGGGACCTGTGGAGTAGAGTGAGAGAGCACTCTGACCGCTGTAATCGGAGAACGTGCACCCTTGAGCGGTCAGCTCGGAGCCCTCTACTTTGACAGCTGGACCTCGCAGCTCCCGCTCCACGTAACTGCCTGAGCCACCGAACGTGCAGTCCTTCAACCCAACCTGTGCTCCACCCTCGATGAACACACCCTCACCGTGGAAATCGCATCCTGTGAAGGTAGAGCTTCCTTCACAGATCGTCGCCCCACAATCGTAGTTCGAGTAGAACATGCAGTCGCTCACCGTCGGGGACGCCGAGAACGCGAGGATGCCGGGCCCGAAATTCTGGGTGAGTATCATGTTCTCGATGGTCGGCGCAGTGCCGCTCATGCAGGTCACGCCGGCCGTGGTGCCACTCTGCACGGTGAAACCTCTGAGGATGGTGCCCTCGCCGACCGTTCCGTAGACGAGAAATCCCTGTGAGAAAGCGAGAGCGTCGATGATCGTTATCGCCGGTCCACCCTGCGAACGAAGGGTCATGGGACCGCCGTACAACAGCACGGACTCGCTGTAGATGCCGGGCGCCACAATGACGGTATCACCCTCGGCTGCAGCGTTGACGCCGGCCTGTATCGTTGGTTGCTCAGAAGGAACGTAGATCACGGCACTCGTCCCGCTGGCCGGAGTAAGAACCAACCCGCTAAGAACCAGCAGCACTAGCAATCTCTTCATGACTCGCGCTCCTTTCGGTGCGTCGGCGGCGCGAGCCGCCGCATTCCTGTGAATCCGCGATTCTCTCGTCGAATAGATCGTGTCACCTCACGGCTCCCTCTGAGCCATGCATCAAGATAGTATCACACGTGCTATATCGTGGTCAAGGTAGAAGGAGAATCATGATCTATCGCATCACTTGTATGGCAAAGACGTTCTGCAGGAAGAACAGGGCGATGAAGGTGATCGCACAGGCGATGACCGGCGTGGTCACCCAACCCGCAGCGATCTCACCCAGCACCCGGAAACGAACCCCCCGTCCACCCTTCAAGATGCCCAGACCCAGCACAGCTCCGATCACCGCCTGCGAACTCGAGACCGGCACCAATGGGATCGCCGGCAGGCCGTGCCCCGTCAGCCAGCCACTCAGTTGCTGACTCGAAAACAGGTAGAGCACTGCCGCCTGCGACAGCACCACGATCAGCGCCATCTGGGGCGTCAGTCGCATCAGGCTGCCACCCACGGTTTCCATCACACGCCGCGAATAGGTGAAGATGCCGATCGAGATGGCAATGCCGCCGATCAGGAAGAGCTGCTGGGTGCCCGTGAGAGTGAAAAGACCGAGCACAGTCAGTGTCTTGAACGGAGCTACCGGCACGAAGACGCCCATCACATTGGCAATGTTGTTGGCGCCGAGACTGTACGAGCCAAAGGCGCCGACCAGGATCAACCCCCACCGCATGAGCATGTCTTCCCAGAGCAGATGGACGGGGAAGCGGCGGGATACCCTGATGAACACCGAGTAGAAGAGCATGGCGAACGCCGCGGCCAGGAGCGGGCAAGCCACCCAGGTCGTGACGATCTTGATGAGGGCCGACGCATCGGTCGGCGAGCCTGAGAAGAGATTCCAGCCGATGATCGAACCCACGATGGCCTGCGACGTGGACACGGGCAACGACATGCGCGTCATCGTGTAGACCGTGAAGCCAGCCGACAGAGCCACCATGAACGCACCGCCGAGCGCGTTGACTACACCGAGCTTGCCGAGGGTATGGGAGGCGCCCGCGCCGCCGACCACCGCACCCAGGATAACAAACGCGCTGCAGATGACGGCCGCTGTCGTGAACCGCATCATGCGCGTCCCAACGGCGGTCCCGAAAACGTTGGCGGCGTCGTTGGCGCCCAGGGACCAGCCCAGGAACAGGCCACTCGACAGGAAGAACAGCAGCACTATACGGTCCTCTTGATGGCGTAGATGGCGAGCCGATCGGCCACGTCTTCGGCCGCGTCGGAAACGCGGTCGATATTCAGGGCGAAGTAGCGCAGGTGGATCTTGCGGGCCAGATCCACATCGGACTCGAAGATCTTGCGCTTGAGGTCCATGGCGACCCTGTCCCCTTCTTTCTCGTGGAAGTGGACCTTGTGCAAATGGTCGTTCACGCTACGGGGATCTCGAAAGAAGGCGCGTGCAGCCAGGACCACGGCCTCCGAGGTGTGCGTCGCGATGTCGGCCAGGTCACGCCACTCCTTCCCCAGTTCCGGTATCATCTCAGGACGCTCGACCAGGAAGAGACTCAAGGTATTCTTGGCTGTATCGATGACGTCGTCCATGGTCTCGAGCAGATCCAGCACGTCCCCGCGCGACTCGGGGATCAGGGAGTAGCGGTACAGGTGGCCTTCGATGGCCCTCCGTAGATCGTCGGCACGGTTCTCCAGAGCCCCGATGGCATTGTAGCACTCCTCGAAACGCTCCATGTCCCCGGCCAGATACTCGGCCACACCCTTTTGGAAGACTAACGCTCCTTCGCTGATCGCGTCCAGAAAATCGTCTATCTGAGTAGTCAGCTCATTGGTCTGTTTGAAAAGAGTCGTCATGGCTTTGGGCTCCTTTGCTGAAACCTGACCGGCGTCGCCGCGAGGACAGTGATGTCCTTGCGCCCCCTCTCATGATCTCGGCTCTCGCCGCTTGGCGGCCCTGAGACGGATGAGAGGCATCGCGAAGGACAGGATGGCCAGCACCAATATGACGGCACTGACCGGGCGAGTGAAGAAAATCGAGGGGTCGCCCATGATCAGGGCGCGGCGGAAATTCGACTCAGCCATGTAGCCCAGGATCAGAGCCAGCACCAGGGGCGCCGTTGGGAAACCGTAGCGTCGCAGGATCCAGCCGAGGATTCCGAAGATCAGGCAGATCAGCACATCAAAGAGGGAATTGGCCACGCCGAAGCTGCCCACGAACGCGATGATCAGAATCACTGGGTAGAGTAGTGCCTTGGGCGCTGAGATGATCCTCACCCACAGCCTGTTGCCCAGGACTCCGAGAACCAGCAGCACGAAGTTACCCAGGACCAAGCTGGCAAAGAGACCGTAGACCAGATAGGAGTTCTTGCCGGCGAAGAGCTCGGGACCCGGAGTCACACCGTGCAGCATCAGAGCGCCGATCAGAACCGCCGTAGCAGCACTGCCGGGAATGCCCAGGGTCAACAGGGGTACGAGAGCCCCGCCCACCGATCCGCCGGCTGCCGCCGCGGGGGCTGCGATCCCTTCCAGGCTGCCCTTGCCGAATTCCTCGGGCTTCCTGCTGACACGCCGCGCCTCATTGTAAGCGATGAAGGCCGCGATGGTCGCGCCCGCCCCAGGTACGACGCCGATGATCGTTCCGAGCACAGAGGACTGCAGAATACTGCGCTTGAGTGCCAGCACCTCCCTGCGCCCCGGCATCTTGCTGGAGAAGGTCTGCAGGGTCGTCTGCACCTGCTCCATGCGTTCGATATTCAGCAGGACCTCCCCCACAGCGAAGAGACCGATCAGGGCAGGGATGAAGGCGATGCCGTCGATCAACTCGGGCCTGTCGAAGGTGTAGCGCATGAAACCGGTGATGGGATCCAGGCCGATGGTCATCAAGAGCAGACCGAGCAGTGTACTCACGGCGCCCTTGAGCATGTTCTTTGAAGCCATCGATACCACGATCGTCAGGCCGAAAATTGCCAGGGCGAAGTACTCCGGCGGTCCGAACGCAAGCGCCGCCTTGGCCAAGGGCACCGAGAAAGCGATGAGGATGAGAACGCCCAGGGTGCCGCCAGTGCAGTTGGCGATGAGGGCTGTTCCCAATGCGCGCCCCGGCTCCCCGCGCTTTGTCAGAGCGTAGCCGTCGAAGGCCAGGGCTACCGCGGCGGGCGTTCCGGGAGTATTGATGGCAATGGCGGTGATGCAGCCGCCGTACGCCGAAGCCGTGTAGACGGCTACCAGAAGGATCAGGGCGATCAGCGGATGCATACCATAGGTGAACGGCACCATCAGAGCCACACCAGTGGATGCCGACAACCCCGGCATGACGCCCACAAAGATCCCGATGATGATACCGGCCACGACAACGATGCCGGGTTCCCACCAGGCGATGCCAGGCAGACCGGCGCCCACGAGCGTACCGAAGCCCTCCATCAGGTTGTGCAGGATCTCCATCGAATCTCTCCGTCTAATGGAACCAGGCGCCTGCAGGTAGCGGCAGCCCCAGGATGTGAATGAACACGACGTAGCAGAATGCGAGCATGATGACCGCGACCGCCGCCGCCATGACGTGGCGCCGGTAGCCGATGGCGTAGATACCACCCAGCAACAGGACTGCCGCCGCGGGGAAGAACCCAACGCGAGGCAGGACGGCAACAAAGACCACCATCAACAGGATGATGCCCAGTACCAGCCTGACGCGACCGTGCTCGACGCTCCGGTGGTTGTGGAGATCGGCGCGGATTTCCATGACAGCGAAGAGGGCCAGTACCGCCGACCATATCAGCGGAATCGTCGCCGGTCCCACATTCTGCCCTTGTGTCGGTGGCGGGAAGCCCCAGGCGAGCACGAAGAACATTGCCGCCACCGCAGCGGACAGACCGGCAACCACGACCACTCCCGTCGGACGTCGTCGGCGCACACGGAGCACGATGGCCATGATCACGGCCGTCACGGGGATCATTAACCACCCAAGGACGCGAATACGCCGCCCGGTTGGATCTTCGTCCGACGCCAGTATCTTCGCCATGCGCAGATACTTGACTGAATCGCGGCTGCCGCGATCAACCAGGGCTGTGAACTCATCGTGCCGGTAGAAGACGGCCTTCGCCGAGTTCAGCGCCACAAAGGAGAGCCACTCCTCGTCCCGGCTGATCTTGCCCAGGAGATCGTCCAGATAGGCGATCACCTCCGGCGGCGTGCCCTTCCTGACGGCGAAGCCGCGCCACATGATCTCGTCGGGCAGATCGTAGCCCAGTTCGAGCAGTGTCGGCGTCTCCGGGAAACGCTCCAGGCGCTCCCGAGCCGAGACCGCGGCGATGTGAAGGTCGGGCCGTCCCTTGGTATCCTCGGGATTGCCCACGTAGACAACTCCGTGCCTGCCGAGCAGGGCCGCAACAGCCTCACCACCTCCGTCGTAGGGAACCCACGTCGCGGTCATCCCCACCTGATCCCAGGTCTTGACGGCCATCAGGTGATCCAGGCTGCCCACACCGGGACCCACCCAGATCTGACGCCCCCCCTTCGCGCGGGCATCGGCCACAATGTCCTCGAAGGTAACCACGTCGCTGTGACGGTTGGTAATCAGGGCCTCGGGCGCCTCTGTCAGACAGACCAGGAAGTGGAAATCGTCCATGCCGAAATTGCTCCGGGTGATCTGCACCGTGGAGACAAAGGTGGCCGGCGCGGCCAGCACGGTGTAGCCGTCAGCCTTGTTGCCAAGCACGGCGCGCATAGCCACGGCGCCCGAGCCGCCGTAGCGGTTCTCGATCACCATTGGGACATCGGTGTACTTGCGGGCCACCTTGGCCACGAGGCGCGCGGTCAGGTCGATGGCGCCGCCGGGCTTGGCGTGCACGATGATGGCAATCGGCCTATCGGGATAGGCCGCATGTGTGGTCGGCGGCGGTGCGAGCGCGAGAGCCGCAGCCACAAGCGCGGGCAATCCGAGGAGCCGGGTTGTCAGCCTCATTCTCACGTCGTTTCCCTGCCCTTCACGAAGCGATCATAGAACAGGCCGTGTCGCAGGCCTCGATCGCTGATGGTCAACTCGGTGGCGCCAAGCTTGCGCATCACCGTCATCACAATGGCGGCGCCGGCCAGGATCACGTCCGCCCGCTTCGGCATCAACCCAACCGTCTCTCGTCGTTCCTCGACAGTCCGAACACGGTACATCTCCATCTGCCGCTCGACCTCGCCGAGTGCGAGCGTGGAACCCTGGATCACGTCCGGGTCGTAGACCTTCATCATGTGGTGGACGGCGCCCATACTCGTGACCGTGCCCCCCATGCCGACCAGCACATCCACTCCCGTCTCCAGGCGATCGAACTCCCCTTCGAGATGAGCAACCATGGCCGCCAACTCATCGCGCGTCACGGGATCCGACTTGCAGAATTCCTCAGTGGGACGGCGCGAACCCACGTCCAGACTGAAACGCTCGACGATTCTCTCGCCCTCCCCGAAAATGAACTCGGTGCTGCCTCCACCGGTGTCGAAGACAACCACACTGCCCTTTCCCGTCCCCAGACCGGAGAGTACCGCCAGATACGAGAGCCTCGCTTCCTCCTCGCCGGGCACCACTTCCACATCCAGTCCGCAGCGTTCGCGCACGGCGTCGGTGAAGACATGCGCATTGCTCGCCGAGCGCAGAGCCATGGTGCCGACGGCCACGATCGTCGCAGCACCAAGCTCGGAGGCCTTGGCCTGGAGAGCGGCGATGGCTTCCACGTTGCGCAGAATGGCCTCGGCGCCAAGCTCACCGGTCTCGTGCAGCCCCTCGCCGAGACGCGTGACCTCGGTGAAGTCGCCGAGCACGTTGGTCCGCCCATCGCTCACCGCCCCCACATGCATCTTGAGGGAGTTCGTGCCGATGTCAATGACCGCATGAGTTCCCATCACGCGCCCTCCATGCCGACGGCCTTCTTCATGGCCTTGATGTAGTTGACGTTGGTGAAGGCGTCGAGGCCGAGTTCCCGCACAACCTCCATGACCAGCGAGGGGTCGATGTGCTCTACGGCGGCAGTCTTCTGGGCCACGCCGTTGAAGGTGACGTCGGCCACCTCGACGATTGTATCGCGGATCATGAAACCGTGACGCTTCTTCGTCACCTTCACCACGGCCAACTCGTCGGCGCCGCCGACTACCTCGTTGATGAACTGGTCATAGGCATATTCGTCGCGCGCCATCTCGGGACTCTTCAACCCGAAGGCCAGGAAGATCCTGGCGGCGTCATCCGCGGGACAGGGAAAGCCGACTTTCAACACCGGCAGCCACTGCTCGAGGGTGTCGTTGTTCGTGTCCTCCAGCTGTTTGATATCCAGCAATCCGTCGCGGATCTTCACGTTGTTGCCGCTTGAGCGGCATATGATGTAGTCCTCGGCGCTTTCGAGCACGCGCGTGCATTCGTGAGTCCTGACATTGCTGTCGACCTCACCAAGGTCCTCGGCGAAGATTCGGTATTCCCAGCGGGGTATGATCTTGTTCATGTCCCTCTCCCCTGCGTTCTCGCCACGATCAGTTGGCAACCTCGAACACGTAGAGCCTGTCATCGGCATCGGACACGATGTAGATCCTGCCATCGAGGCCTATCGCCACGCCTTCCGGCTTGTTGACGGGCAGATCAAAGACATCACCGACACCGCTCTCGGGATCCCAGGTGAACAGTACCTTGGCCTGGTCGCTTACGACCCACATCAAGCCGGTGCTCGCATCATGGCAGATCCCGGAGTAGTCAATTCCGGCGCCCAGATTGTGCTCGCTCGCGACTGTGAAATCGGCGTTGAGCCGAAAGAGCAATGCCGGGTTCTTCTCGTTCACGACGAAGACGGTGTGGTCCGCGTCGCGAATCGCAATCCCTTCCAGACCACTATTGGTCTCCGTACCCGGGACGTCCACCGCGTGCCGCGACAGCTCCTCACCACTGGTCGAGAGCCTGACTATCTCGCGCGATCCCTCCTCGACCACCATCAGGGTGTTGTCCGAAGCATCGAAGGCCACACCTTCGAGATCCACTCCGGTGTAGTCGAGTGTGGCGAGCACGGCGCCGTTCATACCCAGCTCATACACATGATTGGTGGCGTCGCTGACCGCATAGAGACTCACGCCGTCCCCGGCGAGGCTCAGCCCCGACGGTTCGGGCATCGCAACACCATAGCTACCGAGTTCCAGCAACTCGGCAGTCGGCGTGACCACGCCCTGTCGGTCGCAGCCTGTGACCGGCCCGAGCAGGAACAAGAGGCTGAGCAACAATGCCGCGCGGCACAAGCCGCGGTTGCTAGTTGTTGGACGCACCGGGCGTCGGCGTGCCGAAGGTCGCCCACGTGTCGCTGCCGTCGGGCAGGCGACCGTAGGAAACGTCCGTGGTCTGTTCGCCGTAGGTCAGGGTGTCCACGGGCACGGAACTCTGGTCGTAGAGACCAACCTGCTCGCCGCTGGCACTCAGCTTGAAGCCCGCGTGGATCCCCAGTCCGACGTCATCGAGACCGTCCGCCCAGATCAGGAGGTAGCCGCCCGCAGGCACCGTCGTGCCGCTCGGAACGGTCCACTTGACCGGATCTGTCAGATCGTCGGTCATGGTCCAATCGCCGATGTCGATGTCCCCGGTCGTCTCGTTGTAAAGCTCAATCCAATCCGAGAAATCAGCATAATCGGGATCCTGGTTGATTGCATCGTTCGACGCCAGGAACTCGTTGATGAACAGGCCGTAGGAAACAGAAGCCGCGTTCGCGGCGCCGGGGGTCGGCGGGTCCATGGTGACCCAGTTGTCAGTGCCGTCAGGACTGCGGCCGATGGAGATGTCGGTCGTCTGCGCACCGAATTCATACCCGTCTCTGTACTGCCCGGAACCGTCCTTCAGGGTGACGGCGTCGCCACTCGCTCCCAGCTTGAAGTTCGCGTGCAGCCCCACTCCCACTTCGTCCAGGTCGTCACACCAGATCAGGAGATAGCCGCCCGCGGGAACGGTCGTGCCGGCGGGAATCGTCCAAGAGGCGCCGGTATCGGATATGATCCAACCGCCGATGTCCTCCCGAGTCGTGCCCTTGTTGTAGAGTTCCACCCAATCGGCGAAGTCGCCGTGATCAGGGTCCTGATTCACGGTGTCGTTGGACGCCAGTAGTTCGTTGATCAGCACGTCGCCGAAACTGGCCTGCGGATCGGGGTCCGTAGGCAGATCCATGTCGCAGGCCGAAAGACTGAAGAGCAGACAGGCGAGTAGCGCCGCCGACACCTTCATTTTCCTCACCATCTCGTCCTCGCTTTCCGTTGTCACTTGCATCGAACGTTGCTAGAAGGCGACCATGACGCGCGCCTGGAGAACGCCGTAGTCATCGTCGCCCACGAGGCTGCCGCCGTCGGTGGCGTTCATGTCATTGTTCACCATCGTGTAGTTCGCGTAGATCTTTACATTCGGGTTGGCATACCAGGTGAGGCCCGCCGTCAAGGTGGTGGACTCGCCGCCGAGCACGTCCTTGTCTGACAGGTCGGACATGCTGTAGCGAAGCGCCAGCTCCAGGGCGCCCATTCTGCTGCCGGGTTTGATCCTGCCGAACTCGCCGCTGGTGTGGTCGTAGGGATGCGTGTCGTTGGTAAGGAAGTAGCTTGCGAAGAGATAGCCGCCCGCGAAGTTCAGGTCCTCCAGACCATCGACTCTTGTCACATTCGTGGTTATGTACTCGCCCTGAACCATCAGACGATTCAGAACGAAGGCAAGCTCCCCACCGTACTGCTCGAAGTCATCCACAGCCTGGATGTAACCGGTGTTCAGGTACTTGTAGTCGGTGACGTGTGTCTCATTGCGAGTACGAAACCGGATCTCGCCGCCGGTGCCGTCGAGAGCCTCGAACGTCGGATGGCGCCAAGCGTACGCGGCGCCCAGATGCAGCACACGGCCTTCCTCGTTGATCGGGACTGTCGTGAAGCGGCCCACGAGATTCAGGTTCATGTCATCATCGGTGGTTTCCCAAACCGTGACGTCCGGTCCGCAAGCGCCGACCGCGATGCGATAGAGATCGCTCCACTTGGCGACCTCCAACCCCATGCGACGGCCGATCGTGAGAGGATCCGTACCCTGGCTGCGCTCCATGAACATGATGTACCGGCTGGTGGTGTTCTCCTCGAGACCGAACGGCGCACGGAAGTTGCCGAACCGCACATAGCCCTGCCTATTGAAGACGTTGTCGAAGCGAAGGTACGCATCCTTGATCTCGACGGCTTCCTCATCGAAGTCCGTGTCGATCTCCGCGTACCAGTCTTCCCAGAGGATCGCCTTCCACGCCATGCGGGCGCGGCGCAGCTGAACGCCGTCGCCGAGCGAGTTCTTGTCCTCGATGTAGAAGGCCGTGTCCAGATAGATGCGCGAATCCACCCACCACATGAACTCGCCGTCGTCGGATGTGAAGACCAGGATTCCATCCTTGCTGGCGGCATCCAGTTCCGTGAGCTTGGCATGGACCCCCGCGCTCGACAGCAGCATGACGGTGATAACCACAACCAGAACCAGACGCGGAATCTTCACCTTCTCCATGGGGAATCTCCTTGGTTGAGAATCGTGATATCAAGCACGTGTCTGCACGCATTGGCCGCACGCTAGCACCGCAGGGCTCCAATTGTCAAGCGGCCGTAGCCGGCAATGGCCCGTCGCCCACCAATTCCGGCGAAGGGGAGCGCTCGCATGCGCTCCCCTTCACACTCTTGACCTGGCCCCGTCACGGAACCGGCCCTGTCCACCTTTTTTCAACCTCGATTGTGGTGCTGCTACTTCAAGAGCAGCATTTTCTGCTCCGACATTCCTAATGTGGTCGCGATGCGCGCGAAGTAGACGCCGCTGGCCAGCCCGCGTCCTCTGTCGTCGCTGCCGTCCCAGCGCACCGCGTGCTCACCGCTCGACAGAAGCCCCCTGTGCAGGGTGCGCACCAGATGTCCGGCCACGTCGTAGACGCTGACCGTGACGTCGTCGGCCTGCCTGAGCGAGAAGTGGATTTCCGTCCGTGGATTGAAGGGATTCGGAACAACACGTACGCCATAGAGCGCGGACAGAGCTGTGTCGGGTGTCTCGTCCTCGACATCCGTCGGGCCTTCGTTGGCCTCACCCGGCGTTGGGTTCATCATGCTGAACCAGAAGCTCTCACCGTCCGGGAGCCGGCCCTCGCTCACGTCGGCCGTCTGTTCTGCGAAGTCGTAGAAATCCAGCCCGCTCGTGCTGTCGGCGGCAGTGAACATGATCACTTCCCCGGATGATGAGAAGCTGAAGCCGAGAGTCAACTCGTCGAAGACCAGGAAGTCACCTGCGGCGAGGAACGTCCCTCCGGGGATCATGTACTTGAGGTTCTCGCTGCGGTTGTCTGACAAGAACATGCCACCTATGTCGACCGTCGACGTGCCGCGGTTGTAAAGCTCCACCCAATCATCGACCCCGCCACCAATGCTCGTGCTGAGAAACTCGTTGATGCAAACGTCCGAGTAGAGGGCCGACGCGCCATTGCTGGAACCCGGCGTGGGAGTCGACAGGTACTCGGGCGAATAGCCAAAGGAGAAATGGGCATCTCTGCCGCTGCCCAGATCGGGCAGAAAACCGATGGCGATGTCGGCAGCCACCAATCCGTACTTGAAACCGTGGATCTTGGCGTTGCCCAGATCCTCGGTGTCGTAGAGACCGACCTCCTCACCGCCGCTCGACAGCTTGAATGAGGCGTGCAGGGGGCCGTCGCCAGGATCGTTGTCGGCCCAGACCACGAGGAATTCCCCCGGCGCGAGGGAGTACCCGGCGGGGATCTCCCACTCGTGCCGATCGTCGAAGTTGTCGGTCAGGAACATGCCGCTCAGGCTGACCGTCTCTGTACCCGGATTGTAGATCTCGATCCAGTCCTCGAACTCGCCCATCTCGTCAGTGATGCCGGTGCTGTTGCTCGCGATGATCTCGTTAATGACCAGCAGCGGGCGCTCGTGGCCGACGGTGTAGGCGCGGTACTCGGTGGGCGCGTCGCCGGGCCACATGTTCGTCTGCGCAATATCGTCGGTCGCCAGCGCGTAGTACTTGACCAGAGTGCCGTTCGCCTGGGCCGGGATCACGGCGCCGTAGACGGAGTCCGCGGGGGCGCCGTCGCCGTGGGCGCCATCATCGAACATCGGTTGCGAAACGTAGCCGCCACCCAGATCCACGAGCAGCTCGACCGTGTCGAGGCCTTCCTCGTCAAAGGCGGTGACGGTGACGGTCACGTTGTCGGCCGCCGTCGGAAGACGAATGTCGCGCCCGCCGTCATTGCAGATGGGGGCCGCATTGGTCGTGAAAGTGCTGTTCACAACACCCGGGGTGCCACCCACCGGCACGCTGGGATCCCAGCTCGAAGGCGGCTCATTGTCCATCAGCGGGTTGATCAGTTCCAGGGACGGTCCATCGCCATCCGGCGAGGTTGGCCAGGGGCCGGCGTCGTCGTACTCCACGAAGTCGCGTAGGATATCGTCGTCGTCGAAGAGATTGACTTGATCGCCGCCGTTGCCCAGGCCAAAGCCCAGTCCGCCGGGATCGAAGTCGTTCGCGTTGTAGTTGGTCACACCCGGGTACTGGGCCGTAAAGATCGTGTTGTCCGCCGCGATGACGAGGTACTCGTCCACGCCGAGTATACCTTCCAGGTAACACTTCGGATGACCCGGATCGCTGTCGAGCAAGTACCAATCGAAGAGATTCACGGATGCCGGCCCCGTGTTGTAGAGCTCGATAAACTCCACGTCCGGATCGAAGGAAGAGTTGTACATGATCTCGTTGATCACCACGTCGGCCAGGACCGGCGTCGCCGCCAGGACGACGGCCAGCGTCATCAGACCGAAGATGCTCTTACCACATCTCATCATTTCACCTCTTCTTGTTTGGCGGACCTACGGTGATAGTGGCGCACGGTACGGTGATCTCGGTGATCTCGTCGGGGATGTTCCCTCTTGCGAGGCGACCCGGGGGAGTGCCGGCAGGCACCCCCCTGGTCGTCGGGAAAAACTACCGGTACAGGCTCTTGACCTGACCCCAAGTGGACTCCTCGACGGGGGTCTCATCCAGCACGCCGGGGTTGCCGCCATCTACGCCGGCTATCCAGCAGCCCGCATCACTGAAGTCGGCACAATCCAGATTGGCCAGCAGCAGGGATGGACCGTCTCCGTCGGGCTCTGTCGGCCAGGGGTCATTGTCATCGTACGTCATCTCGAAGAGCACGACATCGAACTCATCCAGGATGAAGATCGTGTCACCGCCGCCGCCCAGACCGAAGCCCAGTCCCTCGGGATCGAAATCGTTAGCGTTCAGATTCGTCACAGTGGGATACACGGCCGCGAAATCACTGAAATCGGCGACCACGACCAAGACATCACCGGGATTGATCGTACCGACCAAAACACAGTGGGGGTGAGTCTCATGGGGAACACCCGGATCGCCGTCGACCATGTGCATGCCCGTCAGATCGATCGGAACAGTGCCTCTGTTGTACAGCTCGATCCAATCACCACCGCCATTGTTGTCCTTGTACATGAACTCGGCGATGACCAGGTCCTGGGCGGAAGCGACGCCGGCAAGAGCGACGATGGCCAGGATTACGAGTGCCTTGCGCATTGTTGGACCTCCTGTTGGTGTTGGCTACTCGCCCCTCCCCTCCCGGGGAGCGGATCATCTGCAGCGATTCGGCCGGCATGCCGAATCGCGTCGATTGCGGTATTTCATACGAGAGCTTTGCGCGTAGTTGAACCTCCTGTCGGTGTTGGCCCCTCATCCCGTCGGAGAGCGGAGCGTTTTCTGTTGTTCCACCAGTATGGTGGATCGTATAAAATGCACTACCTTGACAATAGCACTTTTCCGTCTGCAAGGCAATGTCGTTTCTGGAAGATCGGGATTGTCATAGAGAAGCCGCCTACTTGCCCTCACTCGCGTCGTGTTGTATCCCGGCCACACGTCGGTTCCCTCACGCGGTTCCCCGCAGCTCAACCTTCCGGTCACTTCCGCCCAATGCGTAAAGCTTGTGATATCACACTGCTCCAGGAGTTCCCGCACTCCGCTGTGCATGCCGATGTAGTAGGTCATGAAAGCCAGCTTCACAGTGCCACTTCCTGTCTGCGCTCGACCCGCCCCTCTATGAGTCCGTAGATGGTCGGCACGAGAACCAGTGTCACTACTGTCGAGACAAGCAGTCCTCCCACCATCGCGACCCCCAGCGGCCTCCACATCACATGTGTGCCGTCTATATCTCGTATGTACACCCGCTCTCTGGTTGTTAAGCTCAAATTGCCCCTGCGTGCATTTCTATCCCCCTTGCCAAACCGGTCTCGATTCCCTAAACTTGCTGGTCACGGATCCGACTGCAGAACCAGGACATCAAGGAGCAAGCAGTGTTACAGACGTTTCTCGGCGCAGGGATACTGGCACTCACGGTTCTGGCTTTCTTTGACCGACGCGCGCGGCTTCATGGCCGCAGGCTCCTCCGGGCTCCCGCGGTCACACCGACGGTGTTGCGGGCAGCGACGATCCTCGTGTTCGTGCTGTCCACTCTTCTCATCGCACCTGCTCTGTTCCCAAGGCTCAGAACCGGCCTCTTCGCCTTCTGCTCGATCTGCCCCATCGGTACCGTGGCGCAGGGCGAGGCCATCTCTCCAAGTGAGTTCGCCGGGGCCTTCCTGCTTGCGTGCTGGTACTACGCGGCCACCGTCATCCCCCTGTTCATTGTGGCCTCTCTCCTCTCCGGCCTCCTGATCGTGAAATCCCATCACATCAAGGTGCGTGGGATTTTCGGTTCATTCGCTCTCGCGGCGGTACTCCCTGTTTGTTCGTGCGGCGTCATCCCGCTCGCCAAGACAATCATAGATCGCGGAGGCACCGGCCCCCGCGATGGATTGATCTTCCTGGCAACTGCACCTCTTCTGAGCCCCATCATCATTCTTCTCGGCATCGAGATACTCGGCGGCGGCTACGTGCTGGTGAGAATCGTGACTTCGTTCATCATCGCCATTGTGATCGCATTTGTCGTTCGCCCGTTTCTCTTGACCTCCCCTGCGGGGCACGTACCCGGCGGTGCGTCGGGATCCTGTGCGGTCGGGGCAGGGACAGCCTCGGCGGTTGGGGCCGGCGACCACGGTGGTTCAGTGCTCGCGGCGGGCCGCAACATGTTCACATCGCTCATCGCCTACGTCCTCTACGGCATCGTCCTCGGTTCCCTGGTCGTAGCTGCCGTCCCTGCTGACTACGTCGGCACCATCGTCAAATCCGGCGTGTTCTCCCTTGCCGCAGCCGCCGTCGTCGGCGTGCCAATCAACATGTGCGCGGGTGAGGAGATCCTCCTTGTGGGGCCACTTGTCGGGATGGGTCTCTCAATGGGACACGCCATCACATTCTCACTTGCCAGCACAGGCATCTGCGCGGGATCGCTGCCGCTTCTGAACGCGGTGCTCGGAAGACGCGCCACGATCATCATGGCCGTAGTCTACCTTGCCCTTCCCTTCCTGCTCGGCCTTCTCATAAACGCGATTCAGCTCGGAGCCGCGATAGGGCCCGAGCCATTCTGACGGAGGAACCGTGAAGCTCTTCTTGCACCTGGTCGTCACTGCGTTTCTCATGGCAGCACCCGCGAGCGCCAACATCGTGCCTGTGATAACGAACGTCACGGTTGAACTCGTAGGAGACGAACTGGTTGTCTCCTACGACGTCATGGACCCGGACAATGAGACCGTCGACATCGTGCTCAGGATCGCCGGGACAGATCTCAGAGTCGAGCCGGACGCTCCCGGCGTGTCCGGAGACATCGGACGAAGCGTGGCGTGCGGTTCCGAAAAGGCGATCCATCTGCCGCTTTCGGCCGTTCCAGGCAGTTCCTCCGGCAGCTTCGTGCCGCGCATCCTCGCGTACGATGGAAAAGGCTACGGTGGTGAGATGATAGAGGTCCACTCGACGACGGGGCCGGATTTCCTGGTCAGCCGTTTTGAACTGACGAACGAGGAATTCGCGGCGTTCGTCAGGACAGACGGCTACGAGATGATGGAGTACTGGATCATAGACGACGGCTCGCTGGAGATCGTGGAAACAGGCTGGAACTACGCCGGGAAATTCCAGTGGCAGGCCCCACGGCACTGGGATCTGAAAGCGGATCCCCCGTGGTCATCCGACCCTTTTTCCAACCACGCCACATCTCCGATGCTGGGGGCATCGTGGTTCGAGGCGTACGCCTACTGCAAGTGGGCAGGATGTCGTCTCCCGTCTTCCAGTGAGTACCTTGAGGCGGCAGGGCTCTACGAGGCCGCGTACCCCTGGGGAGACGAGCGCATGCCCGCGGAGGGTGCTCCTGACTACCCGTTCGCGAACGTCAAGTTCGGCTACAAGGGCTACGAACACTCGGGCTTCCGGTCCGACGGCTCGGAATTCGCTGCACCCGTCGGAAGCTACAGCCCTCTGGGTGACAGCCCGCTCGGGTTAGTCGATGTCTTGGGCAATGCCTGGGAATGGTGCAGCGACGTGGTCGCCGTGATCAACTACGGCACGTTCTCATGCGCGACCCGTCCCATAAGAGGTGGCAGTTGGGCTACGGACATGGCGAATCTCGAGGATGCCACAAGGGACCTCTGCCCCCTCTATCGTACCGACACGACCGGCTTTCGCTGCTACAAAGACTTGGCTCCCCTATCCCCATAGACAAACTCGAAAAAGTGTGCTAAAATAGTATCCACGTGGGAAATACGCCCGAATCCGTTAGCTTGGCGGAAGTTCGGGCGTCCCGGATATTTGTGTGCTCACTCTGGAAGAACACAAGTGGATAATCAGTAGAAACCGCGCGCAGCAATCACCCCCAAGGAGGGAACGATGCGTGGAGTGCGTTTGTGGAGCGCCACAATAGGCGGTGTTGCCATGCTTGCGACGATCTTTGCAGTCGCGGCGCTTGCGATACCGGCAGCAGCCGTCACATTCAATGTTATCGAGTCCGATGCATCACACACTCTCATCGAGATCGAAGTACCGATGCCGGAGATCAAATCCATCGTGCTCGATGAGCGCTCTTTTGATCTGGCGGCCGTTGAGGGCGCGAGCGCTTGGGGAGACCCCGGGTTCCCGACTCTTGCCGTCGCGGCAACGCTTATCGCGATCCCCCCCACCTCGGGTGTTGAGCTCAGGATCATCGAAGAGCAGTACGGCACGATGCTCTGCTCGGAGCTCCTCCCCGTACAGCCGACCGGCCGCCCCGAGAGCGACCCGCTCTCCTACAATGAGACCGCCTACAACGGCGACTCCTTCAGTCCGGAGAGTTCCGTTCTGATTGGTGACCCGGCAATACTGAGAGACTACCGCGTCGTGCCCATCAGGGTATACCCACTCGCGTACAACGCCTCCGCCGGAGAGCTTCGGTACGTGAAGCGGCTCGTGGTTGAACTCGACTACGGCACGGCCGGGAGGATCAACCTCAAGACACGCAACAGGCCGACATCTGCTGCATTTCGCCCTCTCTACGAGGAGACGATCGCCAACTTCGACTTCGTGAAGACGCGCTACGAGAGCGATGAGCGAGGCAAGTACCTGATCATCACGCACGACAACTACTATGACAGTATCCTGCCGCTCGCCGAATGGAAGCACAGGCGCGGCATGGAAGTCGAGATAGCGAAGCTCTCGGTGATCGGATCGAGTTCAACCAACATCGACACGTACATCACAAACGCATACGACAACTGGGACGTCCCACCGGACTACATTCTCTTCGTCGGTGACACCGAGTATCTGCCCGTCCACCCATCGTCGAGCGGCTCGGATGACGGCTATTGCCAGCTCGCCGGAAGCGACCCGCTGATCGACGTGTTCTGGGGGCGCCTCTCCTGCGACACCACGACAGAGGCGGATCTTATCGTGGCGAAGACGCTCGGCTACGAGCGGACTCCGTACATGGCCGACCAGTTTTGGTTCAAGAGCGCTTGCCTGATTGTCCGCGACGACTACGACAGCTCCGACGCCATCTACTACGAAGACACGTGGCATGCGTACGACCTCATGGACAACGCCGGTTTCGCCGTCATCGACACGCTCTTCCGAAAGCACGGCGATGACAAGAACGATGTCCACGCCTCAGTTGACGCGGGGCGCGTGTTCGTCAACTACAGAGGCCAGGGTGTCTCGAACTGGTGGTCACCGTTCGATGTCAACCCCAACCAGACGAATCCGGGCTACAGGCTGCCGGTCGTGATGTCTGCGACCTGCGGCACGGGCAGCTACTCCTCGGACGGCTATCCGTGTGAGACCTGGATGCGTGCGGGCACGATAGCTGATCCGGAGGGCGCGGTTGCCTTCGTGTCTACGAGTCGCATCGTTTGCGGAGGCGCTCACTTGAGAAGCGTCGTCAACAGGAACTTCTACACAGCCATCTTCAATCTCAAGATGCACACGGCTGGAGAAGCCCTCGCGCACGGCAAGTCCTACGTCTATACGACGTACGGCGACGAGTACGAGTACGAGGGGTGGAGCGTGCAGGGAGATCCGGAGCTCTGCATCTGGACCGCCTTCCCGACAACGCCCGACGTCACACACTCCTCGACGGTGCCGGCCGGATCGAGCACCTTCGTAGTCACTGTCGAATCCGGCGGAACGCCGCTCGACAAGGTCCTTGTCTGCGCCTACGCGGATGGCGAGGTCTACGAAACGAGCCTGACCAACCTGAGCGGCCAGGTATCGCTCTGCATCAACCCCATCCTCGCCGACACGGTATGGGTTACGGTCACCGGACACGATCTCAAGCCGTACGAGGGTCACGCGGTCGTCACGGTCGACGGTCCCTTCCTCGAGTACGACAGCCATGTGATCGATGACTCAGGGAACGGCAACAACGATGGGATGCTGAGCCCTGGCGAGACCGTTGACCTCACCGTCACGCTGCGAAACACAGGACCGGACGACGCCGTCAACACATACGGCATCCTTCGCTCGACGGATTCCTACACGACACTCGTCGACACTATGTCGTCCTACGGCACGATTCCCAGTAGTGCGACGGGCTCGAACTCATCTACCTATTCACTGAGCGTCGCAGAGAATTGTCCGAACGGGCACGACCTCGCGATCACTGTCTACGCCACAGCCGATGAGAGCCGCGCCACATGGACCATCCCGGTGCCCGGAGTGACGGTGGCAGCTGCTGATCTCGTTGTTCAGAGCATCATCGTCGACGACAGCGGCACCGGCGATGGAGATGGTGTGCTCGAGCTTGGCGAGACGGCCTGGCTCAACATCACGCTTGAGAACGACGGGCCTCTGGGGCTTCTCAACGTGGCCGGAATACTGACCACATCCGATGCGTACGCCGTTGTCACCGACGCGGAAGCTGTCTTCGGCGACATCGGCACGGGAGGCACAGGGTCAAACGCCGGGAACTCGTTCCGAGTGAGCGTGAGCCCGAGCGCGCCGCCCGCCCACGAGATCCTGTTCGAAATCGCGGCTACCGGCGACGGCGCTACCTACAGCCACAGCCAGAACCTCGATGTCGGGGTCACGCTCGGTGGCATGCCGTCAGAAGGCCCGATAGGACCGGATGCACACGGCTACTACGCGTACGATTCCACCGACACGTGGACCGGTCAGGCGCCCGTCTACAGCTGGGAGGAGATCACCGGGATTGGCTCCATCATCTCCGCGATCACCAATTCTGATGCGGCCACGGCAGTTCTCTCGCTCCCGTTCACATTCAAGTACTACGGTGTGGACTACACGCAGATCTCGGTCTGCTCAAATGGATTCGTTGCTCTCGGGTCGGAGGACTACCGGTTCGGCGACAACTCCGGCATTCCCAGTACTCACGGCCCCGAAGCAATGATCGCGCCCTTCTGGGACGACCTGGATCCGTCGGCTGGTGGCGATATCTATGAGTACGACGATATTGCCAATCACCGCTACATCGTGCAGTTTGACGCCAACGTGCACTACGGAGGCGCCAACCCCGAGACTTTCGAGGTCATCCTGTACGATCCGGCCTACTACCCGACATCGTCGGGCGACGGCGAGATCGTTCTCCAATATCAGGATGTACGCAGCATCGGCACCGCAACAGTCGGGATCGAGAATCACCCGGAGAATGACGGCATCCAGTACGTTTACAACGGCAACTACGACGACAATGCCGCGACGATAGACAACGGGATGGCCATCAAGTTCACGACCGAAACGCCCGACCAGGCCGATGTGTGGCTTGCGGTCGATGGTCAGACAATAGACGATTCGACCGGCGGCGACGGCGACGGGGTTGCCGAGCCGACCGAGACATTCGATCTCATCCTCACGCTCATGAACAGCGGCGCTTCCACAGCCTCAAGCGTAACGGCCGTTATCTCTACGACTGATCCTGATCTGATCGTTGTCGATGGCACGGCCGACTTTGGGAGCATCGCGGGCAGTGCGTCAGGAGACAACGCTGCTTCGCCGTTCGTTGTCACGGTGTCAGGCTCGCCGGGAGATGAGACGGCTGAACTCGACCTGCACATCTACACGGGAAGCCGCTACGACGCATACGACATCGTGACGATCACGATCGATCTCACGGGAACCGGCGTCGAGGATCTGGAGATCCCGCTGGCGTTCGCCCTCAGACAGAACTACCCGAACCCGTTCAGGGGCGGTACCGCGCTGGCGTTCGCTCTCCCCAGACCGGCTGAGGCGAAGCTCGAGATCTACAACGTGGCGGGCAGAAGGATAGCGACTGTCGTGAGCGGGAGCCTCCCGGCAGGCAATCATCTCGTGACGTGGGACGGCACCGATGCACGCGGCGCCAAGGTCCCGGCCGGCATCTACTTCTACCGCTTCGAGGCCGACAGGTTCAAGAGCACGAGGAAAATGATTCTTCTGAAGTAAGATCGCGGCACGATCGAAGTGCGGCAGACGCAAAAAGGGGCCGCCCGAATCAACCGGGCGGCCCCTTCTGTTTTCGCATCCGTGCTGCCGAACGTCTACTTGAGCAACACCATCCTCGACTCGAGCAACTCATCGCCGGCCTCCAGGCGATACACATAGACGCCTGAGGCAACAGCCGCGCCGTTCGAGTTCGTTCCATCCCACGTCACCTGATTCCGTCCGGCCTCATACTCTCCGTCGGCCACAACCTTCACAAGCCTGCCCGACACATCGAAGACCGACACCTTCACGTGACCCGTGCCCGGCATCGCGAATGCGATCTCGGTCATCGGGTTGAACGGATTCGGATGGTTTCCATAGAGCAGAAGCGAGACCGGGATATCACCGATGCCCGTCGACTCAACGTGCAGGGTGACCGGTATAACAATCCGGGCGCCACCGTTTGAGTCGATGAGAAGGTCGGCGTGGTAGTCGCCCTCCGCCATCCCATCGGCATCGAATCGAATCTCGATGTCTGCTGTCTGCGAGGCGTTCACGGAACCGCCCGCCGGAACAGCCGCCAGCCAGTCAACCGGCACGAAGATCGAAAAGAGAGCATCGCTCGCATCCTCGATCGGAGGCACGGTCTCACCAATGACTCTCACAAGGCACTCATCCGAGGCGTCGCCTGCGACAAGCCAGCTGTGGCTGCCGTCGTTCGGCGTGGCACCGATGATGTCGTACCATGATGCGCCGTTGTCGGTCGAGTAGCTGAGGGCAACCGACGAGAATGCACCGGACCAGGTCCAGGCAATGTCGTGCGGATCGCCTATGCCCCACTCCTCGCCGCCGTTAGGCACGGTCAGCGTGATCGTCGGTCCCGGAGGTCCACTGAGAGTCACCGTGCCGCTCACGACATGCGGAGCACTCCCGTAGTCATCCCCTGTCAGTGTGAAATCGATCTCCAGATCTCCGCTGAAACCGCCGTCGATTGTGACGTTCACGGTCGCCAACGCAATCTCATATGGGTAGATGACATTTGAACTGTTGCCGATCCAGTCCACGGAGGCCCCATCTCCCGTCGTTCCGTCCCAGATCAGCTCTCTGCTTGAGATGGAAGGAGAAAAGTTGGTGCACGTGTTCACTGTGACACCGCTGGGGAAGTCGAGATTGACGCGCTCGATCCACTCCTGGTCTGAGCTCCCGTTGTACGCGGAGAAGACGATGTCGATCGTCGCTCCCGGTGTGTACTCGGTGGGTGCGGACGACACGGTCGAGCCGGTGAGATCCCTGGCCCCTCCACCGTCCACGATGTCGATCTGGTAGTTCAGAACCGATAGTGCCTCACCGATGTTGCCTATGTACAGCATCCGAGTGGCTGTCTCGCCGGGCTCAAGCGTCACGTCAAAACTCGCGGGATTCACATCAATGATGGGAGTGTACGTCGGCCCCACTGTGACCGTGCCGAAGTACGGCATCGCGTTGAACGATGTCACGGTGAGCACGAGGTTGTCCCCGTCACCGAGCGTCCCTGAGATCGTAATCGCAGCATCCCCGCTCGCGTTTGTGAGCGCAGAGCCGTAGAGAGCGCCATCATAGTAGAGCGCACAGAGCGCTCCCTCGACACCAGTAACTTCTACGTCGAATGTCCCGGCTCCCGAATCGATCTCGCAGTCGTGGACGACCGTCAGGGATGCAGGCGTGTCTGTCGACACCCTGAGCGACGGGTCGCCAAAGATGTGCCAGGTCAGGAAGTCATCATAGCCGGCGGCGCCATATTCGTCCATCATGTGCGCCCCGCCGTTTATGCACAGGCCTCCGAACGTCCGCTTCGCATTCCCAACGAGCAGATCCGCCACTTCGTCCTGTGCGTCCATCGGCTCGTTCCAATCCTGGTTGATCGAGGACATCCAGGTTGCGATCGCGCCGGTCGGCTCGCTTCCGTGAGTCGCCCTGAGCCACGTCTCGGCGAAACACGTGGTGTTTGCGAACTGGCCGTTCACACAGGCAACGCTGATGATAAACGGCAGCATGTTGTCGTTTGTGAGCGCATTGATATGGCTGTTCGAGAAACCGGTTGAACCCCAGCTCGTAGCCGAGCCATGGCCGGTGTAGTTGACTACGCTCCGACCGTTGTTCAGACCGCTTGCGACCATCGATGATGTGCCGGTCGGATCGTAAATCTGGTCGACTTCGGTGTACGTGAAGCCAAGGAGATCTGTGCGGATGTTGTCGAGGTGCACGTTGTCGTACTCGCCATCGTCACCAGGACCCTGGTTCGACGCGACACCCATGCCCTTGTGGTACCAAGCAGCGCCGGACTGCGGGTACTTCTCGTACTCGACGCTGCGGAGCACCTGCGTCTCCACCTGACCGGTAGTCTCAGCGGAGAAACGACCGACAAAGATGTCTGAGTAGTTGTCCGAGCCCGCGACCAGCGAGTAGGTTGGATCGGACGAGCCTCCGTACGCACTCGGCGTCGGGACCTGCGCCGCGTCACCAACGAGTAGGACAAACACGAGACCGTTCGTGTCGTAGTAGTTCTGGATGTACGTCTGGATCGCACTCGCGCTGCCGCCGGCGTCCGTCACGCTCACCATCTCGCACGGGACACCCATCTGCTTCTTCCACTCGACAAACGGCTCCATGGCCGTCATGAAGCTCCCGTAGGAGATGACGAGCATGTTACCGACCTCGCCGACCGATGTGTACCGATCAAACCTCACATGGTCGTAGTTGAGAAAGTGCCGAGAGTAGATGCGCTCGAACTCGGCCACTCTGGATTCATTCGGCTTCCGCTCGAGCACATTGATGTACCCGGAGCCAGTCGAGTAGACCTCCACGATGACGCTCGTGTAGACTCTCAGAGTCTTCGTGGCGGGGTTGTACTGGGCTGGACTCAAGACGATCGTCTGACCTCTCACGTCACGCATGATGTAGGGCTCGCGGGCGTGAACCACCTCTTCGGGGAACCACTGATCGGTCTGATAGAACGAATCGAAATCGTAGGAGACCGTGGCAGGGTCTATGTTCCTTGAGATGACACCCTTCGATGGTGCGACGGGCACATCTTCGAAGTCCACGTAGCTCATCCCCAACACGCGGACATCCATCGCCGCATCGTCGGGAATGATGATGCTTCTGGCCACAACCGGAAGCCCGGGGAGTCCCCTCTCCAGCATGTTCCCTTCCGTGCCGATAGTGATCGCGTAGTACGTATCGCCATCGATATCAACAGGGCTCTTGGCAAAACTGCCGAACTCATACTCGATGACGGTCCGGGTATCATCCGCTGCAACCACGCCAACAGCGACGGCATCCGCGTCGCTACTCAACGTCACGGTCTCAGCTGTCGCACCGAGCACCAGCAAGGCAACAGCGGCCAGCACCAATCCTGCTATCCGCAAGACACACCCCCCAGTTCGAGATGACAAGTTAGTGGCCCGCTTCCCATGGGCGCAGTCGCGCCTGCAAGCGGGTTCGTTTTTGAACACTGAACACAAAGCAATGCACGTAATCTGACCGTAACCGACAGCAGATTACCATCATAGAAGCAGTTGTGGATGCATATATTATACCACAGCAACACAATTTGTCATTACCAATTGTGTGACCCTTTCGGCTGTTTGATGCGAGCGAGGGGTCTGGGATGCCCCTATTGTCACGCAAGAACGGGAACGGGGCCCACTTATCCAGGTGGACCCCGCTTCCCCGTTTGTATCAGATCCGGCTGTCAGGGCGCCCGCAGGCGCCGGACGAGTGGCGCCGACCGCAAGACGCGGATCCGCCCCTCAGGACCGCATCCTATTTCAA
>JAUXGN010000041.1 GCA_030622115.1 Candidatus Eiseniibacteriota bacterium
CGGCTGTCAACAGCTGTGTCGTCTTGGGCGGCTTTATTCATTAGATGCCTACGGAATAGCACAACGGCCCACGGGAAGCAAGGAAGCCCCCCGTGAGCGTGCTGTGCTACAACAGCCTGTATGTGAGCCCAAGTGAGAGAGTCTGCCTGAATCTCGGGTCCGGATCGATCTCCCGGTCGTAGAGCGCGTCGAGACTGAGATTCACTGTCAGGAAGTCGGCTATGCCCGCCGTGAAGGTGTTCTTCCACTCGGCGTCAGGAGACCTCCAGTCGTCGTTCTCGAATGCGTCCGATTCTGAGTTGTGGAGCGCCGCGAACACCGAGAACCTGCTCGTGAAAGTAATCTGCTCCTCCGCGAGGGGAGTAAAGAACTCAGTGACAAACTCGGCCCCGCTGTCGGTCACGGTCTTTGTCTCGTATTCGTCGGTATCCGTGTTGTACACCGCTCCGTCGATGTTCTGTCGAACAGCGCCGCCGACCCTCATCGACCAGGTCCTCTTCTCTTCCTCAATGAATGTTCTGGCCACGCCAACGCTCTCGGTCAGACGCATCGGGTTCAGGTACCGCATCTCCGCGGGATCTCTCTCGTCAGTGAACGCGGACTCGAACCGACCGGAGACGTAGGGGTCGACCAGCCAACCCAGTGTCAACCTGAGCACGGTTTCGAAGTCGACGAGATCAGTGGAGTTGGTAGGCCTGATCCAGGTGCGTGTCTCGGCATCCTGGGCGTGAGTCTGGCCGTACTCGAGCCTGAGTGTGTTCTTCGAGTGGAGCTTGTCGGACAACTGGCTTGCGGCAGTTGAGTTTGAGCTGAGCGTCCATGAGATCGAACCGACTTCCTTGCCCGCCCAGTTGCTACTGTAGCTTTGCTGGGTGAGTGTCAGGTTCCCGTCCGACATGATCTCCCAGTCAGCTCCCCATGCGAGAGGAGAAGCGATCAGTACCAAGGCAAACCCCATGAAGATGGTGATGGTGTGTTTCATTGACCTCCTCCGTGTCCGGCCGGCGAGTCGGTCCGGCCAGCAAATCAGTCCAGCCTGTGAACTCCACATTGGACTCTACTGTTCCTTGAGCGTGTTCTCATAGAGGAATTTCGATGCGGAATCGGAGAAGTGGGTTCGGACTGGTTCAACCCTCCGGAAGTGGCCTACTACAGGCCAATTGGCCTTGACACCCGACATCCACGGGGCTACCATGACCGCGGATTCCGGACGGTCAGGGCTCGGAAGTCCTGTGGGTATGACCTGAGCTAGTCCGAGTCGTCGTGAGGTTCTTCAGGGGTTGTTATGGTTCTCTCAAGTCCCGTCGTGTGGGGAGGGCTCCTTCTCCTCATCGGTGTCGCGAGCGGTTGGCGGTTGGGGCGTGGGCGCTTGGCCCGCGTTGACCGCGAGCACAACGACATAGTCAAGAGCAAGCAGCAGCTGCAGGCCATCTTCGACGGCATCACGGACGGGCTCATCATTGTTGATCGGGATTTCCGCATCGTCGCCGTCAACAAGGCTGAAGCCGCCTTCATAGGAATGGAACCACAGGACATCGTCGAACGTCCCTGTTTCGAGGTGTACTGTCGCGGTGAGGTCGCCTGCGAGGCCTGTCCGGCGCATGCGACTTTCAAGAGCGGTGCAGCCACTCTTGTACCGCAGCTCAAGCTCGCCACCGGATTCCACAGGAGAGGCGTCGACGTCTATACGTTCCCTGTAAAGGACGAGAACGGGGAGACCATTCAGGCCATCCAGTACATCAAGGACGTGGCCGACCGGATGAAACTGCAGGAGCAGCTCCGCGAGGTTGAGCAGCTCACGGGCATAGGGCGGATGGCGGCGAATGTCGCCCACGAGATACGCAATCCGCTCATAGCTGTCGGTGGTTTTGCCCGGCAGCTTCACGAAGACATGGATCCGGATGACCCGCGGCGCGAACTCACGCTTATCATTATTGAGGAGGTAACGAGGCTCGAACAGATCCTTCGCGAGCAGCTCACACTTGAGCGGCATCTCCAGCCGGTCCTCCGGCCGCTCGATATCAACCAGATCCTACGCGACGTCAGGAAGCTCGTATCCCACGGCGTGCTCTCTTCACAGATCCGTCTCGTGGGAGAACTGCAGGATGGCCTTCCCACAACCGTAGGGGATGCCAACCAGCTCAAACAGGTGTTTCTGAACATCATCGGGAACGCGATACAGTCGACGGAAGACGGCGGGGCCATCACGGTGACGAGTATGCAGCGGGGCGATACCATAGTGGTCCGTATTCGCGACTCCGGTCCGGGGATCGCCGAAGACGTCATGAGCAAGCTCTTCGTTCCGTTCTTCACAACAAGGAAATCGGGATCGGGGCTGGGACTCGCGGTCACGCGCCGCATAGTGGAGAATCACGGCGGCGAGATCAGCGTAGAAAGCAAGATGGGTGAAGGCAGCACATTCCAGGTGGTCCTTCCGATCGTGAGATCGACGGCTGAACTTGAGCACGAACGCGTATATGGCGGGGCCGGTGATGAGATGGCCTCGGAAAGCGGTGGTGGATCGCAGAATGGTGAGCGATCAGGAGCTGTGGACAGAACGAGCGGAGGTGAGAATGACGAAACTCCTCGTCGTGGATGATGAACGGAATATCCGAAAGCTCTACGAGAGCGAACTCACGCGGGTAGGATATGAGGTTGAGACCGCGGAGAGCGCTGAGGAAGCACTCGAGATGATCGCGAAGGCGCCGCCGGACCTTGTCGTGCTCGATATCCGTCTTGAGGGCATGGATGGTATCGATTGCCTGAGGACGATCATGGAAACGCGGCGGGATCTTCCCGTTGTGTTGAACTCAGCCTATTCGACGTACAAGCAGGACTTCGCGTCGTGGATGGCCGATGCATATGTTGTGAAGTCGGCTGATCTGACCGAACTCAAGACGAAGATCAAGGAGGTTCTGGAGAGCCGGGGCAAGTTGTAGGACTCTCACAGATACCGGGAAGGATGCCGGCAGAATGGTGTCGCTGAAGACCTCGCTCAAGCGGGAACTCCTGGATATCAGAAGGCGTCTTCGAAACGCTCCAGACGAGGTCGCCGCTCTCAAGGAACTCGCATCCGTGTATGTCGACTCGGAGCGGTACGCTGATGCCGTGGTGGTTCTGCAGCAGTATCTGGCGAAGAGTCCGATGGATGTGGATGCGATGCTGGTCTGTGGCACATGCTACCGCAAGCTCGGACTGCTGGAGGCCGCTGCAACCGAGTTCGAGCGGGCTGCACGGAGCGATCCCAAGAGCGCCGCTGCGTACTACAACCTCGGCCGGGTCTACGACATGAGTGAACGTAGCGACGAGGCTGTCGAACAGCACATGAAGGCCATCAGTCTTGCACCCGACACGGCGGAGCCGTACTACCGGCTCGGAGTGACCTTTGCCGGCAGGAAAGAGCTGGAAGAGGCCGAGGGCTGGTACCGTGAGGCCATCAGAGCGGACTACGGATGCGCCAAGGCCCATACCAATCTTGGATACGTGCTCGACGCCACCGACCGGTCGGACGAGGCGATACTGGAGTTCAAACGGGCCATTGAGATAGACCCGGACAACGCGGAGATGCACCTGAACCTCGGAGCCATCTATGGAGAGAGAGGAGCGCTCTCCGATGCGGTGGAGGAGTTCAGAAAAGCGACCGCCGCCGAGCCCCGGAGCGCCGAGGCGCGTTTCAATCTCGGTGTCGCTCTCGCCGGACTCCACCGGGATGACGAGGCAATGCCGGAACTCGAGCTTGCGGTGAAGTACTCTCCAGACAATATGGAGGCGCAGTCCCAGCTCGGCTTGGCGCTCCTCCGCAGGGGGCTGTTCGCACGCTCGATAGTGGCCTTCAAGCGCGTCATTGCTCTTGAGGGAGAGACGGGGGAGTCGTGCTACCACATGAGCCTTGCTCTCGCCTCGCTCGACCGGCTCGAGGACGCGGCCCGGTGTCTTGAAACGGCCGTTCGCGAGGAGCCTGATGACCCGCAGATTCACTACCAGAGGGGCATTGTCCTCGACAGACTTGGACACAGCGTCGAGGCTGCTGCCGCCTACCGGGAGTCAGATCGCCTTCACGCCCGCACGCCGAAGCACGGGGGGTAGGATGAGAAACCGTCGCAGGACGCGGATCCGTCCCGTCTTCCGGGGATCTGCCGGGCACTCGGTCGTGTCGGTCGTCCTGATGGTGTTTCTGGTCTGCGGTCTGCTCGGACGGGTCCAGGCAGCGCCTCCACGCACTCCATCTGATCTTCCGCTTGACCACTGGGGATACGCGGCCCTGGAGCGGCTGAAAGCTCGCGGCGTTCTTGAGATCGATCTGACGACCAGACCGATCGCGAGGAGCGCGGTGCGAGCGGCGCTCGAGGAGGCGAACGCGCGAGGTCCGGGTGCGACGGGTGGACGCGCGTCCGGTGGGAGTGCGTTCGATGGACGCATGCGGCCCGAGTTGACATCGCGCGAACTCTGGATGCTCGAGAGGCTTCGGGCGGAGTTCATACGCGAGGAGGTCGATGCGCCCACGGCAGGCGTCTCGGATGGCCAGGCTTCTCTGGGACTCGGCGTCGAACTCTCAATCCTCACGAGGGCCGCTCATGGCGGCGAATCCTGCCAAGTCGTCGATTGGTTGCTGGACGATGCGAGGTCTATGGCGGCGCCCTTCGCGTCCCCAGATGACGACGGAATGAGCATGGAGGTTCTCGTATCCTACGATCTGTGGGGTGGCCTCGGTGACGTTGTCGGGTTCTACTCCGATGTCGACATCCTCCTGCATGGGCAGGAGGGAGAGCGGGTGGAGAGGGTCTCAGGACGGGCACGGACCTGGAGGGGCATCACTGCCGAGGCCAAGCACGCCTACGTCAAGATCGAGAGGCCGCACCTCTCAGTCGCGCTCGGAAGGCGCGGTCCGGCGTGGGGACGGTCGAACCACGGACGCCTGCTCATATCGGGCGACGCACCAACGTTCGACCAGCTGGACGCGAGCTTTCGTCTGGGACGCTTCTCGTTTCACACACTTCATGCGCTCGTCGAGTACACGGAGACATGGACGGAAGAAGACCTCGATGACGACGACAGTGTCATGATCGCCGCACATCGGATGGTGGTGGCGGGAGACCGTCTCACCGTGGGTCTGAGCGAACTCGTAGTCTATAGTTCAGTCAATCCGGACCCGGTCTATCTGAACCCACTCGTACCCTACTACCTTGCGCAGCACAATCAGCGAGAGGATGACAATATCTTCTGGCTCCTGGACTTCGACTGGATCGCCGCCTTCGGGCATGAGTTCTATGGTGAGTTCCTTGTCGATGATCTGCAGTACGAACGCTACACAGAGAATCCCGACAAGTACGGAGTGACGCTCGGCTACACGTTCTATGGTGCGCCGGGCGGCCGATTCGATGTCGAACTCACAGCCGAGTACTCACAAGTGAGGAAGTGGACATACACTCATAATCGAATTGAACACCGGCTTGAGCACGACGGTGTCCCGGTCGGGTTTGAACTCGGTCCGGATTCCGACAAGGTGACTCTCATGGCGATTGTGCACCCATCGCCCGCGTGGTCGATCGGGGCGGGCTATGTGAGCCGGAGGAGCGGGGAGGGGAGCATCACCGATCCATTCATCAAGGGCGTCGACAACCCGGACACCCGCTTTCCTTCGGGAGACGTCTTGAGAATGGACGAGGTGTCCTTGGAGATCGCCTACGACGGTCTCGATGGAGGGACCAAGGGAAGTGTCGAGGTCAGGTGGCTTACCGCCTACGGCTGTGCGACTGACGGATGGGAGATTCGCGCTGGAATCGGGTTCAGGATCTAGGATCTCTGCGCTGCTGTCGCTCATGAGACCTCTGAACGGCCTCATCGGAGCCGGAGCAGTCGTGGCTGGAGCGCTGATCGTCGGACGCCCGCTCTCGGTGGCTCCTACGGTGTTCGCAGCAGCAGCAGCTCTCGCGGCGGTTTCGGGAGCGAACGCTCTCAATGACTGCCTCGATAGAGAGGCTGATGCTGTGAACCGGCCTGGGCGACCGATCCCAAGTGGACGGGTCAGCGTCGGTGAAGCAGCGATAGTGTCCGGTGTCGCCTACGCTCTGGCACTTGCTCTCGGCGCGTTGGCGGGCGGATGGTCATTTATGGTGGTGGTGACCTGGGTCGCACTGACGGCCCTCTACTCGGTGAGCCTCAAGCGGGTTCTGGTTGTGGGCAACCTTGTGGCGGCCGCGCTCACCGCATCGATCGTTGTTCTGGGTGGGGTGACGCAGGGGAAGATCGGACCGCTCGCGATCCCATTCGTCATGGCTTTTCTGGCGAACGTGGGGCGGGAGATAGTGAAGGACATAGAGGACACCGAGGGCGACTCCCGGGTCGGTGTGATGACGCTCGCGACGAGATTCGGTCCCGAGCGCGCGTACACGATCGTCCGCATCGTCACGGTGGCGCTTATGGGCGTGGTCGCAGCTCCGTACTTCGCGCGGATCTATGGCCTCGGGTACGCCGTCGTCGGCGGTGCGATCGAGCTGGTCCTCGGCTGGCAGCTGGTTCTTTCGTCGCGCAGTCCCGATCCGGTTGATCTCAGGCTTCACGCGCGGGCGCTCAAGCTTGCGATGGTGATGGGTCTCGTAGCATTTCTGGTTGGGGGAGTGAACGTATGAGTGTGCTGCAGGGGATAGCGCTCGGGTTGTTGCAGGGTCTCACGGAGTTCCTGCCGGTCTCGAGCTCAGGTCATCTGGCACTCGCCGAGCACTTCTTCGGAGTGGAGACTCCGGGCGTGACGTTCGAGGTTCTGGTTCACTTCGGGACGGCGCTCGCGGTCCTCTGGTTCTTCCGGCGGCGCGTGGCGTCGATAGTCTCTGCAGCCGTTGGTTTCCTCACTCGTCGTGGATATGATGCGTGCGAGGCGCGTCTTGCTTTCCATCTCATTGTGGCGACGATTCCGGCAGCGATCATCGGTCTTCTTTTCGAGGAGGTCGTCGGGCGTTTCTTCAGCAATCCGGTCGCCGTCTCGTTTCTCCTGCTTCTCACAGGCTGCATGCTGTGGCTCACGAAGTGGCTTCAAGAGGGCGTACGCGCGGAAGGGAGCACGAGAGACGCCATCCTCATCGGGATCGCGCAGGCGGCTGCTATTCTGCCGGGTATATCGCGCTCGGGCGCCACGATCTCTGCGGGGTTGGCTCTTGGTATCGACAGGACGAAGGCGGCTGAGTTCGCGTTTCTCCTCTCCATACCGGTGATTCTCGGCGCCACTGTGATGAGCATCGGTGATGCGATCACAATGAGGGGTGAGCTGGGCGCAGCCGCAGCGGCAGGCACCGGGGCGGCCTTCCTGAGTGCGCTCCCGGCGATCGCCATACTGATGAAAGTCGTTACGATAGGGCGCCTGCACCGTTTCGCATACTACTGTTGGGCTGCAGGCGCGCTGGGTATCATATTCTCAACCGTCCACTAGAGAACTCAAGGAGGTTCGCTCATGAAGGCAACAGTGACAATGCTGCTTCTGCTCATTGTGCTTGCGCCGTTCGCGCAGGCCGGGCAGGAGAGCGTTTCAATAACTGTCTACAATACGGATCTCGCGCTCGTGAAGGACTTGCGACGGATCGACCTCGAACGCGGTGTGTCCGAAGTGAGGTTCAGCGATGTCGCGCAGCGCATCGATCCGACCTCTGTTCACTTCCGCGTGCTCGAGGGGGCGGCAGCTTCGGTCTGGGAGCAGAACTACAGGTTTGATCTGGCAAGCTCGTCGAAGATCCTTGAGAAGTACCTCGATAAGGATGTCGATGTCGTCACCGAGGATGCCGATCTCTTCACCGGCACTCTTATCAGCGTGGACGGCAGCATGATCGTGCTTGACCAGGGGAGGGGGCGGGGTCCCATCATCACGCTCAATCGGGACAAGTTGGCGTACATCCGCTTCCCGTCGCTTCCGAAGGGACTCATATCCAAGCCGTCGCTTGTGTGGCGGATCGGCAGTGAGGAATCGGGAGAGCGCTTGGTTGAGGTGACCTATCTGACATCGAGCATCAATTGGCACGCGGAATATGTCGGTGTCGTGAGCGCAGAGGACGACGCGATAGACCTCGCGGCGTGGGTCTCCATTGATAACCGTTCCGGCACGGCCTACACGGATGCGGAGCTCGATCTGGTTGCGGGAGACGTGAACAGAGCCCAGGTGCAGGGCATGGACATAGCCTACAAGGGAGCCCGCGCAATGGTGGGGGAAGGGATGGCTCCGGCCCCGGAGTTCCACGAAGAGCAGCTTTTCGAGTACCATCTGTACAAGCTCGATGCGAGGGCCACCGTCAATGATCGAGAGATCAAGCAGCTGACGTTCTTCCCGAGCACGGCTGTCACCGTAGAGAAGATTCTCGAGTTCGACAGTCGTCAGAGCGCCGATGTGCGGGTTCTCCTGGAGTTCGAGAACTCGGAGGAGATGGGGCTGGGGCAGCCTCTGCCTGCCGGCATCGTGAGGCTGTACAAGGAGGATTCCGCCGGCGACCTGCAGTTCATCGGTGAGGACAGGATAGACCACACCGCGACGGATGAGGATGTCAGGCTCTATCTGGGCAATGCTTTCGACATCGTAGGCGAGCGCAAGATGATGAACTCGCGGAAGATAACGACCCGCGTGCGTGAAGAAGACTACGAGATCACGCTCAGGAATCATAAGGATGAGAACGTGGTCATCCGTGTGGTTGAGCACTTCCACGGCTACTGGACGATCACGGCGAAGACGCACGAATTCGAGAAGAAGGATGCCGGCCGCGTAGAGTTCTCCGTGCCCGTGGAGGCCGAGGGGGAAGCGGTTGTAAGGTACACTGTCCGCTACGAATACTAGAGCTGGCTTATGGATCCGTTTGGAGGGACGAATGGAGTCCGTTGGTGAACTCCTGAGAAGAGAGCGCGAGGCGCAGGAGAAGTCGATCGATGACGTCGTGAGGGCAACGCGCATAAGTGGACTCACCATTGCGGCGCTTGAAGAGGACCGCTTCAGCATGATGCCTGCAATGGTCTATGTGAAGGGCCACCTTCGGACCTACGCGCGCTATCTGGGTCTCGATGGGGAGGAGATCATAGAGAAGTACCTCCGCTTCACGCAGCAGCAGGAGGACATCGAGCCGGACGAGTGGGAAACCGTGGAGCTGGAGATTCATGAGCAGACGCAACGTTCGAACAAGCGCGCTCTCTGGATAACGGGTGCGCTCGCAGCGGTTGTCGTCGTCGTGGTTGCCTCCATCTGGTGGTCCGGAAGATCGCCCGTGGTGGTTCCTCCGCCGGAACCCACGCCTGCCCAGCAACTCCAGGCAGCTGCGGCGCAGGACACGCTCATCGAGTGGCTCACGCTCGAACTCACGGCCGTGGCCCGTGAGAGGACGTGGCTCAGGATCGTCGCAGACGGAACTCCCGTAGCGGATGTTACGCTCGATGCCGGCGACCAGAGAACCTGGCAGGCGGACGAGCGGTTTGTGCTTGACGTCGGCAACGGTGGTGGTCTGGAGCTTTATCTTGATGGCGTCTTTCTTGGCACCGCCGGCGCCGGGACAAGGCTGGTTGAGGGGCTGGTAGTCGACGAAGCTGGGATGTCGCGCTAGCCAGGTATGCCGGCCGCAAGTGAGTTGAGGCAGGATGTCGCAACCGTTCAGGCTCGTTTCCGCTTTCGAGCCGAGGGGGGATCAGGGGAGGGCGATCAAGGAACTCGCTGATGGCATCGAGCGCGGCGATCGTCTTCAGACTCTTCTCGGTGTGACGGGGTCAGGCAAGACCTTCACGATGGCGAACGTCATCGCAGAGGCCAATCGGCCTGCGCTGATCCTTTCCCACAACAAGACGCTGGCGGCACAGCTCTACGCGGAGTTCCGTTCGTTCTTCCCGGACAATGCCGTGGAGTACTTCGTCAGCTACTACGACTACTACCAGCCTGAGGCGTACATTCCCGTTACCGACACGTACATCGAGAAAGATGCGGACATCAACGATGAGATCGATCGCCTGAGACTCAGAGCAACTGCGTCATTGCTTGAGCGAAGGGACGTCATTATCGTCGCTTCCGTCTCATGCATCTATGGAATCGGGTCTCCGACGTCCTACAAGGAGATGCTGGTTGAACTGGCCGTGGGCAAGTCGTATGACCGCGACGCACTCCTGCGGGATCTCGTGGACATACAGTACGAGCGCAATGACTACGAACTCTCCCGCGGCAAGTTTCGGGTCAGAGGCGATGTCGTTGAAGTGCGACCGTCCTATGAAGAGAAGGCCATTCGCATCGAGTACCTCGGCGACGAGATTGAGAAGCTCTCCACGATCGACCTCGTGACGAGAAGAGTTCTGGAATCGCCCACTCGTATCGCCGTGTATCCTGCGAAGCACTTCGTGACAACGCAGGAGAACATAGACCGCGCCATCGGGGCCATCCAGGAGGAGGCCGAGGAACAGATCGCGCGGTTCAGGAGCGAGAACAAGCTCATTGAGGCGCAGCGCATCGGGAGCAGAACGCGCTACGATATCGAGATGCTTCGCGAAATGGGCTACTGCTCGGGGATCGAGAACTACTCACGTCATCTCACGGGGCGCGCTCCCGGCGAGCGGCCGGCCGTGCTTCTGGACTACTTCCCGGACGATTTCCTCTTCTTCATCGACGAATCACACGTCTCCGTGCCCCAGATCCGAGGCATGTACCGAGGCGATCGTGCGCGGAAGGAGACGCTGATCAAGTTCGGGTTCCGGCTACCTTCTGCGCTCGACAACAGGCCGCTCATGTTCGAGGAGTTCGAGGGCTTCATGAAGCACGTCGTCTTCGTGTCCGCGACGCCCGGCAGCTTCGAACTTGAGGCGTGCGATGGTGTGATCGTCGAGCAGGTTATCCGTCCGACCGGTCTCGTTGACCCCGAGATTATCATCAGGCCGGTGTCTACGCAGGTGGACGATCTCCTCGAGGAGATCAGGAAGGTGACGGGTGCGGGTGGGCGCGTGCTTGTCACCACGTTGACCAAGCGGATGTCCGAAGACCTCACGGACTACCTGCACGGACTTGGCATCCGTGTGAGATACCTTCACTCGGACATAGTCGCTCTTGAGCGCATCCAGATCATCCGCGGACTGCGTCTCGGTGAATTCGATGTGCTGGTTGGAATAAACCTGCTCCGCGAAGGACTGGATCTTCCCGAGGTCTCGCTTGTCGCCGTCCTCGATGCCGACAAGGAGGGCTTCCTCAGATCGGATACCTCTCTCATCCAGACGTCCGGTCGAGCGGCCAGAAATCTCGGCGGCAGAGTGATCTTCTACGCTGACAAGGTGACCGGGTCGATGGATCGCGCCATCACGGAGATGAATCGGAGGCGGGCCATCCAGTCGGAGTACAACGAGAAGCACGGGATCACACCCGAGGGCATCGTCAAGTCCGTCGAGGAGATAATCCGGGCTACTGCCGTTGCCGATGCGAGGTCGGAAACCGAAGGGGATGTCGAGTTCAGGACTCTCGATCCGGGGCTCAATCTAGAGCAGATGATCGAGATCATGCACGAGCAGATGATGCAAGCTGCGGAGGAACTGGATTTCGAGAAGGCAGCCGGCATTCGAGACAGGATCGATGAACTGAAGATGACGCACGGCATCGGTATGGACAAGGCAGGAGAGGGGCAGGATGCCGCGCCTCCCCCCAAGCCAGGCGCCAGCGGCTCGATGACGAGAGCGCGGGGCCGCACGAAGGCCCCGAAGAAGGAAGGCGTCCTTCACGGCAGACACGAGCGGGAAAAGGGCCGCGGTGGCGGACCCAAGAGGGACAGGTGATATCTATGGAAGCGAGCATGCGCGCCGCGATCCGAACGGCTCTCGACGAGGATGTGGGTACCGGCGACGTCACGACGGAATCGACGGTGCCCGAGGGGCGCCGGTCGCGTGCGACGATCGTGGCCAAGGAGAAGGGCGTCATCGCGGGTCTCAAGGTGGCCGAAGCGGTCTTCCGTGAACTCGACCCGGATGTGCGCATGAACGTTCGTGTCATCGACGGAGAGCATGTGGCACATGGAGACCTGGTCGCCGAGCTCAAAGGGAAGACACGTGCCATTCTCACGGGCGAACGCGTCGCACTCAATTTCCTGGCCAGGCTGTCGGGCATAGCCACAATGACCGCGAAGTACGCGGACGTGCTCCGTGGTACCGGTGTTGTCCTGCTCGATACGCGCAAGACAACACCAGGCATGCGGCTTCTGGAGAAGTACGCGGTTTCGATAGGGGGAGGGGCGAACCACAGGATCGGGCTCTGGGATATGGTTCTCATCAAAGAGAACCACATCACAGCCGCAGGGGGCATCGGCCCCGCCGTCTCCGGTGTGCGGAAGAGCCACCCTGCTCTCTCAGTGGAGATCGAGGTGCGTAACCTCGAGGAACTGAACGAGGCGCTCGAGGCGGACGTCGACCGCGTGATGCTCGACAACATGTCGATCGATGAGATGCGTCGAGCCATCCAGACGGCCGGCGAGCATGAACACCCTGCGGATGTCGAGATCTCCGGCGGTGTGACCCTTGAGAACCTGGCGGCGGTCGCCGAACTTGGTCCGGGTTTCATTTCGGTGGGGGCGCTGACACACTCTGCTCCGGCCCTCGATCTCAGCCTTCTCGTGGAAGATATCGCAGATGATGCCCGACATGCAGATTGACTGGGACATCACGTGGCTGGACGAGGTCGCATCCACGAATAATGCCGCTCTCGATGCGGCGAGGTCCGGCTGCCTCGAAGGCACGGTCATCGTTGCCGGGTCGCAGACGAGGGGACGCGGGCGCCGCGGAAACGTGTGGCACTCCCCAAGCGGCGGTCTCTGGTTCTCGCTCGTTCTGAGACCAGAGCTTGAGCGGAATGAACTATGGGGGCTTACCGCGCTGTCCGCACTGTCCGCAGTCGCGGGTGTCCGCAGCCTGACTGGTCTTTCGGTCGGGATCAAGTGGCCCAACGATCTCTACATTGATGGGAAGAAACTGGGCGGGGTCATGGCCGAATCCTCCGGGGGCGCCGTCGTCATCGGAATCGGCCTCAATGTGAACGTCGATCCTGCGGATCTGCCAAGTGTGGAGTGGTACCCGGTCACGTCACTTCTTGCTGAGGGAAGCGGGCGCATCGATCTGGCTCTGTTGCTCAACGGAATCCTCTCGGAGCTCGGCGAGCGATATGGACTTCTGGTCCACCGTGGGTTCTCCGCCCTTCTCGATGAGTGGCGCGAGCGGTCCGTTGTGCGCGGGATGCGCGTGCGTGTGGAGTGCGATGGGAGCGAGTTCAGGGGGACGGCGGTCGAACTCGATGAGCTCGGCGGCATCGTCGTCGAACTCCAGGATGGGGCTGAGCGGCGCTTTGAGCCACGTGCAGGCGTCAGCCTGGGGCTCGACAAATCATCTTGACACGGACGGGGGAGTTGCCGTATTTTGGCTAAGAGTTTGCTACTTAGTTGAATAAAGCTAAGTGACCACAGTTAGCCCCGTGTGGCTAATCAGATGAGAAGGACCGATCATGGAGAAGACCACCGATCAGATCTTCGTGGCTGTGATAGGGGACGTTCGCGGATCCCGGAAGACGGCTGACCGCCAGGGCACGCAGGCTCGCCTTGAGGGGGCCATGGCTCGGGTGAATGAGGTCTTTGCCGATGACCTCACGGCCGGCTTTCTGGTGACGCTCGGCGATGAGTTCCAGGGGCTTCTGCCTGGATCGGACAAGCTCATGGATGTCATCGCTGAACTCGAGTCGGCGCTCACGGGGATACCGGTGAGATACGGGATCGGCATCGGCACATTGGCGACGCCGATCAAGCGGACGGCGGTCGGGATGGACGGTCCGTGTTTCTACCTGGCGCGGGACGCGGTTGAGCGAGGGAAGCGTGAGAACCGCTGGGTCACGGTCGCCGGGTTCGGAGAGGTCCGTGACGAACTCATGAATGGTGTCCTGAATCTGATGGGCGCCGTAAGGGGTCAATGGACGGAGATACAGGCGGAGACCTTTCACGCCGCCCGTATTGCCGATGAGCAGAAGCAGGTGGCCGCGGCTCGGAACGTATCCGAGGCGACGGTCAGCAAGTCGCTCAAGTCTGCCCACCATGATCCCATGATTGAGGCTGAGGCGGTCGTGGCACGTCTTCTCAGCGGTGAGGTTGTGGAATGAACTTCGACGTGGAGAGCTTCATAGGCAGCAATGCAGGTGTGCTTCTCGTTCTGCTCGTGGCTGGACACGTGCTGGCCGACTTTCTCGTGCAGACTGAGACCGTTGCCAGAGGGAAAGAGACGGGCGCCGGTGCACTTCTCAGACACGGGATCGCTACACTCCTGACGCACGCGATTCTTCTCCTTCCGTACTGGAATACGGGTGTGCTCCTGGGAATCGCGGGACTCGCCGTCGTCCACACGTTTGCGGATTGGGCGAGGCACGCCATGGAGGGAGGAATCGCGGAGAGAGCGCTCCCGGGCTTCCTGCTGGATCAGCTTGGGCACATCGCCGTCGCGGTGCTCCTCTGGTGGCTCTTCGTGCGGTCCGGTGTGCACGAGAGTGCAGCCATCTGGTTCTCGCCGGGCGCGGCGGCTGTGACCGTGAAGGTGCTGGCTGTTGCCTCCGGCTACGTGTTCTGTTGGAAGGGCGGTACCGCCGTTGTGAGGAAGCTTCTGGCCCGCTATCCTCAGGTGCTTCCCGAGACGAAAGAGGGGGAGCGAGGCGAGTACGCGATGGGACGGACGATTGGTGTGCTCGAGCGCTTCGTTGTCTTCACGCTCGTGCTGTTTGGGCAGTGGGGGGCGCTTGGGTTCGTAATCGCGGCGAAATCGATCGCACGATTCAAGGAGTTGGAAAACCAGTCGTTCGCGGACTACTATCTGATGGGAACGTTGGCGAGCGTGTTCTCCGCGATAGTGGTGGGGATAGTTGTGAGCGCCGTTATCTGAGATCCGGAAGAGAGATTACTGATGCTTTTGGCAATCGATGTCGGAAACACCAACACGGTCCTCGGATTTCTCAGAGGAACTGACGTGCTCGGCAGTTGGCGCGTCGCCACAGATCGGATGCAGACTCCCGACGAACTCGGATTCCGGGTGAAGAACATCTGCGATATGGCCTGCGGAGGGCTTGAGGAGATCTCCGGCGTCATGATCTGCTCCGTCGTTCCACCCCTGACGTCGGCGTACGTTCGCATGTCGAGGGACCTCCTGAAGCTCCCACCGGTTGTTCTGAGATCCGACACCGAGTTGGATATCACTATCGACTACTATGATCCCACCGAGGTCGGGGCAGACCGATTGGCAAACGCGGTGGCGGTGCACGAACTGATAGGCGGTGCTGTCATTGTGGTCGACTTCGGGACGGCTACGACGTTCGATGTGATCACAGCAGACGGCCACTATCGCGGTGGCGCGATCGCTCCAGGCATCCAGACCTCGAGCGAGAACCTCTTCCGCCGCGCGGCGCTCCTTCACGGAGTGGAAATGGAGATCCCCGATACCGTGATCGGCCGCTCGACGAGCGAGTCGCTCAGGGCAGGGATACTCTTTGGCGCCGTCGGACAGGTGGATGAGATAGTCACACGGACGATCGTGGAGTGGGGGGAAGAACCGACCGTGGTGGCCACGGGCGGGCTGGCCGAGACGATTGCGCCTCTGTCGAAGACGATCACCCGGGTAGAACCCTATCTGACCCTGATGGGGCTCGCAATCATCCACCGCAGAGTAACCGAGAAGTGACCGCAAATACCCCTTGCATCAGATTCACTGTTGGACTAGATTAGCACTCCATAATGAAGAGTGCTAGTATCAGTAGGGGATCACATCCTACGCCGTTCAAGGAGGGAACAGATGGCTGCGAAGAAAAAGATGGACATCAAGCCGCTGGCCAATCGCGTGCTGGTCAAGAGGCTGGAAGAGGATCTCCAGAAGACAGCCGGCGGGATCATCGTGCCGGATACTGCCAAGGAGAAGCCTCAGAGAGGCAAGGTCGTCGCTCTGGGACCCGGTCGCATGAACGAGGATGGGAAGCGGATCAAGATGGAGGTCAAGGTCGGCGACGACATTCTCTTCGGTAAGTGGTCCGGCAGCGAGATCTCGATCGATGGCGATGAGTTCCTCTTCATGAAGGATGACGACATCCTGGCCGTTCTCTAGCTGCCTGAAGAGGCAGCTGGTAGGCCATCCAGTAGGAGCGAGTAGCATGGCTAAGCAGGTTGAGTTTGATGCGGCAGCGCGAGAGCACCTTCGCAGGGGGGTGGATAAGCTTGCAGATGCCGTTCGTGTCACACTTGGACCGAGGGGACGCAACGTCGTTCTCGACAAGAAGTACGGTTCTCCCGTCATCACGAATGACGGTGTGACTATCGCAAAGGAGATCGATCTGGTAGAGCCCTACGAGAACATGGGCGCCCAGATGCTGAAGGAAGTCGCCACCAAGACCGCTGACGCGGCCGGCGACGGCACAACGACCGCCATCGTGCTGGCTCAGTCGATGGTTGCCGAAGGCCTCAGGAACGTGACGGCCGGCGCGAACCCGATGTACCTCAAGCGCGGAATCGAGAAGGCCGTGGACAAGGTCATTTCGGAGCTGAAGAGCATGTCCAGGGACGTCAAGACCAGCAAGGACATTGCGCAGGTTGCCACCGTGTCCGCCAACAGCGACACGGAGATTGGCGAGCTCATCGCGAGCGCCATGGAGCAGGTCGGCAAGGACGGCGTCATTACGATCGAGGAAGCGAAGAGCATCGAGACATCACTCGAGGTCGTCGAGGGCATGCAGTTCGACAGGGGCTACCTTTCGCCCTACTTCGTCAATGACGCGGAGCGGATGGAGGTTGTGCTGGATGACGCCTACATCCTCATCCACGACAAGAAGCTGTCGGCGATGAAGGACCTGGTTCCGATTCTCGAGAAGATAGCTCAGCAGGGCAGGCCTTTCCTGATCGTGGCGGAGGACGTGGAGGGCGAGGCACTGGCTACGCTCGTCGTCAACAAGCTTCGCGGGACGATCAACGGAGCCGCGGTGAAGGCGCCGGGCTTCGGGGATCGTCGGAAGGCGATGCTCGAGGACATGGCGGTCTTGACCGGCGCGACCGTGATCGCAGAGGAGAAGGGGCTGAAGCTTGAGAACGTCCAGCTCAAGGATCTCGGACGTGCCAAGCGTCTCCTGATTGATAAGGACAATACCACGATCGTGCAGGGTGCGGGCAAGGTGTCCGCCATCAAGGGCAGGATTGAGCAGATACGCAAGGAGATCGAGCGTTCGACGTCCGACTACGACGTTGAGAAGCTGCAGGAGCGGCTCGCCCGGCTGGCCGGCGGCGTGGCCATCGTCCACGTTGGAGCGGCGACTGAGATCTCCATGAAGGAAAAGAAGATGCGTGTCGAGGATGCGCTGAACGCGACGCGTGCCGCAGTGGAAGAGGGCATCGTCGTCGGTGGCGGCGTTGCACTCCTCAGGACAGCTGGAGCTCTCCGCAAGCTCAAGACGAAGACTCACGACGTGCAGACCGGCATCGACATCGTCGTCAAGTCGCTTGAGGCGCCGATTCGTCAGATAGCTCTGAATGCGGGCGCCGAGGGTTCGATCGTGGCGGAGAAGGTCCGCACCAACGACGAGTCCGATTTCGGGTACAACGCGGCGACTCAGAAGTACGGGAATCTCGTGAAGGCCGGCATCATGGATCCGACGAAGGTAGTCCGCACCGCTCTCCAGAATGCGGCGAGCGTGGCGAGTCTTCTTCTGACGACCGAGGCCATCCTCACGGACAAGCCTGAGGATGACAAGAACCCGCCGATGCCGGGCGGTGACATGTACTAATGCCGGTCTCTGGTCTGTGCGTCAGGGTCGTCCGTCTACATGAGTGGACGGCGGCGCAGGCCGGGCTGGCATTTGAACACGGAGAGCGGGCCATCTTTTCCCAAGATGGCCCGTTTCCATTGCAGGGGCGATGGGTCAGCTGTGGTTCGTCTTCGCTGCTGGGGCGATGGGTCAGCTGTGGTTCGTCTCCATTGCAGGGACGATGGGTCAGCCGTGGTCGAGCGTGATGCGGCCATCTCTGCTGCTTCGTGCAATCGATTCGCATAGATGCTACAATAAAGGCAGAACGACGGAGTTTTGACCGATGATACAGCCGAGCGGCCGGACAATGGAGGCCAGACCGATGATGCGACATCTCGCCCGAACAGCGATTCTCACCCTTGTGCTTCTCTGGCTCGTGGCTTCAGTCGCCACATCCGCTCCCATTCACACGACCTATCTATGGCACATGCATCAGCCCATCTACTGGCCTGATGCTTCCACGTGGTATGCGGGCCCCTACGAGCAGGCGCACGAGACGATTGAGCTTGGTCACTCGGAGAGCGACGTGGCGGAGATATTCGGGAAGGCCGACCGCATCGGCGACTACCAGTGGTATCCGAAGGACGCGATCTCCTCGATCCTTGACATCCCGGATGCAGGCGCGCAGGTGAGCTTCGCCGGAAGCCTGATAGAGAACGTGTCGAGCCTGGGTGACGGTGGGTGGAACGGTGGGGCGTATGCGTCCGATTGGTATGGCTCCTACCGCGAGGCGAGGGGCTGGTCGACATCGGGCGGGCGATCGCGGTGCGACATGGTACTTGTCGGGCATCATCACGCGATCAACCCGCTCATGGATGAGAACGCCTTCCGCAAGGAGATCCAGATCCAGAAGGCCGCATATCCAGGAGCCTGGGGCGACTCGAACTACTCGCTCGGGTTCTTCCCGGCGGAGACGTGTTTCTCCGAGCGGCTCATTCCAGTGCTTGTTCAGGAGGGGATAGACTGGTCGATCGTGGCGGAC
>JAUXGN010000040.1 GCA_030622115.1 Candidatus Eiseniibacteriota bacterium
CATGTCCCTCTTGCTGAGCCTCGCCAGTAGTCCACTGGGCGGTTTGCTTCCGTAACGGAGTTCGTACTCCTTCTTCGTGTAGCTCGCCAGGATGAAGCCGGTCAGTGCGAGAACGGCGCCGAGCAACGTGAACGCGGTCGGGTGCGTGTGCCAATGCCCCAGGGAGATCCCTGTCACTACTGCGACGTCTGCGTAGCGGTCGAGCACCGTATCGGCCCACGCACCGAAGCGGCTGGTCTGGAACTTCAGCCGGGCGATCTCACCGTCGCAGCCGTCAACGATCGAGGCTAGTTGAACAAGCAGCCCGGCGAGAACCGTCCAGAGATAGCTGCCGACAGCGAACAGCAACGCGCCAGAAAGGGCCATCAGAAAGCTCGCGAGCGTGATTGCGTCGGGGGTGAGACGAGTAACGGCAAGGTGTGAGGAGAGCCGAAGGGACACCCTTCGGTTCAGCCAGCGCGCAACGAACCCGTCCTCGGACGGCTTGGCGAGGTTGGCCAAGAGGAGGCGCCTTGCGTGGCTCAGGCTCTCGGGCGTGTCTACATCCAGCCAGAAACGGTCACCGACATCGACGGCTCTGATCTTCTTCTCTTCGATCAAGTGCCGGACCGCTCTGGTCAACGAGCGCTTGCCGCTGCCGGCCGGCTTCTCAAGTGCGCTGAGCAGAGCCGGGGAGCAGAGGAAGAGGCCCGTATCGACGCCGTCGAACGAAGTGAGTTCCTTGCCGATTGCCGTGATGGACTGGCCATCAAGCCGCACCTTCGTGGCGTCCGCAAGATCAAAAACCCCCTCGGTGTGCCGGTCAACCCCCAAGAGGCAGTTGTCCGACCCGTCGGCTGCCGTCATGAGGAGTCGGAGAATGGCCGGGTCGAAGACGTGGTCGCACATCAACAGCAGGAACGGACCGGTCAGGTGGGAGATGGCCGCGAGGGCGGAGCTCCCGTTCCCCGTCTCCCAGTTGGGGTTTCGCACGACCGTGATCGAGATGCCATGGCGCGCTTGCAGTTCGTCGATGAGATGAATGACCTTCTCCTGGGCGTACCCCACAACGACGTAGCATTCGTGGACACCCGCGGCGCGGCAGGAAAGGATGGAACGTTCCAGAAGAGAGAGGCCCAGAAGCTGGGTGAGCGGTTTCGGTCCTCCTCCGTTTTCCTCGCGCAGCCGCATCCCCGCGCCTGCAGCGAGGATCACGGCCGCCGGGACGCGGTCTGCGGGCCGAGGGGAGCCGCTCACGGTTCTCGGAGTGTCAGCGTTCATTTCAGCTCACTCATTAGGGCCTCGTGAAGTTCAGGCGTGGCGGCGGCTACGATCGAATAGCGTTCTGTGAGGGACCGAATCGCAGGGATGGCCTTCCCCTCAGGATCGGTAAGCAGCCCTCCTGCTTCCCCCACGATAAGAGACGGAGCCAGGAAGTTCTCCGGCGTGAGGCGGCCGCGCACGTCCAGATGGGCGTCGAGGCCGCCGTCTGCAACCATGGAAAGTGCCCGGGTGGCGCAGCCCAGCGTGCGGACCGCCCGCGCCCGCGAGAGCATCCCAGCGAGCCGGGCCTCCACTGCGAAATGGTTCAGCTCACAGCTGACTGTAGCTCCTTCGAGTTTCATCGCCCGACTGGAGTGAATCCGTACACCGTTCCTGAACGCTCCCTGCCCGCGCTCCGCAACCCATCTGTCGCCTGTGAACAGATCACCCACAAGAGCGTACCGGACTGCTCCGGTGGCGATCGGTTCGCCTGAAGGGATGAGGGCCACTGCCGTCCCGGCGAGCGGGATTCCACGGGCGAGGTTGTCCGAGCCATCCACAGGGTCGAGCACCATGACGAATTCGGGCTCTCCACTCCCGAACCTCCGAGGCTCTCCCTCCTCGGAGAGGAGCAGTACCGGGTGGGGCAAACGCTGAGAAAGATAGGCGCAGGCCGCCCGGTCGGCCGCAAGGTCGAACTCCCTGACGCGATCCCCTTTGGGGTTTCTTGTGGTTTCTCCCACGAAGTGACCGTCCTGCCGTCTCACTGCCTGCGAAACTGCCAGGAAAAGGGCTTCCAGATCGGCTAGGATCGGTCTGCTATCTTGCATGCTTCTTCCCCCACATGCGAATGCAGTTACTCGGTGAGGAATGGCCGCATCGGCTTGGTGTCGACTAGGAGTAATACTGGTACACACACGACACAGGAGAGCGGATCGTCCGCTGCTCGTCGAGACTCCAGTCTGAGGAGCCGTCTGAGGAGCCTGGGAGATACCCAAGAAGTGGCCGCATCGAGGTGAATCTGGGGCGCGCCTACACAAGAGAAATAGCACGATTCTGCGATCCTGTCCACACCCGCGTTTCAATACCGCGGCCTAGGGCAGCACAGCATCCGTGTTCTATCCAGTATGGAGTAAGGTGCTCAGGCTAGCACGTACTCCACCGGGCGCATGTGACCACGGCAGAGCGGCGGTTCGTTCCACAATGGGCATTGTACTCGAGGCTGAACCGTGACGAGTATCGCGGCGTGTCGATTCCGCGCGAGGGGACTCGCGTGTTGGGCAGGCGAAACCGTGGCTCCGGGAGCATGGCGCTGAGCACGAGTATCACCCGTACGAGCATCCGTTCTACTGCTCTGCATTCATCCTCATCGGGGACCGGGGTTGCGCTCCCCGCGCCACAGAACTCACGCCCAGTCTCAGGTCTTCTGCGAGGCCAAGAGTTCGAAACTCGTCTACTGTGCCCCGCCATTTTAGGAAGAGCCCGGTCCAGTCGGACCGGGCTCTTCTCTTTGTGCGCCAGGTACGTGAACCGTCCCTCCGGTGGCGTTCGTGCGTGGCAGTTGCGGCAGATGCTGGGATCTGATATGCCCACGCCGATATTTGGCCGCTATGAACTCGTCTCGGGGAGGCAATCATGCGCCTTGCTGCCTGCATAATCGCCGTGATCTTGCTTTGTGGATCCGTTTGGGCCAAGCCGGTTACCCGATCGGAGAAGTGCGTGGGAGAAGGGCGGTCCGTCCCATCTCGGCAGAATCTCGACTGCTCCTCGGCGATCCCCATCCACATTGGAGACCTCATCTCGGGAGACAACACCGGCGCTCCCGCCAATGTCAGCACGTATTCGTGCCACGACTGGGACGAGTCCGGAGGTGAGGTCGTCTTCGAACTCACTGTCGAGGGGCCGGGTTGTCGCATCATCGGCATCTCTGTCATACACGAATGCATCGTCTGTGATCTCGATTTCTGGGTTCTCGGTAGCTGCGACGAAAACGACTGCTTGTACTACCATTCCCATGCGGCTTTCTTTGACTGTCTCGATCCGGGAACATACTACGTCGTCGTCGACGGATACGAAGGGGACGAGTGCCCGTTCACACTGCTCGTTGTTGATAGTGCTCCCCCCGAGGATTGCTGCCCGCTGGTCTCCATCTGCCATGAGTTCGATTTCGATGTTTCCAACGGAGGATTCACGACCACATCCTGCGGCGGCGTTCCCGTCTGGGAATAGGGGCCGTCGAGCCTTGACCCGACCGTCAACTGCTCAGATGAGCCGGTCACGAATGTTTTGGGGACGATTCTCGATAACAACACGCCAGACTACGCAGGAGAGGTCGCTTTGCTCGGTCCCGTGTCCATCACGTCAGAGTGCTCGTGCATGGAGATATGCCACTACTACGATATCGAGTACTCCTACGATGGCGGAAACGTAAAGGCGTCCACGGACGGCGGGTCGACGTGGGACCTGCTGGTACCGGCGTCGTACTACGATGGCAGGATGGAGTTCCTCGCCCTCGACAACGCCTGCGCGATGGGAGAGCTGGTCTACAGCGACGAACACCAACCTTTCCAGTTCCGCACTGATTGCTTCGATCTCTCCGGCTATGCCGGCGAAGATGTGCTCATCGGGTTCTTCTTCGGTTCTGATGCGAGCGGGGGTGCTCCGGGGTGGTACATAAGCTCAGTCAGGCTGGGGAGCAGTGAGTCGCCCGTCGAGCAGCGAAGCTGGGGAGCGATCAAGGCTCTCTACCGGTAGGAATTGCGGCGCTTGTTGTCCGAAGTCCGCCTGTTGTGCCCCGCCACTTTGGAGAAGCCCCGCCCGCAAGAGCGGGCCTTTCCGCTTGACACCGCACAGGGGTGCGGTTATGATGTGAATATGGATTCACATAGAGGGGTTGGCCACAATGACACAGAAGATGAACACAGAGGCGCGGCGGGAGCAGATAGCGGGTGCTGCGCTCAAGCTCCTGGCAGAGAGAGGCAGTGAGGGATTCAACATCGCCGATCTCGCTGAGAGCGTCGGGCTGGTTCCGTCGGCCATCTACCGTCACTTCGAGGGCAGGGAGGACGTGCTGGACGCTGCTCTGGACGTGTTTCGGGACAGGGTATACGGCCTCGTGGAGGCCGCACGGAATGAGACTCAAGATCCACTCCAGGCGCTCGAGCTGCTGTTGACGCGGCATGCGAGGCTGATAGAGAGCGGGGGAGCGGTCCCGCACATCATGGCGTCTATGAGTGCGCCGGAGGGACACGCTGCTCGCCGAGCAAAGACGGAGAGGATTTTCGCCGGCTACGTTGCCCGGGTTGAGGAACTCGTGCGCGACGGACAGGAGTCGGGCCAGGTTCGTTCGGACATCAACGCAGCCACTGTCGCTGTTCTGTTCGCGGGCATGATCCAGCCGGCGGCTCTGCTCCGGCACGCTGAAGGTGAGCGCTTCGATATCACTGCGCATGTCGCCAGGGTCTGGGAGCTCTTTCGCAGGGCCGTGGCCCGCGATTGAGTAGAAGACTGACGCAGGTCGGGTATTTTTCGAGACGATGTGAATGCGGGTTCGCAAAGGGGAGATGATGCACAGATTTCTGACTATCCTGACAGCCCGTCCGTGGCTTGTGTTTGCGGCTGTCATCGCCATTTCAGCGGCGTTCCTGGCGCAAGTGGCTGGCAACACCCGGATGGAGACCGATCTAGACGAGTACATGCCGAAAGACCATCCGGCGTTCATCTACAGCGATGCGGCGGAGGAGTGGTTCGACATCAACGACGGCATCATTGTCGCTATCGAGCACCCGGATGGAATCTACAACAACGGCACTCTGTCGAAGATCAAGGATCTCACGAAGGAACTTGAGAGACACGACCTGATAGACAGAGGTGATGTTACATCACTCTACACCGTCGACAACATCACCGGTTCCGAGAATGGGCTGGATGTGCGCTCGTTCTACTCGAAGGTTCCGGAGACCGAACTCGAACTCGATGCGCTTCGCGCGAGCGTGAGAGCCAACGACATGATCCACGGGAGGCTCGTGTCGGCCGACGAGACGGTCACGCTTGTGATCGCCGAACTTGGTGACGAGGCCTTTTCTCAGGAGTTCTACCACCGGATACTGGACCTTACTGCCGCCTACGAGGGGCCGGAGAGCCTCCATGTTGCGGGCCGACCCATCGTCGAGGGTACGATGGCCTACCTGGCCCCCAAGGACATGAAGCGCATGGTTCCCATCGTGCTTCTCATCATCACGGCTGTCCTGGCGCTGGTCTTGCGGAGCCCCAAGAGCACGTTCTTCACACTGCTCGTCGTAGTCCTGAGTACGCTCTGGACGTTCGGCCTGATGGCGTGGCTGGGTATCCCCATCTACGCGGTCTCAACCATGATTCCGGTGATGCTCATAGCGATTGGTGTCGCGGACGGGATTCACATATACGGACACCTCGGGTTCTACCAGAGAGAACATCCCGGCGCCACTGCCCGGGACGGCGCTTCTGAGATGATACGCGGCATGTGGAAGCCTGTCGTCATGACCTCAGTTACGACGGCGGTGGGGTTCGTCTCGCTTCTGACGTCGGACGTCTACCCGATCAAGTACTTTGGCATGTTTACGGCATTCGGCGTGATGTCGGCGATGGTTCTGTCTCTCGTTCTGATCCCAGCGGGCGTTGTGGCCTTCGGTCTTCCCGGAGCCGGAAAGGCCAGAGCGAAGGCAAAGGCAAAGGCAAAGCCGGAAGGGTCGGACGGCATCGCGGTGGCGTTTGGTAGGGGCGTCATGAGACACAGAAAGCTGACCATCGCGGTGACCGTCGTCGTGGTGGTCGTCTCCGTCATCGGCGCCACGAAGATCTGGATCAACTCCAGTTTCCTCGAGAAGTTCGAGTGCGACAGTGACATCGTTCTTACCGACGCGTTCATCAACGAGCGATTCGGAGGCACATCGACACTGAACGTCATTCTCGACAGCTCCGACGACGGTGCGATGAAGAGGCCGGATGTGCTCCGCCTGATGGACAGGATGCAGACGGAGAGTGAGATGCTCGATGAGGTCGGTAACTCGTTCGGCCTTGCCGACTACCTCCGGCGCATCAACAAGGTGATGCACGCAGACGACCCAGCGTTCGATACGATTCCGGATTCCGCAGAACTCGTCGCACAGTACCTCCTTCTCTATGAGATGTCGGGAGATCCCGAGACGCTCTGGAGGACCGTCGACTACGACTTCGCCAAGTCGAACATCACGCTGCAGCTCAAGGGCGACGACTCGAAGACCATCAACCGCGCCATCCAAGTGGTTGAGGAGTTCAGGCCTCTCTTCGATGATCTCGGCGTCAGCGTCAACTACGCGGGCTCCGGCTACAAGGGGCTGATCTTCACCGATCTGATCCTGAAGGGCCAGGTGAAGAGTCTCATCCTCTCGCTCGGCATCATTATCGTTCTCCTGTCCCTGATGTTCAGGCGGATCTCGGCGGGGCTCATCGGCGTCATCCCGATCACGATCACGGCCATAGTGAGCTTCGGCGTAATGGGGCTTCTCAGCATACCACTCAGTACGACCACGGCACTCATATCGAGCATCGCGGTGGGTGTGGGGATCGATTACGCTGTTCACTTCATGGAGCGCTTCAGGGTTGCTGCAAAGAGAACGGGTGATGTAGTTGCCACCATCGCGGATGCCATGCACCATTCGGGCAGGGCCATCATGTTCAACGCGATTGTAGTGATCGCCGGCTTCCTGGTGCTGCTGTTCTCGGCGTTTCCGCCAAACAGGGCCCTCGGCGCGCTCGTGTCCGGAAACATGTTCATCAGCCTCTTGGGCACGGTTACGATCATGGTTGTCGTTATGGTGCAGACGAAGTTCTACTTCAAGAAATAGAGACGCACGCATGCGCCCTCGCGCCTGGTCAAGGCGGGAGCGGTGGCAAGGGAGGGAGACCGGAATGAAGACGATAGGTGCACTTGCGGTGTTGGTGCTGGTTCTAGCTGCGGCCTCGGTTTCTGCGGAGGGGCCGGGCGAACTCGATGTGATCGTGGAGGGATCGGGCGAACTCGATGTGATCGCGGGGGAGCCGACCGGACTCGAGCTGGTCGAGAACGTCTACAACAGACCCGATGGTGAGGATATGCAGTCCAGGCTCACTATGAGGCTCATCAACTCGCGCGGAAACGAGCGAGTACGTGAGATCCTCCAGTTCATGAAGGACTTCGGTGATGTTGAGAAGAAGGTGATGTTCTTCGAGTCGCCTGCGGATGTCAGGAATACATCGTTCATGAACTGGAGCTACACAGCGATTGACAAAGACGACGATCAGTGGATCTTTCTGTCCGCGCTCAAGAAGGTTAAGAGGATCTCCAGTGACAGCAAGGGCGATTACTTCATGGGATCCGATTTCACCTACGACGACCTCGGCGACCGCCATCCGAGTAGCGACACGCATACGATACTCGGTCGTGAGAATGTGAATGACGAGCCGTGCTATGTGCTTGAGAGCGTTCCGATCGAGGGGGAGTACATCTACGGGAGGACCGTCAGCTGGATCGTCGAGGACAAGTGGGTCGTCGTGAAGAAGGATTTCTATGATGAGGACAATGAGCTCCTCAAGACGCTGACCGTGGACGAATACGGAGATATCGGTGGCTACTGGGTGGTGACGCACTCGACGATGCATCACGTTCAGAGGGACCACACGACGATCATGGCCCTGGACGACATCCAGCTCGACACGGGCATCCCGGAGAACAAGTTCACCGAACGAATGATGACGAGGGGGCTCTAGGATGAGAAGCGCTCTGGTCCATCTGATCGCGGTCGTTGCTGTTCTTGGCGCGGCCCTCTCGGCGGTCCCCGCGGTCGCTCTGGAGTCAATCCATGTCGGTGGCTATGTCAGGCACCATACCTCACTCCTGGTCGACGGCGGGGACTACTCGATCATCGAGAACACGCTGAACCTGGCGTTAGATCAATCCCGCGGCAACGTTGCCTTCCGGGTAGACCCATATATCTACCAGCGCCCGGGTGAAGAACTCGAGATGGGCCTCCGCCAGGCGTACGTCGACATCTATTGGGACAGCGTCGATCTCCGCGTCGGCAGACAGCAGGTCATCTGGGGCAAGGGCGACGGCGTGTTCATCACTGATATCGTGTCGCCCAAGGATCTCAGTCGCTTTCTCCTGCCGGATTTTGAAGAGATACGTATCGGAGTCGACGCGGTGAGGCTCGACTACTACCGGGGCAGCGGGACACTGGAGGTCGTTTGGATTCCTGTGTTTGCTCCTATGCTTCCTCCGAACGATGGGTCTGTCTGGGCAAGACCTGCGGAGTTTCCGGTACAGCCAAGCTTCGATCTGTCGTCCGAGGGCGTCGATGCCTCCCTCGAGAACAGCGAGGTGTTCGCGAAGTACTCGCTCCTGTCGTCCGCGTTCGATCTTGAGATGATGGCAGGATACGCTTGGGATGACGAACCCGCGCTACACCTGTTCGTGGAGCAGGATCCGGATACTCATGAGGTAGTCTCACTGCTCGTCACCCCTGAGCACCACCGCCTGGCGCTCGCCGGCGGGAGTTTCAGCACGGCAGTCGGAGGGGGCGTTGTGCGAGGAGAGGGCGCCTACTACTGGGGAAAGCGCTTCGCCACCGAGAGTCCATTGACGGGAGATGGGGTGATCGAGCGTGACTATGTCCACTACCTGCTGGGCGTGGACTGGACGCTTCTCGGCGTCAGCATGAGCGCCCAGTTCGTCCAGGAGGTGATACTGGATTATGACGACGCGCTGGCTTCCGACGAACGCTCAAATGTCGTGACTTTCCTTGCGAGCGAGAGCTTCTTGAACGAGACGCTACATCTGGAATTCTTCTCGTACGTGGGCCTGAACGACGAAGATGCGCTCCTGAGACCGAAGGTCAGCTACGATGTGGCTGATGGATTCGAGATCCTGATTGGAGCAGATCTGTTCATCGGTGATGAAGGGATGTTCGGGGCGTACGACGCGAACGATTCAGTGTACGCGAAACTGAAGTACAGCTTCTGAGATCGAAAGGGGAAACGACAGTGAATCTCATCAACGTGAAGGATGCTGAGTCCCGCGAGAACCCGCACGGTGTCGACGCAAGGGCTCTCCACAACAGTGAGCACGCGCTTGTTTCCCACATCACGCTCCATCCGGGTGAGGCGCTCAAGCGGCATATCACGCCTGTTGACGTGGTGTTCTACGTTCTCGAGGGCGCGGGGGTCGTCGAGGTTGGGGAGGAGAAGGTGGAGGTAGGTCCCGACACGCTGGTCGATAGCCCGGCGAAGATCCCGCACTGCTGGTACAACGAGAGCAGTGAGATGCTCAGGTTCCTCGTGGTGAAGGTGCCGCGTCCGACCGGGCCGACCGAAGTGCTGTAGCACTGCTCGTCATTCCTCAAGGCTGCCCTTGACGTGAGGGCGGTCTTGTTCTTTGATACTGTAGTCGTGAGCAGCTTTTAACGTGTGTGTCCGAGCGAAACGGAGGCGTTGGCATGGGTGCCCGTTTGAGAGTGTCGAAAAGGGTGTCGGAGATAGGGAAGTCGGCGATTCATGAGATGACGAGGTTGTCCAGAGAGGTTGAGGATGCTGCGTTTCTGTCCTGGGCGAAGCCGACCTCCGGCACACCAGAACACATCGACGCGGGGGCGATAGAAGCCATCCGCGCAGGCCTCTGTAGCGGCTACTCGGGCAACGCCGGGCTTCCCGAACTCAGGCAGGAGATCTGCAGCAAACTCAAGAGGGACAACGCGATCGATGCCGAGCCCTCTCAGATACTTGTCACGGTAGGCGCCATCGAGGGGCTGGCGGCTGCAGTGATGGCTCTGATTGACCCCGGCGACGAGGTCATCCTGCCTTCCCCGACGTATTCTACGCATGCCCGTCAGGTCGTCATAGCGTCAGGGAAACCTGTCTTCGCCCCCATGATCGAAGAGGGCGGGTTCGTTCTGGACATCAACGCCATTCGAGCGGCGATTACCCCCAAAACCCGTGCGATCCTCTACTGTTCTCCGAGCAATCCCACCGGGACCGTGTTCTCCGAGGAGCAGCTTCGAGAGCTGGCAGGGGTGGCGATCGAGCACAATCTCGCGGTCATCACGGACGAGGCGTACGAGTATTTCACGTTCGATGGACATGAGCACTTCAGCATCGGGTCGATTCCGGAGATGCGGGGGCGCGTCGTCAGCTGCTACACGTTCACCAAAACCTACGCAATGACCGGGTGGAGGATCGGCTACCTTCACGCGGATGATGAACTGATCCCGCAGATTACGAAGGCGCACATTCCCTTCGCCATCTGTGCTCCCGTGGTGTCCCAGTACGCCGCCCTCGCCGCCCTCAAGGGTCCGCAGGATTGCGTTGCCGACTTCAGGGAGCACTACCGGTCAGCTCGGGACCTGATGTGCGAACGGCTGGATCAGCTTCCCAATGTGTTCCAGTACACGAAGCCCGCCGGTTCCTATCTAATGTTCCCCAGAATCCTTCTGGATGAAGGACGGGATTCGGCGGCGTTCTGCAAGAAGCTCCTGCGCGAGGCCCGGGTTTCCACTACACCTGGAGCTGCGTTCGGGCCGACCGGAGAAGGCCACCTCCGGCTCTCCTTCTGTGTGACCGAGGAGGAGATCAACAAGGCCTTCGATAGAATGGAGCAGTACTTCGGTTGATCTCGGACCGCCGGGGGAAGGACGACCTGCGCTGCTGATGTCACAGCAGAGAACACGAGCCCGGGGGTCCGTCCCCGGGCTCGTGTTCGTCTTGCGAAGGAAGAGGCCGGAGGCTAGCGAACGCGGAGGTGTCCCCTCTCGGTCAGAACGAGTATCCGGCCTTGACGTACACCTCATCGTTGTCGCTGAACTGCCCGAACTGGGTTGACGAGTCGCCCTCAAGCAGCAAGGCGCCCGCGACAATCTCTGCGTTGTCCGTCGGGCGATAGGTCAGCTCCGGCCCTCCGAAGATGGCGGAGCGGTTCGCAACATCCTCGAAGTCGGCGATCTCGGCGGCCAGTGCCAGCCGCACCGTGAGTTCACCGCGGAGGAAATCCCTCTCGAGAGCAATAAGGAAGTAATCCTCCAACCCATCCGTTCCACGGTCGGTGAAGAAACCGTGCAGGTACTGGCCGTTCACGTAGAGCCCATTCCGAAATGTGTAGTCTCCCCCGACGACGTACTTGACGTATGGGTCGTCGCCGAGAGCCAATTGCGTCAGGACTCCGTCAGGAGAGGTCATGACCGTGTATGTTTCCTCCTCGGGCACAAACACCGCGCACTCAGCCCAGATGCCAACGTCCTCGATGGCTCCGGCGATGTCCATTCCAATAATCTGCTGTCTGGGGTAGTCCATGGTCGTGTGAATGTCCATGGTGCCAAGCGTGTCGGCAGGAGTCATGTCCACTGCAGACGGCAGCGGCCAGTCGTCGGGTCCGTACACGTAGGATACGGAACAATCGTAGCCCAGAAGCTCTTTCTTGACCCTTAATCCGATGCTCGCGGTGTCCTGTGGGCGGCCATCCGGGACCGTCACCTCATCTGTCAGTGTTCCGAGACTCAGTTCGGCGGGAAGTGGGAAAGAGGCCGGGGTCTGCCAGCTTGGGGAAGGAAACCTGGCCGGCGTGAACACCGGGACCACCACCCCGGTGACGATGAAGTCGCCGGGGTAGTAGTCGACGCGGACGGCCATCGTCGGTGTCTTTCGACCGAGGTCCAGAATGTCCTCGAAGTCGTCCGGGTTTAGATTGTCGACGACGTTCAGCTTGTCGGCGGTGCCCCAGGCAACTCGCTGCTTGCCGATCCGAACGTCCATGTTGTCCATGAGGAATCCGTACAGGTCGACGTAAGCCTCGTGCATCTCGAGGCGCCAGGGCTGGATGCGATCGCTGTTCTGAAGGTCAACCGACGAGTGCACATCGGGGAAGCCTGAGTAGCGGAGGCGCGATTCGGAATGAAACACGGCATCCGCGTGTCGCACGTCGAGTTTCAGATCAAGCTGAACCTCGTTCCATGTGTAGCCATCGTTGTCTCCACCTGGACGCCAGCGGTTGTCGGTTGTGAGCATCCCGCCGAGCTCCGGCGTCCCCTGAGCGGAGCCGGCCAGGAGTACGCTGACGACCAAAACTGCAGCGAGTGTTCTTCCCTGGGTCATTTACTCCCTCGTTCCTTGTCTTGGTTTCCCACGGCTGTCGTGGTCCTGGTGGCTCGATCAGATTAGAAGCGCTTCAGATAGCGCTGCGTGAACTGCTGGTCCGGGATGCTCTGATCGTGCACGACGTTCTCGAGATCCATGATCGTCGTGTGCTTGTCCTGAACATCTTCCATCTCAATGTGGTGGGGGGTCAGGTAGCCGTCGATCCTCCTCACGTCGGTCTGGGTCATGATCTTGAGAAGCAGCCCGGGACGGTCGTAGAACTCGACTCTGTCGGGCAGCATGGTCGCCTTGTTGACGCACATGACCAGCCTGCTATAGTCGATTTCCGATTCCTCATTGGGCATGAGTTCCAGGACGTAGTGGCTATCCGTTTCCTCCTGGAGGTCGGGCGTGTAGTTCTTGACATAGTCGGTCTGGGCCATGTCGTCGTAGGTGAAGTCGGTACCCATGAAGTTCTCGTTCTTGATATGGGATGCGATGCGTCTCACCTTGCCGAACGCCGGCATGTAGATGTACATGAGGTCGTCTTCCAGGACCAGGAAGCCGACGCCGCGCACATCGGCGGGCGATAGAAAACGGATGAGACGCTTGTCCTTGCCCTTCTGCAAGATGGTCAGCTCACGTGTTTTCGTGTTCCCCTCGGCGTCGACGAGAGTCATCGAGAGATGCACCTCCCGGTCGGCTGGAGCATTCAGCGTATCCTCCACTGCCTGCAGGATGTCCAATGGGGCCATCGCGCCGGCAGTTTGGGTCACCGCTAAAAGTACGAGTACGGCGAGCATGGCCGATTGCGAGCGGACTGACATGTCGACTCCTTTCGATGTATTCTTCCCTTGTTTGCCACAAGCTCCACGAGTGGTACGTCCGTCACCCGCCTCCAGCGTTACGGTCTTCGCCGGGTGGGAACTTTCAGACTACCCAGGTTGTGGTTCAAGCGTTTGGCCATCCTGTCGAACTCGCCTATGAACCTGGCCTTTGTCAAAAGAACAAGCGCTGGGAGCAGGGTAATCGCCGCCAGAGCACTGACGACCATCGTGACTGCAATCAGGAATCCGAACCTCTGCATGGGGACGATGTCTCCAAGCACAAGTACCAGAAATCCCAACGCCACCGCGCTGGCGTTGATGATGATGGCCTTGCCCGTGGTTTCCATCGTTACGCGGAGCGCGTCGCGCTCCGATGTCCCATTCCGGAACTCCTTCTGGAATCGCGCCAGGAAGTGGATCGTGTAGTCGATTCCGATTCCCACAGCCACGCTTCCTATCAAGACCGTGACTACGTCCAGAGGGATCCCAAGCACGACCATCACAATGAAGTTGCAGAGAACAGTGGCCACGACCGGTGTCAGGGAAATGAGGCCACCGGTGAAGGATCGGAAGCGAACGGCGAGCAGAATGAACAGCACCGCGAATGCGGCGATGAGGCTCATGCTCTGGCTCTTCACGACGCTGCGGTCGAGACGCTTGAAGATGATGGGCATTCCAGTCTGTAGCGTCGTCGTCGCCACGTCGTCATTGACGGCAAGTCGTGACAACATTGCCGGCGAGATCGATTCGGAGGGGACTCCTGCGTGGTCCTCAACGAGTGTCCACACGTCTCCCCGTATATCCGTTCGAAACGCCTGGGCGGCTGTCTCCGGGATATGTAAGGTCATTCGGATCAGACTGTCGGTGAGCCCGTCGACGAACGCTGTGCGACGGCACTCACGCACGATGCTTCGCAGGGCGGGTGCCGCATACTCGATGGCCTCCGGGTCGTCTACGTACACCGACGGTGGAACCTGCTTCTGCAACACGGCGCCTATGATTGCCTCACCAGGCAGTGAATCAGCAAACAGGGGTTTCAACCCCGCGACTACGTCGGCGATGAGGGAGTCCGAGTCGATCGGCAGATCCGCTGCATCACTCCTGAAGTAGTCCGCAACGGCTCGGCTGACGGCCTCGACTTGTCGGGTCGTGAGTTGCCGATCCGACGTGGAGCCCGCCGCCCTGAGCACGTGCAGCACTCTGTCGCGGTCGAGTCCCTCTACGCCGTGATGCTCAGCGTCGAGAACGATGACCCTGGCGACATCGGCCGTACGTTGTCTCTCGATCTCGCTTCTGACCGACATTGGCAGGGTACCGAGGTCCAGCCAGAGCAGTTGCGGTGGAGCCGCTGTCGCAAGGTGATGGTCGATGCTGTCAACTGCGGCAATCACCCCGGCCGTGTTGACCGTGCCGATCTTGGCTTGGATCACTGCTTGCGTATCATTGTCCGCAACCAGCTGATCCATGATCTCGTTACCTTCGACGAAGAACCAGAGATTGGCCACTCCCTCGCGAGTGTCGGGGATGGTGCGGCGTCCGAACATCTGCTCGTTCAGCTCCGCAATCAGATCGGCAACGGACTGGGGGTGGTTGAGATGGGGGATCGTGCGGAGGTACTTCTCGAAGCGGAACATCTCTTTGAGGACCGCGGGATCCTTTATGTCACCGCTCACGAGTATCTGGATCGGTATCGCACCGCCGAAGCTCGCCTCCATTATCTCTTCTGCTTGCCGGATCTCGCTGTCGGGCTTGAAGTAGTCTTTCATGTTGACCTCCCGCTGCAGCTGCGGGACGGCAACGAGAGAACCGGCCACGATCAGGATCGCACCGACGACGATTAGTCTCTCGTGGGCAAGAACCAAATCCGCTGTTACATCCATGACACGGGTGACCCAGTTCGAGCGCTGGACCTTCGCGCTCACTTGCGGTTTCCGGGACGGCAGGTACGATAGGACGGCTGGTATGAGCGTCATCGAGAGAGCCATTGCGAGGAGGACGCCCAGCGATGCGAAGAGACCGAATTCCCTGGTCATGGTCAGGTAGGAGAACAGGAAGGCCAGAAATCCTACCATTGTTGTTACGCCGGTCAGGATGATGGGAAGCCCGATGGCGGCGATCGACCGCCTGATGCGATCGAGCTTGTCTCCATCGGATTCCTCGATTTCCATGTATGTGCTAAGGAGATGGATTCCGTAAGCACTCCCGATCGCGAGCAAGAGTACGGGGATGGCGGCCGTGACTATCGTGAGCTGCACGCCGATCCAGTGCATCAGTCCGAGGGTCCAGATCGTCCCGACCAGCACTGTTCCCAGTGGCAGCAACACACCTCGGAGGCGGTGGAAGCTGAAGTAGAGAACAGCAGCGAGGAGGAGGGCGACGAGCGGGACCAGCCGCGCCAGGTCCCTGATGATGATGTCGGTCAGAAAGCGCATCTGAAAAGGAATGCCACCGTAGTAGACCGTTTCCTGACCGGGCACAGCCTCCACAATCGCTCTCATCTCTGTGGCAACGCTCGTTTTGTCCACACCGTCTCGCACCCTTGCGATGAGGAGAACGGTGCGCCCGTCGGCAGAGACGATGTTGCCGCGGTACATCTCCTTGGACAGCGCGTATTCGCGGAGAGCTGCGAGCTCCTGCGGAGTCTGGGGAATGGAGCCGGAGGATATCAGTTTCCCTACCTCAATCCCCTCCGGGATTCTCCTGATGTCGAGCACATCGGTAAGGCTCATCACCTGACTGATTTCAGGGAGGTCCTGGAACCGAGTCGTCAGGGAATCAATCCTGGCGAGTGTACTTGTGTTGAAGACGTCCTCGGTCTCAAGTGCCACGACGGCAAGGGAGCTTCCCCCGTATCGGTCGCCAACCTCGCGGAAGAGCCGTACCACGGGATCATCTTGGGGGAGGTAGTTGAGTATGTCGCTGTCGATCCGCAGCTTGGTCAGCTCGTAGCCGAAGAAGACGGTCAGCAGCGTTGCCACGATCAGGATCGGCAGCCGGTATCGGACGATCCAGTGGGCCAGTCTTGTCATTTGGCAGTCCTGTTGTCTGGGCGGTTGTTGTCACTCGTTATACGTGAGGCGAAGGAACTAGCGTCGGAGGATCCCCGTGAACAGCACGTCGAGAAGGGTGTTCGCGCCCTCCTCGAGCTCCATCAGGTTTGCCTCAAGCATCCACGACGATTCGAGTCCCCGTGCTGCCATCACAATGGCACAAGCAGCGAGTTCGGGGGTGTGCACTTCGAAGGTGCCCGCGGACACACCGTCCTCGATAATCCTTCGCACTATCCGTTGCTCTTCGAGCAAGTGCTTCTTTCTGATGTCTTCGCATCGGGGCCAGTATTCGTCGACCGTCTCCCTGGTCACCTCGTAGAGGTTGGCGAGTTCGGCGACAGTGCGGAGTCTGACCTTGAGGTAGGCCGTCATCTTGTCCTGGGGAGTAGGAGCGTTGTGAACGGCATCTCGGATGAGAGCGGTCAGAGTTGCGCTCTCGCGCTCAATAACCTCCATGAAGAGGACCTCCTTGTTGGAGAAATACTTGTAGAAGGTTCCCTTCGCAACCTTGGCTCGGTGGACTATCTCCTCCATGGTCGTCTTTCTGAGTCCGAAGCGCGCGAACAGCGCCTGAGCTGCAGTGACGATTCTCTCTCGCGTGTCGGCTACCGGCACATCCATCGCACAGCCTCCTCAATGAGGGGATCCTGCTGCCCCAGCTGGAACCACGATGCCCAACTGCAGCACGCCGGCAGGGGGTTGGACGAACTAGACGATTACCAGCGTATCGTACAATCTAGGTGTGCCGGACGGTGATGTCAAGAAGGAAACGCGCCGGCAGGACCTACATCTGAAACAGCTCCGCCGGGAGCCTGACTGTCGTTCATGGGGCCGTTGGCGCCCGCCCGCTGGGACAATGCGGAGAGTGGGAACGCTCAGTGATGATCCTGGGCAGAAGAACGGGAGTAGATGCCGGTGCGGCGGCTTGACAAAATGACGTCGCGTTCTATAATGTGACGTGCGAGTGCTGTTTGGCAATCAGGGTGAACGAGCCGCCGCGGTCGTACCAGAGACGGCTGGGGCGGCTGGTCGTAGAAAGGAGCGGCGACATGTTCGATCTCATCAGGAAGACGCTGTTGACGGGCGTGGGACTGGGAGTTATGACGAAGGAGAAGGTTGAGGAACTGGCGACTGAGCTGGCAAGAAAGGCAGATCTGCCGAAGAAGGAAGGAGAAGCACTCATCGCGGACCTGCTAGTGGAATCCGAGAAGGCTGCTCGGTCCCTGGACGGCAAGGTGAGCGCGGCTGTGCGGAGCGCGCTGGAGAAGATGGACGTAGCGACGAAGCACGATATCGCCGAGTTGGAGGATAGAATCGTGCGACTCGAGCAGCAGGCGGCATCGGAGAACTCCGAGACGGGATCGAAGTGACCGGGATCCCGGGCGCGAGCGAGGGAGCCGCGACAAGGAAAATAGCACTCGCCCTCGGCAGTGGTGCGGCTCGGGGATGGGCGCACATCGGCGTGATCAACGCTCTGTCCGAAGTTGGGATACGGCCGGACCGAGTCGCGGGCACGAGCATCGGCGCACTCGTCGGAGCCGCGTACGCGAGTGGCAAGATCCACTCCCTCGAGGGGGTGGCGCGCGAACTGGATTGGAGGAAGGTCGTTTCCCTCTTCACGGATGTGGTTCTTCCCAGATCCGGCTTCATCGATGGCAGGAAGATCGCTGACTCCATCCGAAACCAGGTGGAGCCGGGGAACATTGAGGATCTTCCTCTGCCGTTCCGTGCGGTGTCGACCGACCTTGTTACAAGCAGTGAGGTGGTCATTCAGGAGGGCGACGTTGTCGAGGCGGTGAGAGCAAGCATATCCGTGTGTGGCATGTTTACACCCGTCAAGAAGGGTGCGACGATACTGGTTGACGGCGGGCTCGTGAACCCCGTTCCGGTGAGCGTCGCGCGACGCATGGGCGCCGACTACGTAATTGCCGTCGATATCACTCACGACCTCCCGGGCGGGGGCGGGGCAAAGGGAGTTCCGCAGGCGGATTTGGGTAGAACGCCGCCCGATGAGGGATCGAACAGCGGCTTCGAAGGGAAGAGCGCGCCTCTGGCCGGCGTTGGCGAAAGGATCATGTCGGTCGATGTCCCCGGGCTGGCGCAGATTCGGCAGTGGCTGGCCAAGGAATCCATGCCCAACATCTTCGAGGTTCTGATGGCTTCGATGAACATCATGGAGAAGCAGATCGTCGAGCTGAATCTGAGGCTCGATCCGCCGGATCTGCTCATCCAACCGAAGGTGGGTCACGTAGGGTTCATGGATTTCCATAAGGCGGACGAGACGATTCTCGAAGGTTACAGAGCCGCCAAGCTCTGCCTCGAGGAGATCAAGGACGCGGGTGCTCTTGGCTAGTGAACTCAATGAGCATGTTCTCCTCCGTCCGAAAGGGATGCGCATATGCCGATCCGCACAGTCGGGATGGTAGGCCGAACGTACCAGCACCTGAGGCGCTACCGCCAGATACTGGCGGTCCTTCTCAAGTACGGATTCGGGGATCTCCTGAGGAGCATTGGGGTCCACGGGTACGCGGGGGCACGCTGGTGGAAGATCAACGCCAGGCGGCGAGAGCCGGTGGTTCTCTCCCGGGCGGAAGCAGTCAAGGCAGCGCTGGAAGAACTCGGGCCCACGTTTATCAAAGCGGGGCAGTTCCTCTCCACCAGGCCGGATCTCTTGCCGGCGGAGTTCGTTGAGGAGCTTGCC
>JAUXGN010000091.1 GCA_030622115.1 Candidatus Eiseniibacteriota bacterium
GGTACCTAGCGAGACGTTTGGGGCAAGTCACGACGCTCGGCAAGATACTTGACCCGGCCGCCGACAAGATCGCGGTTGCCGCGCTCGTGATCTTCCTTGTCGCAAGAGGCGAGCTTCCGATTTGGGGCGCGGTCATTGTGCTGGCGCGTGACGTCGGGATACTGATCGGCGCCGTCACGATGGTGCGGGACGCGAACGATGTGCCACAGGCCGGCAGGGTCGGCAAGGTGACCGCGGTGGCGCTTGCCGTCATGGTGCTCGTGCACGTTGCAGACTGGCAGGCTGCGGAGCCGATCGCGCTGTGGTGCGCCATGGTGCTTGTCGTGCTCTCCGGGGCGCTGTACGCACGGACGATGCTGGCGGGGCGATCTCGCGCACTCAAGTCGATACATCTGAATCCGGACGGTGAGAAGAAATGAACCGAGGGACTTCCCCAAGAAGCAAGGTCTTTCTGCTCAGGCTCTACGATGGGAATGTCGATGACATCGCCGCCGGGATTGACCTCCTGCTTGATAGGAGCGGCCTCAGGGGCATTGCAAGCAAGGGCGAGACCATTGCCGTCAAGATGCACTTCGGAGAGAGCAGGGAGACCGGGCATGTGAAGGCGCGCTTCGTTCGCCGCATTGTCGCCTGGCTTCAGCGCGAAGGCATGCGTCCATTCCTGACCGATACCAACACGCTCTACAAGGGAGCAAGGAGTGACTCGGTTGCACATCTGAGAGCTGCTGCGGAACACGGGTTCACATTCGCCTCGGTCGGAGCTCCCATCATTATCGCGGATGGACTCAGGGGAACAAGCGAACACCGAGCCAAGATAGGGAGAACGCACGTCACGGAGGCCTCGCTTGGCATAGAGCTTGTGAAGGCCGACAGCATCCTGAGCCTCGCACATTTCAAGGGGCATGAGCTTTCCGGATTCGGGGGGGCCATCAAGAACCTGGGGATGGGGGGAGCTTCGAGGGCGGGCAAACTCGAGCAGCATTCGACCACTCGTCCTTACGTGCGGAGCACATGCATAGCCTGCGGCATATGTTTGTCATGGTGCCCGGTGGGCGCGATAACCGTTGGAGAGAGAGCCGTCATCGATGAGACCAAGTGCATCGGTTGCGCGGAGTGTGTCACCGTCTGCCCGGAGAGCGCCATGAGCATCCGCTGGGATGAATCTGCTGACATCTTCCAAATGAAGATGGTAGAATACCTGAGTGCGTTTGCGGCGCTCAAGCGAGGGCGAATCGGATATGTCAATTTCATCACGGACGTCCATCCGCTGTGCGACTGCTACGGTTCCAGCAAGGTCCCAATAGTCCCGGATATCGGGGTTGTTGCTTCCCTCGATCCAGTGGCCATCGACCAGGCTTCATACGATCTGGTGAACGAGGCTCCCGTGGCCAGAGACGCCGGTCTTACAGAAGTCTATAAGCAGGGGGGCGACAAGTTCCGCGATCTGCATCCGGACGTGGATTCGTCCATTCAGCTGAGATATGCTGAGGAGCTGGGTCTGGGAACACGGGACTACCAATTGATAGAGATCGCTGAAAGCGCCCGTAGCTCAGCTGGATAGAGCACTGGATTCCGGTTCCAGGGGTCGGAGGTTCGAATCCTCTCGGGCGTACCATGAACGGTCACGGTCGGCGAGACATCGCAGGCCGTGGCCGAACCTACGGATTGAGTCAAGAGAACACCGTCGGGAGTCTGCCGGAATCTTCTGTACGAGCTCACGGAGGTCCACATGAGAAGCTCAACTGTGATCGTGCTCGTTGCCCTGACTGCGCTTGTCGCCACGGCAGCGCACGGCGAGACAATCTACTCGATCTCTCACGACGGTGGAGTGGCCGCGATCGAGTCGGTCTCAAGAGGAGGGACAGCGAGGTTCATCGGCGCCTCTCTGGCGCTCGTTGCGGGTGACGCCGAACTGGGATCAGATCTCAGATACCTGGGGATCGACACCGAGGTTGTCTGTGACACGGATGACTGGGAGAATCTGTACATCTGCTACCCAGGGCGTGTCAGGAGCGACATTGGTCGATACGGTGAGGTTCTTTGGGAGGAGCCGAACGGGGCGATGCTCGTAGGAGTATCGACCGTGGAGGTAGAGTCTCTTAGAACGGTCTCATTCATGATCTACTCCCTTCCCGCATCAATGGATGCCGCCGACTGGTTCGACAACACTCCGGCTCCTCTTGTCGACGTTTCGCAGGACGAGCGTGCTGTGCGTGGATTTGTGGGAGATGTGATCGACGCCATCTCTGCGGATTCGCTCATGGCCCACGTCGAGCGGCTCTCCCTGTATCCGGGCGGCGAGGCGAGGACGCGCTATGTCCGACGCGAGGAGTGTCTGGACGAGGGCCGTACCTACATAGTCAATTGTCTCGAACGGTACGGGGCCGTCGTGGACACGCATCATTTCGGAGTCGCCGGATACACGTGCGAAGGCGGTATCAGCGGTCCCGTCGTGATCTATCCCGCCGAGAATATCATTGGGACACTGCCGGGTTCAGGTCGCCTCCAGGGTTCGTACGTTGTCTGCGCGCACTACGACGCCATAGCGGGCAATTCATTCCCCGATACGTCCTATTTCTGGTGGTGCGACAACCCGGCGCCCGGAGCGGACGACAATGCGACCGGCGTCGCCACTGTGCTTGAGATGGCCCGTGTCCTGATCGAATCCGGCGCTTCGTTCCCGTTCGATATCCGTTTCATCCTCTTCTCGGGAGAGGAACTGGGGCTTCTCGGAAGCCGCGCGTACGTGGACTCGGTTGTGGCGGTTGGGGACACGATGTACGCGGCCCTCAATGTTGACATGATCGGATACAAGCTGAGCCCGGATCACCCGGACACGTGTCATCTGGTTACAAATCCCGGCTCGTGCTGGTTCGCGGACTGGATACAGGACACGGCGGAGACGGTTTACTCATCGTATTTCGATGATCTAGATGTCATGACGCGGATCGATGGGTCGCTGTTGTATAGCGACCACGCCAGCTTCTGGTTGAACGGCTACGACTCTATCGTTGCCATCGAGCACTGGAATCCACGTGTGCGGAACCCCTACTACCACACGATCCAGGACACATCCGCCTCTCTCTACTCAGGTCAGCTTGCGGCGATCACGAAGATGTGTGCGGGGGCATTTGCGCGACTCAACGATCCGGACAGCCAGATAAACCTGGTCATCTATGAGGGCGATATCACCTTTACGCCGGATGATCCGGGTTCCGGCGCGACGGTGACGGTCGGCGCCGAGGTGCACATATATGGACCTGAGGAGCACGTGGAGGCGACTCTCGAGCTCTGGGACGGGGACGTTGACTCAGGCGAGCTCATCTCATCCTGGA
>JAUXGN010000088.1 GCA_030622115.1 Candidatus Eiseniibacteriota bacterium
ACGAGCGCATCTTCGACGAAGGATTCTCAGAGCGTGAGGGCGGCGGGCATGGGCTGGCGGCATCCAAGGAGATGCTGGTGAAGCGAGGAGGGTCGCTCCGGGTGCTGCAATCGGCGCCGGGCGAGGGGACGACGTTTGAGCTGAGGCTGGATGTGTGCTAGACAGACCTGTGTGTGTAGCGGCGTACGGTCTGAGTTGGCTGAGCTCCAGGAACTCTGAGACACGACGGAGGGGAACGTGGGAGCAGACTTGACGAAGGACGCGAGACCGAGGGTTCTTATGGTGGATGACGAGACGAATTTCGCCGAGGACATCGCGGCCCTCGTTTCCGGACATCTCGACTGTACGGTGGTTGGTGATCCAGGCTCCGGAATGAGGGCGGTGAAGGAGAGGTCGTACGATCTCGTTCTCCTCGACATTGATCTTCAGAGCGATATGAGCGGTATCGATCTGCTGAAGAAGATCAAAGAGCAGGATCCCGGTCTTCCCATTGTCATGCTTACGAAGCTGACGGAGATGTTCCACGTCGTCGAGAGCATACGCAGCGGCGCCTTCTACTATGTCACAAAGGGGACCGGTCCTTCCGTCCACGAGATAGTCCATATTGCCAAGCTTGCCATCGAGGATGCCCGGAACCGCCGTGCTGTGGAGCTGATCGATGCGGAGATGGACGATGCTCTCGATGCCATAGTCGGGGAGAGCCCGGCCATCCGGAAGCTCAAGCGAGAGATCGAGCGTGTCGCACCGATGGACGTGGCCGTCTTTATCTCCGGGGAGTCGGGGACCGGCAAGGAGCTTGTTGCCAAGGCCATCCACGCGCTGAGTTCCAAAGAGAGGCGCGGCAGATTCGTGGCGGTGAATTGCGCCGGAATCACGGCGACCATAGCGGAGAGCACGCTCTTCGGCCACGAGCCGGGGGCGTTCACAGACGCGAAACGGCAGAGAATCGGGAAAATGGAGTATGCCAAGGGAGGGACTCTCTTCCTTGATGAGATCGTCGACATGCCGGGCGATGTTCAGCCGAAGTTGCTGCGGACAGTTCAGGACCACGAATTCGAGCGGATGGGGGGAAACCAGGCACACATCTTCGATGGGCGCATCGTGTCTGCGACGAATCAGGACATAGAGAAAAGCATAGCTGAGGGGCGATTCCGCGAGGAACTCTACTTCCGCTTGAACCAGTATCCGATCCACCTTCCACCCTTGAGGGACCGGAAGGAGGACATCCCGCTAATCGCATGCCACCTCGTCCGGAAGCAGGGGAGAAAGATGGGTCGAGGCGGGCTTGGCATATCGCAGGGTGCGCTCGACACGCTGGCCGAGCGCGACTGGAAGCGGAACAATGTTCGTGAACTCCTGAATACAATAATCGGCGCCATCATCAGGTGTGACGGGGACACAATACAGCCACAGCATGTCAACAGTGAGCCTTTCAAGTTCGCGGATTATCCGGCCAGCTACGAGGCCGCCAGTAGAGACGCGCGTGAACGGTTCCAGCGAGCCTATTTCTCCCATCTCCTGCGCATAACGAGCGGCAATGTCAAGGCGGCCGCGGACATTGCTGGAATCCAAGGTCCGGCCTTCCACCGCCATCTCAGAAATCTCGAAATAGACGCCGGCGACTTCCGGTAGAGGCCAAGGACCAGTGTGTTCGCTGGGTGAACCACCTTGGGTCCCAGCTTTGCGAGCGAAGTGCGGCGACACACACTTACATATTTACACTTAACGTCAAAGAGTGCTTGACACTGCTGCAGCCCCGGGCTAGACTATTGCTATGGACGTTCGCTTCCGAAAAGGTCGGCTGGACCGGCTGGAGACAGAGCCAGGGGATGGCGGATGGCCACCTGAGGTGGTGAAAGCATATAGGAAGCGAATACAGCTGATCCGCGCGGCCGATGATGAGCAAGTGTTTCATGGCCTCAAAGCGCTCCACTGGGAGAAGCTGAAGGGGAAGAGAAAGCACCAACACTCCATGAGACTGAACAATCAATGGCGGCTAGTTCTAGAATTCGAAGGCAAAGGGGCGGACAGGGTGGTCTGGGTTGTTGACATTGTGGACTATCACTAGTCCGGGAGGGGCAAGATGACCGAGAGGACCCCGATCGAGGTATTCCCGCCCGGGGAGTTCATTCGTGAGGAGCTGGAAGAGCGCGGCTGGACTCAGGAAGTCTTGGCTGAGGTACTCGGCCTGTCGCACAGACTCGTGAACGAGGTTGTCAAGGGGAAGCGGCGAATCACTCCGGAGACGGCGCGAGCACTTGGTGAGGCTTTCGGCACCGGACCTGTTGTCTGGATGAACCTCCAGAGCACGTACAGCCTGTCAAAGGTGATGCGGACCGACGATGCGGTTAAGCGCCGCTCCAGGTTGTATGGGGACTACCCACTCAAGGATATGATCAAGCGCAACTGGATCGAGGCGTCTTCTAGCATCGAGGTTCTTGAGGAACGGGTCTTGAAGTTCTTCGAGATGCGGAGTCTCGAGGAGGAGCCGACCGCGTTCCCGCACGCCGCTCGGAAGTCGACATCATACGAAGATGTCACTCCGTCTCTGTGTGCGTGGCTGCGACGCTCAAGAGAGCTGGCAGAGGCAGTGTCTGCCGCACCCTACAGCAAGTCGGGGTTCCGGGACGGTCTTGCACACCTTCGCACTCTACTCGTCGATGTAGAGGAGACTCGCCATGTGCCGAGGGTGCTTGCCGAGGCAGGAGTCCGATTGGTCCTTGTCGAGCAGCTGCCGGGCACAAGGATCGATGGTGCCGCCTTCTGGCTGGACGCCAAGTCCCCAGTGATTGCCCTGTCGCTACGCTTCGACAGAGTGGATGGCTTCTGGCACACACTTCTCCACGACGCGATGCACATACTGCACGGGGACGTGAAGCCCAACACCAGGCCGATTATCGATGTTGACCTGATCGGTGAGAGTACGATTTCCGATGTCGACAGACCGCCCGCAGAACAGCGGGCGGACAGGGATGCTGCGAACTTCCTTGTGCCGGAAGACCAACTGGCGGATTTCATCGCTCGTGTCCGCCCGCTCTACTCGAAGAAGAAAATCAGAGGGTTCGCCGCGTCCCTCGGAGTCCACCCGGGAATCGTTGTCGGACAGCTGCAGCATCGAGGAGAGATCCCGTTCTCTCACAGTCGTGACATGCTGCAGAGGGTTCGCGAGACCATCTGCGAGGTAGCTCTGACTGATGGATGGGGCTACAGGCCCCAGCTCAGTGAATAGGCAAGAGGCCACACAGTGGCGAGCTTGCTATGTGGTACAATCCGTGTTAGAATGGTAACTAACGTAATATACGCGAGTTAGACCATTTCATTGCACGGAGGTCGTCATGCGGGCACAGACATCCCGAGTCGTCGCGGTCCTCTCGGTTGTAGCAATTCTTCTCTCAACTACATCACTGGTAGCCAAGACGACTCTCTCTCCCGAGAGTCCCGCCGGTAGCGCGAAGCTCTGGGTCTTCTTCACCGACAAAGCGCTTTCTCGTGGAAGTGAGGAGACGGCCATAGCTGACTTCGAGGCCGTGCTCACCGAGAGGGCACTCGAGCGACGGGCCAAGGTAGGGATGGAAGTCAATGTCAATGACCTGCCGGTGGCAGCGGAATACGTGAGCGCAGTCGCGGCGACCGGGGTCGAGATCGTGGCGCGAAGCCGCTGGCTCAATGCTGTCTCGGTAAGAGCGGATCTTGATGAAGCCGAGGCGATCGCTGCGCTGCCGTTCGTTCGGGAACTCCGACCGGTGGCGAGGGGCACAAAGCCTCTGCCCGTCATTGTCCCGGCCACGGACGAGATACGTGAGCAGCACGGGATGCGCACGTTCGACTACGGGGATTCATACTGTCAGAACGACCAGGTCCAGATCATAGATCTCCACGACGATGGATTCGACGGCTCGGGTGTCATAATCGCAATGCTGGATACGGGTTTCGATACCGATCACCAGGCCTACCGCCATCTCAACATCATTGGTGAACGCGACTTCATCAACGACGATGCGGTCACATCCAACCAGCCCGGAGATCCCGACGGGCAGGACTCTCATGGGACAGCGACTCTGTCGAACGTCGGCGGCATGTACGCGGGCGAGACCTACGGCGGGTCGTAGAATGCGGGGTTCATCCTCTGCAAGACCGAGATGCGTGATGAGGAGATAGAGGCTGAGGAGGA
>JAUXGN010000042.1 GCA_030622115.1 Candidatus Eiseniibacteriota bacterium
GCCGTCCACGAGGATAGGGTTCGTCCAGCCGAACTCGAGCAGGCTCGCCGCGATCTTCGTGATCTGCTCGGGGCTGTGGGTCCTGGGATTCTGCTCGTAGGGGCGGAGCCGGTCGATCGGCCAGTGGTCGAGCTTGCCGGGCAGCTTGACCGGTGAATCAGGGGCCTGTTCGGAGCGGGTCTCGGCCGCAATGCGCCCCTTGCCGCGTTTGGAGGAGGCCTTGGGCGTCTGCTTCCGGGGCCGATGGTCGGCCGCCTTGGCGGTCTCCTTGTCGCCTGCGCTGGCTTTTGGTGCGGGCTTGGCGCCCGCCTTCTTAGCACTGGAACGGGTGGAACAGTTGGAACGGGTGGAACGTTGTTTCATGAGTCTCCCACCTCTCGAAAGTCGGGGTCGCCGGAAACCCGCTTGGATTCGCCAGGAAGGAACCATGCGAGTGCGCTGGCTGCTGGCGGCGTCATAGACATCTCCCGCGCGATCTCGCGATCGCATTGACGACGGCGTAGGCTAGCCGGCGCTGTCCGTTCTGCAGGCGGAGGACGAGCTCGGTGGAGTCGGTCTGCAGATCGGTCCTCATCACTCGTGCTGCCCTCCGACGTCGTCCTCTGGCGCGGCCGTGCCCTGCAGCCGTCGAACCTCCCGGCCGTGCTCGTAGATCGTCTCAAGGGTGAGGCGGCCACCCGACAGCTCCACGAGAGCCATGGCACGGGCGGGACGCGGGGCATGGCCCTGGAGCCACTCGTAAACGGCCTGATTGGTGACGCGCAAATCTGGTTCGTGGGCGAGCGCGGCCACGATGCGCTGCACGCCGAAGTCGCTAACCCATCGGCCGAACTCGGTCTCCTAGCGCGATGGATCTCGCTTGTAGGGTCCCATCGCCAGAGCCTCCTGCCGGAACATCCCTCTGCCCCCGAAGCACCAAGTGGCAATGCCCTCCGCCCTGTCTGGGGTGAGGACACACGGCCTCCAAAGGAGAAAGGGGGGTCAAGGGCCTCAGATGGGGACATGTGCCGGAGGAGAGCTGCGTACTCCGGGGCGGGAGCGCAGAAAGGCGGTCGTTGCGCTCGGGACGCTGCCTTCCACGCGCCGCTGGCGGGTCAGTCGATGGCTTCGGTGTTGACTAACGTGTTGGCTTCGCAATACAGTTATATCTTAGCGGTGGACATCACCGGCCCCCGGCGAGGGAGGCATGGCGCGGCGACCAGACCCGCACCTGACTCTCGAGGATGAGAGCAGTTCCCAGCTCCAATACGATCGACTAGGAGTAACACCGGACGCGGATGCAGATCTGCGGCAAGGGGAGGTTGTCATGCGTACTGCTGCGGCGATTCAGAGGCGGCACGGCACGACGATGGTCGTCGGCGCCGCATGTGCCGTTCTATGGATCATCTTGAGTTCTTGCCCGTGCGTTGCTCTCTGCGGTGATGATGTGTCGCCGGAGTTTGCTCTGCACACCATGGCGACTGGAGGCGTCGTCCGGGGCACGGTCACAGACTCACGCCTCGCTGATGATCCCAACACGGACAACCCCGGAATCATGGGCTGCACTGTGCTGGTGCTGGACGAGTACGGCACCGAGTGCGGTCGACGCAGCACATCGGGGCACGGTTTTTTCGAGATCGAGATGCCCCCGGGTACCTATCGCGTCGAAGTGACCGTGACGGACGAGGACACGGGGGAGAACCTCTACTTCCCGTATTCGTCGGAGCTGTTCGAATGCAGCGGAGCAGGGGTTGCCTTTGACAGGGTCCTTCCACTCGAGACGTCGACGGTGTTCCTCCTGCATGGGATCTTCGGTTCTCCCGGCAGCTGGGACCCGGGGTGGGTAGACGAACTTGCTTTACAGGGATACACAGCGATTTTACCCGAGCTACCTGGCAGCTCGGTAGGCGGACTGGTGACACTCGGTACCCAGACTGTGAAGCAGCAGGCTGAACACTTCGCGGAGGAAGAAGTGGGCAGGCGTGGTGTGAGGTCATTCTACATTGTGGCACACAGCCAGGGAGGACTCGTCGCTCGCTGGTACATCGAGAGGCTAGGGGGGCGCGGCGTCATCAGGCTCTTCACCCTCGCGACGCCCCACCATGGTTCGCAACTGACTTGGCTTGAGGATGTGTTCACGTGGGTTCTCCAAGCGGCTTTGCCTCCTGGCTGGGGGGAGCTCTCAGCTGAGGCCTTCTCCGCTATGGTCCAGGCTGAGTGGCCAGCCGTGCTGGATCTGCGGCCGAATAGCAGGGCGTTGAAGCTGCTGAACCGCGACACCGAGGCCTTGGATGACTGGAGAGGGTTCTGCATTGCATACCCCCCGGACGAGTCGTTGGCTCCGGTGAACACGCAATACTGCGCAGTGACGGCGACGGATCCGAGTAATAACGTGTGGATGTCCTTCGGCGCGGCGACCTTGGCCGAGCTATCACTCTTCACATGTTGGAGAACAGACGGTGTTGTACCAGGGTACAGCGCGCCTCTCTGGGCTGGTGACGTCCCCGATGAGCCCTTCGTCAGGAACTATCTTGACTATGTCATAGGATCCGGAAGCGGTCACATGAAGAGACCCGCCGACAGAGCGCTGGGAATAGCCAAGGACCCTGTGATCCGAGATTGGGTGCTCGACTGGCTCTTCCAGAGCGATACTCCGTCCAGCCACTGGATCCCTCCCGACTACCCTCGAGAAGCCGATGGCATCAGCTCTCCGTGCGACGGAGGGCGGGCGCTTGCTGCCCTGCCGATCATCCAGGACATCATCACTGGCCCTGCCGTTGCCACGCATGCGCTATCTGTGGAGGCTACGGACACTTTGAGTGTGATCATGCTCTGGCACGAGGGCTCGATGTCCCTCTTCCTGGATGATCCGATGGGTGCCCAGGTGGACACGTCTTTCGCCTCGATCGACAGAGATGCGGGCGCCGTCATGTACGGAATCGACTCACCCATGCCCGGCGAGTGGACTCTCCGTGTCGTCGCGCATTCGAGTGCTCCAGCGCAACGGTACATGGTACTCCCTGCAGTAGGCTCTGAAACCAGCGTGAGAACCGAGGTCAACCCTGGCTCGGCCAGGCCTGGAGAGACCGTAAGGGTCGAGTCGTACGTATTGACGGCAGGCGTTCCTGAGCTGGGGGCATCGGTCGAAGCGAAAGTCGTGTCGCCCGATGGTACAAGTCTGAACCTGAGTCTCTTCGATGACGGGACGCACGGAGACGCATCACCTGACGATGGGACCTACACGAACGAGCATGTTGCTACGACAGGTGGAAGCTACTCGGTTTCAGCGGTCGCGGTCACGGCGTCGGGCGGTGCCAGGGGCTCACGTGGTTTGGCTCGTCAGTCTTGGACGTCCTTTGCGGTTGCCGAGTCGTGTGATGTGGCTATCACGCCGGGGTCCACTGCCATCGAAGGCGCGCCCTTCTTCGTTGATGTCGGATACCTCGTCACTTCGGAGGTAGCCAATTACGGTGATGCCGCATGCGACTCCGTACTCCTGCGTCTGTGCCTTGGTGGCAGGGAGAAGGCGTACTGGGACACCATCGTTTCGCTAGCCCCCCATCAGTCCCAGGAATTCCAAGCACTGGTCGTACCGGATGCTCCCGGGACGCTGAGTGTGTTCGCTGAGGCGCGTGTCCTAGGAGCCCTTCTCGATGAGGATTCCAGCAACGACTGGGAGGGGCTGCAGTTCGTAGCCGGTGTCGGTGTCCCCAACCTGACGATCGACGCCGTCACTCCGAGCAACCCGAACCCCGCCCCGGGCGAACCCATAACGGCAGACATCATGGTCAGCAACAACAACACGGCCCGATCCACCGGCACGTTCGTTGACGTCTACTACGACCTCGATGAGCCGCCTGTCGAGGGCGAAAGGGGTGACCACCATATCTACCTGCAGCCTCTTATGCCAGGGGAGTCGTTCACGCTCACGACCCAGCCGTTCTCATACCTAGATGCGGCGCTGTACTCCTTATGCGTCCAGGTTGATCCGGACGCCCTGTGCAGTGAGTCCGACGAGGGCGACAACACGGACTGCATCCCCGTTGACACTCCTGTGGAGTCGAGCTTCTATGCCGTGGCGACAGAGGAGGGCAGGGTAACGCTGCGGTGGAGCTTCTCTTATCTCCCTGAAGTTGAGGCGTTCAGCATCTACAGAGGGCTCTCGGAGAGCGGTCCCTTTGGGAGAGTCAATGTCGAGCCGATCCCAGTGACCTCGACCTCGGCGTTCGCGGATACAGGCGTGTGGCCTGGCACTGAGTTCTGGTATGAACTTCGAGGGATCGACGCCGCAGGTGCCGAGTCCACGTTGGCCGGCCCGGTTCCCGTAACGACTGGAGGCTCGCTGAGCTTCCAACTGACCCTCGCGAGTCCGAATCCCACGTCGGAGAGGACAACATTCGCGCTGGATCTAGCTCAGGACTTCCCGCGCGCTAGAGTCGCCATCTATGACGTGGCAGGAAGACTGATCCGTACAGTGATTGAAGGACCGATGGATCGAGGGCGTCATGTGGTTATCTGGGATCTCACCAGCGACTCCGGAAATCTGGTTGCTGCGGGCGTCTACTTCGCCAAGGCGAGCGCAGGGGAGTGGACGAGGACGAGGAAAATGGTCGTGATCCGGTAGGGACCACGCTCGGGGCGCACGGCGCTCCTTCCACGCTGGGATGAACGTCTGTAACAAGGAGAACCTGCGATGAGGAACTCGAGGACACCAATCCTATGGCTCGCCTGCGCAATGCTCATCGCGCTCGCTGCCACGGCCTCGGCCAACAGCGCGCCTGAGGTCACGAACGTAACCGCGCAACAGCGATCGAACTCGACGCTCGTGGACATCTACTACGACGTCTATGACGCAGACGGTGAGCTGATGGTTGTCATCGTGAGCTGCTCCGACGGCGCCGGAGGGTGGGTCGCTGTTACCTCGACGAAGCAGGGAAGTGACATCGGCTCAAGCATCGCCTCGGGCGAGCGGAAACACATTGTCTGGGATGCCGGCATCGACATGCCGGAGCCGGGTCAGGCGGGTGATGACTACGTTGTGAGGGTGAGAGCCTGTGATCGCGAAGCTGAGTTGATGTATGTGGGAGACCTGAACGGCGGCCTGCACGTGATCGATGTGAGCGACCCGTCAGCTCCCATGAGCATCGGAAACTGCTCCTTGCCGGGTCTAACGACGCGAATGGACTATGCCAATGGCTATGTCTTTGCGGCTGGGTACGGCGGTGGATTTCAGGTTGTGGCCGTCGAGAATCCGGGAGCCCCATTCATGGCTGCTTTCTCTAGTGCGCCGGGAATCGCGGAGGAGGTCGCTGTCGTGGGCGACCTCGCGTACGTTGGGAGCGAGGAGGTTGGTCTAGGAGTCATGGACGTCTCGAATCCCCATGCACCGTTCGAAAGAGCCCGTTGCAGCCTGGGCGGCGGGGATGCGGAAGGCGTCGTCTACGCAGATGGGTACGTGTACGTGGCAAATGGATGGGAAGGGCTGAAGATCGTCGACGTTTCGGATCCAGACAGCCCGGAGGTGATTGGGAGCTACAATCCCTCCGGCGAAGACTTCCGGGACGTCGCTGTTCAAGGTGATTTCGCGTACGTTGCGAATTACGGCGCCCCCAACTTCCTGATCTTCGATGTCAGCAACCCTTCGACTCCATTGCCGCGAGGCTCCTGCAGTACGGGCAGCCACGCCACTGCGGTCGAGATCTCCGGCGAGTACGCCTATGTCGCCGGCTACACGCATGGCCTTGTCGTGATCGACGTGAGCAATCCGGATAGTCCCAGCGTCGTGAGTGAGCTGCCGCCAAGTAATCAAGCCATTCGCATTGTGCTGTGCGGCAATTGGGCGTACGTGACAGATCAGAATACGGGAATCCAGTTGATCGACGTCAGCAATCCGCACGTGCCCGAGCTCATAGGCTTGTGGCCAACTCCCGCCCCCGGTGGTATTGCCGTCCCCTGTGGTCGGTAGCCGGGGTGATGGTCCTGCGGCCTGTGTGTGCGCCACGAGTTGAACGCGCCTTCCCACCCTTACGGTGATGTAGGTGGTTCCAAGGACGTACGACTTGGTCCTATGGCTCGTGCCGCGTCTGAGGGAGTTCCCGCGGGACCAACGCTTCCTGCTGGGGGACCGGATCCAGACGCCGGCGCTCGGAGGCCCGCACAGCTGTGCTTCTCGCTCACCCCCGATCGAACTCCCACTCGATCTCCCTCATCGTCTCATGATTCCGTGATGCTCCCGACGTCCGAATCTTGACCCGCAGGTGGTTGCTGAGCCGGCCCGGACTCTGGCGCTCCGTGACATCGTTGAGATTACCCTCGGCGGGTACCCTATCGGCCCGGCGACTCTTCGTCTGTGGTTCCGGACGTCCTTGCCCCATCGTCCTCGCTTGAAGCCCACTCCTCGAGGATCGTGAAGAGCCCCACGACGTTCCTCGCGATCTCACGAGCTTCCTCGTCGCTCAGCTTGCGTCCGTAGCGTGGCTCCCAGAGTGTCTTCGTTCGCCCTAGAAGATCGTCGCTCATCATCCTCGGGAGCCCTCCTTTCGACCGGTGCTGAGAGACCGATGGTCCTCCTGGTTTGCCCGTCCTCTTGTTCGTGTGGTTGCCCTCGTGCTAAGATCGTGGCCACTGGGTGGGCCACGTTGAAGCGTTGTGACGCAGTTCACTTGTGGGTCTTACCCTGACACCGCGCTTCCTGCACGACTGTTTCGGCGCATGCGTTCCCCACTGGTGTGCAAGACTAGCGCATTGCCGAGGCGGCGAAACGAGGCGAGGCCGGAGCCGTTTCTTCGTCAAGCGAGGCGCTTGAAGACGATTCCGGCTGGCCTCGCTGTCGTGTGGAGGTCGCAGACATGCCCACCGCTTCCGATAGATTTTCGATCCGGCGGCGCTTGAAGTGCATACCCGGAGACGCGACGCCACGCACATGGTGTGGTATCATTCGCCGATCATGTTGAGAGCGTGAGGGCAACACGTCGGGCCAAGTTGGGCGCTAGCAGGAGTGAAGGCAGCGGTCGCCAGGTGACCGACCCCTGTACACAGCTCTGATGAACGTATGAGAGAAGAACCCCGATGCCTCGGATTCTCGACAACATCCAAGAACAGCTTCTTCCCGCTCTGCGTGAGGCGCTGAAGGTGGCGAATCGCGCGGACTTCTGCGTAGGCTACTTCAATCTTCGCGGCTGGAAGGCGATCCACGATCTGGTCGAGAGGTGGTCGGGCGGCGAGGGCAATCAGTGCCGGCTTCTTGTTGGCATGCAGCGCCTCCCGCAGGAAGAACTTCGCGCGGCCCTGAGTTTCTCAGGGCACGGCCAGGACCAGCTCGACAACCAGACCGCACTCAGGTTGAGAAAGAGGCTCGCAGAGGAATTCCGGAACCAGCTGGCCCTGGGTGCGCCAACGAACGCCGATGAGACTGGCTTGCGACGCCTGGCCGCGCAGTTGAAGACTGGCAAGGTCATCGTCAAGCTGTTCTTGGGTCATTCACTTCACGCCAAGCTCTACCTTCTCTTTCGCGCAGATCCCATCAACCCGATCATCGGCTACGTTGGCAGCAGCAACCTCACGCTCTCCGGTCTCTCGCGCCAGGGCGAGTTGAACGTGGACGTTCTCGATCCTGATGCTACCGAGAAGCTGGCCCGGTGGTTCGAAGACCGATGGAACGACCGGTGGTGCATTGACATCACAGCTGAGTTGATTCAGGTCATCGCTGAGAGCTGGGCCCGCGAGGAAGCGCTATCACCGTATCAGATCTATGTGAAGATGGCTTACCACCTTGCTCAAGAGGCCCGCTCCGGGTTGTCGGAGTTCCGCATTCCCGCCGAGTTCGGTGAGCGCCTGTTTGACTATCAGGTGGCCGCCGTCAAGATTGCAGCGCATCACTTGAATAAGCGTGGGGGTGTGTTGATCGGCGATGTAGTTGGGCTAGGGAAGACGCTGATGGCCACCGCTCTTGCCAAGATCTTCCAGCAGGATCAGTTCACCGAGACGCTGATCATCTGCCCGAAGAACCTCGTCAAGATGTGGGAAGACTACGTTGCCGAGTACCGATTGCTCGCCAAAGTGCTATCTATCACGCGGGCGGTGCGTGAGCTCCCCGAACTCCGGCGCTTCCGCGTGGTGTTGATCGATGAGAGCCAGAACCTCCGCAATCGGGAGGGCAAACGCTACCGAGCAATCCAGGAGTACATCCAGGAGAACGAGAGCAAGTGCATCCTTCTCTCTGCGACGCCTTACAACAAGACCTACCTCGACCTGTCGAGTCAGCTCCGCCTGTTTGTGCCCGAAGACAAAGACCTTGGTATCCGTCCCGAGCGCTTGATCCGAGAGATCGGCGAGACGGAGTTCATCCGTCGCCATCAGTCTCCGGTTCGCTCGTTGGCTGCGTTTGAGAAGAGCGACCACGCCGACGACTGGCGAGAGCTTATGCGCCTCTACATGGTGCGCCGTACGAGGAGTTTCATCCAGGACAACTACGCCTCAACCGATCCGGCAACCGGCCGCAAGTTCTTGACGTTCGAAGACGGGACACGATCGTACTTCCCTGAGCGTATCCCGAAAACGGTGAAGTTTGCCATTGACGAGGACGATCCTGACGACAAGTACGCGCAACTGTGCGCGCCTGATGTAGTTGCAGCCATCAATGCGCTCAATCTGCCTCGCTATGGGCTCGCGAACTACGTGGCTGCCACGCCGCACGAGCCACCGACGCCCGCGGAGGCCAAGCTGCTCCACGATCTCTCTCGCGCGGGGAAGCGCCTGATGGGTTTCTGCCGGACAAACCTCTTCAAGCGTCTGGAAAGCTGCGGCGAGGCGTTTCAGCAGTCCGTCGACCGGCACATTCTCAGGAACTGCGTCTACCTGCATGCCATCGAGCATTCGCTCCCGCTGCCTCTGGGCACGCAGGATGCTGGCCTCCTGGACGCAGGGAACTATGACGAGGACGTGGATGACGACACTGCCACTGCCAAGTTGTTCGATGACGATGACGGTGGGGATCGGCCGACCCGGCGCAGGGCGAACTCGCGACGCATCGAGGACCCTAAGAAGCAGGCCGCTGATCTCTATGAGATGTATGCCACTCAGTTCAAGACGCGCTTCAAGTGGTTGCGCCCGGATCTATTCGTGAAGTCGCTTGCGGCGGATCTTGCCGCCGACTCGGACAGTCTGCTCGCCGTGCGGAAGCGCTGCGGCGACTGGGATCCGCAGAAGGATGCGAAGATCGACGCTCTCTATGAGCTCCTCGAGAAGCGGCATCCGGGTGAGAAGGTCATCGTCTTCTCGCAATTCGCCGACACGGTCCGCTACCTAGAAGCGCAGCTGCGCCTGCGGGGGGTGGAGCGCTTGGCGGGTGTGACCGGTGACGACGATGACCCAACGAGTTACGCCTGGCGGTTCAGTCCGGATAGCAACGAGAAGCGTGACCGCGTCCCGCCGGAGCAGGAGCTCCGGGTCCTGCTGTCGACAGACGTCCTTAGCGAGGGGCAGAACCTCCAGGACGGTGCCATCATCGTCAACTTCGATCTCCCGTGGGCCATCATCCGGCTCGTTCAGCGGGTCGGGCGCGTGGACCGTATCGGACAGATGTCGGAGAAGATCCTCTGCTACTCATTCTTGCCGGCCGACGGTGTTGAGAAGCTGATCCGGCTGCGCGCCCGAGTTCGCCAGCGACTTCACGATAACGCAGAGGTCATTGGGACGGATGAGGCCTTCTTCGAGGATGAGAAGGAGCGGGAGAAGCTCCTCGATCTCTACCACGAGAAGGCTGGCATTCTTGACGGCGAGGCCGAAACGGAGGTGGACCTTGCCTCCTACGCCTACCAGATTTGGAAGAACGCCATCGACCGCGATCCCGATCTGGAGAAGACAATCCCCGCTCTCCCGCCTGTTGTCTTCGCCACCCGCCCGCACCAGGCTGCAGAAGGAAAGCCGCATGGGGTACTCGTCTACTTGCGTACGGGCGAGGGGAACGACGCCCTGGCGTGGGTCGATAAGGACGGCCGAAACGTGACAGAGTCACAGTTCGAGATTCTGAAAGCAGCCGAATGCGCTCCGAACACGCCTGCTTTGCCACGGCAAGCCAACCACCACGAGCTTGTCCGAGATGCCGTGGATCTGGTCGGCAGCGAAGAGACGTCGGTAGGTGGGCAATTGGGTCGACCTTCTGGGGCGCGGTTCCGTACCTATGGACGCCTGAAGCGCTACGCCGAGCATGCAAAGGGAACACTGTTTCAACTGCCCGAGCTGACCAAGGCAATAGAGGAGATCTATCGCCATCCTCTCCGCCAATCGGCCAAGGACACGCTCAACCGGCAACTCCGCGCAGGAATCTCAGACGACAAGCTAGTGGAGCTGGTGTTGGCGCTGCGCGATGACGACCGGCTCTGCCTCGTTCACGACGAGGAGCAGCCGGGCGAGCCCCAGATCATCTGTTCGATGGGTCTGGCCTCGCCGGCAGCGTTGAGACGTAACACCGGAAGGCAGACGTGACTCTCGACAAGCACTTAGCCCACAAGCTCCTCGCAGACGGAGATCTACGCAGGCTTTTCGTCGAGGCGCTTGGCTGGGATCAACACACCGCTACGCTAGAAGTCGCTCTGGCAGACGGCACCCACAGCCTCCAGGCCTTGGCACAGAAACGCGGCATGGTTGCCTGGCACTGTCCTACGCCCTCGGGCGAGGGTCTGCCCAGCTACGCCAAGCGCCGGAAGATCGAGCGTCAGGTCGCCAAGTCTGCCCACGAACACCTGATCGTCTTCACTGACGCGGCCAACGAGAACGAGATATGGCAGTGGGTGAAGCGAGAACCCGGCAAACCATCCGCCTGCCGTGAGCATCCTTTCCATCGCTCGCAGCCCGGGGATGCGCTCTTGCAGAAGCTCGAGTCGATCGCCTTCACACTGGAGGAGGAAGAGCGGCTCTCGCTGACTGATGTCACTGGCCGTGTACGCGCCGGGTTCGACGTCGAGCGTGTGACGAAGCGATTCTATGACCGGTTCCAGAAGGAGCACGCGGCGTTCCTGAAATTCATCAGCGGCATCACTGAGCGAACCGACAGAGAGTGGTATGCCTCGGTCATGCTCAATCGACTGATGTTCGTCTACTTCATCCAGCGAAAGGGTTTCCTGGATGGAGACCGGGACTACCTCCGTAACCGCCTCAACCGGACTCGTAGTGAGCACGGAAGGGATAAGTTCTACTCCTTCTACCGCTACTTCCTCCTGCGCCTCTTTCATGAAGGGCTTGGCAGCATCAGACGCAACAACGAGCTGGAGATCCTCCTGGGAAGTATCCCGTACCTCAATGGTGGCCTGTTCGATGTCCACGAGTTGGAACGGCCGGACCGCTATGGTGAGAGCATCGAGATCCCTGACCGGGCTTTCGAGCGCATTCTCGACTACTTCGACCAATATCAGTGGCACCTCGATGAACGTCCGCTGCGCGCTGATAACGAGATCAACCCAGATGTGCTCGGCTACATCTTCGAGAAGTACATCAATCAGAAACAGATGGGTGCGTACTACACGAAGGAAGACATCACCGAGTACATCAGCAGGAACACGGTGCTGCCTTTCCTCTTCGATGCGGCCCGAACGAGGTGCAAGATTGCCTTCGAGAATCAAGACGGCCCGGTCGTTTGGGATCTCCTGAGGGATGACCCCGACCGGTACATCTACTCGGCAGCTCGCCACGGTGCGGATGAACCGCTGCCCAAGGACATTGCGTCAGGCCTGAGTCCGCCTACGCTGGATCATCCAGTTGGCGAGGTCGTCTCGATCAGCGACATCGAGACGGTCCGCCAGCGCAGGAGCTGGAGCAAGCCCGCGCCATCCACCTACGCTCTGCCCACCGAGAACTGGCGTGAGGTGATAGCCCGCCGCAGGCACTGCGAAGGCGTAAGAGCCAGATTCGCCGCAGGGGATGTGCGCGACATCAACGACCTCATAACCCTGAACCTCGACATTCGTCAGTTCGCACAGGACGTGATCGAGAGCTGCGAGGGCCCTGACCTACTCCGCGCTATCTGGCACGCTGTCGAGAGAGTGACGATTCTCGACCCGACCTGCGGTTCCGGCGCCTTCCTCTTCGCCGCGCTGAACATCCTGGAGCCCCTCTATGAGGCCTGCCTCTGTCGGATGGAGGCGTTCGTAGCGGACTTGGAGCAATCCGGCGAGAAGCATGGACCCCGGAAGTTCTCCGACTTCCGCAAGATACTCGCCAAGGTCGCGGCGCACCCGAGTCGTCGCTATTTCGTCTTCAAGAGCATCATTCTCAACAACCTCTACGGTGTGGATATCATGGAAGAGGCGGTCGAGATCTGCAAGCTCCGTCTCTTCCTCAAGCTGGTCGCGCAGGTTGAACCCGATGCTTCGCAGCCCAATCTCGGAATCGAGCCGCTTCCCGACATCGACTTCAATATCCGATCAGGGAACACACTCGTGGGCTACAGCACATACGAGGAGATTGAGACTGCCATTGGGGGGAAGCTGGATCTCTACAACGCGATGCAGACTATCGTCACGAAGGCTGCAGACTTGCAGGAAGCCTTCGGGGCCTTTCGAGCACGGCAGATCGGCGGCGAGCGTCTGTCGCCGAGCGATGGCAAGCAGGATCTCCGTAGGCGCCTACGGGCTCTCGACGAAGAACTCAATGAGCATCTTGCTCGGCAGTACGACATCGATGCCTCGAAGAGGAGTGTCTACTCCAAGTGGCTTGAGACCCACCGGCCCTTTCACTGGTTCGTGGAGTTCCATGGGATCATCAACAGCGGCGGGTTCGACGTCGTTATCGGAAACCCGCCATACGTTGAGGATAGGAAGCTCAAGGCATACGGGACTAGGGGATATGTCACCCAGAGCACGGGCAACCTCTATTCGAAATGCGTAGAGCGCTCGGGGCGGCTGCTCTCGGAAATTGGGCGCTTGGGGGTGATTGTGCCGCTCAGCGGCCTCTCCACCAGGCGCATGGTTCCTTACCAGAAAAGTCTAGAGAACCGGTTCACTGCGCTTTGGCTGTCTTTCTACAGCGGGGATGCTCATCCTTCCGTGCTCTTCGACGGCGTCAAGTACCGGTTGGCCATTGTTCTGGGTGCCTCGTCGCGCGACGGAGAAGCCCGGTCCTTTGCCACGGACTACCTGCGGTGGTATGCGGTGGAGAGACCGTTCCTCTTCTCAACGAAGATCGTGTATGCCGAGCGTGAGATTGAATCCAACCTGTTCAGGTTTGCGAAACTGGGAACCAGTCTGGCGACAAGTGTTGCGAAGAAGCTCCTGGCGAGGATGCCTGCGCTTGGCTCCCATCTGCGGGAAACCGGGCCGGCGCATATTACGTATCACCGCAGCCCGGTCTTCTGGATAAGATCTCTGGACTTCGAGCCGTACTTCAAGTCTGCGTCGAAGACTCGATCGACTGACCACATCAGAGACCTCTATTTCAAGGATCAGAAGTCATCGCGCAGGGCTGTCGCGATCCTCAATAGCACGACCTTCTACTTCTGGTTCACAGTCCTAGGGAATTGCCGCAATATTGATGGGTCAGATCTGGGACAGCTTCCAGTTGGCCTGCTTTCCAGTCGTCAACTTGATGATCTTGAGGACCTGTCGTCTCGCTTGATGAGTGACTTCCAGCGTCATTCGAAACGTCGCGTCTACCACTACAAGGCATCGGGTAGGGTCGAGTACGACGAGTTCTACCTCAAGCTGTCCAAACCCATCATCGACGAAATCGACTGCGTGCTGGCTCGGCACTACAACCTCACGGAGCGTGAGCTTGATCTCCTCATCAGCTACGACATCAAGTACCGGATGGGTCGTGACTGAGTTGGGGAAGACCCTTGAGCACCTCTGGGTACAGTTCGTCGAGATGCCGCTTTCACCGCAGAAGAACCACTCGCTCCGTCAGCTTCCTTCCACCAGCCTCTATGCGGTAGAAGTAAACACCTGATGCCGCTGTCTTGCCTGAGTCGTCGCTACCGTCCCATCGCAGAGTGTGGCGCCCTGCCGGGAATCCCTTGTCTTCTGCCAGCGTCTTCACGCGCCTTCCTGCCACGTCGAATACTGCGAGTGTGATGGCCGTGGGCTCCGGCAGATCGAAGGCTATGGTCGTGATTTGCTCCGACGGGTTGGGGCTGGCTGGGTAGAGAGCGAACGAGTTCGTCATTTCCTCCGGAATCTCAGGAACGCCCGTCGGGCAACTCCCGAGACCATATGCTCCGATCAACTCGCAACACGAGTTGTTTTCGGGAAGGCAAGGTGAGTCGTCGCGGAGAGTGAAGTCACCTGTTTCTGGGTCACAGAAGAGCGGGTCCATCGAGAAATTCCCGTTGACGCCGTACAGCGCTGCTATGCACCCGACCCAATCGCCGCCCGCGTTGCCGTAGATGTCGCAGCACACGAGAACGGGCTCAGAGCCCGAGTAGCAGCTAACAGCCATACCACTTGGGCTGAAGGCGATGATGCAGTTCTCGAGCGTCGGTGAGGAACTGAAGCAGTCCATGCCGCCTCCGTAGGAGGAGGAAGAGGCCGCGTTACCGAAGAACGTGCAGTTCTCGAGAATCGGTGAGGAGTAGTAGCAGGATATGCCGCCGCTGTAGGTGCTGCCCACGTTGTCCGAGAACGTGCAGCCCGTGAGCGTCGGTGAGGATCTGTGGCAGTACATGCCGCTGCCCCTGGCGCTGAGGTTCCCCGAGAACGTGCAGTCCGTGACCGTCGGTGAGGAGGAGCTGTAGCAGTACATACCGCCGCCTTGGAAGGCGTTGTTACTCGAGAATATGCAGTCCGTGAGCGCCGGTGAGGAGCTGGAGCAGTACATGCCGCCGCCGTGATAGGAGGCCACGTTGCCGGAGAACGTGCAGCCCGTGAGCGTAGGTGAGGAGGAGCTGGAGCAGTACATGCCGCCGCCGTGATAGGAGGACACGTTGCCGGAGAACGTGCAGTCCGTGAGCGCCGGTGAGGATCTGATGCAAGCCACCCCCCCGCCGCTGGTGCCGACCGAGGTGCTCGAGGCCACGTTGCCGGAGAACGTGCAGTTCTCGAGCGTCGGTGAGGAGATGGAGCAGTACATGCCGCCGCCGTAGGTGCTGCCCACGTTGTCCGAGAACGTGCAGCCCGTGAGCGTCGGTGAGGAGCTGTGGCAGTACATGCCGCCGCCCCTGGCGCTGAGGTTCCCCGAGAACGTGCAGCCCGTGAGCGTAGGTGAGGAGGAGCCGTAGCAGGCTATGCCGCCGCCCGAGGTGGCTTCGTTCGCCTCGAACGTGCAGTCCGTGAGCGTCGGTGAGGAGTCATTGCAGTACACTCCACCTCCGTAATCGCCGACACCGTTCTGTACGCGGAAGCCTTGCACAACTGCCGTGGTGACCTCGCCAGAGTGGAAGTAGAAACCCCTTGCCGCTCCTTCGCAGTCGATGATCGTGTTGTCTTGCCCATCTGTGCCGATAAGTTCAAAGGCCTTGCCATCGAAGTCTAAGTCGCGGTTCCCTACGCCGGCGTAGGTGCCGGGAGCCACGTAGACGGTGCCTCCTTCAGCGACGGCGTCGATTCCCTCCTGGATTGTGTCAAAGGGATAGTCCGCCGTTCCGAGTTCGTGACCTGAGTGGGTGAGGTTGACGTACACGGTGTCCAGGACCTCGACGTCTCTCGGCTTGATGTATCGGACAAGTTCCTCTGTGAACGGGTGGATGGAGAAGTCCAGGTTGTCCAGCACGTACCACGTGGTGTAGGAGTCGCCCCAACCGTAGTTCATGTGATATTGGTTCATGCCCCCGGTGTCCCTCCACCCGTCACAGACCACGGCGTGCCCGCTCGAGGGTCCGGTGTCGAAGGAATAGAGCATGGGCCGCCCGGCATCGACCTCAATCTGTATGATCCAGAACCACACCTCGGCGTCGTAGTCCTCTCGCCTTACCAAGTCCATGACTTCGTCGTAGAAGAAGTGCATCGGCATGACCCAAAGAGCGTCCGATGTGTAGGCTCCTGACTCGCAGTGGCCGTAGTCCATCTCAAGAGCCACACCAACTTCGTAGCACAGCTCCGCGAGGGCCTCCTGCTGCGTTGTGGTGCAGCCACCTGTGCAGTCATCGGGCATCTGAGACCAAGCATAGTCGTCCGAGAAGTCCACACAGAGATCTTCGTCTCCCGTGCTGCCACCGCAGGAGTTGTCGCCGTTCCATTCGTGGCAGAAGGTGCCCAGCCCGAAGGGAGGATGACTGTGATATCGCATGATCTGCGCTGCTGCAGTCGCCACACAGCCCACGATGCATTGCCCGCCGTCTCCGTCAGGACAGAGCTGGTTGTACGGATCGCCCTGCTGCCACTCAGTAGTGAGAAGCGGCCCGACCTCGGTCATGGGTTCCAGCCGTCCACCAGAGAGAGCGCTCCTGAACGCGCTGGGCGCCTGCAGAAAGCGCTGCCACTCCTCGGCATTGGTCCTCGAGAACAGCACTTCGCCGGCGGGCGGCTGTGGTGCGTCCAGGCTCCCGTACCTGCTGGCATATGCGCTGAATCGGCTCTGGAGCTGTTCCTTCAGCAACTTGGGAAAGCCATCTGCATCATCGACGTCTAAGTTGTGCCTGTCTGAGTACGTCTTGACTGGAGGGAGCTCCTTGAGCGCGGGAACAACGATGTTTCCCTTGGGGGAGACAGAGAAGCACCAGCCAAGCAGTGTGTCGGTGAGGGCTATCTCAGTGACCCCGACAATGCTGGGTCTGTCCTGACCAGCCCAGTTACCTACTTGGAACCCGATGTACGTGAGCCAGTTCTCAGCGACCTGGCGCGCCTCATCCTCAGTGGCCACTTCGGCAAGCGCGAGTGGGGTAAGCGAAAGGAGCGCCGCGAGAGATAGGACGAATACTAGAGCAGTGCGCAGCATAGGAAAGCCTCCAGACTTGCGGCAGCGGCGAATCATCATGAATCGGGAGCGCAGCCTACAGTCACAGGGAGGCAGGGACTTCTCGCGGCCACTCCTGCTGCGTCGGATGCGGTCCGGCAGGGATACTGACGAAAATGAGATACAGTAAACCATCTTGCCTAATGCTACCACAAAGGCAAGCTAAGCGCGAGCAGCACCTGGGAGACCATTGGACGTATGGGTCGGTGTGACAGAGCATCGGTGTCGTCAATCCCCCGCCCCTAGTCTCCGGGGATTACTCACCCTCCAAGCAGGCTTCGGAGGCGTGCGAGTTGCTGTTGTGGATCCTCGATCTGCGTGATGGGCCGCAACGCCCTCTCGCTCATCGTGGGTCGTCCTACCGACTCGGGCATGGCTAGAATGTGCTCCCGGATCTCGGGTGCGAGCCGAAGCATGGCCATGACCTGCGTCACCCGAGCGCGCGTGGTTCCTTCCCGTCGGGCAATCTCGGCCTGCGTGTCCACCTCGCCGGCGTCAAGTTGGCGTTGCCATTCCATGGCCATCTGCAGAAGCTCAACCACCCGAGGCGTCTTGGGTTTCTTGGGCGGCTTCGGTCTGCCGCGGGATTCAGGTAGAGCACTGACGACGCGATCGGCCGCCACGTTCCGCGTCACGGCGCCCACGTTGCCGTTCTTGAACGCCTCCTTCGGCCCCAAGGCAATCTCGACCGCTTGCTCGCGAATGGCATCGCCCAGTGCGCGGTGGTAGCCGTCCGGCGCGATGTGGACGATCCGGAACCAAACCTGCGGCTCTCCGATGCTGGGCCGGTTAGTATACTGACGCATCCGAGGATTTCGGCGGTTGTAATAACCTCTTGCGGAACGGTTAACTACGGGATCTGATACCCCCGGATGTGTCGGTCTACTGAAGTTCGTAGACTGGTTAACTCGGGGACCCTCATCAAGGCAATGCTGGGGCGGCGCTGGTGCTGCCAAGAATCGGCCTCCTATGGAGAAAGGGGGCGTCGGGGGAGAGAACGGGGACAGCATTCTCGGGCTTCCGGATGTAAGCTTGACGTGGACCGTTGCGAGGTCCGCCCGCTAGCCCATTGGAACCGTCACCCGAATCGACTAGCAGAATCTGGAGGCTCGAGATGTCTGACCACTCGCTCACCCTCAGGCAAGAGGATCTGCTGCGCAGGCTCGTTGAGGCGTA
>JAUXGN010000075.1 GCA_030622115.1 Candidatus Eiseniibacteriota bacterium
AACCCACGCCTCGCCGCCCGGGTCGCGCAGTTGAAGCAACACACGAGTCAGTCAAGCTGGTCTCCCGTGGCTCGCACCTCTTCCTCATAGGCCTTCTCCCAACCGGCGCGTCAACGCAATGCATGTGCTCTGAGAACTGCGTGCAGCATATCACGCGACGCGCGGCGTGTCCCGTCGTGTCCCGTTTCCCCGCGGGCAAGACGCAGCGGCCTAACATCCGCGCATCAGCTGCGAGCGCTAAGGCTGGCACGATGGGTGCGCAAGCGGCCAGTGTGACAGACAAGCTCGTCGGCTGCATGCGCTAGTTAGGGTGCAACCGCGTGTGGCAACTGCCAGCTCTCAGAACCAGAACCGCGCTCCCACACCACCACTCCAATCGAACTCCGTCTCAGGAACAAGGTTCAGGATCGGCGCCACCTCCATGAACACATCGAACCGACTGTCACGGAAAATGTAGTCCAGACCTACGGGAATCCGGAACCCCAACTTCGAATCGCCACCATCTCGCAGGAGTATGCGGCAGCCAACACCGAAGTAGTACGGCACGCTCCCCGCGAACTCCTCCGGATCCAGGTCGTACCGATGATGAAGGTAGTCACAGTGCCCGTAGAACCAGCCTTCGTCGCCAAGAGACCAACCAACAGCAGCATCGACGGCTTCGCGGTCACCTACCCACGTCTTCAGACTGAGGCCCGTTGGCTCGCCTGCGATGATTCCAAGACCGACGTCTCCGGCGACCGCACTCTGCCCCACCGTGGCAATGAGGATCACGTAGAAGAGCAGAAAGCATCGGGTTGACATCGTCACCTCTCTGACCAGAACAGCGGTTCCAGCCTAACATCCGCGCATCAGCTGCGAGCGCTAAGGCTGGCACGATGGGTGCGGGCGCTGCGCAGCAGCGCTTGGCAGCCAGCGTGACAGACAAGCTCGTCGGCTGCATGCGCGGTTGTTAGGCTCCCGCGTCGAATCAACGATACTCTGACTTCACGCACCCCCAAGATCTCAGCTCTACCGGAACCGCCATGCTGTCACTCACGACTGCGCGTACGAGAGCATCCCCCGTGTCAACCACGGCCCAGCTCACCCAGTCCCAGTGCCGAGTCTCGCCGGAAAGGGGAGCGTCAAGATCCAACCCGACGACCGGATTCTGCCGGTGATCCCACTCAAGCCCGACGTAGAACTCGTGGTTCGGGAACTGCTCATCGTCCGAAATATCAATCGGCTCCGGGAATACCACATCGACCCAAGCGTCCTCGGGGTACTGCCCGTAGTCAGTGAACGGAACGTAGCCGTAGTTGCCGGGAGGGCCCGGTTCCCCGCTACTGCCGATGGCCCACACCCAGACTGTGAACGGTTCCGTCGTCGGAAGCTCTGGATCCACAGGGTTCACGACCCCGTCGTCCATGATGTAGATCCGAACTGCTGTCACCGACAGCGCTGACTCCGGGGCATGAAACCCTACGGCGAGCTTCTGTCCGGCTCGCCCAGTGATCACATGTTCCGCACTGCCGTCGTCCCACGACAGCTCCACCTCACTCCTTGGTGCACCCATTCCATCAACCGCGAGGACAAGAAGAACGGCAGACAACACCGTGGCGATGGCAGGGGTGAGAATGCGACGTCTCATGATCCCACCTCCTCTTTGTGAAGGGCTTGTCCGGCCAGTCTCTCTCTTGTCCCCGATCGCTCAATGGTGTGGTTCAAGAAGGCCACCGATACTCCCCCATGACGAAACGCCACATCATGTCCTCGACGTCAGCCGACGATCATGGCAACGCCGTCAGCACGGCCAGCGAAGCGAGCGCCGTCAGGGCATTGATCCCGGAGTGAACAACCATGCCGGGAATCAGATTGTGCGTTCTCTGCCAGAGTACGCCTAATAGAAGACCCATAAAACCCTGCATGAAGAAGGCTCGCGCGAACGCCCCCAGCAGCGTGATATCCGGGTACCACTGCCTGATACACGGAACATGGACGAGCCCGAATACCAGCGATGTGATCAGAACACCCGCAAGCTTCGAACCCAGCACCTGCGATAGCCGTGTCTGGATAAACGCTCGGTAGAACACCTCCTCGGTCAGCCCCGATAGTGCCAGATTGTGAATGAACAATGCGGGATACGCGAGTAGCGCCTGGGAAACGCCCAACTTGCCGCTGAAGATCATGCTGGCTGTGTCGCCCACGAATAGCGCAGTCGGAACAGCCAAGCACACAAGGACGATCCCTCCCACCTTCAGGTTGTGCTTCCAATTGAGCAGCGAGAACCCCATCGAGGAGAGGGAGTTCCCCCGAAGCCTCAAGAAAGCAACAGGCAGAACAACGAGCAGAACCAGCTTGAGTAACACCTGTCCGAGATCCCACTTGCCGCCGAGTTGGAGCTGAGGTAGAGGGACGAAACAGGAAACCAGAATGATCAGAAGCGCAAAGCCGAGTTCCAGCCACGGGCGCCTGATCTCGATCGTCGCCGCCTGTATCTTCCTCGTGAGATCCACGACAAACCAGATCAGGAGGAGAATACCCCCGCTGAGTGCCACGTAGACTAAGGCCTGTCCCGGTGCTTCCCGCGACGCCGATACGAGCGCCAGCACATAGGCCGCACCGAACAGAAGAACTGCCGGTGATCTGATTGCGTCTTTCACGAGACTGCGCAGGTTACCCACAATCGTTGTCCTCTCAGAATCCATCCGCGCTGCGATCCGTAATGAACGGCAGGACCATGCGTCCCCCTAACAACCGCGCATCAGCTGCGAGCGCTAAGGCTGGCGCGATGGGTGCCAGCGGCGAAGCCGCGCCAGCAGCCGGCGTGACTGACAAGCTCGACGGCTGCATGCGCTAGTTAGATGGCCGTGCGGTATGATCCGCGCGCGCCCGCAGTCCTTCTCTCCAGGCAAACGGGTCCCACGTACGTGTTCATGTGGGGCAAGTCGGCCAGAAAACGCGACAGCCGGTCTCGGCACGAACGTGGTCGGTCAGATGACCTCCGTGCTGACGCGGCCCCTCTCCACCAGAACCTTGACGGCATCTACCCGACACCCTGGGTTGCGAGCCCCGAAGACCGATGCTCCGCACGGGCCGGCTCGCACGATTTTCTGGATGATACCTCCACTCTATCTGAGAAACAGCATTCCCTTGGTACATGTGACGCCCGAAGCCGTCAACTTGCACACATATAGACCTGCAGCCACTTCCCTGCCAGCTTCGCCCCTTCCGTCCCACGATGTAGTCCCATGTCCTGCTGGATGCGCTTCTCGAACCAACAGTCGAACCCTCGCACCCGAGATACTGTAAATCGCCACTTCGACGTGTGTGGGACGAGGCAAGAAGTAATCGATCGTTGTGCGGGAACTGAAAGGATTCGGGTGATTCTGCATCAGCTGAGGCCGACAGCGGAAATCGGATTCCTCCTCGATGACTCCGGTGGAGTTCAAAGGTGAAACCGCATATCCGATGTCCCAGTAGTACGGCTCCGGCCACTCAGGCGTTGGGTACGTGTCAATGCCCGTGTACCACATGCTGACTACCGAGTCCCCAAGAATCACTGTTGGGAACGAGGCCGTGTTCGCATCCCATGAGCCCGCATCGCCGCGGCGAAGAACCGGGTTGCCGGTCGACTTGAACCAGTTCAGACCGTCCGCGGAGTAGGCGTATCCGGTCTGCGCGCCACCAACATCGTAGTCATCAAACCCTGCATACCACATGTGGTACATGGAGCCCTTCTTGACCACACAGGGGTCTTGAACATAGGCGAACTCCCACGTGCCGAAAACACCCGTGGTGAGAACCGGATTCCCCACATACTTGACCCAGTCAATCCCGTCCAGAGACCAAGCGTAGCCGATATTGAGGTGGTAGTCTGTCGGCTGGCCGTCGGGGATCGTATCTACCGCCGCATACCACATCCTGAGCGTATCCCCATCCTTGATGACTGTGGGCCCTTCAGGGCCACCATTCTCCCAGCTATCAGCAGGTCCCCTTGTGAGAACTGGGTTGCCGTGGTACTTCGTCCAGTGGATACCGTCAGGCGAAAACGCATAACCTATCTCGTAGAGCCCACAGACGGAGTCACTTGACCCCGCATACCACAGCCTGTAGCGCTCGTCTTCAGGCATCGTCGTGTCCTTCAGCACCGTGACGGTTTCGATACCAAGGGAGTCCCAGTCACTCGGTGAGGGCGATAGAACCGGGTTGCCCTCCCATTTCGTCCAGTTGACACCATCTGTCGAACATGCGTACCCAATTCTCACGGCAATGGTAGTATCTGGGAATACTGTTCCTGAACCCGTGTACCACATCTTCAACGTATCGCCGTCCCTTATCACACATGCGTCCGCAGCACAGAAGTAGTCCCAGTCGAGCACGACACCGGATTTCGCCAGCACCGGGTTCTCAACATGCTTCGTCCACTCCGCTTGGGCGGACACCGGCACCACACACAATTGGATCATAATCGCAATGAGCACAAGTGATAGCGCGTGTCGCATAGAACCGCTCTCCATTCTGAAGTCCATCCTCGACCCACGGCCATCTAATAACCGCGCATCAGCTGCGGGCGTCAAGCCTGGCGCGGCGGGTGCTGCGGCAAAGCCGCGTTAGCAGTCCGCCGTGACAGGCAAGCTCGACAGCTGCATGCGCTGGGTCGCAAACAGAGACGAAAAGTGTTACCCATGTACCTAGACTAATCTGTTACCTATGTCCCCGGTCGTTCAATAGCCGTAGGCCCACATCGCTGACCACCGATTCTCGATGTCCAATCCGACACAACCCTTGTACACGTGCGTATCAACGTAGTGGTAGAAGTGCTGTGGATCCTCAACATACGTCAGGTTGTCGATGCACCAATCGACGATGCGCATGACGGCTTCGTATTCCCTTGTGCACGATGTCACGAGAGAGCTGGCGTGGTTGACGATCTCCTGCTCGTCACACTGGGTGTACGTGCCCGGATCCAAGTACCGTTGTACATCTGGGGGAATCGAGCCATAGGGCAGAGGGAAGGACGTTGTGCTTGGCATGCCGTCAAGCGTGTTCTCCAACTGAGCCATGAAAGTACACGACAGCTCGAAGAGACCCTCGTCAATCTCCCCCGGATAGGGATCCGTTGAGGAACCCCACCAGGAATAGCGATAGGAGTTGCCGTCGGCGTCAGAGCCGTCAGTGGTCGAGGTGATCGGCGGAGAATAGGCAAACGCGAAGCCTTGGATGTCCTGATACATGGGATTTGCATCATAGTCCGGATAGTGAAACGTCTTCACTCTGAGGAATTGGATCTGCCCCTCCTCCTTCATCCACTACATCCAGTCCGGGAGCGTCGTGGCCAGAGACTACCGTTGAGAACGTGCCCTCCATGACGTTCGTGCTGGCGCAACAACAAGCAGGCACCATGACGAGTAGCCCCAATCCGAGGAGCACGGGAAGCATCAAGCGTGCTGGCATGGTCTTGCCCTCCGTATCCGGGCCCGCGGGGCTAATCCCCGACGCGGAACCTGGTTCGCACTGCAATCTCATACGCACTGTTTGCGTCTTCGGCCACGTACAGGAGGATCAGGTACTCGCCGTCGCCGAAGATGGAGATCGGCAACCGTGCACAGAAGCGACCGTTCTCATCTACCGAGATGTCGACCGAGTAGTCAATGCCGTCGTAGCTCGCAGGTCCTTCATCGCTCTTGTAGAACCTGGCCCTCACGTGGCGATAGAGAGACACACCACGCACCGAGAGATACGTCGGGCCATTGCTCTGCACTTCGACTTCGAATGGACCCAGATGAACGAGTCTTCGGATGATACAAAGGACAAGGCGCTCATCCGCCTCCGAGGTCCGGCAGCACCCCAGCGCCAAATGGGTGACGTCCCGCATCAGTAGAGCAGCCATGAAACCCGGCTGGACTTCGAGGCGCCGCGGGAGCTCTGATGAGGACATGCCACTGGCAGTGAAGCAGTGAGTTTCCCAATCGGGCACGGACGCGGTGGCAATCTGGACCCACGCGTCGTTGGAGAGGGTCTCCCCGGGGAGTTCGTCGACGTGCTTGCTCAACTTCCTCGCAATCACATCACTCAGCATCTCGTCCAACTCCAGACTCGGAAGACCCTCTGCGGAACGAAGGCTGTTGATGTGGTGAACGGTCTCCTCGCACGTACCCCAAGCCCCCGCCACAAGCGGATCGCTGGACCCGCAAACGACGACGGTACTGACGCAGACCCCAGCTACAACAGACAGTATTGGGTTCATCATACCTCGCCCTTCGACGAATGTGAGTCAGCGCGGTCTAGCATCCGTGCATCAGCTGCGAGCGTTAAGACTGGCGCGGCAGGTGCCAGCGGCGTAGCCGCGTCTGCAGCAGCCGTGACAGACAAGCTCGTCGGCTGCATGCGCTAGTTAGACCGCAGACGAGCAAGCTGGACTACCATCAC
>JAUXGN010000051.1 GCA_030622115.1 Candidatus Eiseniibacteriota bacterium
CAGCGAGGGGCAGAAGACCGGAGACATCGATCCTCGCGGCGACAGAATCGATGCTGCCACCGTTTCCGACAAGGCTTTGGCCATCGGCGGAGGAGTGCTCGAAGCTCTTCTGTCACGGGGCTTCCTGCCGGGGAGATGATGTAGTGTACGAGCCGGTTTGGCGACACCCAAAGAGCCTGGACGAGGCTGTGAAAGCCATCGGCGACGCCGGCGAGTCCGGAAGGCTGATAGCCGGAGGGACGGATCTGGCCGTGCTCATCCGGAAGGGCGTGTCGAGACCCGATGTGCTTGTTGACCTCTCCGGCGTCTGCGGGCATGCAGGCGTCACGGTTGCTGACGGACGGATCGCGCTTGGCGCACTTGCCACGCACGCTGAGATCGGGGCGCACCCCGTAGTACGCGAGAGAGCCGGGTTGCTTGCTCGGGCATGCTCCGCAGTCGGCTCCGCGCAGACGCGCTCTCGCGGAACGGTCGGTGGAAACGTCGCGAACGCGTCACCGGCGGCTGACAGTGTAGCGGCCCTCGCGGCTCTGGACGGTGATGTACACGTTCTGTCGGTGCGTGGCGATCGAGTGGTCCCGCTTGCGGGTTTCTTCAAAGGGCCGGGAGCGACGGTACTGGCTCGTGACGAGCTCATCACCGGAATCTCGTTTGATCTGCCGGGTTCCGATGCCAGGAGCTACTACCGCAAGGTGGGACAGCGAAACGCACTCGCCATCGCGATCGTATCCATCGGAGCCACATTCGATCCCGAGACGGGAACAGTACGACTGGCCTTCGGATCGGTTGCGCCGACGGTGGTACGCGCGAGGGCGGCTGAAGCGCTATTCGCATCGGAGTGGGGAACTTCAGGGAATAGACCGGCGCTTGTTGGCGCCGTGGCGCGGCTCGCGGCCGAGGCGGCGAGTCCCATAGATGACGTGAGGGCGACGGCCGAGTACAGGATGATGCTCGTGGAAACACTGGCCGCGTCTTCGCTTAAGGAGATGTGCCTGGGGACATGTGCCTGAGGCACTGGCGGGTCTCTTGTGCGTTACGAGAGGTACTTGAGATATTACCGGTAAGGCAGAACAGAACGGAGGCAGCGGTGTTCAGTACTAAGGACTTCAGAGGTAGGGATTTCATCACACTTCTGGACTACACGAGGGAAGAGATAGAGTTCATTCTCGATTTCTCAGCGGAGCTCAAGGCGAAGTTCAAGTCGGGACGTTCTCACAAGTACCTTGAGGACAAGACTCTCTTCATGATCTTCTACAACTCATCTCTGAGAACGAGAAACAGCTTCGAGGCTGGGATGACGCAGATGGGTGGCCACGCGCACTTCCTCGATCCCAACAAGATCTACATGCCGGTGCTCGAGGGCGAAGAGGTTGCCTACTCGACCGAGCGCATCTCGGATGTGGCGCGTGTGCTCGACCGCATGGGGCACGGTATGGCCATCCGGATATACGGGGATCCCGTCGGTTGGGTCAACGGCAAGGCCAACCGCATAGTGCGTGAGTTCGCGCACTGGGCCGAGCGTGTCCCGATCATCAACATGGAGTGCGACATCTACCATCCCTGCCAGGGCATGGCCGACATCCTCACCGTCAAGGAGCATTGCGGCGGTTTCAAGGGGAAGAAGTTCGTGATGAGCTGGGCCTACAGCCCGAGCGTCCACAAGCCGCTGTCGGTTCCTCACAGCGCAGTGATCGCAGCCGCCACCGTCGGTTGTGATGTGGTTCTGGCGCATCCCAAGGGGCTCGAGCTTGACGATGATGTTATCGCGGCGACGCGGAAGCGCGCCGAGGAGTCCGGCGGTTCGTTTGAGATAACGAACAACATGGAAGAGGCTTTCAAGGACGCCGATGTCGTTTACCCGAAGGCGTGGACTTCGAAGCACTTCATTCCGCCGATCGCCGATGCGCCTATGATGGAGAAGACACAGGAGCTCTTCGACGCCAACAAGGACTGGATCTGCGACGCCGCGAAGATGAAGCTCGCGAAGCCTGATGCGATCTACATGCACTGTCTGCCGTGCGACCGCGGGTTCGAGGTGACCGACGAGGTTATAGACGGCCCGAATTCGGTGGTGTTTGACGAGGCCGAGAACAGACTTCACGTACAGAAGGCCATCATGGCCCTGACGATGGATGTCTAGATAAAGGGGTTTGATGATGGCAGTGAATCTTAGGGGGCGGGACCTCATCTGTACGCAGGACTGGAGCGTGGAGGAACTCGAGGCGACGCTCGAACTCGGTGCAAAGATGAAGGCGGATCGATACAGCGAAGAGCACGCCATGATCCTCCGGCACAAGACGTTCATGCTCATGTTTTACAACTCATCGCTGAGGACGCGCCAGTCGTTTGAGGCGGCGGCGACTGAGCTTGGCGGACACGCTCAGTTCCTCGAGACCAAGAACCTTCGGCTCAAGAGCAAGACGCAGAGCGGGGAGGTCATGAAGGACACGGCCGGCGTGATGAGTCGGTACGGCGTCGGCATAGGCATTCGCATTCTCGAAGACTCGGTCGAGAAATACGGCGACGGCGACAAATTCCTCCGTGATTTCGCCGACGTGGCGAGTGTCCCCATTATCAGCATGGCTCACGACAAATTCCACCCGTGCCAGGGGTTGGCCGATGTCATGGGGATGCGGGAGAGCGTCGGAGATACCAGAGGGAAGACGCTTCTTCAGATCTGGGGCTACTCACCGATGGTCAGGTCGTGGAGTTCGGTGCAGGAGAGCATCGTGATAAATTCACGGCTCGGCATGAACGTGCGGATGGCGTACCCGGAAGGCTTCGAGATCGACCCCGACGTTATCGAAACGACGAAGGCCAACTGTGCGGCCGCGGGTACGACGTTCGAGGTCACGCACGATCAGGATGCTGCATACGACGGCGTTGATGTCGTCTACTCGCGCCACTGGATGCACCCCAAGCGCTACGAGCTTGGCCGCGAGGGCGAGCAGGAGCTCTCCGCCAAGCACAAGGATTGGCGTGCAACCACGGAGCGGATGGCTCGGACAAACGATGCCGCGTTCATTCATCCGATGCCGATCGATCGCGGAAACGAGGCGGACGACGCTGTCTGCGATGCAGAGCGTTCGATCATTTACGATGTAGCTGAGAACAGACTGCATGCCCAGAAGGCCATCATGGCCTTGACGATGGGGTAGGAGGAGTACATGAACAGACTCGCAGTTGTCGCCATCGGCGGCAATTCTATCACGAAGGCCGGCCAGCGCGGCACCATCTCCGAGCAGTTCGACAACGCTGCCGAGACGAGTCGCCACATCGCCGGTATGATAGAGAAGGGGTGGGATGTCGTCATTACCCACGGCAACGGCCCTCAGGTGGGCAACATCCTCCTGAGAGCCGAGATGGCTTCGTCGGTTCTCCCGAATCTTCCCTTGGACACATGCGGCGCGGACTCGCAAGGCTCCATGGGATACATGATCCAGCAGGTTCTCGGCAAGGAGCTTCGCAAGAGGGGAATCGAGCGAGAGGTCGTCTCTGTGGTGACACAGGTCGTGGTCGACAGCAACGATCCCGCATTCCAGAATCCGGCCAAGCCGATCGGGCCGTTCTACACCGCGGAGGAGGCCGAGAGACGCAGGGACGATGACGGTTGGGATATCGTCGAGGACGCGAACCGTGGGTGGCGGCGAGTGGTGGCATCGCCGATTCCACAGCGCGTTGTGGAGGCGCGCTCGATCAAAGCGTTGCTCGACGCCGGGTCGATCGTCATAGCCGTCGGGGGCGGCGGGATCCCGGTCGTCGAGACTGAGACCGGCCTCCGCGGAGTCGAGGCGGTGATCGACAAGGATCACGCTTCCCGGCTCCTCGCGAACGACATCGGCGCGGAGCTTCTCATTATATCAACCGACGTAGAGCAGGTTGTGCTCAACTTCGGTTCGACGGAGGAGATCCCGCTGGACTCAATGACCATTCAGGACGCGAAGAAGTACTTCGATGAAGGTCACTTCCCGGCCGGTAGCATGGGTCCGAAGGTGCGAGCCGGCATCGCCTTCATCGAAGGGGGAGGCAAAGAGGTCATTATCACCAACCCGGAGTCCATTGAAAGCGCGCTCGGAAGAGAGACCGGCACACGGATAGTGGCATAGGTCGCCGCACGAGTTCCGGACAGAGCGAGAGCGCGAAGAGGACGCGGGACAGCGTATCGGGGTGACGCATGAAGGACCTAGCAAAGATCATCAGGGTGGCGCGCGGCAAGATGCCGGCCGATCTGGTTCTCAAGAACGCGAGAATCGTGAACGTGTTCTCGTCCGAGGTCTATGCCGGTGACATCGCCATCTGGGGCGAGCGCATCGTTGGGATCGGCGACTACGAAGGCAAGAAGGAGATCGATCTCAAGAAGGCGTTCGTGCTGCCGGGGCTCATAGATGGGCACATGCACATCGAGAGCACGATGATCACCGTGCAGGAGTTCGCGCGGTCCGTCGTGCCGCGAGGCACCACTTCGGTCGTCGCCGATCCCCACGAGATAGCCAACGTCCACGGGATCGAGGGCATCTACTACATGCTGAACTCCAGCAAGTACAGCCCCGTGAACATCTTCATGATGCTCCCGTCCTGCGTTCCGGCCACGGAGTTCGAGACGAGCGGGGCCGTCCTGCGCGGGTTCGATCTCTACCCACTCCTTCGGGAGAAGTGGGTCCTCGGACTCGGAGAGGTGATGAACTTCCCCGGCGTTCTCATGGAGGACGAGGGGCTTCTCGACAAGATAACAATGACGCGTGACCGCAAGCGGATCGATGGACACGCCCCGGGCCTCACCGGCAAGGACCTGAACGCCTACATCGCGACGGGGGTCGCCTCCGATCATGAGAGTACGACCGTCAAGGAGCTGATTGAGAAGCTCAGACTTGGCATGTACGCCATGATTCGGGAAGGGTCTGTGACGAAGAACCTCAAGGACCTCCTTCCGGCGGTGACGTGCGAGAATAGCTCTCGCTGCTTCTTCGTTACGGACGACAGACACCCGAAGGACCTGCTTGAGAAGGGTCATATCGATCACATGATAAAGATCGCCGTGAAGGAGGGATGCGATCCTCTCCTGGCCATCAGAATGGCCACCATCAACACGGCCCAGTACTTCGGTCTGAAGGATCTCGGGGCGATCGCTCCGGGGTACAGGGCGGATCTTGTCGTTGTCGACGGCCTCAAGCGACTCAACATCAAGATGGTCTTCAAGAACGGCAAGTTGGTGGCGGAGGACGGCAAGATGATAGCGCCGTCGCCGAGAGTGCCTCTTCCTCAGCTTCGGAGTTCGATCAACATCAAGTGGCTCAAGCCAGAGGATTTCGATATTCCCGCGAAGGGTGAGAAGGCGCGCGTCATCAATCTTGTCCCCGACCAGATCGTCACACGTGGAACGATCGAGAAGGTGAATGCGAAGGATGGCCTCGTAGTCGCCGATACGAAGAGAGATATTCTCAAGATGGCAGTTGTCGAGCGACACCACGCGAGTGACAACATCGGGCTGTGTCTGGTCAAGGGGTTCGGTCTGAAGAAGGGCGCCATCGCGAGTTCTGTGGCACACGACTCACACAACATCGTCGTCGTGGGAACGAGCAGCGAGGACATGATGGCGGCCGTCGTGGAGATCTCCAAGATGCGCGGCGGTCTCTCCGTCGTGCGCGACGGGGAACTGCTGGCCGGTCTTCCGCTTCCTATTGCGGGGCTCATGTCGGAAGAGACGCTCGAGAGCGTCGTGGAGGGACTTGAGAAGGTCGTCAAGGCGGCGAAGCGAATAGGGTCCAGGGTTCCTGATCCGTTCATGGCCATGTCGTTTCTGGCTCTACCCGTCATTCCGGAACTCAAGCTGACGGACAAGGGACTGTTCGACGTCGCGAGCTTCCAATTCACGGACCTGTTCGTCTGATTCAGAGTCGTCCCTCTGATTCAGAGCCGTCCCTGGAGGCAGGAGTCCGTGTCCCGCCGTACGGCGGTCCGTTCGACCATCCTACAGAGAGGGCTCATGAAGCGACAGGTCTACATAGCTCTCTTCATCGCAATCTTCGCTTCTACCATGGGGGTCGGGTTCATCGGCCCCCTGTTGCCATTCTATGCCAGAAGCCTCGGGGCGGCCGGTCTCACCCTCGGTCTCATCTTCTCCGGGTTCTCGCTCGCCCGCTTTGTCTTCATGCCCTTCATCGGGCGGCTGTCGGACCGGTTCGGGCGGAAGCGGTTCATCACGGCAGGGCTCGCCATTTTTACTCTCTTCTCGTTTGCGTACCTCAAGGTAGATTCGATCGGCAGTCTTCTCCTGGTCCGCTTTCTGCACGGCGCAGCCAGTGGAATGGTTGTTCCGGTGGCCCAGGCCTACATCGGCGACATCGCTCCCAAGGGCCGTGAAGGCAGTGTGATGGGGACCTTCATGGTCTTCCTCTTCACGGCTTTCGGGATCGGGCCGCTCGTGGCTGGGCCTCTGGCCGACCGGTTCGGTCTGGGTGCGCCGTTCTACGCGATGGGCGCCCTGTCGGGTGTCGCTCTTATCTATGCCATCATATCCCTCCCGGAACTTGGTCTGCACAAGGAACGCTGGAAGAGCCGCGCACCGGTCATGACGGTCCTGAAGGACCCGGTCGTGCTCGCGGCCGTGCTCTTTCGTAGTGTCATATCGTTCGGCCGCGGACTTGTGATTCCCTTCCTGCCGTTCGTTGCGGAAGCGCGAGGGGCGTCGCTTTCGATCGTCGGTGTGCTACTTGCCACAAACATACTGCTCGCCGGGTTCATGCAGATACCGTTTGGCAAACTCGCCGATCGGGTATCCAAGCCCCTTCTCATGGGATGGGGCATCGTCACCAGCGCGGCTGTCATTGCGGCGATTCCGTTCTGCTCCAGTGTTGCGTGGCTGTTCGGTCTGCAGATCGTTACCGGCATATCCCTGGCGCTTGGGCTGCCGGCGGCACTTGCTCTTGCGGCGAAGTGCGGAGACAGGTACAACGGTATGGGAACCGTGATGGCCATCTTCAACACAGGCATGAGCGTGGGGTTGATCGTAGCTCCTATCGCCGGAGGACTCGTTGCCGACCGGTTCGGGCTTGACTTCATGTTCTTCACGGGTTCAGTGGTGGTGATCGTGGGGGGTTTTGGAGGATTCTTGCTACTGATCAGACGGGCGCGGATGATCGGCGCGATGGACTGTGTCGGTCCGGGGCCCGAGGCGATCCACGTTGAGGGAATGCCGGCTACAGGAAGGAGCACGTCATGAGGAGACTCACGTTTCTTGTTCTCTCGCTCGTACTTCTGTCTCTCATCGGGGCGGGATGCAGGCAGAGCACTCCGTCACAGGACGCGGATGCTTTCAAGGTCGGAATGGTCTTTGATGTCGGCGGCAAAGGGGACAAATCGTTCAACGACTCAGCCTACAGAGGTCTCCTGAGAATCGCCGATGACTTCGAGATCGAGCATACGGAGTTCGAGCCGGGGCAGGATGCGGACAGGGAGACCGGGCTCAGGAAGCTTGCTCAGGCGGGCTTCGATGTCATCATCGGTGTCGGGTTCCTCTTCAGTGATTCAATGAGGAGTGTCGCGGCAGACTATCCCGACGTCAGATTCGCGTGTGTCGATTTCGATGTGAGGCAGGATGAAGTGCTGCCCGACAACCTTGCGGGCCTCGTCTTCAGGGAGGAAGAAGGCTCGTTCCTCGTCGGCGTTGTCGCAGGCCTCAAGAGCGAGACAGGTCGCCTTGGTTTCGTAGGCGGCATGGACGTCCCGCTCATCCATCGGTTTGAGGCGGGCTTCATCGCCGGGGCCAGGTACGCGAATCCGGCCGTGTCTGTCACTGTGGGATACGCGGGGTCGACTCCGCAGGCGTTTGCAGATCCGGCGAAGGGCAAGGAGCTGGCGATGCTCCAGTACGGTCGCGGTGTCGACATCATCTACCACGCTTCGGGAAACACCGGCATTGGAGTCATCGAAGCGGCGAGAGAGACTCGGAAGTTCGCCATCGGTGTGGATTCGAATCAGAACTACATGGCGCCCGGCCACGTTCTGACCAGCATGGTCAAGCGAGTCGATAACGCCGTCTACGCTGTGATCCTGGCGGCGTATGAGAACAGGTTTGAGGGCGGCCTTCAGGAGTTCGGACTCGCCGAGGACGGCGTCAGCTACGCCATGGACGATTACAATGCGGGGCTCATCTCCGACACAATCGTCGAGGCGGTCGAGGCGGCGAAGGCCGGAATCATCGCCGGGGAGATCGATGTGCCGCGTGAGTAGCGGCAGCGCCCCAGTCTTCCATTGCACGTGAGTCGTTCGTTGTGGGACTGCCGCCAGGCATAAGGGAGTCTTCACTCTATGCCCGAGAAGAACGCTGTCGAGATGCGAGGCGTAACGAAGCGTTATCCACGTGTGCTTGCATGCGACGGTGTTGACCTCTCCATCCGTCAGGGTGAGATCCACGCCATCATCGGCGAGAACGGGGCAGGCAAGTCCACGCTCATGAAGATCCTCTATGGAATGGTTCGGCCCGATGAAGGCTCCATCACGCTCAATGGGAAGTCACTCACCGGACACAGCGCGAGCGATTCGATCAGGCTCGGACTTGGCATGGTCCATCAGCATTTCATGCTGATCGACCCGTTCACGGTCGCCGAGAATGTCGTTCTGGGAATCGAACCGGTTCGGGCCGGTTTGTTCATCGACGGGCGGACGGCCAGGGAGAGGGTGGAGCGCCTGTCGTCGGAGTACGGTCTTGCGCTCGCCCCCGATGAGCGGATCGAGAACCTCTCCGTGGGGCTTGAGCAGCGCGCCGAGATAGTGAAGGTGCTCTATCGGGGCGCTGATATCCTGATCCTCGACGAACCGACCGGCGTCCTCACACCACAGGAAGTCACCGAGCTCTTCGTTGTCCTCCGGGCACTTCGCGAGAGCGGCCGCACGATCATCTTCATTACACACAAGCTGAACGAGGTGATAGAACTCGCGGACCGCGTCACCGTGATGCGTGACGGACGCGTGACAGGTGTGGTATCGGCCGCTGAGACGACTCCCGCGGAGCTGGCCAGGATGATGGTCGGCCGGGACGTGCTCCTGAGAGTCGAGCGAAGAGAGGCAACCCCCGGTGAAGCGGTCCTTGTCGTGAACAAGCTGTCGGCGGTCGGCAGAAAGGGGACCCACGTCCTCGACCACGTGAGCCTCAAGATCCGCTCGGGCGAGATCCTGGGAATAGCGGGCGTTCACGGGAATGGGCAGACGGAGCTCGTAGATGCCATCACCGGCCTTCACGCGACATCGTCGGGGAACGTGACGTTGAGCGGGACGGACATCACGAATCTAAGACCGCGCACCATTCGTGATCTGGGCGTGGCGCACGTTCCGGAGGACAGATTGGAGCGTGGGCTTGTGCCGGAATTCACAGTGGCGGAAAACCTCCTTCTAGGACACCATCATCGTGCCGGCTATTCCAAGCGAGGTCTCATCGATGTCGCGAAGATGGAAGAGCATGCCCGTGAACTCATTGTGGAGCATGATCTAAGGCCCGCCGATTCATCGATCAGCGCTTCCCATCTTTCCGGAGGGAACCAGCAGAAGCTGATAGTCGCCCGGGAGTTTGACGGCGCCCCGGCGCTCCTCATCGCATCGCAGCCGACGCGAGGAGTCGACATCGGCGCGATCGAGTTCGTTCACACGAACATCCTCAAGATGCGCGACGCCGGCGCAGCCGTGCTGCTCGTCTCAGCGGAGCTCTCGGAGATCATGACACTGTCGGACCGGATAGCGGTCATGTACGGGGGACGCATTGTTCAGGAGTTCGAGGGAGGGACGGTGAGCGAAGAGGAGCTGGGTCGCTACATGACGGGGGCAGCGGGAGCAGAGGCGGCAGTGGAAGCAGAAGGGACGGCGGAAGCAACGGGAGCAGCGGGAGGGACGGCATGAGTCTGCCAGGAGCGTCCGGCACGACCACACCGGCCGTCGAGACCGTCGAGACCGCCGGGACCGGCAGGATCGTGAGTCTGCTGGCTCCGCTTGTCGCCGTGCTTGCAGCGTTCCTGGTAGGTGGGCTTGTGGTCGCCGCGATCGGCGAGAGCCCTCTCGAGTTCTACTCGATCCTGTTCCGCGGAGCCTTCGGGAGTGTGGACGGCGTCGGGCTCGTGCTCTTCAACGCTACGCCCCTCATCTTCGCCGGTTTGGCCGTGGCCTTCGCGTTCCGCTCGGGGCTGTTTAATATCGGAGGCGAGGGACAGCTCTACATCGGCTCGTTCGTGTGCGCTTGGATGGCTCTCCAGATGCCGGCCGCACCGGCTGTGTTGCTGATCCCGCTGCTCATTCTCGCCTCCGCCGCGGGTGGAGCGCTCTGGGCGGCGATCCCCGGGTATCTCAAGGCGCGGTTCGGAGTCCACGAAGTCATCAACACGATCATGATGAATTTCATCGCGGTCGCACTCACGAGCTACCTCGTCGTCGAGATCTTCAAAGAGCCCGGACAGATGACGCCGCAGACGGCCGTGATCCCGATGGCGGGAGAGCTGCCGCGTCTGGCCGGTTTCTTCCAGACGATCGGTGTTCCGCTTCCAAACGCGAATCCGCTGAACGCGTCGTTTCTGATAGCTCTGGTTGCGGTGTGGCTCGCGTGGTTCATTCTCCAAAGGACCACGCTCGGGTACGAGATAAGGGCGGTGGGCCACAACATGTCGGCTGCCGAGTACGCCGGCATCAACGTGCGCCGCACGCTCGTGATGGCGATGCTTCTGAGCGGATCCTTCGCCGGGCTTGTGGCAACGAACGAAGTGATGGGATTCAGACACAGATTCCTCGACAATTTTTCAAGCGGCGTAGGCTTCATGGGAATCGCCGTGGCGCTCCTTGGGAGGAACTCCCCAGTGGGCGTCCTGTTTGCAGCGCTCCTCTTCGGGGTCCTGAATACTGGAGCGCTTGAAGTGGACATCTTCACCGAGGTACCGCGGGAGCTGATACTGGTCGTGCAGGCGGTGACCATCATCCTCGTCGTGGTTGGCAATGAGATAGTGCGGCGCAGACTGGCGCGCGGAAGAGCGATGGGTTGTCCTTCCAAGGAAGGTGCGGAGGCTTCATGAGCGCGGGTGGGGAACGGAACCGATATGAGGCGTCCCGCACGACCGGGATAGTGATCTCGACCGTGTGGGTGATAGGCCTTGCCATGGGCGCCAAGGTCTTGGCTCTCATCAAGGACATCATCATTGCGGCGCGCTTCGGAACGAGTTCCGATATGGACAGCTATCTCGTGGCCCTCACGATTCCGGCACTTGTGATAGCGTGGCTGCGTTCCCCAATTCGCTCGGGTTTCGTCCCACTGTTCACGGAGCGGCTGGAGCGGGACGGAGAGCGCAAGGCGTGGAATGACGCCGGCATCTTCGTGACCGACTTCTTGCTCATAATCTTTCTCATCACCGTGACTGTTCTGATCCTGGCGCCCAGGATCGTGTCGCTCGTGGCGCCCGGCTTCGGTGAGTCGAATCGCGCGCTCGCGACATCGCTGACCCGCGTGATGATCTCCTCCATACTCTTCTCAGCGATGGCGGGTCTGTTCGCGAATATCCTTCACTGCTACCGGAACTTCGCCATCCCCGGGCTTGGGCGCCCCATGAACAACCTCATCATGATCCTGGCGGCCGTCTTCCTTACGACGACGCACGGGATCCACGGTCTCGCCTACGGCATCCTCGTGGGCAGCATCGCGCACGCCTTGATACTCTTGCCCTCAGTTGCGCGCCGAGCCAAGGGATTCACACTCCGCATCGACTTCAGGCATCCCATGTTCTTGGGCGTCATGCGACTGGCGCTTCCTCTCTTCATCGGGATGGCCGGCGCGAAGCTGGACGATGTCGTCGATCGCATCTTCGCTTCGATGCTCGCGGAGGGGAGCATCTCGGGGTTGTCGTACGCGCTTCGCCTGATCGAACTGCCGAAGGAAATCCTTATCGTAGGGTTCTCGACGGTGCTCTTCCCGTTCTTCTCGACCATGGCGGCGCGCGGTCAGATAGATGAGCTTGCAGACAAGCTGATGGCTGCGATGAGAATCGCGTTCTTCATACTCCTGCCCGTCTCCATCGGAATGGCGCTCCTGGGCCAGCCTTTTGTGCGACTCCTCTTTCAGCGAGGGGCTTTCGATGATGAATCGATGAAATTCACGGTGTCCGCGCTCCTGTTCTACACACCTACGATTTGGGCGCTCGGCATTTCCAGCATCATGACCTCCGCCTTCGTCGCCATGAAAGATACGAAGCGGCCTGTGATCGCCGGATTTCTGCGGCTCGGGATCAAGGTGGGACTCGTTTTCATCTTTATGAGGATATTCGAAAGCGCAGGAGTTGCGCTTTCCACTTCCGTTTCGCATGTCTTCAAGCTCGTGCTGTTCTTCTTCCTCCTGCCGAAGCAACTGAGAATCGGGCGCTATCCGGCCCTCTTCCGGTCGTTCCTTTCGACCATTCTCACGACAGTAGTGATGGCTGTGGTTCTCTACCTCCTGTCTCCCGTCGTCATCAGCATCGGACAGGGTGGGGCGATCGCGCGGCAGTTGGGGGCTCTGGGCGGGATGGGAGCCGTGGGAGTGGGCGTCTACTGGGCCGTGGCACGCATCCTCGCGCCCAACGAACTCTCAGAGACGCTGAAGGCGAGTTCGAGCGGTATCGGCGGCATCATCAAGCGTGCACGAAGGAAGAAGTAGGAGGGCATGGCTCTTGTTTGAGCTTGTCGTACTGGATTCTGCTCTCAGGATGGCGACGCCACTCATACTGGCTTCGCTCGGAGGTCTTTTCTCCGAGCGTTCCGGAGTCGTGAATATCGCGCTCGAGGGCATTCTTCTCACCGGGGCCTTTGCGAGCATCCTGGCTACGTACTACACCGGCGATCCGTGGGTCGGCGTCGCAGCCGGCATCTTCGCGGGGATCCTGGTCTCGCTCATACACGCTGCCGTCACAGTCATCTTCAAGGCCGACCAGATAGTGAGCGGCGTCGCCATCAATCTCCTGGCGGCCGGTGCGACCCAGTTTCTCACGTGGATTACCTGGGGAAGCTCCTCGAATTCACCGCCGGTCGTCGGGATGGCGCCCTGGTCACTTCCGGAAGCCTGGGGACCCGTCGCACGCGGCATCAACGTGGTCATAGGGCACTACCCGCCTCTCGTCTACGTCGCGCTCGTCGCCGTGGCTGCGGCTCACGTCGTGCTATGGCACACTCCGTTCGGCTTGAGACTGAGAGCCACCGGCGAACATCCGGGGGCCGTTGACGCGATCGGAGTGAGTGTGAGGAAGATGCGCTTCGCCGGGATACTCCTGAGTGGAGCGCTCGCGGGACTTGGCGGGGCCTTTCTCGCGCTCAACACACATCAGTTCGTGAAGAACATGTCGGCCGGACGCGGATACATCGCTCTCGCCGCGATGATCTTCGGCAAATGGAATCCCGTCGGCGCGGCTCTGGCGTGTCTGCTCTTCGGATACGCGGAGGCGGTTCAAATGGGTCTTCAGGGACAGCAGGTGCCGAGCCAGTTCGTGCAGATGATCCCATACGTGCTGACGATGGTCGCACTCGTGGGTGTCATCGGACGAACCCGGCCGCCGGCGGCACTCGGGAAGCCATACTAGGACAGGCAGGTTCGGGAAGTCGTGCTGGAATTCACCCGCAGGCCAAGAAGCCGTGCCGGCACCGTAAGGAGCGAATCATGAACACAGTTTTCGTCAGAATCTCTGCCGCGGTCATCGCGATTCTGTTTCTGGCTGGAGTCGCGATGCTTCCGGCGCCTGCGGCCGCGACCGATCTCGCGTCACTGATCGACGATGACCCGGTGCCGGTCGAGTGTCACGCGACGGAGCTATTTGAGCGAGCGCCCACCATCACGGGCTTCTC
>JAUXGN010000003.1 GCA_030622115.1 Candidatus Eiseniibacteriota bacterium
GGACGACGAAGCTGCGCGTGCGCGAGATGTTCATGGAGAACGCCTACACCCAGGTCGACACTGTGTTCTGGACGTACGCAAAGGGCGGATCAAGAACGCAGACCGAGGACATTCAGAATTCGATCAATGCCGGAGTTACGTTTGTGAACTACCGAGGTTGGGGTGGGGCGCCGGGCTGGTACTACCCGCAGTTCTACACGGATCACATCAACCAGCTTTCGAACGATCGCATGCTGCCGGTCATGACCAGCATCGTATGTGGAACGGGCAACTTCGACAGCGGGACCGACCCGTGCTTCGGAGAGGCGTGGATCCGTGCCGGGAGCCCATTCGCTCTCAAGGGCGGTCCGGCCATGATCGGACCGAGCGAGTTCTGGACGCATACCAAGTGGAACAACGCCATAGACACCGGCATCTACGAGGGTATCCTCAATGAGGGGATCGAGCACTTCGGGCAGTCTCTCTTGCGGGGCAAGATGGAGGTCTACCTGAACTACCCGGAGTACGTGGATCCGGCCTCGTCAGACGAGGATGGGCAGAATGTCGACTTCTACTTCAACGTCTACAATCTGATCGGCGACCCTGAACTCGTCCTCCGCACGGAGCGGCCCGGGACGATTGTTGCCACACACGATGTAAGCGTGCCGTTCGGACAGAACATGCTTACGGTCCACGTCGAGGATGAGAACGGCAGTCCGGTTCCCGGCGCCGAAGTCGTCATCTGGAAGGGCGATGAGGTATACGAGATCAGGACCCTGAGCGGTGAGTACAACGTAGACATACCGCTTGGCGCGACGACACAGGGTGATGCTCATGTCACCGTGTGGGCCACCAACATGAAGCCCTATGTGGGTGACGTGTCGGTCGATCAGGAAGATGAGTTCGTAGGCTGGTACAGCCAGACCATCGATGATGATGGCTCGGGCGCCTCAAGCGGAGATGGCGACGGCGTTGTGAATCCCGGTGAGACGATTGAGCTCAATGTTGACCTCAAGAACTACGGCCTCCTGACCGCGACGGGCGTGACTGCAGGCTTCGACAGCGGACCGCCGAGAGCCAACAGCCAATGGGTGACGATCACGCCGGGTCAGACCGCCGGTTACGGCACGATGGCCCCGGGCGCGACCGCTTCCGGCTCGAGTCCGTTCGTCTTCACGATAGACGACGGATGTCCGAATGGGACGGAGATAGGTTTTGAATTCACGGTGATCGAGGGGAGCCGGGCCACGTCCATCAGCTACGCTCGCATCGTCGTCGGCGCGCCCTCTCTGGAGTACTACTCCATCGCGATCGGTGGCGACGGTATCCTGAACCCAGGCGAGACCGCGACACTGACTGTAACGCTTTCGAACGGCGGGGAGATGGACGCAACATCGGTGACAGGGACGCTCGTCGGACCATCATCGGGCCTGCTTGTTCCCGATGACCATGGATCGTATGCCACTGTCGCAGCTGGTGGGATAGCCTCGAATTCAGGGAATCCATTCCAGGTGCAGGCCGAGTCGGATGTGGCTGTAGGGCACGAGTTCACGATGATCCTCGAACTGGCGGGAGACAACGGCCTCTCGCAGTTCGTCCTCTTTCCACTTACCGTGGGAGTTCCATCGAGCGACGACCCGATCGGTCCGGATGACTATGGCTACTACGCCTACGATGATACCGACACGGCGTACGATGAGGCCCCCACGTACTCCTGGGTCGAGATCGACCCAAGCTATGGCGGCAGTGGGACTGACCTGGGAATCGCCGACGACCAGACGATGACCGTGAGTCTCCCGTTCACATTCACCTACTACGGCGACGATTACACCGAGATAGGTGTCTGCTCGAACGGGTGGATCGGGATGGGTGACACCCCTCCGTTCCATCACGAGTTCCGCAATTGGTTCATCCCCGGCGCTCCGGGACCGGATGCGATGATAGCCGGGTTCTGGGATGATCTGGATCCGTCCGCAGGAGGCAAGGTCCTCTATCGGAACATGGGAGACGGCAGGTTCGTCATCGAATGGAGCAGAGTGCCGACGGCGTACGAGCCGTACGCAGATGAGATCTTCGAGATCATTCTCTACGACCCAGCTGTCTACACGACGGAGACCGGAGACGGGGAGATCCTGTACCAGTACCACACGATCTCGAACACGGACGCAAATGCCAACTATGCCACAGTAGGGATAGAGAACCACCCCCAGACTGACGGCGTACTCTACACGTATGCGAACATATACGACGACGCGGCAGCGACGCTCGCGGGCGGACGCGCCATCAAGTTCACAACCGACCGGCCGGACGGGCACGATTCCACGGACGTTCCCGATGAATCGATCGTGCCGAGAGCCGTGATTCTGGCGGGCAATCAGCCGAACCCGTTCAATCCATTGACGACGATCAACTACGGAGTGCCGAGCAGGACCAACGTCAAGCTTGAGGTGTTCGACGTGACTGGTCGTCTTGTGAGCACGCTTCTGGAGGGTGAAGTTGACGCCGGCTACCACAATACGGTGTGGAATGGAACCAATGCGGCCGGTGACAGGGTTGCGAGCGGCGTCTACTTCGCGAAGTTCTCAGCGCTCGGCGAGGAAATGTCGGCCAAAATGGTGCTTCTCAAGTAGCGCCGAACACGGAGGAACGAATGAACCTGCACTGCGCGGCAGCGGGCATCAAGACCCGTTCGATCGCGGCACGGAGGGCGGCGGGCGTCCTGGTACTCGCATGCCTTCTCGTTGCCGGTATCGCTCCCAATGCTTCTGCATTGCATGAGCGCTACCATACCCATGCGGAGGTAGGCGCTGAGCTTGCGGCGGTGGCGGCGGCCTATCCGGAGATTACGAGGCTAGGGACGCTGGGCTACTCCACCACGGATGGGCAGCCTATATGGGGGCTCAAGATCTCGGACAACGTGGATGTCGATGAGGACGAGCCCGTAGTGCTCTTCGATGGGTTGCACCATGCAGAGGAAGTTGTGGGGCTTGAGGTGTGCATGTGGATGATCGACGAACTGACGAGCAACTACGGCGTGGTCGATTCGATCACACAGTGGGTCGATGATATCGAGATCTGGTTCATTCCTCTCCTGAATCCGGATGGACACTGGGTGGTTACGTCGGGATTGGACACGACGTATCGAAAGAACATCCACGACAACAACGGGAACGGCACGCTCGAACTGGATCTGGATGGAGTCGATCCAAACTACAACTACGATTTCAACTGGGCCGTGGGCGGTTCCGGCGAGTGGACGTCGCCCTACTATCGAGGAACGGCTCCCTTTTCCGAGAATGAGTCTCAGATCGTGCGGGATCTGTGCATGGCCGAGAAGCCCGTCTTCTCGCTCAACTACCACAGTCCTCTTGTCTCAATGGGGGACTGTATCTACTACCCCTGGTACTGGCCGACGATCGGGTTCTGTCCTGACTACGACGTTGTCTACAGCATAGCACTCGGCCTGGCGGGGAAGACCACGAAGCTGGACGACACTTCCTACACTGCCATCTACGGATACGCGACGGCCGGCAAGGCCCGAAACTGGCAGTACGGAGTGCTCGGGACCATCGGTCTTACGATGGAGATCATGAGCCAGATGTGTATTCCTCCCGCGGCAGATGTTGATGAGTATTGTGAGAGGGTGTCCTTGGGTTCGTACTACTTGCTGGACCGCGTCTATGGTCCCGGTCTCACGGGTCACGTGACAGACGGGACAACAGGGAGTCCGCTTGTCGCCGAGGTCAAGGTCATAGAGAATTCGTCGGATGAGATTGAAGCGAGACTGACCGACGCAGCCTACGGCCGATACTGGCGAATGCTGGTCGAAGGAACGTACACGGTTGAGTTCTCCCGCGCCGGGTACGACACGCAGACCTTCTACGACGTCGCGATTGGTGCGACTGGTCTGGCCGAACTCGACGCGGTGCTCTGGCCGACCGGAACCGGTGTCCCCGACATGGAGACGCGCGCGGTGAGGATTCGCTCGGTCTCACCGAATCCGTTTCACGGAAGCACGACAGTCAGTTTCGTCGCCCCCGGTTCTGATGCCGTCACTGTGGAGATCTACTCCGTGTCGGGACGGCTGATCAGCCGGATGAGCACAAGTGCAAGCTCGACGGGTGAGGGCGAGAGTGTCTGGACGGGGAGGGACCTTGGTGGCCGACTCGCGCCGTCGGGTGTCTACTTCGTGCGGCTTGTGACGGAGGCAGGAACCGACCAGCAGAAGGTCGTGTTCATAAGGTAGAGCATCCAATCGAGGGCCATCAGATGAGATCAGGCGACCACCGACTCCGGTTGTGGGCGCCGCCGCCCCTTTTCGCATTCATTCTCGTTGTCGCGGTCGCGGTGGTTCTTACGCCGGTGTGCGTGGCAGCGGAACCGTGGTCGGCCGTTTCACAGATGCCGTTGCTCAAGCAGTTTGGGGATGGTGGCAGGCATTTCGATGAGATCGCCGTCAGCGACGGTGTGGCCGTTCTGTTTCACCAGCGGATGCTCGACGGTGCCATCGTCGAGAAAAACTACGTGGTCTACCAATTCAACCGCCATACTGGGGAGCTTCTGGCTCGCAAGAGCCACTGGCGCGATGATCTTCCCTCGAGTTTCCCAGTGATCTCTCTTTCCGACCTCGATGCGGAGGCCATGATCGAGGGTGAGATCCTCTTCACCGGTCTTTTCGTCATCTCTCCGGATTCGGACGTCTTCCCGTTTGACCCGACACCCACGAACCCCTGCTGGGCCGTTCACAGTGTGAATATCGACGGGGTCCGCACGGTGTCCGTCATTGATGCGGTCACAGGCGCTATCGTAGGCCCTGGGATACCGCCACCGTCTACCGGTTTCTCACTGACAGGGCCGTGGGAAGAGGGGCCGTGCAGCGGAGCCTGGAGTAGCTGGTCGGGTAACGCAGAGACCTGGTTCGAGGCCATGGGCTACCCCACAGAGGAGATTATCTGGCCGACGGAGGCTGAAGTCAGGAGCCACATCCAGGACAACGATGTGACGCTTTTCTATGAACTGGCACACGGGGGCAGCGACTACTTCGGCAGTGGGTGTGATGGCGGTACGTCGATCCATTACACGACAGCGAACAGCATCGAAGCGTGGATCGAGAACTACGGTCGAATGCCGTTCGCGTTCATCGGCAGCTGCGCAGGGATGTGTTCGGTTGGAGACGGCACATTGGCGAACGAATTTCGCAAGGGCGCTTCGGAAGGCGCCTCCGTCGTCGGGTACTGCGGCATGGGGGAACCGCAGTGCGCCACGTGTTGGGGCTACTCCCTCGATTGGCAGACCTCTCTATTCAGCTACATGGACCAGGGCTGGACCGTGCGCGCCGCCTACGATCAGGCGAATGCCGACTGGCCTATCTGCGCCGGCAGCAACAACTGCATGCGCTTCCAGGGCGACGAGACTGTGACAGTGGTCCCCGTCATCTCACGGGAGCAAGCGCCTTGGATCCGGGTCATGAACCCGGTTCTTGAGACCAACACAAGGGATGGAGGAGCTGCCTGGGGCGATTACGACGGTGACGGCGACCTCGATCTCTACGTGTCTGATACCGAGTCCGCGAGCAGTCTCTATCGAAACGATGGTGGGGTCTTCGTGGATGCGACTACTCTTCCACTTGGTGATGCCGGGTACAACACTGGTGTCGCGTGGGCCGACTACGACAACGACGGAGATCTCGATCTCTACGTGGGATCCTCCTTCGGAACGAACAACCTCTTCAGGAATGAAGGAGGCGGCGTCTTCGTCGACGCTTCGGTCGGCGCGCTTGCCGACGCCGGCGACTGCTGGACGGTTGCGTGGGCGGACTATGATCTCGACGGGTATGTTGACATCTTTCTCGCGAACTACGAGTTCAATGTCCTCCTCAGAAATGGTGGACCTCCGTCGTGGGAGTTCACGGCGGTCGGCGGTGTGGTCTCAGCGGTCTCCGCCTACTCGCAGGGAGCCGCCTGGGGGGACTACGACAACGATGGCGACGCGGATCTCTACGTCGCCAATAGAGGAAGCGCCAACAGGCTGTTCCGAAATGACGGCGGCGTCTTCGTGGATGCAACGGTGGCGCCCCTTGACGATGGCGGCAGCACAATCGGCTGCGCCTGGGGCGACTACGACAACGATGGGGATCTCGACCTCTTCATTGCGAATCTGGGCAGCGCAGATCGTTTGTTCCGCAACGACGACGGCGTCTTCGTGGATGCCACCGCAGCTCCGCTCGGGAGCACAGGACAGGGGACCGGCGTGGCGTGGGCCGACTGGGACAATGACGGAGATCTGGATCTGTACGTCGGGCGCTACGGCGAACCCAATATCCTGTATCGGAATGAGGGTGCTCCGGACTGGAGCATCTTCGATGCGTCGATCAAGCCGGCCAGCTCCGACCGTACGACGTGGGGTTTCTCATTCGGCGACTTCAACGGCGACGGGACCAACGATCTCCACATCGTGAACGGCTCCGCGAATAGACTCCTTGAGAACCACACAGGCGGCTCCAACCACTGGCTGCACGTGGAACTCACGGGGACCATCTCGAACGCATCAGCGATAGGCGCGCGCGTGAGGATGGTCGCAGGCGGGATCTCACAGATCCGTGAGGTTTCAGGCGGCTCAGGCTACATGAGTCAAGGCTCGCTTCCAGTTGAGTTTGGCCTCGGGGCGACGGCGATCGTCGACACGCTCGAGATTCTGTGGCCGTCAGGCATCGTGGAGCGGGCCGTCGGCGTGTCCGTCGACCAGATGCTCCACGTGGTCGAAGGCACGTGGACGGGGATGCCGGGTGATGGCAGCTTGCCGCGAGACACGGTGCTCCACGGGAACTACCCGAACCCGTTCAATCCGGTGACACTCATCCAGTACGAGCTTTCTGCCCCAACCAGCGTAAGACTCGTCGTGCACGATCTCAGCGGTCGAGTCATCCGAACGCTCGAGCATGCGGTCGTGAAGTCTGCTGGAGATCACACCACACCGTGGGACGGATGCGGTGACGACGGTAGGCGCGTCGCCTCCGGAGTCTACTTCTACAGGCTCGAGACGGGAGATGATGTGCTGCTGAAGAGGATGCTGCTCTTGAAGTAGGTGTGTTTCAGCGCGCTGGCGCTGCGGTTGTTCCGAAGGAAGTGTCTGGGCTATTTCCCCGGGGGGCGTCACCGGAGCTACTCTTACGGGATGGGCTACCTAGGGAAGAAACTTTCCGAGCCTGGTATTGAGTTCGCGGCCGGCGGAGATCGGGTCAATCCCCACGGGGATCGATCGCTCCGCCGGTCTTTCGTTCTCACCGCCTCGCATGAACAGCAGAATGACTTCCTTGACGGGTCTCCTGAGGATCTTCGTGAGAGCCAGCCCGTAGGTGAGGGCCTGAACCGTATAGTGCTTCTCGAGCGTGTCGAGTCCACCGTGGCCGGGGAGGTTGGTCTTGTAGTCCACGACGACGAGCTCTCCGTTCTCCTCGAAGACGAGATCGAGTGAGCCTTCGAGGAACCCGTCACCGTGGGGGAGGCAGAACGGCATCTCCTTAACCACTAGATCGGCATTCGCTGCGCGGATCATAACATCCGACTTCAGAGCGTGTTTGATGAGGGCCGCGGCAGCTTCTGCATTGTTCTTGTCGAGTCCCTCTGCTATCGCAAGAGAGTGAGCTACTGCCGTCACGTCACCGGGGGTTCGAAGATCGATCCGTTCAAGTACGCGATGCACCAGGGTGCCGAACTCCCGTCCGGAGAATCTGTCCGGCGAATCAGCGGGCCCGGCGGCCGTGTCCGCGAGGCCCTCGGCCCCGGAGAACTCGTGTTGTGAGTCTTCGGCCCCGGAGCATGCGTGTGGCGAGTCCTGGGGAGCCGCCGCGCTGCTGCCGTAGTCCAACGAAGACGGCGTGACTGTGGAAAGTGGGGAGTGGCGCTTACCTGCGTAGCCGGCAAGCCAGTCCCGCCAGCGCTCCTTCTCCAGAAACGCCTCAGTCTTCTCGTAATCGACACCCTTTGCGGCTTCGAGGTCAAGCCGGACTTCGGAGCGCCGCAAGCGCGTGAGGTCGAGTTCAGCGATGTCGTAGCTTACGACGGCGGGGTCGCCGGCAATGCCGGATACGGCTCCGACCGGTGCGCCGGCCATCTCTCTCAGAGCGGAGAGCTTCGTCAGGAGGCCGGAATCGCTCCCGTCCTGTGTGAACCACGGGACGACAAGGAGATCGCGTGACCGTGTCGCCGCAACGTAGAGAAGCCGTATGAGTTCAGCCTCCCGCCTGCAGTCCTCGAGCTTCGACGCCTCCACAAACTCTTTCGTGCAGAACTTATTGTTCTTGTTTCCAATACCCAGATCGATGCGCCCCGTCCCGCGGTCGATGATGATGCGCTCGCTCCTATTCCGGAATCGGCCGAGATCCGCCAGTACTGTGATCGGGAATTCGAGTCCCTTCGCTTTGTGAATCGTCAGAAGGCGTACGAAATTGTCTCCCTCCTCGGAGAGGGGGGACTCCGCCTCCTCGGGTGTGAGCTGCGAGATGTCGCGAAGCCACCTCACGAACCCGCCGAACGACATGAGCTCGTCCTGCTCCATCGACGTAGCCAGCTCCACGACCTTGAGCAGGTTTGCGTGGCGTTGTTCCCCCGATGGCTTCAGGAGAAACAGTTCGAGTGCCGACGTTCGATCGAACAGCCGCAGTATCACGCGCACGATACCGTCGGCGTTTCTGGCGGCATTGAGTTCTCTCAGGAGCGAAAAGGCCTCCTCGACCTCAGGGACTCCGTCCGGTGAAGGCGAGAGGTAGCTGAGCGCTCCGGTCTGCCATTTCTGCAGGACTATCGCATCGTCGGAGATCCCGAAGAAGGGGGTTCTGAGAGCACCGACAATGGCTGCGGCATTGTGAGGGTCCTCGATAGCGGTGAGTACCGTGGCCAGCTCCTGGACCTCCCGGCGTATGTAGAATTTCTTGCCACCGAGGATGCGGTACTCGATCCCGTAGTTGTTGAGCGCATCCTCGTAGGCGTCGAGGGCGGTCATGGTTCTGAAGAGAATGGCGATGTCCCTGAGTTCGGGAGCGCGCCAGGCCTCCGTGTCCCTGTCATAGACGAGCTCGCCGCTCGTGGGCAGCCGCTCAATAAAGGCGGCGACGGCTGCAGCTTCGAGAACACGGATCTTGCTCGCGGACGGTTTCTCACCGTCTGGGTGGGCGGGTCCGAGGACGACGATACCTGCGCCTGCCGTGTCGGAAGGGCGGTGCGGGACGAGAGGAGCGTAGTCCGGCTGGTAGTGCCGCCCGTCGCTGGGAGGCTTCATGATGTCCGAAAAGACGACGTTGACGCCCTCGATGATGGCCGGTCGCGTTCTGAAATTCTCCACGAGTTCGAGAACCTCGCCGGCAGCTCTCACGATCTCCTTGGCCTGTTCGTAGGTTTCGATGTCGGCCCGGCGGAATCGATAGATGGACTGCTTCGGATCTCCGACTATGAAGAGCTTCCCGGGTTCGAGGTCGATTCTCGTCCAGTCACGTGCGGAAGATCCCTTCTTCTCCGCGAGAAAGAAGGCTATCTCACACTGGAGCGGGTCGGTGTCCTGAAATTCATCCACGAGAATTCTGTCGAACGCTTCCTTGAAGTGATTGCGAACCTCAATGTTGTCTCTGACGAGATCACGGGCTTTTGTCAGAAGGTCCTGAAAGTCGAGAACTCCGGAGCTCCGCTTCTTCGCCTCGTAGGCAGCGATGAACCCCGCGAGCCAGTCGAGCAGTTCTACGGCGGTGTTGTGAGAGATGTCCTGTTGCAGCAGGTCTCGCGTTTCTGCGAGATCGCCCGCCCGCTCTCTAAGGGTGGCAAGGACGTCGTCGTCCCAGTTGTCCTTTCTTCCCTTGCCGCTCTTTGGGAAGAGCTTCACGTGTTTGAGGGCGTGTGGGGCCCTGGCTTCCTCCGGTAGCATGCCGAGCTCATCGACCTGCCGGGCGAATGCCCGGATCGCGATTGCACCCTTGTCGTCCGGGTCTGCGCAGTGTCGTTCCGAGAGGTCAAGAAACTCGCGAGCAGTCGTCTCCAATTCACTGAGGAAGGTGTCTGTGTCCGGGGGGGTGACTGGATCGGGCATCAGTTCGATATCATCTCTGTTCTTGATGAGCATGAACGCCAGGTTTCTGATGCCGGAGAGCGTTAGACCGAGCGCCTGGCTCTGGCCAACTGCGTCCGGCGGCCTCCCGGCCAGCTCCGCCCGGAGCCACTCCTCCCATGCCTCATCCAGAAGCACCGTTTGCTTGAGAGCGTCGGCGACGCCGAAGTTGGGGTCTACGGCCGCCTCCACTGGACGCTCCTTCAGAAGGCTTGTGCAGAAGCCGTGAATGGTCGAGACCTGCGCGCGGTCTATCTCGTGGAGGGCGGTCCGGAACCGTTCCTGCTCTTTCGTGGCGAGGGCGCCTGCTTCCGAATCATCACGTTCAGCCGCGAGCGCTTCCTCGAGCCCTGAGCGCAGTCTGATGCGCAGCTCACCGGCTGCCTTCTCCGTGAACGTGATGGCGACGATCCTGGTGATTCCGACACCGGTCCGAACGAGGGCAAGGAGTCGGTCAACGAGGACGCTTGTCTTGCCTGTCCCCGCGCCGGCCTCGACCAGGTAGGTGTAGGCAAGGCCTCCGTCGAGTCCGGAGGCGAGGCGTCGAGCGCGCGCGTCTATAGTCGGTTTGCAGTTCGTCACTCGATTCCCCCCAGTCCCTTTACGAAGGATGCTGCCTTGGGGTCACCGTTCTTCATGAGGGCCAGAGGGAGACTTGTGGACGCACAGGCGTCCGCATAGTCGCAGTTCTTACACCGTCGTTCATCACTCGGGTACGGGAAGAAGAGACCACGGGAGATCGAATGGATGATGAAACCGATGGCCTTCGAGAGATCCTCCATGCGTTCTTCAAGATCCGCGGACGTGAGTACAGTCGAAGTGACACCGCCCGGGGAGGAGATGTATCGGTATTCGGCCAGCTCGATCTTGGCTCCAGGATCTCCATCTGCGAGCATGCGCTGAGCGGCGAGGATGTAGACGGGAAGCTGCAGGCGCTTGCCCTGCTCAAACATCTTCGCGCCCTTCTTGCCGCGCGACCACGGTCTTCCGGTCTTGTAGTCGATCACCCGGGCCTTTCCCTTGCTTGGAATGATGTCTATTCTGTCTATCTTGCCGCTGAACTCCACTCTAACGCCGCCGAAAGCCTCGAAAGACACCCCGTCAGAGAAAGAAAGTTCCGGGTCGTCACCCTTCTGCGGATCACCGCCGAATCGAGTCTCGAAATAGGTTGGCACGAAACCGCCCTCTTCTCTCAACTCGGCAGCCAGCCACAGGGCCAGGTTGACCCTCAGCCGCTTGGATTCCAGATCCCGTGCTCCGGGGTATCGGGACAGGTACTGCTCATTCGCCTCCATCATCCGCCCGGCCATCCGGAAGAGTTCCTCAAGATCGTCCGCCGAGGGTGGAAGCCTATCTGAGTCGCGCAGACTCCTCATGAACTTTTCGAGAATTCCATGGTAGAGGCTGCCTCGTTCAAGCGGTGAGAGTTCAAGCGCTTCCTCCGGTTCGTCGAGCGGCTCGATATCGAGTACGCGCTCAAGGAAGTACTTGAATGGACAGGATGCGTAGCTCTCAAGTGATGTCGGCGAGACGCGCCTTCCGGGCGCGAGTCCGTCCTTCTGGAAGCCCGAGAGTTCGCGCGCGGCGGCCAGAGCTTCCTGCGATTCGAGAGCGCCGTCGAATCGCGTGAATCCCGGCGTCGTCCACCGTGTTGTTTCCATTTCGATACGTCTCGGGAGCGGTCCGGCCTCGCGAAGAAGATACGCGATCTCTTCGGACCCGGCGCCTTCCAGGGCGTTGAGAATTGAACACCCGTTGAATTCGTGCTCGGTCAGTGCGTGCGCTCGCTCCTTCGGGAAACGCCTCGCGAGAGGGATTCTCGTCGCGAGAGGACTGGATTCGAACGACTTGTAGTCCTGTGGTTTGCGCGTCATCGCCTCAAGCGTTCGCAGCATGAAGACGGATGGGATCCGTGGTCGGGCAGTGGCCGGATCCAAACGAGGGTAACTCAGGATGAGGAGCTCGGTTGCGGCGGAGACTGCGAGTCTGAAGAGCAACTTCTCTTCGCCCGTGCTCTCTCCCTTGATGGGAAGGAGGTGGAGCGGATCATTCTGCAGGGTTGCGTTCAGCACCATGCGCTCGCGGTCGAGCAGAATGGGATCCTGACGGTGACCGAGGGGGAACTGCTTCTCTACCAGGCCCGGAACGATGACGACGGGATAGGGGAGTCCTCTGGCTGACATGAGGTTGAGAACGGTCGGTCCGCCTTGTCCGAATCTCGCAGAGCGGGGTCCGGGTTCATCGAGAGCCACGCGCACAAGCTCGCCGAAGCGCGCCAGTGTGATTCTGCCCGCTATCTTCGACAGGGGCTTCAGTCCCTCTATCGCAGCAAGAACGGATTCCTTCTCTCTCGTGTCCCTTGTCCAGGCAGTCAGCATCTTTGAGAATTTGCTGGCATATCCTTCCACTGTGGATCGCGACGGTATGGCCTCGAGCTGGGGGAGAAGCGCTTCAAGAAGAGAGAGAAGCGAGTGTATGGCGCTGCCTATGTGAGCGTGCCTGCCTCCGAATCTGCTGTCCGGAGAAGCTCCTTCCAGGCGAGTGAGCAGCGAGCGGAGCCTTCGTGGCCAGGATGCAGCTCCGGTGGTGATGCCCGCGAGCGCGGCGGCCTTGGCCCAGTCTGCGACCGGCACGGAATCGCCCTCGAATACAACACTGTCGGGGTCGAAGTCGGCGACACTCAGAAGCTCGATGATCTCAGTTCGGTCAAAGTCGGATTCCACGGCTCTTATGAATCTGACCAGACTCATGCCTGAACGTGTGTGTGCGAGTGGTTGCGGAGTCTCGATGTACGGCTCAGCGCTGAGGAGCTTAAGTTCCTCGTCAAAGAGCCCGGAGTAGAGAGATGGTGTGCGTGTAAGGACAGCGGAGCTCTGAAAAGGCGCTCCGCGGTCATCCAGAGCGACCGCGAGCGTTCGCACGTCTTCCCTTACCTCCCTGGCCTCACCTGGCGCTGAGATGATCAGGGTCCTGGCCGGAAGTGGAACACCACGCGCGCCTTCCTCGGGAAGTGGACTCCGTTCGAACCCAAGGGAGAGGAACCAATCGAGAGTTGGTCGAGCGTAGGTCCAGTCATCGACATCAAGGTAAGGGAAGAAGACGGTTACTTCATTGCCGGCAATGCACGCAGCAACCAATCGTTTCTGGAGGGAGTTCAGGTCGTAGAAGCCGTAGAGAGTGAGAGGGGAGGGAACGATCCCTGGTTCGGCTCTCAAACGGTCCACTGCCGTCGACATCATATCGGTGTGGTCGATCCATCCGCCATTGTGAAGCTCGCGCTCGTACGCCTTCCATATCCTCGCGATCTCCGTGATCTTGTCCGGTTTCGATCTGCCTGTCAGATGGGCGAGCTTTGCGGATCTGCTTAGCGAGTCCGGTTCGTAGCCTGCGTCCTTGAGATTCGCAATGGTGTCTCTCAGGGCTGTAGCGAGACCCGGCCGATCCGCGATCGCAGAGAAGTAACCATTGTCTGCGATTCCCTCATCGAGGAGGCGACGGATGATCAATTCGTCGCCCCGTTTCGGAAGAAGCGCCCGTTCTCCGGACACCGTGCTTCCGGATGCCCCGCTTTCGTAGATCGCACTCCCGGACATCGAGAGAGCAAGGTCCTTGAGCGTGACGAACCTTACGTTCGCATGGCCATTGGTTGCCAGAGCCAGCTCACGCGAGAGCCTGATCCCAAGAAGGTTGCCCGGGACAACGACGGTGCCGACGTGGAGCGGCGCGGCATCCACGGCTTTCTCGAGGTGCGCAAGGAGCGCGCTCTCAAGTCCCGAATGGAACTCACCGGTGATGAGCAGCGATCCGGGCTGGGTTCGGTCATGCTTGTCTGTCATCTTGCGGAACTTCCGATGGGTGGGGGCGCGCTTCGACCTGCTGGAAACGGATTCTATCCGTCTTCGCGCAGGATCGTCTTTCGGTCAACGAACCACTGCTCAGGGTCGATCAGGTAACCCCGCATGTCCTCCAGCAGCTTCAGGTGTTCGGCCTCTTCTCGACGGAGGACATCGAAGAGATGTTTGGCCTCGTCAGTATCGCATTCCTTCGCGCACTGTCCGTAGAGATCAATGACTCTCGTCTCGATCTCTATCGCCTCGGCGTACGCCTCGGCCGCATTCATGCTGCCATCGAGGTCCTCTGGCGATGCAGCGCTGTAGATCGTGTGAATCGTCGTGTTGAGCGACCCCGGGTCAGTTGGGTCGAGGTCGATGGGTTTACCCTTGCCATCGAGGAATCTGGCCAGCGACTTGATGGTGTCGACGTGGCGCTCTTCCTCACGGGCCAGCATCGTGAACGCCGCCCTCGCGAGTTTGTGAGCGATGTGCCGGGAAGCGTGCTCGTAGAAGTTGATCCCATCCCGTTCCGTTTGCAGGGCGTACTCGACTCGGCCCCTGTCCGATGTAGGTTTAAGCATACCCGCTCCTTACACAGTTCAACATGTCTGACACTAAGCATGGTACTGCAAGGCCACTCCGTAGACAATAGCGACGATGTGGGGCATATGGGCCGCTATTCGCACCTTGGATCCTCGAATGTGATGGGCACGAGGGTAGTGAATCCGCTGCAGCGGATTGGCATCAGACTACACGGACCATGCCAGTTGACCGAAGCATAGACGGGAACAAGGGGGCTGTATGAAGGCGAGTGTTGACAGGGATACGTGCATCGGATGCGGGGTCTGTCCCAGCATCTGTCCCAGTGTGTTCGAAATGGACGGAGACAGGTCGAGTACGAAGGTCGATGTCGTGCCTGAGGGTGATGAGAACGCTGCACGCGAAGCGGCAGAGAGCTGCCCTGTGGAGGCCATAACGGTCGAGTAGACGGCGTGCGGTGGGAATCGAGAGGGGTCGGGACTGTATGTCCGGCCCTTCGTCATTTCTTTACGTTCCACACGATCTCACCGAGCGACTCCCGCGCGGGACAGTCTCCTGCTATGACACAACGACTGCACGCAGGCTTCCGGGCGTAGCACGTCTCACGGCCGTGCCAGTTCACAAAGAGAGAGAAGTCGGACCATCGGCGCTTCGGAACGATCTCCCGCAGCTCGAACTCGATTCTGACCGGGTTCATCTCCGCTGTCATGCCGAGTCGCCGCGAGATGCGTCTGAAGTGCGTGTCAACGATGATGCCCTGGTTGCCGAACGCATGAGCCAGGAGCACGTTGGCGGATTTCCTCCCGATGCCCCGGAGCGCCGTCAACTCCTCCATCGTATCCGGTACCTCGCCGCCGTGGTTCTCGATGAGGTCTGCCGTGCTTTCTCTGATTGCTCTGGCCTTGTTCCGAAAGAATCCGGTCGTGCGTATCTCATCCTCGAGAACATCCTGCGAGGCAGCCGCCCAATCGGACGGCCTGCGGTACTTCTTGAACAGGGGAATCGTGACTTCATTGACCCGCTTGTCGGTGCACTGCGCTGACAGGATGGTCGCCACCAGGAGTTCAAGGGGGGATGAGTAGTTGAGCGGGACGCGAGCGTCGGGGTACGTTCTCTTGAGGGCACGCAGGACTCTGAGCGCACGTTTGCGCGTGTCAGATGGGGTCTCATCCCACGGTCCCCGTGCATCGTCCGAACCGTCAGTCCTGCCGGGCTTCCCTGTCATCGCATCTCCACGACTCTCGGGCATCGGCCCCGGGCCGTCCACCCGGCCGGCGCGAGCAGCTACCCGGAGACGGCCGCTCGGCCAAGCTCGAAGGCCTTGAGGTTGATCTCGATCGTCTTCTTAGGCACGCGCGCCTTGATGGCCGACTTCCACTCGTCCTCGCTGAATCCGAGGAAATGAGAAAATGCGCCGAGCATGACGATATTGACCGCGCGCAGGTGACCCGCCTCCTTGGCGAGCTTGAGGGCGTCGATGAACATGGTACCTGGAACGCGTTCGCTGATCTTGCGATCGATGGCCGGAGGGTAAGTCTCCATCCCGCTGGGAACGATCTCCTGCGAGTTGACGATGACCTTGCCGCCGGGCTTCACAAACTGAATCCAGCGGAGGGCCTCCATTTTCTCGAACGATGCGAGGATGTCGGCCTCTCCCTCAGCGATAACGGGCGAGTGGATCGTCTCGCCGAACCTGACGTGACTCACTACAGAGCCGCCCCGCTGCGCCATCCCATGAACTTCACTCTTCTTGATGTCGAGTCCCTTTGCGAGCGCCACGTCCGACAGGATCTCACTGGCAAGGAGGATTCCCTGCCCGCCGACGCCGCAGATGAAAACGTCTGTTGTCTTGTTCGCCATCTGAGTCTCCTTCACGTGACGTCGGTCAGGACTTGTCAGGAACCGCAATGCAATCTACCGGGCACACCTGGGTACACATCGAGCAGAACTCACCGACGCAGAAGAGCGGGTTGATCGTAGCCTTGCCGTTCTCGTCCTTGCTGATGGCAGGGCACCCGAGCCTCAGGCAGAGCCCACAGGCCGTGCACTCTTCGGAATCGACCACGAGCGCCGGTCCCCACTGGCTTCGGGCCTGCAGGGCGCACGGGCCTTCCATGACGAGCAACGTTGCTTCATCACTGCCGGTTGCCTCTTTGATGGCGGTCTTAACGGCCTCCATGTCAAAGGCATTCACGCGTCTGGCGTCCTTGACCCCCACGCTTTCGGCGAGCTTGATGTAGTCGAGCTTGGTGGTCGACTCGCCCATGAGCGTCGTCCCTGTTCCCGCGTGATCCTGGTGCCCCGTCATCGCTGTGATCGAGTTATCGAGGACGATAACTGTTGTGGCGCCCTTGTTGTAGGCCACGTCAGCCAGGCCGGTCATGCCTGAGTGCACGAACGTCGAGTCGCCGATGACGGCGACCATCTTCTTCGCGAACTCCTTGCCGATCGCCTTCTCCATACCGAGCGAGTTGCCGATGGACGCGCCCATGCAGATGCACGTATCGATTCCCTCAAGTGGCGGCATAACGCCGAGCGTGTAGCACCCGATGTCGGACGTCGAGCCGATCTTGAGGCGGTTGAGAGTGTAGAACGTGCTTCTGTGGGGGCAGCCCGGGCAGAGTACCGGCGGGCGAGGCGATACGGAGGTCTTCTCTCCTGCAGTGTCCTCGCCGGAGATCGAGTCGCGCACAATCCGCTGGTTGAGCTCTCCGCAGGCCGGGATCTTCTCTCTCCCGATGATATTGGTGATGCCCGCGTACCTCAGGAACTCCTCGATGAAGGGTTCGTTTTCCTCAACCACATACACGGTCTCAAACCGCTCGCAGAACTTCTTGGCGAGTTCGATGGGGAAGGGATAGCTGAGACCGAGCTTGAGGAACGTGGCTTCGGGAAGTGCATCGTGCGCGTACTGGTACGAGATACCGCTCGATATGACGCCGACTTTGGGGTCGCCCTCGATGACCTTGTTGAGAGAGCTCGTCTCGGCATACTCGCGAATCGATTCGAGACGTTTCTCAACCTTGACATGGAGCTTGCGGGCGTGGGCGGGGATGACGACGCGGAAGGACGTGTCCTTCACATACTCCTTCTGTGCCACTTCCGTGCGCGTGCCCAGCTCAACCGGGGTCTTCGCATGCGAGAGACGGGTTGTGAGGCGGAAGAGCACGGGTGTTCCGAACTGCTCGGAGATTTCGTAGGCGGTGCCGAGGAAGTCAAGGACCTCCTGTGAGTCGGACGGCTCGATGAGCGGGATCTTCGCGAACTTGGCGTAGTAACGATTGTCCTGCTCATTCTGCGACGAATGCATGCCGGGGTCGTCTGCCGTGACGATCACAAACCCACCGTCCCCGCCGACGGACGTCGATGTCATGAGAGGGTCGGCGGCCACGTTCAATCCGACGTGCTTCATCGCCACAAGTGTTCTGACACCACCGAACGAGGCGCCCATTGCCACCTCGAAAGCGACCTTCTCATTCGGTGACCACTGACAGTAGATGTCGTCCTTGTACTTGACGACGTTCTCCAGAATCTCCGTGGAGGGGGTGCCAGGATAGGCCGTGGCGACCTTAACACCGTGCTCGTAGCAACCGCGAGCTACGGCCTCATTGCCTGAGAGTAGAACGCGCATGCGGCCTCCTTAACGGCGTCCGCTCGATTGAATCAGGCGGACTCTGCCAGGCGCCTTCGCCGATATGGTGAGGGGGAAGGCGCAAGCCTTTGTGAATCGCATTTGGGAAAGAATCGTTAGCCCGTTGAGTCTATAGGCTCCCGGGAGGGATGTAAAGCTGCATCAGGCCTGGCGCCTGGAGCGCTGTCTACGGTGTGGCCGGACCCATCCATCTGCGGAACTACAGCACTGGCAGATCCTTCTCCATCTCGTACGGTGTGACGATGCTCCTGTAGTTGTCCCAGAGCGCCGTCTTGTTTCTGAGAAGTTTCTCGAACGTTTCATCCCCAAGAGTCTCACGGAGGATTTCGCTCTTCCGGGCTGCCCCTATCGCTTCCCCGAGGCTGCCGGGAAGCGTGCTGATGCCCCTTTCCTTCCGTTCATCTGCCGTCATCGTGTAGATGTTGGCCTCAGTGGCGTCTCTCAGCTCGTACTTCTTCTCGATTCCCTCAAGACCGGCGGCGAGCATGGCCGCGAAGGCCAGGTATGGGTTGCAGGCCGAATCGGGGCACCTGAGTTCGATCCTTGTTGAGAGGTCGTGGCCTGGCCTGTACTGGGGAACACGGACGAGCGTGGAGCGATTGCGCTGCGCCCATGAGATGTAGACGGGCGCTTCGTATCCGGGCACGAGACGTTTGTACGAGTTCACCCACTGGTTGGTGACGAGCGCGATCTCTCTTGCGTGCCTGAGGATTCCCTCGACGTACGCTCTCGCCATGGACGACAGGTGCTGCGGGTTGTTCTCGTCGTGGAAGAGGTTCCTGCCACCGTCGAAGATCGACTGATGAGTGTGCATCCCGCTTCCGTTCTCGCCGAACATCGGCTTCGGCATGAACGTGGCGTAGACTCCCTCTTTTCGCGCGACCTCCTTGACGACCAGCTTGCAGAGCATTGTGTCGTCGGCCATCGCAAGGGCGCCCTTGTATTTGAGATCGATCTCATGCTGGCTGGGCGCCACTTCGTGGTGCGAGTACTCGACCGGAATACCGAGCGAGTGAAGCGTCATCATGGTCTTCTTCCGAAGCTCCTCACCGAGGTCCGGCGGCGTGAGGTCGAAGTAGCCGGCGTGATCCAGCACCTCCGGATACTCCGAGCTTCTGAAGTAGAAGTACTCGATCTCCGTGCCGATATTAAACGTCCACTTGCGATCTCCGACTCTCTCGAGGACGCGCTTGAGTACGAATCGTGGGTCGCCTGGATATGGACTGCCGTCCGGAACGAGGATGTCGCAGAAGAGTATCGCCTCTTCGTCTTCGCCATCCCATGGGACCATCTTGAACGTCGAAGGATCGGGCATTGCGATCATGTCGCTCTCGTGGATTCGCGTGAACCCCTCGATAGACGAACCGTCGAAGCCCTTGCCGTTCTCGAGCGCCTCTTTGAGCTCGCGGCTTGGTATCGACACGCATTTCGGGAAGCCGGCGATATCGGCGAAGAGCAGGCGTACGAAGCCGATCTTTCGCTCCTCAACCTTGGCGAGCACATCATCTCTCGTCATCTGAACAGTCTCCTTCCGCGCCAGGGCGGTTCCCCGTTTCAGTCGTGTCCTGTGCCGATCGTACAAAAAGAAGTCGGCGAAACCCAAAGCGAGCTTCGCCGACATGATATGGTCGCGGGCATGGATGTTCAAGGTGTTTCGCACGCAGCGTTGGAATCAGGACTCGGCTCTCTCGGAGCCGCTTCTTCCTATGTCCCGGCTTCCTTCAGGCGGGAGCGATACTGGCGCTCGTAGAACTCGCGGAACTCACCTGATTTGATCGGCTCCCACCAGTCGCGGTTGGCCGCGTACCAGTGGACGGCGTCGAGGATGGCCGCCTTCGTGCCGAACTCGGGTTCCCAGCCGAGCGCCCTCATCTTCGATGAGTCGATGGCGTATCGGATATCGTGACCCTCGCGGTCTCTGACGTGGGTGATGAGACTCTCGGGCTTCCTGAGTTCATCGAGGATGAGCTTCGCCATCTCAATATTCCGCATGTGGTTGCCCGCACCGATGTTGTATATCTCGCCGGGCTCACCCTTCTCGAGCAGGATCTCTACTCCGGAGCAATGGTCGAGGACATGCATGTAGTCGCGCTCCTGGTTCCCGTCTCCGTAGAGGGGGAGGGGTTTGTCCTCGATGGCATTCGTCACGAAGAGCGGGATGACTTTCTCCGGATACTGGTTCGGTCCGATGTTGTTGGCTCCGCGCGAGATGATGACGGGGAAGCCGTACGTGATGAAGTACGACCGCGCGAGGAGTTCGCCGCCCGCCTTGCTCGCTGAGTATGGGTTCCTGGGTGTCAGGACATCGCCTTCCCTGAACGGCTTGTCGGGGGCGGGGCCGTAGACCTCGTCGGTGCTTATCTGGATGAAGCGACCGACACCGTGCTTCTTGGCGGCTTCCAGCAGAATGTGGACTCCGAGTACGTTCGTTTTGAGGAAGGCATCCGGATCGCCGATCGAGCGATCGACGTGCGTCTCGGCGGCGAAGTTCACGACAGCGTCCACTCGCTTCATCACATCATCGACCACGCCGGCGTCACAGATGTCCCCCCTGACGAACGAGTAGCGTGAGTCGTTCTCGACCTTCTTCAGGTTCTCGAGGTTGCCCGCGTACGTCAGTTTGTCGAGGTTGACGATCTCGGAATCCGGATGGCGCGCCAGATACATGCGTATGAAGTTGCTGCCGATGAAGCCGGCGCCGCCGGTGACGAGGATGCGCATGATGCCTCCTGTGGGGTGCTGGTGCGGCCGGGCCGCGCGCGTGTTCGTATGAAGATCCATGGCTGCCATTCTACGACGGCGAACGCGGGACAGCGAGCGGAAACAGGCCGGCCTCAGGTGGTGCATGCGGACACGGCGCCCCGCCCTGCTGCGTTTGCGACGATGCATCCTTGTATTACCGTGTCTCACTCATTATGGTCTTGACGGGATCCGCGGGGAAGTGGTATCCTCTATGCGCTGGAAAGTTAGACTGATCGAGAGGACTGGCTTGTCTCGTGCAGAGACAGGAGGAAGGCGCTGGGAATGAGACGCGGCAAGTGGCAGGAGTGGGGGACGTGCGCGCTTGTGGCAGTGGCACTCGCTGCGGTTGCAGGTAGTGCGTCGGCGGATGTCATCCAAGTACCACTGGAGGCCCCTACGATCCAGACCGGTGTCGATCTTGCAGCAGCCGGCGACACCGTTCTCGTGGCGCCGGGCGTCTACGACGGTATCGGCAACACGAGCATCGACTTCGGGGGAGTGAACCTTGTTCTCAGGTCGTCAGGTGGAAGCGCCGTGACGGTCATCGTCTGCACCGGGACTGACACCTGCTTCTTCCTGCACTCCGGCGAGGACACGACGGCGCTCATCGATGGGTTCACCGTGGAGACTGCCGGGTGCGGCTTCTTCCTGGAGGACGCCGGCGCGAAGCTCCTGGATTGCAGAACGGAGTACTGCAAGAGGGCCGTGCGCGCGATCCGCTCGGGCGCCTTGATCGAGGGCTCGGTATTCGCGGGCGAGACGTACGAGACCGACCACAAAGGAGTCTGGGCAGAGGGACTGCCGGGGATCACGGTCAGGGACTGCCGGTTCGAGGGCGTCCTGGAGGGCTTGGTCGTGAGATCGAGCTCGGTGGTTGTGCGGGGAGCCGTCTTCAACTGGGTCACCGGATACGTCTACGGAGCTGCCATCTACTGCGAGTACTCGGAAGTTGACATCCGCGACATCGTGGTCGAGAACTGCATGGGAATGAGCGCCTTCGGCGGACTCGGTCACGGGCTCTATGCTGATTGCTGCACGGGCGTACTTGACGGAGCAGCGTTCGTATTCAATTCCGGCTGGGGGCTCAATGACAGAGGACTCGTGTATCTGGATCACTTCAATCTTGGTACCAGCGTCTTTGAGATCCGAAACGTGGTCTTCTACAGTAACTTCGCGAGCGAGGACATACGGACCGCCGCTGACACCCTGACCATCGCCGATGTGACTATCGTCGGCGGTAGGGGAGGCATATGGGCTTGGAGCGGTGATGCCACATGCATCGAGCGCACCATTCTCGCGTTCAACGACTGGGCCGTCCGCAACGATGTGGGTGACGCACTGACGGTCACACAGTCCTGCGTTTTTGGCAATGCCGGCGGCGACAGCTTGCCGGGTCATCATTACGACAACCTCTTCGTCGACCCTCTATTCTGTGATCTTGGCGGCGGCGATCTTACGCTCCGCGACGACTCGCCATGCCTGCCGGGCGGCAATCCCTGGGGCGTCTCGATCGGGGCGCTTGGCGCGGGAGATTGCGGCACAGATGTTCCCGCTGAGGAGCCGCTGCAGGCGAGCTTCCGCCTCCACCGTCCGACTCCGAACCCGTCGTGCGGTCCATTTTCACTGGCGTTCGATGTTCCCATAGTCGGGTGTTCGGTCGAGATCTCGATCTACAATGCCCGAGGAGCGCTCGTACGCCGCCTGATCCCGATGCCGCCGGGGCCAGGCCGTCACGAGGTGACTTGGGACGGGTGCGGGACGAACGGGACGAGGGCCGCCGCAGGCGGCTACTTCGTGCGGGCAACGTGCGGCGACGAGGTGAGCCGGACTACACTGGTGCTCATCCGCTAGCCGCCCGACGCCGATCATGCTGATGGGGCGTGGTGTCTGAGAGCCACTTCCCATCCTGACGGAGAACGAACCGAAGGACACGCCCCAGAGAGGAAACCACCATGCGTGCACCATGGATGATGGTCGGACTCCTCGTGCTCCTCACTCTCCTTGCCGCTTCACCGGCACGCGCGGTTGAGGCCCGCTCCGAGACGCTCTGGATCTTCGATGCGGACTTCGAGGATCTCGAGGGGGACAATGCCGGCTGGGTGTCGGAGGACAACTCCGGCACTCTTGGTGACGAGAACTACTGGCACAAGGACACGATACGCATAGGCTCGTTCGAGCACCTTGGCGACTCGACGTGGTGGTGTGGGACCGTCAACCCGTGCTGGCCCCAGCCGCGCGGGTACGGGAACGACTGGTATCAGCTGATGTGGCGCGACTTCCCTCTCTCGGAGTGGAGCGAACAGGGTGACGGGGTGACGCTCGAGTGGGACCAGCGGTTCGCGATGGAGAACGACTACGACTACGGCTATGTCGATGTCTCCAGCGATGGCGGACTCACCTGGGACACCCTCGCATCCTATGACAACCCCGGCTTCGCAGGCAAGCCCGGGATGCCACCCGACTGGGACTACCAGCCCTACTCGCATCCGCAACTTACCCTGACGGCGTACGCACACACTGACGTGCGGCTCCGCTTCCGATTCGAGTCCGACTGTGCGTATTCGTGCCAGGACGAGTACGAGAACCCTCCCTGGTACTCCGTGAGAGACGGCGCGTGGCAGTTGGACAACGTCGAATGGAAGGTAAATGGCGCCAGCGTCTGGCTCGACGACTGCGAGTCTGCCGGTGACAATGGATGGCAGCACCCGGACATTCCGGCAGTCGGTCAGACCGGCGTCGCGTTCCGGCGCTCGCTCGAGACCGTGATGGGTGACCCGCGCTGGATGATGGTCGCCTACGACGAGGGAAGTGGGGTGATGGTGGACGGCCAGCGCTCGTGGCTCACCTCCCCGGCGATCGCTGTCGCAGGAGCCCTCAACCTTGTCGGCGAGTGGACTGGGTGGATGGACATGCCGCCCTGTGCCAACGACGTCCTTGATGTGTACCTCGCCTGCGGGGACGTGCCGGAATGCATTGACTTCTGGCTTTGGGAGCCTCCCATCTCACATTACGGTGGCCCGTTCGCCTATTCGATACAGGAGGATTGGAGCTGTTTTACCGGCTCGGACTGGCTCAAGGTACAGTTCAGGGCGCACAACCACGATCCTGAGGACTCGCTCGGCTGCCACGGCGTCGGGTTCATGCTCGATCGTCTGCGCGTCGGTGTTCCGCTCGAGACGCAGGTGTCTGACGAGCCTGTCTATGCAACGCGCCTGCTCGCTCCGAGTCCGAATCCGTTCAATCCAACGACGACGGTCGCGTACAGCGTTGCCTCGCCCGGTCGCGTGACGCTTAGGGTCCACGATCTTGCCGGGCGCGTAGTTCGCACGCTCGTCGATGTTTCTCATGACGCGGGTGAGTTCAACGTCATCTGGGACGGCCGTACGGACACGGGCTATCGGTCCGCAAGCGGCGTCTACTTCGTGCGAATGACGACAGCCGGCGACGACCCCGGCGATGCTGCTGAACGCGGCCTCGGAGCCGAATTGAGAGAGCAGAAGCTTGTGCTTTTGAAGTAGTACCGCTACATATGGAGGCTCACGAAGAGACAGGCAGAACTGGCGCCACAGCTGGTTCTGCCTGCCTCGCAGGGGTTCCACACTCCCCACCGCTCAGGCACCCTCGCAGCCTGACTTGCCCTTGAAACACCCCCTCTACTGGTGTACCATCTTGGGCTGACTCTTGACCTCGGTACGCGACGCTGATGACGTCGCGTGCGGAGTCTTGCCATGATCACACTAACCATAGGACGCTACCCTCAAGGAGCGAACCATGAGACCGGAGTTCAGGAACGAACCAGTCTACACATTCGAGGATGATTCCCTTAAGAAGCAGATGACGGCAGCGATCGCGAAGCTCGAGGCAGAAACGGGGAAGGAATACGATCTCGTCATCGGTGGCGAGCACATGAAGGGCGACGGCACGTTCGATTCGCTCAACCCTTCCGACAAGAGTGTTGTGGTCGGGCGCTTCCAGAAGGGCACGCCCGAGCTGGCGGATAAGGCCATCAAGGCCGCCGACAGTGCGTTCGAGCAGTGGAGCAGGAAGCTGCCCGAGGAGCGCGCGGAGTACGTCTTCAAGGCTGCGGAGGTCTTGAGACGACGCAGGCTGGAGTTCGTTGCTGCCATGGTGCTCGAGGAAGGCAAGAACTGGATCGAGGCCGACGGCGACTTCTGCGAGGCGCTGGACTTTCTGGAGTTCTACGCGCGCGAGGCGATTCGCTACGGCCAGGACCAGGGACTGACGCCATTCCCGGGAGAAGAGAACTCGTACTTCTACATCCCCCTTGGAGCCGGTGTTGTCATTCCGCCATGGAATTTTCCCTTGGCCATCCTTGTCGGAATGACCACGGCAGCGTTCGTTTCGGGCAACACCGTTGTGCTCAAGCCTTCGAGTGATTCACCTCTTCTCGGTTATATGTTCATGGAGGTTCTCGAAGAGGTAAAGCTTCCGGCCGGCGTCGTGAATTTCTTCACGGGGCGGGGTGGAGCAGTGGGTGACACGCTCGTCGGTCACGAGCGGACGAGGTTCATCTCCTTTACGGGTTCCCGCGAGGTTGGTCTGCACATCGTTGAACTCGCCGCGAAGACGGCTCCTGGGCAGATCTGGATAAAGCGCATAGTCGCCGAGATGGGTGGCAAGGACGCCATCATCGTCGATTCCGAGGCTGACGTCGATGCGGCGGCCAAGGGCACGGCCATAGCCTCATTCGGTTTCCAGGGCCAGAAGTGCTCGGCCTGCTCACGCGCCATCGTGGACGCCGCGGTCTACGACGAGTTCCTCGAGAAGCTCGTCGCTGAGACCAAGAAGATCACGGTCGGTCCGGTCAAGGACCTTTCCAACTACATGGGTCCCGTCATTAACAAGAAGGCGATGGACTCGATCCTCAAGTACATCGAGGTTGCTCAGACGGAAGGTGGACGCCTGATGTGCGGCGGCAAGCCGGCAGAGAAGGCCGGTGACGGCTTCTATGTCGAGCCCACCATCATTGCGGACGTCAAGTCACGCGACACGATCGGGCAGGAGGAGATCTTCGGTCCGGTCTGCGCCGTCATCAAGGCTCAGGACTACAATGACGCTCTGAGGATCGCCAACGACACGGAGTACGGTCTCACTGGCGCCGTCTATTCGGCGAACAGAGAGAAGCTCGACCGAGCGAGAAGGGAATTCCACGTCGGCAATCTCTATCTCAACCGGAAGTGTACGGGAGCGCTCGTCGACGTGCATCCGTTCGGCGGATTCAACATGTCCGGCACGGATTCGAAGGCGGGAAGTCGCGACTACCTGCAGCTCTTCATGCAGGGCAAGTCGGTCTCGGAGAAGGTCTAGCTCCCGGAGTCGGTCTCAGAAAAGGTCCAGCTCCCGGAGTCGGTCTCGTAGAAGGTCTGCGGCCGGGAACTATGGCGTTGCGAGCGATACCTTGAGCGGCATGCCGCGCTTCAGGAATTCCTCGATGAACCTCTCGCTGTCGACTGCGAGTTCCTGCGGGATCGCTCCAGCAGGAGTTTCCCCGCGTGCCATCATGAGGGTGATGATGGACGCGGGGAACGATGTTCCCCGCATCATGGCCGAGAGGCCGATCTTGTCGTCAGCGTAATCTATCATCTCGTAGACGGCGACGGCGTGATTCCCATTTCTTGTTCCCTCGACGGTGACTCTGAGAACCACCAGGTCGTTATCATCGCCCGAGAGGCTTCTCTCGAGACACGTTTCAAGAACGTCGCGGGGCGCCACCGAGACTGCGCCCACGTTGACCGGTATGTCACTCGCGAGGCCGACCTCAAGCATGGTCTTCATCTTTGTCATATGCCCTGGGTACCGGATAGTCTTGTAGTCGAGGTCCCGCACCTTCCCGAGAAGCGTCGTCGGCAGCGTTGACGATCCACCGGAAGTGTGGAATGCCTCGAGGATACCGAGCGGCTCGGGAAACTCGATCTCCTCTACCTCTGTCAGAGGCTCTGCGGTCACGATCTCCCCGTCGCGAATGGCGAGGCAGGGCTCGATGTACTCGTTGATGAGTCCGTGCACCGAGAATACGATCATGTACTCGAGCGGCGGCTTCGGGTGGACGGGCAGGCCGCCGACCCGCAAGCGTACCCTGTCGGTCGTGTCGAGCTGGTTCATGCCCGCCATCGCAAGTAGGCTCACCATGCCCGGTGCGAGTCCGCAGTCGGGTATCAGCGTGACGCCTTTCTCCTTGGCCTCACGGTTGAGGGCCAATTCTCCCTCGACCACGGTGTTGTTCCCACCCAGATCGCAGAAGTGGACGCCTGCCGCGACAGCGAGCTGAGCCAGCTCCAGATTGAACCTGTAGCTCACCGCACTCAAGACGGCGTCGGTACCCTCCATGGCATCGAGAACTGCGGCATGATTGGTGACATCCAGGAGGTGGGGGACGGCCTTCTCTGAGTCTGCGAAGCGAGCGGCATCCTCCGCCACGGCGCGGTCGACATCGGCGACGATGACCTTCTCAACATCACTCTGCCTGACCATGTCATAGGCGGCCGCTCTTCCCATCAGACCGCCGCCCAGGATGAGCATTCTCATCTGCTTCCTCTCAGTCATCAAGGACGACGTCGGATGGTGGTTCGGTCATGAGACTGACCACCACGACAGTCACGAAAGCCAGTATGAAGGCAGGAACGAGTTCGTACACGAACCCCTTGAGCACCGGGACGTTGTGCCACACAACGGCGACCACCGAGCCGACGATCATGCCGCCGAGGACTCCCCACTTCGTGGTTCTCTTCCACCAGAGCGACAGGATCATCCCGGGCCCGAAAGGGGCGCCGAGCCCGGCCCAGGCGTAGAGGCCGAACCAGTAGACTCTCTCGGATGCACGCATCGCGAGCACGAACGCGACGATGCCGATGACGATCGTGCCGATGCGGCTCAAGGCGACCAGGAGCTTCTGCGAGGCCTTCCGGTTGATGAGCTGGTGGTAGATGTCTTCCGAGAGGGCGGATGTGGCCACGAGGAGCTGGGAGTCGGCCGTCGACATCATAGCAGCGATGGCCGCGGAGATGACGATGCCGGCAACACCAAGGGGAAGCGCCCAGAGTGCTAGTTCCGGCATCACGTGCTCTGCGTCGGTGAGTCCGTCGACGCCGAACTTCGCGAGCCCGGCGATACCGACCAGGATGGCGCCCCAGAACGCGATGACAACCCAGCTCATCGCGATGAGCGTGCCCTTGCGAAGCTCGTCCGGCTTGCGGATGGCCATGAACCGCGTGAGCAGATGTGGCTGCCCGACGTAGCCCAGTCCGATGCCGAGGCTGCCCACGATCAGTCCCATCACCAGGGCATGGCCGGTCTTCCCTCCGGTCACGAGGAGGAGGTTGGGGTCGATGGCGCCGATCCTCTCCGCCACTCCGGCGACGCCCCCAAGCATGATGAAGGCGGCCACAGGGAGAACGATCATGGCCGCCGCCATCAGGATGCCCTGCACCAGATCGGTCCAGGCCACCGCGAGGAAGCCGCCCATTATCGTGTAGAAGAGGATGACCACTGCCCCGATTATCATGCCGTGGATCGGTTCGAGACCGAAGGTCGCGTGGAGCACCTTGCCGGCCGCCAGGAACTGAGCCGAGACATAGAACGTGAAGAAGAAGACGATGACGGCCATCGAGACGATGCGAAGCGTGTGCGAACTGTCCTCGAAGCGGGCCTCGAAGTAGTCGGGGAGTGTCAGAGCTCCAAGACGTTCGGTTTGGATCCTGAGCCTCCGGGCCACGAGCGTCCACGAGGCCAGGATCCCGATCGCGCATCCGATTGCCGACCATATGGCCGAGAATCCCGAGACCAGAGCGAGACCGGGAAGACCGATCAGGAGCCACGCGCTCTCGCCGCTGGCTCGCTCGCTGATTGCAACGACCCACACTCCGAGTCGACGACCGGCCAGCAGGAAGTCCGCGAGCGTCTTGGTGTAGCGAAATGTGATGAGTCCCACGACCACGACAACGAAGAGGTATCCGATGAAGCCGACGAGAACCGGGTCCATCGCTAGTTTCTCCTGTTTGGGGTGAGGAAGCAGATGATCGCAATCGCGATCAGGACTGCAGGTGGGAAGATGAACCAGAAGACGGTAGATGCCGGCATAAGCGTCTCCTTATTGAGGGAGCGCCGGGCCGCGCACGCGTGCCACCGCTCCTATTTCAGAACAACCAGCCTTCGCATTATGGACTCGTCCGCTGCCTCGAGACGGCAGAAATAGACCCCGGCCGCCACGCGGCGGTGAACGCTGTTCTCAAGATCCCAGACCACATCGCGTGACCCCGGTTCAACCACCTCATCGAGAAGAGTGCGAACCCTCCTCCCGGTGAGATCGTAGATCTCAAGCCTCGCCACTGACGCGGAGGGTATCACAAACGAAAGAGAAGTGCGAGTGCGGGCGGGATTCGGGTATGGTCGGTCAAGCGCGAGCATCGATAGCTCGGTCGTGTCTGGGACGTCCGTTGTAGGCGCGATATTGACGTACTCCGTGCTGTTTGCGGAGAGCGGAATGTCGACGTAGCACATGGCCACATCGCCATCCACGATGGTCTGGGTTAGCGTTCCGTTATCAACGACGTACGGCATCGAATCGGTAGGTACCTGGAACTTGATTCTAGCGTGCTCGAACGACTCCGGGTAGTTATTCAGGATGACGGCCCCCATGATCGCCGCGGTGCCGTCATTCTCGGGGTAGTACGTGACCCTGAGTTCTTCGCCGCTACTGCCCGCGGCGAGCGGCTCGGATGGGATGATCGTGTTGCCCGAGACCCGCACGAGTCTGAATTCCCGACCGCCGTCGCAGATTGCTTCGCACGAGAGGTCGTACGGGTGCTGAGTTATCGATCCTGAAGTTGAGTGGATGTGGCCCCAGAGGGCACAGTCGACGCCGAGGGTCTCGAGATCGATCTGCCATGAGAAGTCGTAGTGGTAGAACAGGACCTTGGCCGCGCTGGGGTCAGCGAGCGCAAGATCGTCGTACAACCAGTTCATCTGGCGGCTTGTGAAGCTGTCCGGACCGTAGATCGAGTAGCGCCAGCTGTCGTAGTTGTCGTACGCCTCCATCCCTGTGAAATGCGCCTGGCCGTAATCGAACGAGTAGTTCTGCGTGAAAATGTACTCGTCGGGTGGCGGGTCGGCCAGATAGCGCCAGCCGAAGAAGCTCCACCAGTCGCGCCTGGAAGTGCCGTCCGGTGGAGGTGTGCTGTCCCATCCACCGAGGTCGTGATTGCCGCCTACGATGAATACCGGGACGTCGAACTCGCAGGAGATGCGATACGCCCTCGTGAAAACGTGCCACCCCAGGTAGTCTTCAAGCTCGCCCTCGTTCACGAGATCGCCCGTGTGAATTACAAAGGCGGGGTTGATGATGTTCACGTCATCGATGACGGCTCTGTAGTCGTCCATCTCTGTTGAGTCTGATTCCGCGCCCTGCTGGTAGTTGAACATGTGGGTCGGCAGATGCGTGTCGGTGACGTGGATGAAGTAGAAATCGTCCTCTATTGCCGACTTGACAGCTACGGCGTGAGCGACCGTGTCGGAGATCCCGCCCGATGCCTCGACGACGAGGTCGTACACCTCGGCGGGCATATCTGGAGGCACTGACGCGCTCATGAACCAGCGCTCGTGCCCGTAGCTGTAGTTCTCATTCCAGATGCCAAGCGTATACTCATTTGACCCGTGCGCCAGGTGGGCCGACCAGCTTGTGGTCGACACTGGGGCAATCGCCTCGATCGCAAAGCTCGAACCTGTCGTCGTGATGGCAGGAACCGACATGATCGGGCGCATGACAACGGTAAGCGTGTCGCCACGCCCCTCTGAAGTGGGTGCCGGAAGAAGGCGGAATTCTATCTCCGTCGTTACCCCGGCGATCACGAATACGTTTTCCTCGCCGAGGAAGTAGCCGGGAGGTGAGGCCTCAAGCTGGTAGTTCGCCTGTGGCAGCGTCAGGTCAGAGAAGCCACCCGGTCCCGAGATGACCTCGGTGTAGGGGGCTACGCCGCTCACCGCAAGCGAGATCAGGGCATCCTCGATACCCAGGCTGGTGGTGTCGTCCACGAGAGATACCTCGAGGAGCCCGGTGTTGAGCCCTCTGATCTCGTGCATGGCGTCCGAGACGGCTGCAAGATCCGGCTGCCCCACGGCCATGTAGCGAGTGAATGTGATTGTCTCGCCGGCCGCGATGTCCGAGTCGAACACAATAGGATCCGACCACGAACCACCATGCGAGACGTTGAAGACTCCCGCAGCCTTGGTGTATGCGTAGCACGTGCTATCGCCCTTCCCGGCCGTCCACTCGGTCAGGGTCGTCGTGCCCGAGACATCCGTGCCGAAGCCGGGGACGAAGTGCAGCGAGTTCCCCCAGTCGAGAACGTCTCCGGCCTCGTAGCCGACCACCATTCCGCCCAGATTCTCGATCGATGTTTCGACGCTCAAGTAGCGCAGTGACTCGCTGAGGGAATAGCGGGTGACGACTCTGAGGTCGCTGTCGTCCGAGTCCCAGCCTACGGCTCGTATCACCGCCGTACCCATCGAGCCATCGCTCTCCACGACGACCGAGTCGTAGACTGCCTGCCGAGGGTAGTCGACCAGGAGCGTAAGGTGATACTCGAACTCATCTATCAGTGTCGCTTCTGGGGCGGCATCGATGATATTGCCGCCGGACTCGCTCGACCCATGAGTGTATGTCTGTCCGCTGATGATGACCGCGATCACACCGTTTGACAGGAGGAAATCGCCGAGCCGGCCGTCGGCGGCCGCACCGGTTAGAAGATCGGCCTCATCATCAATGATGTGAGCCACTACGTCCGCGCGGGCTGCACCCGCGCAGACCAGGATCAACATGAATAGCGTGGAAATAGACAATGCCCTGAGCGTTTTCACAGTTGCTTCTCCAGATGAGGGGCGGAGCATCAGGGGTGGAAATCAGCTTCGATTTCCATTCTAACACGTGAACGGACGGAATCACAGCATACTTGCCACATCCACGCTCGACTGCTAGACTGCAAGCAGGAACTGGTAGTGTACTTGAGGCAGGAGGAGCAGTTATGGAGAAGGAGATTCAGGGACAGGAGCTGGAGAAGCCGGCAGAGCCGAAGAGCGAGCCGACAAGTGCGCCGGACGAGAGCATTCCGGAACAGGCGCGCACGTGGGCGATGGCATGTCACCTAATGGCGCTTTCCGGGATCGTTGTTCAGGGAGTCGGGTTTGTCCTGGGCCCACTGATCACATGGCTCATCAAGAAGGACGATCACCCATTCATTGATGAACAGGGCAAGGAGGCCACCAACTTCCAGATCACGATGCTGATAGCCATGGTCGTCTCAGGATTGCTCTGCTTCGTTTTCGTCGGGTTCATTCTCCTGCCGGTGATCGCGATAGGGGATATCGTTCTGACCATCATCGCATCGCTCAAGGCGAAGGAAGGCGTGCACTACCGCTATCCGTTCACGTTCCACTTCATCAAGTAGGCTGGGCGAACGCGAAGGCAGGGGCGTCATCGCTGCATCCGGACTGCGCTCAACTGCTGCTCCACGGAACCATCACGTCCCTCCTGTTGCTCGGGCACATCCTCGTAGCGCGTGGGCGCTTCGGGGATGTGTTCCGAGCGTTACGGCATGAGCAGGTCCTCGTACGATCACTGTCGTTCGCACGGAGGTTCCGTGCTGCGGGGGGCTCGGCAAGCTGGTCACAGCGGCCAGAAACGAGACAGCACCAGATGTCCCCGTCGAGGTTCAGACGATCGGTATCCGCGGAGAGATCCAGAGAATCGAGAGGTTCGGCCCGGGGCAGACCGGCTGGAAAGGCCGGAGGCATGGTTGGCGTCCGGCAGGGCTAATACGCTTCACATCTACAGATTCAGGAATCAATCGGGTTCCCTCAGGGAAAGGAGAAAAGGACGATGCAGAGCTGCATCCATGGCAAGATCATCTACACCGGCAAGAAGATCGTGGAGAACGCGTATCTCGTCTTTGACGGCAAGAAGATTGTCGGCGTGTCCAAGACGAAGAAAGGCAAGCTCCTGGGCAAGTTCCCGGTCGTTGTCCCAGCGTTCATAGACGCGCACAGCCACATCGGGATGGTGCGCTCCGGGGAGCCGATGCAGGAGGCTGAGGCGAACGAGCACATGGACTCACTCATGGCTCTTCCCGATGCGCTCGATTCCGTGCAGATGGACGACGTAGCGCTCCGTGATGCGGTCGAGCAGGGAGCCCTCTACTCGTGCGTTCTCCCGGGAAGCGGGAACATCATGGGTGGTCGATCGGCCTTCATCAGGAACTACGCGAAGAACACGACAGACGCTCTCATCTCTCGCGCCGGCATCAAGGCGGCATTCGGATACAACCCGATGTCCACAGTCGATTGGAAGGGAAAGCGTCCGAGTACGAGAATGGGAGCTTTGGCCATTCTCCGCGCGAAGCTCGACAGCGTGCAGCAGAAGATGGCGAAGCAGAAAAGGGCCAAGGGGAAGAAAAAGGGCGAGATCACGTTCACGGCGGAAGAGGCCGTGTTGAAGAACCTGCTCATCGGCAAGGAGCGACTCAGGGTCCACGTGCACAAGATAGACGATATTGCATCTCTTCTCCGCGTGGTGGATGAATTCAATCTAAAGGTGACAGTCGAGCATGCAGGGGACGTTCACCAGCCGGAGATATACGACGAACTCAAGAAGCGGAAGATTCCCGTGGTCTACGGTCCGATAGATTCGCTTGCGTACAAGGTTGAACTTAAGCACGAATCGTGGCGTCACGCCAGGCATGTGATCGAGTCCGGCGTCAAGTGCGGGTTCATGACCGATCATCCCGTGACGCCCGCGAGGACGCTTCTGCTTCAGACACGCTGGTTCGTGCGCTGCGGCTACAGTAAGCAGCAGGCGATCGAGCTCATCACGAGGAAGAACGCCGAGATCCTCGGTGTGGCCGCAATACTGGGCACGCTCGAGAAGGGCAAGTGGGCATCTTTCTCATGCTGGAATGGTGACCCGTTCGATCTGGCGTGCTATCCTGTCAGGGTCTACGGAGAGGGAGAACTCCTCTTTGAGGAATCCGAGTAGTCGGGGAGTCAAAAACGGACGTCGGTCCGGGAGTGAGCACATGCCACAGCACCTGGAAGATGCGCTTCAGCACACGAGGGAGAACCGCGATGAGGTTCTCGCTCAGCTCAGGGAGTTCCTGACCATCGCGTCCATCTCAGACGATCCTGGTTCGAAGGGGGAGGTGCGAAGGGCGGCTGAGTGGCTTGCTGACCGGCTCAGATTGCTCAAGCCCGACCGCGTGGATGTCTTTGAGACGGAGGGGCATCCAGTCGTTTTCGGCGAGATCCTCTGTCCGGATCCATCTGCTCCCACGGTCCTTCTCTACGGGCACTACGATGTCCAGTCTCCCGAGCCGCTGGGATCATGGGACACGGATCCTTTCCAGCCGGTCATTCATGGCTACAACCTTTTCGCCCGTGGATCGTCGGATGACAAGGGACAGATCATGGCCATGATCGCCGCGGTCGAGGCAGTTCACACGACGGGGCCACTGCCTGTCAGTGTGAAGTTCCTCTTCGAGGGCGAAGAGGAGATTGGATCTCCGAGTCTCGGGCAGTGCCTCAAGGACCACCGTGGTGAGTTCGCGTGCAACCTTGTGCTGAACACCGACGCGGGGATGCTGGGACCCGACACTCCCACGCTGGTCTACGGTCTCAGAGGAATGTGCCGGTTCATTCTTCGTGTGACAGGGCCGACGAGCGACCTGCACTCGGGAGGATACGGTGGGGTGATCCACAATCCGATCCATGCGCTCTGTGAACTCGTCGCCGGTATGCACGACAAGGATGGTCGTGTCACGTGGCCCGGCTTCTACGACAGCGTGCGCGAGATGACGCCCGAGGAGCACGATGAGATGGCCGCGTTGCCGCTCAACGAGGCGAGCTTCATCGAACAGTCCGGCGTCTCGAAACTGTGGGGAGAGCCTGGGTTCACACCGCTTGAGCGGCAGGGTGTGCGACCGGCGCTCGATGTCATTCAGATCGACGCGGGGAGTCCCAAGGCGGCCATTCCAGTTGAAGCGCGGGCTCTCGTGACCGTTCGTCTGGCGCCGTTCCAGGATCCCGACGAGGTCAGGAAGCAGGTCGTTAGCTACCTCGAGGCACAGGTTCCTCCGACAGTGGGATGGGAGATCCTCGAATGGAGTGGCTTCCCCGCCACACTGACAGAGCGGGACGCGCCTGGAGTTGCAGCGCTTCTCAAAGCTTTCGAGACCATCTGGGGTGTCCACCCGGCCTACTATCCTAGTGGCGGCAGCATCGGAGCGGTGGGGCAGATCAAGGAGATGCTTGGGGCGCACTCGCTTCTCACCGGTTTCTCTCTGCCTGGTGATCACATTCATGGGCCGAACGAAAAACTGCATCTCCCGACATGGGAGAAAGGAGCGATGGCGCTCGTGCATTTCCTGTACAACCTGGCGGAGTAGACTGCGCGGGACGTGAAGAACGGAGCCACGATTCCATGGTCGACCTCAGCAGGCACGAACTCGAGCTCTCGTACCCGTGTAGCTGGTCGTACCGCGTCGTTGGACGCGACGAAGGAGCCGTCCGCCGCGCCATCGCCGAGGTCGTTCAGACGAGGAATCACTTGGTAGAGCACTCGAATAATAGCGCGACTGGGAAGTATGTCAGCTTCAGACTGACCCTCACTGTTGTGAGTGCCGATGATCGCACGGACGTGTTTGATGCTCTCCGTCGCCACCATGACGTGAAGCTGGTACTCTGAGCCCGGATCTCCGAGGGGTGGCGTGTGGGCGCGGTTTCATTCACACCGATAGGCACCATTAGGACACCTCACAAACGGGCTCAGGATACGCCCGTTCAACCCGCGTACGCCGAGGGCATCGAGGGGCGTGTCGAGCTCCTCCCGGAGTACGCAAAGGGCTTGAGGGATCTCTCCGGATTCTCGCACATCTATCTCATCTATCATCTTCATCAGGCCGGTCCGCCGAGTCTCAAGGTGATCCCGTTCATGCAGGACCGTCACAGAGGCGTTTTCGCGACGCGGTCGCCAAGGCGTCCGAATCCGATCGGTATGAGTCTCGTCAGACTTATCCGTGTTGAGGGGAACATCCTCCACGTCGAGGATGTGGATATCCTCGACTGCACCCCGCTTCTGGACATCAAGCCATACATCTTCCGATTCGATTCCCGTGAGAAGGCGCGCTCCGGGTGGCAGGACGATGTGGACGAGGAGGCCGCGCGGAAACAAGGAGTGAGGGGCTATCACGCCGAACCGGCAGAGGATGAGACGTAGCAGTCTGTGACGGGACGTGGAATCTGGGGGATATGGCATGGCACGGCATCTTGGAATCATCTTGAGCGTGCTGACACTCGCGGGGAGAGGCGCCGCCACGTCTTGGGCCGTGGCCCCGGGCCTTACGTTCGTTACGTCGGAATCAGACGACGATGATGAGGGTTCCCTTGAGGATTTCATCGCCGAGGTGACGACGTTCGGGGTTGAGATTCCGGTCATTGTCACACATCGCTTCAACGACGTGTTCTCCATCACCGGCGTTGTCAGGTACAGCCTTGACTCCGTGAGCATCACCTTTCCCTCCGGATCGCCCCTCGAGGACATTGGCGAGACAGCATTCCTTCACAGATTAGGGGCCATCGGCGCGCCGTCGCTCGACCTGGGCGTCTTCTACCTGCGACCGGAGATAGGCGTGGAGCTGGCTGGCCGGATCCATGGGGACCTCGGCTACGTTCCCATCATTGGGCTCGGGGCCGGATTCTGGAGAAAACTGAACCCGGATCCACCGTCCGTGCACGCTTGGTTGTCTCCCGGTTCCGGGCGTAGTACCATTGTGGCGCCATTGATGAATACGGTGCCTGTGGCCTCCGATCAGGGGGCCACGCGAGCATCCTGAAAATCCGACCAGAGAGGGACAGAGCATGAGTGAAGCAAGAGCATCTTCAAACCCCGCCCTTGAGGGCAATCCGCTGCTCAGAACCGACGGCATCCCGCGATTCGATGAGATCACCGCGGAGCACGTGATTCCCGCTGTGACACATGTCCTCGATGCGTTGACAAAGGAACTCTCCGAGCTCGAGACGACGCTCGCTCCCTCGTGGGACGGTGTGATGCTACCGCTTGAGGCTCTTGAGATTCCGATGGAGTACGCGTGGGATCCCGTCAAGCACCTGATGAGTGTCCGGAACTCACCCGAGCTCCGGAAAGCTCACGACGCCGTGTTGTCGGATGTCGTTCAGATCAGGCTTCGTATCAAGCAGAGCAGGCCGATCTACGATGCACTCCGCGCTCTCAAGGACAGTGATGAGTGGAAGTCGCTGGATGGCGCGCAGCGTCGGGCCGTCGAACTCCGATTGAGGGAGGCCGAACACGCAGGTGTTGGACTCGACGGTGACGAACGCGAACGCTTCAAGGCGATCGAGAGCGAACTCTCGCAGTTGGGCACTGATTTCCAGAACCACGTCCTCGACGCAACCAGAGCTTTCGATCTCATCATCACGGATGCATCGGACGCCGAGGGATGGCCTGAGACATTGAAGCAGCTTGCATCGCAGTCGTGGAGTCAGGCTAATCCCAGCAGCGAGGCGGCCACCACGGACGGCGGCCCCTGGCGTATCACGCTTGACTTTCCAGCCTTCGGTCCGTTCATGCAACACAGCAGGAACCGCGCGCAGCGTGAGGTGCTCTATCGCGCCCATCTGACGCGCGCGTCCCAGGGAGAGTGGGACAACAGCGAGATCATAGGCAAAATGCTCAAGCTCAAGCTTGAGAAGGCAAAACTCCTGGGGTTCGACACGTATGCCGATCTCAGCCTCTCGGAGAAGATGGCATCGAACGTGGATGCGGTCGAGGCGATGTTCGACAAGCTCGTGGGTGCTTCGAAACCACATGCGCAGAAGGACCTCGATGATCTGAAGACGCTCGCCAAGGAGGGCGGTCATGACGGTGATCTCAAGCACTGGGACACCGCATTCTGGTCCGAGCGGCTGAGAGAGTCGCGTTTCGACTACACGGACGACCAACTGAGACCGTATTTTCCGATGCCGCGAGTTCTGGACGGGCTCTTCTCACTATCGAAGCGGCTCCTTGGAATCGTCATCGAGCGGGCCGATGGTGAGGTTCCCATCTGGCACGAGGATGTGCACTGCTTCCGAGTCTTGAACGAAGACGGAACTCAGATAGCCTCCTTCTACCTTGACGCGTATTCGCGGCCGGCCGAGAAGCGCGGGGGCGCGTGGATGAGTGAGTGCCTTGGCAGGCGCTTCGTAGATGGGAAGCTCCGGCTTCCGGTCATCTACCTGACATGCAACGGTACACCACCGGTCGGCGACAAACCGTCGCTCATGGGGTTCCGGGAGGTCGAAACGCTCTTCCATGAGTTCGGTCACGGTCTTCAGGCGATGCTCACTACCATCGACTATGCCGATGTGGCCGGGATCAACGGAGTGGAGTGGGATGCGGTCGAACTCGCGAGCCAGTTCATGGAGAACTGGTGCTACCACAAGCCGACGCTGATGGGGATGACGTCACACTTCGAGACAGGCGAGCCGCTTCCCGATGACCTCTTCGAGAAGATCTCGGCTGCGCGCACGTTCAAAGCTGGATCGCTCATGATGCGGCAGCTCGAGCTTGGCATGACGGATATGGAACTCCACAGCTCTCATGATCCCAACGGGGAGCGATCACCGTTTGATGTTCATCACGATGTCAGTCTGAAGACGGGCGTTCTCCCGCCCTTCAAGGACGGGCGGCTGCTCTGCTCCTTCGCTCACATCTTCGGTGGTCCCTACGCTGCAGGTTACTACAGCTACAAGTGGGCGGAAGCGCTTTCAGCCGACGCCTTCGCGGCGTTCGAGGAGATCGGACTGGACAACGAGGAGGCCGTCCGGGATCTCGGCAGGCGTTACAGGGACACGGTCCTCTCGCTCGGCGGCAGCCGGCACCCGATGGATGTCTTCCGCGAGTTCCGTGGCCGAGAGCCGAACACAGAGGCGCTCCTCAGGCATAACGATCTGCTGGAGGAGAAGCTCTAACGAGATGGCCAGAGTACTTCATCTCCTGTCACAGCGTCCCGGGCACACGGGCAGCGGAACCACCCTGGGAGCCATAGTGCATCACGCCGGAGAGGCCGGCTGGGATCAGATGGTCTCAGTCGGCATCCCATCCCAGACGTCCTCTCCCGATCTTGGCGACCTTGACCAATCAAGAATCCGCCCCGTGACGTTTGGCGGCGAGGATCTCCCGTTCGACATTCCGGGCATGAGCGACGTCATGCCATACGCGAGCAGTCGTTTCTCCTGCATGAGCACAGGCGAGTTCAATGCCTATTGCGCGGTTTGGACCCGTCATCTGGCTCGGCTGGTTGCCGACTTCAGGCCCGACGTCATCCATTCGCACCACATCTGGATCCTGAGTTCGCTCGTGAAGAGCGTCGCCCCGGATGTTCCGGTCGTGACCCAGTGCCACGCGACCGGGCTCCGTCAGATGCAGCTCTGTCCGGAATTCGCTCCGGCTGTCAGAAAGGGATGCGCAAGAAGTGAGGTGTTCATCGTCCAGCACGAGAGCTTCGTTGCCGCGCTGGTCGATGAGCTGGGCATCGCGTCCGAGCAGGTACACGTGGTCGGAGTCGGCTACAGGGACGATATTTTCAACCGATCCGGGCCGGATGATGCGAGCGGCTTCGCGGTAGGTGATGACGTAGCGGCAAGTGGCGACGCGGCAATCGCCCCGGCCCAGCGCATTCTCTATGCGGGCAAGTACAGCGCTGCAAAGGGTGTGCCGTGGCTTCTTGACGCCATCCAGAGGTTGACCGCAGAATTCCCCGGTCTCGTCCTCGACGTGGCCGGAAGCGGGGCAGGTGATGAGGCGGAATCCTTGAAAGCGCGCATGGAGGGCATGGCGCCCTCAGTGGAACTCCACGGGATGTTGTCTCAGACCGAGCTGGCTGCTCTCATGCGCCGCGCGTGCGTCTTCGTGCTTCCATCGTTCTATGAAGGTGTGCCACTGGTGCTCGCGGAGGCGCTTGCCTGTGGTTGCCGCTTGGTCTCGACGGCGCTTCCAGGTGTGCAGAACTCGATCGCAGGCCCGGCCGGAAGTGCAATAGAGCTTGTGCCGCTACCACGACTCGAGCAGATCGATCGGCCGGTTCCGGAAGACACATCTCTGTTCACTGAGGGATTGACACAGGCCATCAGGCGATCACTCATACGGGGACCGGTGGGAGATCCCGAGGCTGGAGCGCCCGATGCGCTCCAGGAGTTCCGGTGGGGCAACGTATTCGGTAGGATCGAAGAGGCTTGGTGGAGTGCGATCTCTTCCAGGCAGAGAGGGGAGTAGAAATGTCGACCCAGCATGCAAGAGATAGACGGGTTTTCGTGGATCGCACCCGGCTTGTCCTGTCCGTTCTACTGATTTCGGCTGCCCTTCTTCTATCGTCGTGCTCAAGGGCGCCCAAGAGCTATGAACTGACGATCCTGGGTACCGCAGATCTCCAGGGGATGCTCGAACCCTCGCGGATGAGCATCGACCTCGATGGCGACGGCGAACGCGAAGAGCTGGAGATGGGTGGGATAGCGCGCATCGCGACCCTCATCGATGAGATACGAGACGAGAGGCGGGGACGAATCGTTGTCGTCTCGGTCGGCGACGATCTCATGAACCGCTACTTCCACATGTACAAGGGCGAGGCGATCTTCAGCCTTATGTCCATGGCCGGATACGACACGTACGCCTTTGGAAATCACGAATTCGACAAGGGACCGGAGGTGCTCGCGGCCGCAGTCACGCACGCCGACTTCGACTGCCTCTGCAGCGATCTCGCCGTCGAGGGAACCGCCCTCGCGGGCTCATGTGATCCATGGGTCATCCGCAGCTACGATGGTCTCAAGGTCGGGTTCTTCTCGATTATGACCGAGGGATTCCCATACGTCACGAGCGGTAACGACGTCGAGCTCAGCGGCACGAACCTCGAAACTGCGCATCGCGCCATCCGGGAGCTTAGAGCCAACGGAGCCAATCTCGTCGTCGCACTCACGCACGTGGGCTTGGCAAGAGACATGGAGATAGCGAGAGAGGTGCCCGGCATAGACATCATCTTCGGAGGGCATTCCCATGACTACACGGAGAAGCTCGTGCGAGTCGGCGGCACGTTGATAGTCAACGGTGGTGAGAAGGGTCCGTATCTTGTCAGGCTGGATGTGTCCACGGGGCCCGACAAGCGTCTCGATCTCAGTACACCGCGCTTCGAACTCATCCCTGTGACGGGCGACGTAATCGAGGACGGGGACGTTGCAGAAATCCTCGCGGGCTACACGGAGTCGTTTCCAGAAGCGATCGTGCTCGGCACGACGGACGTCGCGTGGGACATGACCAAAGACACCATACGCGGCGGTGAGTCTACGGTGGCGAACCTCGTTAATGATCATCTTCGGAGCAAGTTCGGAGTCGATATCGTGGTGAACAACGCGGGGGCTTTCAGGGGGAAGAGAATCTATCCGGCCGGTCATGTCACTGACTCGATGCTCCACGAGATCGATGAGTTCAGCAACTACGCGTACTCGCTTGGTATCGAGGGACGCTACATTCTTGAGCTGCTCGAGCGAAGTGCCGCTCTCGTTGGAGGAGGCGGGTTTCTGCACGTGTCGGGGCTTCGCTACACGATCGATCTCAGTCGTGCAGCTCAGGTCATCGTGCAGGATGCGGAGGGGCAATGGCGTGTGGACACGCCCGGCGAACGCGTGACAGTGGCGGAAGTGGAGGACGATTCCGGAGGCTGGGCGCCTCTCTATCCCGACCGCGTCTATCGGATCATGAGTAATAGTTTCATGGTCAAGCATGAAGGGGACGGGTATTTCTGGTTGAAGAAGTACGGGTTCGATTTCGACAACACCTACTCAACGTTCTACTCGATACTCGCTGAGGTAGTGTCAAGCACGGGCGAGCTCAATCCCGGAGAGCCCGACGGCCGGGTGAGCATCATACGCTAGACTGGGGTCCCAGGGCGAACAGGACTGCACAGAGAACGGGAGACAGGTCCATGAGAACACAATCACTCACGTTGGCGGCCGCCGTCGCCTTGCTTCTTTTCGTCGGAGCGATGTGTGCCGCGGGCTCGACCGGGGATGAGATTACGGCGAACGAATGGCCGGACACGGCGAACGAATCGCCGGACACGGCGAACGGTTACCGGCTTCCCTCACAGAGTCTCGTCGATATCATCGACGCGCCGAAGACACCGTGGGTCAGGGTTTCGCCGGATCACGAGTGGGTGGTTCTTATGGGACGGCCCAGCTATCCGTCGATTGCCGAACTCGCCGAGCGGGAACTCAAGCTGGCCGGCCTCCGTATCAAGCCACAGATCAACGCGCCCAGCAGGGCATGGACGGCGAACGGTCTCGTGATAGTCCGCATGGACGGCGCCGGCGAACGTCGGGTCACGGGGCTGCCCGACAATCCGAGGATCCAGTATCTGCGATGGTCACCGGATGGGGAGCGCTTCCTGTTCACGAACACGACCGCCGATGGAGTTGAACTCTGGACCGTCGATATGGAGTCGGCGGGGGCTGTTCGCCTGACCGGTCCTGTTGTGAGCCTGACGGCAGAGTGTGGTCCCAGCTGGCTCGCGGATAGCAGGACCATCGTTCTGCTCCTCGTTCCGAAGGACCGCGGAGCTGAACCGGTTCCGCCACGAGTCCCGGGCGGACCGATCATCCAGGAGAGCGTGGGGCGGAAGGCCCCGGTCCGCACATACGCCGATCTCCTGAAGAGCGAGTATGACGAGGAACTCTTCGAGTACTACCTTTCGTCTCAGATCGCCAGAGTGACGCTCAAGGGAGAGATTACAGCTATCGGGCAGCCTGGGATCGTGTGGGATCTTGATCCATCTCCCAATGGGAAGTACATCCTCGTTCACACACTGCATCGCCCGTACTCGTACGTTGTTCCAGCCGGTCGCTTCCCGATGCGCATAGAGGTTCTTGATATGAAGGGGAGGACCGTCCACAAGGTGGCCGACCACCCGCTTCGTGACGAGATCCCCATTGCCAGAGGAAGCACCTACAAGGGTCCCAGGAGCGTCCGGTGGCGCTCCGACGCCGGCGCGATGCTCTCGTGGGCGGAGGCGCTCGATGGCGGGGATGCCGCAGCGGAGTCGGATGAGCGTGACAGGGTCTTCCTTCTCGATGAGCCGTTCACTGGTATTCCCGGCATTCTGACGACGCTTGAGCTTCGCTTCGATGCTGTCTCCTGGGGGACTGGAGACCTGGCCATCGTCACAGAGTGGTGGTGGGAGAAGAGGACCGCTCGGGCCTGGCGAACACATCCGGACACACCCGGGATTGAACCACGCCTGCTGGTAGATCGCTCGTGGGAAGACCGGTACAACGATCCCGGCAGACCTGTCATGACGGTCAACGAGGCGGGGCGCGATGTTCTGTTGACAACGGGGGACAGCGCCGGCATCTACCTCATCGGTGATGGAGCATCGCCGGAGGGCGACCGTCCGTTCCTGGATACGTTCGATCTCGGCACAGGAGAGAGCGCAAGGCTCTTTCGTTCCGAAGCACCGTACTACGAACGTCCCGTTGCTCTGCTCGACGGCGGCCGGCGCATTCTCACGCGGCGCGAGTCGGTAGATGATGTTCCGAACTACTTCCTGAGGGATCTTGGAACCGGTGAACTCACGCCGGTCACCACGTTTCCCCATCCGACACCCCAGCTTCGGGGAATCGAGAAGGAGCTCATCACATACCAGCGCGAGGATGGTCTCCAACTATCGGGGACCCTCTACCTTCCGGTGGGCCATGACCCCGATCACGGCGATCCCCCGCCGATGGTCATGTGGGCCTACCCGCGCGAATTCAAGAGCGCCGACGCGGCCGGTCAGATAGACGACTCGCCATACCGGTTCGATCGCGTTGGGTGGTGGTCGCCGCTCCTCTGGCTCACGCAGGGCTACTCGGTTCTGGACGGTCCTGCGATGGCTATCGTTGGTGAGGGAGATGAAGATCCGAACGACACGTATGTCTCACAGCTTGTATCGAGCGCTGCTGCCGCCGTCGACGAGGTTGTCGGAAGCGCTGCTGCGGATCGTGACAGGATCGCGATCGGCGGTCACTCGTACGGTGCGTTCATGACCGCGAACCTGCTGGCGCACTCTGATCTCTTCGCTGCGGGCTTGGCCAGGACGGGCGCCTACAACAGGACGCTGACTCCGTTTGGATTTCAGTCGGAGGACCGCACGTTGTGGGAAGCCCCCGAGGTCTACTTCGCGATGTCGCCGTTCATGCATGCCGACAAGGTGAATGAGCCGCTTCTCATGGTGCACGGAGAGGCCGACAACAACTCTGGCACATTCCCGATGCAGAGTGAGCGCTTCTACGGTGCAATCAAGGGGTTGGGTGGAACCGTCCGGCTCGTGATGCTCCCTCATGAGAGTCACAGCTACCGCGCGCGGGAGTCCATCCTCCATCTTCTGTGGGAGACGGAGGAGTGGCTGGACACGTATGTTAAGAACCGTGATCTATCCGATGCTGGGGAATGATCTGGCTGTATCCCTCTCGTTGGGTTCCTGATAACATGACGGACTGACGGGCCATCAGTGAGAATCCACGACCGCTCAGGGATCTACATGCAGGAGGCGCACCGATGAGCAACGAAGTGATTGCGATCTGCGGTCTGCACTGTCATGAGTGTGGCGCGTACATCGCAACGCAGAATGATGATGATGCGAAGCGTACTGAGGTTGCAGCGATGTGGTCGAAGATGTTCGATGTCGAGATCGCCCCACAAGCGATCAACTGCGACGGTTGTTCCCCAGGAGGGGAGAGGGTCTTCCAGCACTGTACCGTTTGTGATATTCGGAAATGCGGGATCGAGCGAGGTCTCGCCAACTGCGCGCATTGCGGCGACTACGTCTGCGAAAAGCTGGAGTCGTTCTTCGAGATGGCTCCCGACAATCGCGCACGCCTCGACGCAATCAGAGAGGGACTCTAGTTGACGGACGGACGTCTCCCGCAGCGGAGTGCGGCGCGTCGTCTACGAAGGCGCATCACGCGCTCGGATCTGTTCATGCGTTTCCTCTCTCTTGTGGCGACGTGTTTCATACGGGCGGTTGTTGCTACGCTCAGGATAGAGTTTTCGCTTGACGAGGGGTACTCCCGGCTTGTTGAGAAGGGCGAACCGATCCTTTTCGCTTTCTGGCACGGGCGTTTCTTTCTCTTCATCCACTCGTTTCGCGACAGGCGTATCGCGATCAATACGGATGTCAGCTGGGCGGGTCAGTTATCTGCCGGAGTCCTGACGAGATTCGGGTATTCCGCTGTGCCGGGCTCGAGCGCGAGACGGGGGGCAAGGGCGCTGATCGCGATGCGCAAGGAGATTGCATTGGGCCACTCAGTAGCCGTGGCCACTGACGGACCCCGGGGGCCGCGTGCGAAGTCGAAGCCCGGCGTTCTCACAGTGGCGCGGGCAACGGGCTGTCCGATCGTCCCGGCCGCGACAAGTGCGAGACCTGCATGGGTGATTCGCAACACTTGGGATAGATTCACGATTCCCGTCCTGTTCGCCCGCTGTGCGATCGTGTTTGGGAAGCCGATCTACCCGGGCGACGCCGGGGAAGGACTGTCGACCGAGCTGCTCGACCGCGCCCTGAATGAGACCACCGCGAAGGCGGATTCGCTAGTGGGATACGTGTAGGTGCGCCCGATCTGGCTGTGGGCGCAGGGACGTGCGCCCGATCTGGCTGTGGGCGCAGGGACGTGCGCCCGATCTGGCTGTGGGCGCATCGATGTGCGCCCGATCCGGCGCCTGAGACAGCGGAGGGTGTACTGTGAATTCGCTTGATTTCGCGATACGCCAGATGATCGATGAGGACCTCGCGATTGTAGCTGAGATCGAAGCCGGCGTTTTCACCGACTGGTATCGCATGTACCGCAAGCCTCAGGACGCGCTCGCCGAGCGCACCATCAAGGAACTCAGATACTCAACATCTCTTGACCCAGGTGCGAACCTCGTTGCCATAGCCGCGGATGGAGCGATGATCGGATTCGTCCTGGCTCGCACGTGGGGCGAAGTAGGTTGGTTCGGAACGTTCGGTGTGGCTACGCAGTTCCACGGTCTGGGCATAGGACGGGCGCTGATCGAAGGCGTCACCACTCACTTGAGAAAGAACTGCCGGATCATCGGTCTTGAGACCATGCCGGAGAGCGGAAACAACATTGGTCTCTACACGAAGACGGGCTATGCGGTCACTTTTCCCACACTGATCCTCGAACTCTCTCTCATACAACAGGCAGATCATCTGAGCGGCATGGGCGCAGGCGATATCATTCTCTGGGGAGGGAGTGACGAAGCAGCGAAGCCCGGCATGCTCGATGGAATGCGCGCTATCTCCAATGCGATCGTGTCCGGACTCGACTACACGCGCGAGATCGAGGCCGTGCACGAACATCGGCTGGGCGAAACCTTCGTGGCCATGGACGGTGGCTCAGTGGCGGGATTTGCGATCGTCAGAACGGTACCGTACCGGGGGCAGGACACAACGGGCAGGGGGTACATCCACATCCTGTGTGTGCATCCCGAAGCCGATACCGACGCGGTACTGCTGAATCTCCTCCAGCAGATCTGGAGCAGGTGCACTTCCACCGGCCTGACACTTCTTGTGACGGGCATCGGCGGTCGCTACCAGTCCGCTCTTGGACTTCTCATGCAACACGGTTTCAGGGGGGTCAGAGCCGCGGTCAGGATGGTCGACCGCTCATCGGCAACCGAGGCATTCGAACTGAGCGCGGACATGAACCTGTCGCGCTGGGCCGGATAGATAGCCTCGAACTCACCAGTCCAGCACTAGTCCAGGATGTGAAGTTCGCCCAGCACCAGCCCACCACGCGGATCTGATCCAGCACTAGTCCAGGATGTGAAGAAGGTCGTGGAAGAGGAAGTGGAGCCGTCCGATCAGGAGGGATATCCGCGCCATCAGCGTGTAGCCGAACGACGCGCCGAATGAGATCATGATGAACACGATCCCGATCCTCGCTCCGGCGCCGAGCACTCCCTTGTGTGGTTTGGAGAAGTAGAAGTACATGAGCGTTGTCACGACGCCGATGACCAGAACGATATTGCTCAAATCCGTCACAGTGAACCCAGTTACGGGCAGGAGCGTGGCCGTGACCTGGGGGAGGACATAGCCCTGCAGGTTCGCGGTGATCCCAAGGCCCGCGCCGATTCCCACCGTGAAAGCGATAGGCCACCGGGATAGCCACGCGATCTTCGGGAACCACCGGGAGAGCATTATCAGACCGAGTGCCCCGGGGATGAGGATGATCCACTTCTCAAAGCCGGTCTCATTCATGAACGTGTCGATGAGCATCGGCTTGACATCGAAGAACACCACGTAGATGAGCCAGTACCCGGCGGACACGCCCACGTAGAGGTGCTCAGCCAGCTTGTAGAACGGGTTGTCCTTGTAGAGAAACGATAGAATGGCGAGCGTGAGAAAGCCCGCGAGCCACGTTCCTATGATTGTCCCCATCGAACCCATTCGATGCCTCTACGCTAGTTCTTGCGTCTCGTGAAGAAGTATCCCAGATTCCCGAGCACGATGAATCCTATGACGAGCAGATGCGCCCATTGCTGAGCCGGCATACCTCTGGTGGCCAGCCCAAGATGGCCGATCAGATTCTCGTACTCCGCGGCCCCTTTGAGTCCTCCGACAAGTCCTTCGATCTGTCCTGCCTGGAGATACGGATATGCGTCCGGGGCCATCACGGCAGTTGTTCCGAAGGTCATTCTCTGGCTGAATCTGGCCTGTGTGTAGCGCACCCAGTAGTCGATGACGGCGCCATGCTCGAACCCGAAAAGGAGTTCGATGTCGTCGTAGGAGCGCACCCCGGTCATGACGGGAAGCTCGGCGAGCGGCGTGCCTCGGTAGTCGCTCGCGAAAATGTCGCCGATGTCACGGCCCATGGCGATCATCACGGCGATGTAGCCGGGACGGTAGCCGAGGTCGACGTAGTCGATGCCGTACTCCTTGTCGTACTCTGCTGCGATCTCCTCGAGCGCCATGTGTCCCAGGGGAAGACCAATGGCAATGTGACCGAGCATAGCGACCTTCACGTCCTTTGAGAACGCGTGTCTCAAGGCCGAGCGCAGCATCGGCATGAGCTCCGGCGCCGATGTGGCGTCGAAGTCTATCGAGACCATCATAACGTCCCCGGCCTCTAGTGATTCTACGGCATCGTAGGCGAGCTGCACTGGTCGTGTCGGTGGGATCGGGGCGCCCACATTCAGAAGCAGCGGAATCGCGACGCAGACAAGCAGGATCAGAAAGATGATCCTCCGGTCGAGGTTATTCATTGCTTCCCAGAAGCCTCTCTTCGGGGCGCTCTCCAACATTCGCTCCTATGCTCTTCTGCGTACGTTCCAATCCACTGAGTGGCTGCCCTCGCTACGAGAGGTAGCTTCGCTCAATGCCGAGTATGATCCTGAGAGACATTGAGACGGCGCCAAGCGCCGCTCCTATCTGTATTCCACGCTTCGCTGCGAGCTGTGGGACATCCATTATCCACTCCTGCGCCGCCGGGAAGAAATCCGAGATCGCTGCGCCTATCGGCACTCTGCCAAGCATGACGATGATGGCGGAGACCAGAAGCAGCGTGGCGATGGTGTTTCTGGCCCTGAAGGCCCGGTACGACGCGGACGCGATGAAGAACGCGAGAAGTGCGAACATCGTGCCCTGCAGCGGCACGATGACGTATGTGTATACGAACATGAACGGGGACTGCATGTGAAACGGGCTCCCGAAGCGTGCGAAGCCGATCGCTCCAACCACCACGGTAACGACAAGTCCCACCAGGAGCGCGATGCTGTGTCCCCACCCTGTGTCCGTTCTGGCGATTCGCTTGGCGTGGGATCTGATCAGGTTATCGACTCCGAGGAGCATCGTGAAGCCCGAAACGATCGCAAACCACACCAGCAGCCGCTGCTCAAGTTCACCGAACGGCTCGTGTGGGATGAAGAACGCCACAATCAGAAAGAACCCGGTCAGGAATGTGATGACAAGAGGTACGGTTCTCTTCATTGTTCGGCTAGCTCCCTGCCATCCACTGTTTCACTGTCTCCAACGCTCCGGACAGCGCCGATGTTCCATCGGGCGCGATCGCGTACCCGATCGAGGCCAAGATGACCAGACCGACTACCAGATAAACGATTCCGATCTTGATCAGATCCTGACCCTTGAGACTGCCCAACATGACGGGTTCGTGCGACAGATAGCTCGAAGCAGCGAAGATTTCCTCACCGATCAGTGTGTAGTCGCAAGCCGCGACGAAGAACGGCAGCTGTGATGTCTCCTTCGTACCCGATATCTGAATGGCCCCGATTTCGTGCGCCGTCTCCGCCAGAATGAGTGACTCTGCGGCGAAGTAGCCGAGAAGGAAAACGGCTTCGGGCCGCTCGCGGACCATGATGCCGTCCACGCCCGCCGTGTATCCAAACTGGTCGTATGTGAGGTAGAAGACGCTCGACGGATCGAATCTGTCCGACTGTCCCACCTCGGCGTAGGCCTGTTTCACGATCTCCTGTGCCGTGGTCATGACGATCGGATCTGCCGTCGGGACCAGAAGCGGCGTGCCGTGCTGCGCTACCTTCTTGGCCACGTGGCCAAGGATCGTGAGCGCAGCAAGCGTCCCGACCTCGCTCACAGTCTCGATTCCCGGCACATACAGCACCGGCCGTCCCATCTCTGTGGCCCGTCCCACGGCGTCGTCAACGGCGTCGAGTCCCGGTATCTTCCGTATGAAAAGCTCAGTTCCCGCCTTGGCACGGACGATAAAGAAGATGATCGAACCGCAGACGAGGATGACGGCGATGAGAGAACTGACCCGTCCGTGAGCGAACCACTGGGCCGTCGCAATGGCGGCGTCGCTCGGGACCGAATCAACGAATCCGTCTATCGTGTGTGTACGAACGATGTACTGGTAGGTTCTGCCGTGATCGGCGTCCGCATCGACGAAGCCGGAATCCCTGGGTGGCGCTTCGCCGATGGAGGCAGGCTCTTCACCGGCCGCGTAGCGGAGTACCTCGAACCGCGTCACGGCAGGAGAGATGGTTGTGGTCGCAAGTTCCCAGGAGACCGCGATTGCTCCTCCGCCATCGTCAGGAACATCATAGGCGGAGACACTACAGACGCACGGTGCCGGAGCCGGCGCCGGGGGAGCGGCTGCGCTCCCCCCAGCGACGGCGAGGATACTAAGCAGTACGAGAGTTACTGTGAGGCTCAGGTGCCTCAACTATAACTCCTTTGCTGCTCTTGTTATTGCATCGAGGGCCGTGTCGACCTCTGTGGACAGAACGTTGAGAGGTGGCCTGAATCGTACCGCCAATGGACCGGCAGAGAGAGCCATGACTCCGTATCCGGCGAGCCGGCCAAGAAGCCCATCGCGCATCTCGGACGAAGGCAGGTCGAACGCGGACATCAGTCCACGACCGCGAACGTTGGTGATCTTGCCGCCGGAATCATTCGCGATGCCGGTTATGCCGTCCAGGAAGCGCTTGCCCATTGAAGCCGCGTTCTCGACGAGATTCTCTTCGACGATCACCTCGATGTAGCGCTGGCAGCGAACCATATCGACCAGGTTGCCGCCCCATGTCGAGTTGATCCTTGATGACACGGCGAAGACGTTGTCCTCTACCTCCATGATCCTGTCGGAGGCCATGATCCCGCAGATCTGGGCCTTCTTGCCGAAGCACGCGATGTCGGGAACGAACCCGAGCTGCTCGAAGGTCCACATCGTTCCGGTCATTCCCATACCCGTCTGGATCTCGTCGACGATCAGAAGGATATCCTGCTCGTCGGCGATCCGGCGCAGCGCCTGGAAGAACTCAGGACGGAAATGGTTGTCTCCGCCTTCGCCCTGGATCGGCTCAATCAGTATGGCTGCGATGTCATTGGGGTTGTCCGCGATCGCCTTGTCTATCTGCGAAATGGCCTCACGCTCGGCCTTCTCAGTGGCCGCCAGATTTTCGCCCTCGAGAGGGAACCTCGCCTTGGGATTGAGGATGCGGGGCCAGTCGAACTTGGGGAAGTACTGGGTCTTCCTTGGGTCGAAGGTGTTGGTCACGGACAGTGTGTAGCCGGACCGGCCGTGGAACGCCTGCTCGAAGTGGATGACCTTCGATCCCTTCACCTCGTTGTCCGGCATGTCGGACGTGTTCACACCTGCTGCGATGTTCTTGCGTACCTTCCAGTCGAACGCGGTCTTGAGAGCGTTCTCGACGGCCAGAGCTCCTCCACTGATGAAGAAGAGGTGCTTGAGCTTGGGATGCGCGGCGAATCTGCCGAACGTGTCAACAAACTCGGCCATCTCCGTCGTGTAAAGATCTGAGTTTGAGGGCTTGTTGATGGCCACTCTGCCCAGCTTCGCCACGAACGCGGGGTCCGTGAGTCTGGGATGGTTGAGCCCGATGGGGGAGGACGCAAAGAACGTGAAGAAATCGAGGAAGTCCTTCCCTGTGCGGGAATCGTGAATATAGGCTCCCTTGCTCTTTTCGAGATCGAGAACCATGTCGAACCCGTCGGCAAGTATGTACTTGCCCAACGTCTCATGCACCTTGTCCGGTGCTACCGTGCTGACGAGTTTCCTCTCCGCCATCACTGCCTCCGTTGTAACTTGCGGTGTTCGTTGGGTGGTTTAGTCAGATCCCGCGCTCGTCCGGAATCGCACGGCCCGGGCCTTTGCGGTCTGCTCTCGGCCCGACCCGGGGAGCACCGGTACCCGGAATGCGCGGCCAAGTTACCAATTCTATCAGTCTGCCGGGAGCAGTGTCCACCCGAATCTTGCGGCCCCTAGGGAACGCATGGGTACATGGTGACCCACGCAGCTGGGTAAGGAAGCCGGCCCACTTCGGTATCGCGGGCCTACTTCCGAGGAAAGAGGATCTGCAGTAGGGCAGGGGCTACGGGACGTCTCCGGAGTTGCTCCTCGATCTCCGTGCGGTCAAGGATCCCCTTCTCTGTGATCACGGATCTCACGAGATCGAGCGGGACAGCCTCGAGGTAGCCGTTCTCGACGGTGAGGTGAGCCGGTGGGTCACTGAGGATCTGGCTCGGATCGGCGAGACGGTTCCTGTTCCCCGCGAGCGCTTCAGGGATGAACCTATCCATGGGAGCTGCCACAACCATGGGCACATCATGCTCCCTGGCGGCGAGCGCAAGAGGGTAGGCGCCCGTTTTGCACACGATCTCTTTTGAGGTCACGCTGTCAGCGCCAATGAGTACGAGCCCACATTCAGAGATGCGACGGGGAAGGGCGGCGTCCACGACGAGGACGACCTCGATTCCAAGTGCCGATATCCGACGGGCCTGGGTCACGCCTTCCAGGACCGGGCGCGACTCAGACATAAGGACACGGAAGTTCCTTCCCGTCTCGCGTGCCTGCCGCAAAACTGCAAGTACACACTCACTCGTGCTGAGCGTCACGATAGTGACGTCATTCGTCACAATCTCGCATCCCTTCCTCCCGATGCGTTCGGTCGCCATTTCCGAACGTTCGATGGCCCGCTCGCATGCCATCGCGACCATTCCTCTCAGTGCCTCTATGCTGAGCCCGGAGAGAACCACACGCTGGGTGGCTGAGAGGATCTCTCCGGCGAGGTTGATAACCGGTGCCATTTCCCGCTGGGCGTTGGCAAGCTCCGTGCAAGCGGTCGTCAGCTCTTCCCAGAACTCCCCAGGGTCGGCCGCTTTCGAGGCTTCCGCCATCCCGGCCATCTCGAGAGCAGCCGCCCGCATGATCGCGGAAGCGCCCGAAGTAGAATCCAGTGCCAGCTGTTCGAACATGGAGGCCTCCGTATGTGGAAGGGCATGATGAGAGCCCAGATGCGACACCGGTCTACGATGCTGGAATGACCATATCACCGGCTGGACTGGATGCGCCACTGCCATTCGTAGTATACTCCTGAAGTTCACAGAGTTCCTCTTTAAGAGAAGGCAGCGCATGGTACTTCTGAGTGAATTGAGCATTTCCTTTGGCGGAACGCCCCTGTTCCGAAATCTCAGCTGGCGTGTCGGGGACCGGGACCGCGTCGGTCTCGTCGGGCCGAACGGTTGTGGAAAGACCACGCTTCTCCGACTGATCATGCGGGATGTGGGGGTCGATGCCGGGACCATCTCTGCCTCAAAGGGCACGACGTACGGCTACCTGCCTCAGGAGGAACTCACCGTATCCGGACGGACGCTGTTCGATGAGGTGATGACCGTCCACGGCGAACTCCTCGAGATGGAGGTGCGCATGCGCGACCTCGAGCATCTCATGGCCGATACCGACCCGGATGGAAGCGAGCACGCGCGCGTCATGCGGGAGTATGCGGATCTCCAGCACCGCTTCGATGTGATGGGAGGCTTCACGATCGAGACACGTGTCGCGGAGGTTCTGTCCGGTCTAGGATTTACCCAAGATGACCACAGGAGGATGACTGAGGAATTCAGCGGCGGGTGGCAGATGCGGATCGCACTTGCGAAGCTCCTGCTCGCGTGCCCGACAGTGCTTCTCCTGGATGAGCCCACGAACCACCTGGATCTGGAATCCATCATCTGGCTTGAGGAGTACCTGTCGACGTATCCCGGAGCTGTGGTGCTCGTTTCTCACGACCGCTCGTTTCTTGACAGAGTCGTCTCCCGCATCAGTGAGCTCAGTTCCACGGGGATCGCCGACTACACGGGTGGCTATACGTCCTTTCTTGAGCAGCGAGAGAAACAGCGCGACGTGCTGATGGCAACCAGGCGTCAGGAGGAGCGGAGGATCGCGCACCTCCAGCGATTCGTGGACAGGTGGAAAGGCGACAAGAAGAAGGCGCCGCTCGTTCACAGCCGCGAGAAGATGATCGCACGCATCGAGCTTACGGAGATTCCACGGAGTACCAAGGCGATACACTTCAAGTTCCCGCAGCCTGAGCGGGGCGGAGCGGTGACGGTTTCCCTGAAGGGAATCCGTCAATCATACGGTGACAATGTTGTCTTCGACGGTCTGGATCTTGAGATCATCCGCGGAGATCGCGCGGCACTGGTCGGCGTGAATGGGGCCGGCAAATCGACACTGATGAAGATCATCGCCGACAAAATCGCGATAGCACGTGGCGAGAGGAAACTCGGGCACAACGTCACGATGCAGTACTTCGGTCAGGATCCGACCAAAGAGCTCAACCTCAACAACACCGTGCTGGGTGAGCTCGAGACTGTCTCTCCCAATGACATGCGACCGAGGCTCCGCGGCCTGGCCGGAGCATTCATGTTCACCGGCAGCGACATCGACAAGCGAGTCAGTGTGCTGTCGGGCGGAGAGAAGAGCCGTCTCGCGTTCGCCAAGATGCTGCTCAGATCGGCCAACCTGCTCCTCCTCGACGAACCCACAAACCATCTGGACGTCGCATCGCGAGAGGTCCTCGAAGGAGCGCTCTCTCGATACGAGGGCACGATCTGCTTCGTGTCGCATGACCGCTCGTTCATGGACGCGATAGCGACCAAGGTCATCGAGGTCGGTGGCGGAACGCTGCGGACGTACATCGGTACGTACAGTGACTATCTCTGGGCCAAGAAGCGCGAGGCAGAAGAGAAGAACGTCTCACGCGGAGGGGGGAGCTCGGGAGGCCCGCGCAGCGCTCTGGGAGGCTTGCGGCACTCCGGGCGTTCGGACGGGGAAGCTCCCGCAAAGACCGGTAAGAGAAGAAGCGGTGGACCCAAGAGCAAGGAACAGAAACGTCGGGAGGCCGAGGAACGGCAGAACGCCTCGCCGGCGAAGAAGGCTCTTCGCAGGAAATTGCGAGAGGCACGAGAACGAATAGAAGTTGGAGAGAGCAGGCTCGAGGAGATCCTGATCGCGCTGACGGATCCAGCGGTCTACGGCGACGGGATGAAGGTCAAGGCGCTCTCGAACGAGCAGGAGGCGATTCACCAACGGGTCGACGAGCTCTACGGGTTCCTGGCCGAGCATGACGACTGATCGTAGGCCGATCGTATGCAGATATGTGGAAGGGCCGGGCACATCGTGCCCGGCCCTTCCTGCTGTAGCGTCACGCCGTGGTCGTACCGACGGTAGGCCGCCCGGCCTACTTCAGCAAAACGACCTTCTTCGTCAGCTTCGTGGCATCGGAAGTGAGTCTCACGAAGTAGACTCCGGATGATGCACGTTCGCCGTGGTCGTCAAGCCCGTTCCATACTACCGTCTTCCGCCCGGCAGACATCTCCTCTGCGAGAAGCGTCCGCACATGCTCACCGGCGACGTTGAAGACGCCGAGTTCAACCGCAGCGCCCCCATCAGGCACGAGGAAAGCGATGGTAGTGGTCGGATTGAACGGGTTCGGGAAGTTCTGTTCCAGGACCATTCGGCCGTGCGTCGTAACCCCACCCTCGTGCACACCAACCGGCTCCTCATATCCGAAGAATCCATTCCGGAGGAAGTTGTGCCGGAACGTCGCCCACTGGACACCGCTGCCGTCGTCGTAGTCACCCTCGACGTCCCAGACATACACGTTGGCGTCCATACCCGAGACGATGACCTCTACGTCACCATCATCATCGAAGTCGACGAGGGTCGGCGTGCAATAGATCTCGGCATCAGTCTGGATCGGCCATCCGGCCAGGATGCTGCCGTCGTCATCGAAGGCGTAGACCTTGCCGCTGTTGCATCCGATGACGATTTCCCAGTCGCTGTCGCCATCTATGTCGCCGACGGCAGGACTCGAGTGGGTTCCCTCATCCATCATCTGAGGCCACCCCGGCAGACTGGAGCCGTACCAGGTCCATATATAGATACTGCCATCGACTCCTGCCTGGATAATCTCGAGTTGACCGTTGCCGGTGATGTCGGCGACGGTGGGAGAGGGAGGAAAGTCCCCGCCCATGTCGACGTTCTTCGGCCAGCCGGGAAGCACCATACCTTCGTGGTCGAACACCCATAGCGAGTCGTCATCCGCCGCAGCCAATACCTCAAGATCTCCATCGCCGTCCAGATCTGCGACGCAGGGGGATCCGATCGATTTCTCCGATATGCGAACGGGCCAGCCCGGGACCCGCGTCCCGTCGGGGTTGAAGCAGTAGATGCTCTCTGAGCGTGATGGAACCAGAATCTCCAGCTCGTGATCTCCATCCAGATCGACGATAACGGCCGATCCGTATGCCCACGAAGCCATCAGATCGGCGAAGACGCCGTCCGTCGCCGCGTTGTTGTCTCCATCGATCAGCTCAGAGCCGTTCGCGCTCCAGGCGTAAACGAAGCCGTCCGCACAGGGGATCACGACATCGTCGAGTCCGTCATGATCGAGGTCACCGAGAGCGGGCGTCGCCCAGCAGAACTTGGTCGTTGTCTTCGGCCACCCGTCAAGCACGGTGGCGTCCTCTGCGTTCCAGGCGAAGATCTCGTATTCCGGCTGGGGATCGCCCACATTGGCCCACGCGGCGCAGACGATTTCCGGATAGGGGTCGCCGTCCATCTCACCCACGGCTATTGAGGACCTGTAGCCGCCCTGTCCGTCAACCTCATAGACGCCTTCGGTCCTCGGGTCGCCGTCCCCGTCCCGGTACTCGACGCCGTTGTGATGCCAGCAGTAGATGTGGCCTGCGCCCACGAGGAGTTCGAGGTCACCGTCGAGATCGATGTCAACAAGGGCAGGCGTCCCGTATATGGACTCGCCGCCTGGGAGTGGCCAGCCCGGCTGACTCGGGGGGTTCGTGCTTATTTCGATGATATCCGAGTGATCGCCCTCGTTGCCGGAGGAGTCGATCGCCGCGACCTCGTAGTAGTAGCGAGTATTCTCATCCAGGCCGGCATCTTCGAAGTAGGAGATGAGTTCAACTGTGCCGTTGTTGGCCTGTGAGTATGGTCCCGCGAGGTGTTCGGCGCGATAGATGTTGTATCCCCAGAGATCGACGTCGTCCGTGGGATCCCACGTGAGATAGATGGTCGTCGATTTGACGCGTCCGGCGAGATTGAGCGGTTCTGCTGGAGGCGTAAGGTCGAAGAGCAACGTCCAGATTTTGCCATCCTCGTCGGAGAGTTCGAGTTCAAACGGCTGTGTCACGGCTGACACGATGTCGAACTCAAAGCTGCCCGCGCTCGCCACCTCTTGTCCTGCTGCGATGTCACCCCAGCTGTCGGTACTGTCGGTGATAGTAACCTCAGCGCCGGGGTAGCGGAGGGTCCCTGTGACCAGGTCGGCGTCGCCGTCACCCTCATTGAGGATATCGATCGTCAGAGTGAGGTGCTCACCGATGTCGGGGATGCCGTCGCCGTTTCCGTCATCGCTCGCGTGGTTCCTGAGCTGGACCGGGATCGGACGGAACACGCGGAGCGTGTACTCGCTTATCCATGAGAGACGAGTTCCCTCAGAGAACTCGACCTCAAGAACAGTCTCATACTCATTGGGGCACGTATCGGCAATCGTGATGGCGAAAGGAGCCGAGAGCGGCATCTCACTCGTCGCAGCGATGTCGCCGATGTACTCCGTTCCGTCGATGATTGCGATCGCCGGGTCGGTGCTCGTGAGCGTAGCGGTTACGGCAGTCGCCTGAGTCTGCCCGGCATTTCCGATGAGCATGCTGATCTCGATGCTCTCACCGGCTTCGGGCAGACCGTTGGCGTTCCCGTCACTCGGTGCGACCGCGTCGTCGTCGAGTGTGACCGATCTCACGGTGACGTATGCCCCGGCCGATGAGGTGACGACGATCGTGTCCTCATACGGCAGCTGGTTGGCGGCCGTGACAGTGATCGTCATCGAGCCGGTTGTCAGAGGAGCAAAGGACAGGAGCGCCTGGCCGGACGCGTTCGTTAACCCCGTGGCATAGACTTCGCCGTCCTTGACGACGCACACGAGCGCACTGTCGACCGCCGCAGGGTTCGAAACCGAAACCGCCAGAGCGACCTGGCCGAGTGGCACGGTGTTGTTGTGCACGACCGTCATGCCGGCCGGTCTCGCAGTCCAGAGCCGAGCTTCAGGGTCTCCGAGCAGGACGAAGCTCATCTGGGTCCAGCGGTCCGTGTTGTCATAGGCTGACTCGGCGACATACGGAACCTTGCACATCGCGCTGACCACCCCGGCGCGAGTTGTGTCGAACGCGTGGAGATACTCGAACCAGGAGTAGTAGTAGTCCTTTGCCGTGGTCGGGAAACAGAATCTCGTCGGGCCGTAGACAAACGCTGTACCCCCGCCAGGGTTGTTGAGCACGTGCTCCGCAATGCAGTCGTACTCGATGGCGGTCGAGGTGCAGTTGAGCATCCAGATGAGACCCGACTTGCTGATTCCGTTCGTGAGAGCGTCGACATCCTGTATCGTGACGTAGTTCTCGAATCCCGCCCGCATGATGTCCTTGTTCCCGTGGCCTACGTGCGAGATGATGTTGTAGCCGCGTTCGAGCGAATCAATCATCGATACCCTGTTCAGAGGGAAGGAACTCGGGAAAGGTGAGTAGTTCTGGTAGACGAGCGAGGTGTGAATGGCCGGCGGGATGAGATGCAGCATTGGCTCCACGACATGCTCGGCGCCGTCGGTGCTCACGTAGTCGCCCGGTTGCCAGTCGTATGGGAACAGGACCTCGGCGAGAAAGAGATCCCTCTCAGTGAAGAGGGGATCAGGCGTCGCGACGTAGGAGATGGTCTTGTCCACGAACGTTTCGGCTTCGATGATATTCGTGACAGTGGCCCTTCCTACGAACACATCGGGGTAGAGATCCAGACTGTCACCCGGGGATGATACGCCTCCGTACCCTTCGCCGAAGTAGTTGTCACCGTCACCATTCCAGTTTCCATCGAGGTCGCTGTAATACAGGTCTGTTGAGATGTCCCATCCACCATAGTATGAAGAGCGAATGAAGCGAATGGGTACTATGTTCGTATCCCCGCCCAGAAGCACATATGTGGTTCCCCAGGAGGCGAAGGCATCCTGAATGAACAACCGAATCCGTTCCGCCGTGTCGCTGCCACCTGTGTAGTTGGCGTTGATCCACGAGACGGTCTTGACAACGGCCGGCACACCCTTCTTCGTCTTCCAGTCGGCGATATCCTGGAAGCAGGGCGCCAGGTTCTCATCGGTGATGATGACGTACTCGACAAGGCTCCCCTCGAGAGAAGGGCCGTACCGAGGGGCGAACGCGCCGGCGCCCGTTCCATCCACCACCTCAACCGACTGTTTCGCGAACGCGGCTACATCCTCGGGATTCTCGACGAGCCCACGGACGATGCTGCGATAGCGCTCGTCCGAGCTTGCCGTTATCCGGTGGCGAGGCGCCGACCGATCGACACTCGCCACGAGCTTGATCTGTGCGGAGAGGTCGGTTGTGAGAACCAGTCTGCCCGACAGTGGGTGGTACCTGAGAGGGGAGAGGGCTATGCTGGCGATATGGTAGCCTCCGAGATATCCGTCACCCAGAAAGACCGCACGGTCCGAAGGGTAGATGGCGTCGCTCTCGTAGATCGAGGCGTCCGGATCGGCCCGGGGTGGCGTCTCGCCGATGGGAACCTCGGGCTGAACGGGACGAACCCTGTGGACGCCCGGCAGTTCCTCCTCGGCTGTGAACGAGATGATGATGTCTTCCACCGCCATGTCCGCCGGGATCACGAAGTGGATGACTCTTGCAGGGATAGCGGGCGCGCCGACCTCGGCGAGCGAGCGATGTCCCTCGAGAGCAAGCTTCGAGAAACCGTCTTCCTGCAGGATCTCAATCTGTGACACATCAACAGGGAGATCCACAGATGGACCTGTTGCCGCTGCTGAGAGGGCGACCAACGCGATCAGACAGAGAGCCAAGGTGAGAGCTGCCAATCTGGGGGTCATCACTTCCTCCTTCACCGCTTGTGTTTTCGGTTCGAGCGCCTCAGGGACAAGAACGGGATCGAAGCGCATTGTCGTACGCCCGATCCCGGTGCAAGTCACGCGGATACAAACAGAGAAACATTACCGCGCTCAGAGCTACCGTTGGGCATCGCTTTCACGATGCGTCAGATCATCAATGTCGGCTCTTTCAGGACGGTAGCAGTGTGGTGAGCGGTGTTTCTCCCCTGATGCAGCTGCCGGATGCGAATGCCAGCTTGATTGTTTCTATTGAAGATATTGTAGCATAATTTACCGAGCGCGTCAAGGAGCATCCGCTCGATGACGCGCTCGGTTTACCATATGCTCTGCAAGTGATGCCTGCCCAACTCCTACACCCGCAGTGCGCATCACTGCAACCGCCACTCACACACAAGAAGGCGGACAGAACCTGATCCCGACATGGGACCGGTCCTGTCCGCCTCTCTCGAACCTCGATTGTGGTGATACTACTTCAGGAGTACCATCTTGCGCGAGTCTTCCCAATCGCCGATGGCGGCACGGACGAAGTAGACTCCGGATGAGACCTGCCTGCCACGCGAGTCCTTCCCGTTCCAGACGACCAAGTGGTTCCCCGCGGTAGCTGGTCCATCAACCAGGACTGAGACAAGCCTGCCGGCGACATCGTAGACGGCGAGGCGTGCGTGCGCGCCCTCGAGACCTACCGCGTAGCTGATCGTCGTGGTGGGGTTGAACGGGTTTGGTGCATTCTGGTGGAGCCGGTTCGGGAGCGCTGCAGAAGCGTCAGCCACTCCCGTGTTACCGATGAGATTGAGATCCGTGAGGATCCTGGTCACGTATTCGAGATGCGTCGATGGATATCCCGATCCCGTCATGCCGCCGAGGATCACCGGTATCATGTAGCGGTGTGATCCGGTTGCAGGATCGACATAGTGCGTTCCCCTGCACTCGAGACTCTGGTCGCTCCAGAGCAGAGCACTGCCGGGCTCGCCGTCGGGGCCGACCTTGCTGATGAACTGATCCGGATCGGCCTGGTAGTCATACGTGAAGTAGAGTCCATCCATGACAGTTCCGGTTGCGCCATCCAGTGACTGGACGTTCCCGATGCTCTTCCCGTTCCCCATCGCGTACGTGCAATGGAAGCGCTCCCACAGATCCAGCGTCGTTTCGGTTCCGTTGACCTTGTACTGGCCACCGAAGTTCGGTTCCTCAGTGTAGAGGCTTCCGCCGTCGTCCACGAACGCGATGAGCTGAGCAGCTTCATCGTCCGACATCGGTACGTTGAAGCCGCCGAAGTTGATGACCCCGCCCAGATAGATGATGAGGTCGAAGGGACTGAGATCTTCCGGCAGCGTCTCGGAGTAGATGTAGAACTCGCCTATCGAGTCAAGCGTCTGAAGCCACGGCACTTCCGTGCCGTCTTCCTCAGAGAAGGTATCGTTCACTCCGTCGAACGGCATGTCGCCGTCGTCGGCGTCCCACAGGAGTACCTTGGCGTTCACGCTTGCTGCTATCGGACCGACGCAGTCAACAAGACTGTCCTCGTTGCCCCAGAGATCTCCCGCCATCACCGCGTAGTAGTATGGCTCCGCATTCGACACGGTTGTGTCGTCGAGAGTCGTGCCGTCGGGCACGAGCAGCCCGGAAGCGATGGGCGTGAGTCCGGACACGTCCGCGAATGGCGTGGACTCGCGGTAGACCTTGTAGTACGCAAAGTCGCTGGGGGCGACATAGCCCGTCCAGTCGAGTTCCACGAGGCCGCCCAGATCGAACGGATCGGCAGCTATCAGCGTGCCGATGGGGTCGGGCGCGGTCGTGTCCAACGGCTGGTCGACGATTGTGAGTGTCTCTTCGTGAGGAAGCATGTCGGGTCCCGTCACCATCATGGAGAGAGCGCCCTCGACAGTCGGATCGATGTCCACTTCAGCGATTCCATCGGCGCCCGTTGTGAAGACCGCATCGATCTCATCGTTGTGAAGGTAGATGGACACGCCTTCAATGGCTCCATCATCATTCTGAATCGTTACAACGAACGGCTCACCGGATAGCGGGATACTCGTGGGGCAGTTAACGGTCGCGGTTGAAGGCTCGTGAGACCATATCCTCATCTCAGGATCACCCAACAGATTCAGCTCGTAGAGCACGTAGCGCGTGTAGCCATCGGTACGGGCTTCGCTGACGAACACATCCTTGTGAGCAGCGTGGGCCACGCCGATGATATCGTTGCCGTGGTTGTACAGCTGGCTGAAGAACTCGCGGTCGTACCGATCGGACGTTCCGTTGCCTGGTCCACCGGGCGAGCCCCATCCATAGCGGCTGTTGCCGACAAATGCCACGCCGCCGCCGGGAGAGTTCATCCAGTGCTCGGCGATACAGTCGTAGTCGATGGCGGCCGGATAGCATCCGATCGTCACGAAGATGCCCTGCCTGTCTCCGTTGCTCATGCCATCGAAGTCGGAGCGGTAGAGTGACGAGCTGCCGATGCAGAGGACACTGTAGTGGGCGTGGCCGTTGTGATTCGTGATGTTCTGACCGGCGTTGAGATTGCTCATGGTTCGCGATTTCGTCAGGAGTCCGTTCGTTTCATAGAGCTTCGTGATCGGATCGAACTGTCCGGGAACCGATTCATCGTCGATGTAGTTCTTGCAGATGGCATGGTCGGTCCATGGATCGGTCCACAGCACTTCCGCGAGGAAGAGCATGTTCTCCTGGTAGTCGGTAGGGAGCGTGTTCCCGGCAGGAGAACCCTCGTACGTGAGAACCTTCGTGACGAAGCGCGATGCTTCCGTCGTCGAGTTCACTGGAGCGCGGCCGACATAGACGTCCGCATAGAGATCGATGCTGTCCTGCGTGATCTCGCCCCATGTGCTGTCGCCATCGCCGTTCCACGTGCCATCGAGGTCGCTGTAGTAGAGATCGCAGATCGGCGAATTCTCGCTTCCGCTTCCGACGTTGTATGCGTAGGCTGCACGCGCCGGCACGATATTGGTGTCGCCTCCCAGGAGAACCCACAGAGTGCCGTGGTTCTCGTAGTAGTCGATGATACAGTTTCGGACCATCTCCGCGTTGTCGACACCGTCGTAGTTCGCATAGATCCAGGAGGTCGAAACAATCTCTGTTGTGAGGCCCTTCTGTTCCTTCCAGTCGGCAAGAGGCTGGAAGAGGGACTCGTATGTTGAGCTTGTCACGATGAGATAGTCGACTTGATCATCTCTTGTCGTGAGGGTGGAAGCCGCCTCAACATCATACGGATTGACCACGAAGTCCCTGACCCTCCCGACCACAACCGCATCCGCCCGTTCAGATCGTCTCGCGGGGACCCGAGATACTCTCGTGTCCCGCTCGAGTTCGAGAGTGACAGTGATGCTCTCATTCAGCGTAAGCCTGCCGTCGAGCGGACTGTACTGGAGTGGGTAGACCGCAACCGTCGCAACCCGATGTCCGGACATGTTGCCCGTGTCCATGAGGCGACAGGCCATCGAAGGATACGGCGCAGGCGACTCATATACGCTCGGTTCGGGGTCGATCCACTCCGGGATCCTCGGGAGCGAGAGCGGGATCTGCGGCTGGACCGGTCGGATTCTGAATCTTTCGGGAAGCACGCTCACTCGCGCGACCGTCGCTGATGCGCTCGAGGCCGTCATCCCGTCAGGGAGAGCGAATCGTATGAATGCGACCGGGAGTTCCGGGCGACCCAGTTCGAGCGTGGATCTCAGGCCTTTCATCTCTATGACATCGTACCCGGTCACGCGTGAGGTCACGAGTTCGTGAGACGAGAACTCCATCGAATATGCAAGTGAAGGGGCCGCGAGCGCGGCCGGAGCCCAGAGACACATGATCATGACGACCACGAGGGCTGAAGACAATACGATCCGACGCTCAGACAGCCGCATCTGCATCCTCCTTGAGCCGACAATAACAACCATAACTACAACTATTACCATATTTTAACCTAATCCAACGGATTCGTCAAGGATTTATGAACCGCGCACCACATCATCGCGACTGGCCTGCGTTCCTTGATACTCTGACGCTGGCTTCATGCATACGTTGCGGCTTGTTCCGCTCCACCAGCATGGTTGCCGTGAGAACGCCCCCGGCAGTCGCCGGGGGCGTTCTATTAGTGATCCGTACTCACGCCGTAAGCTCTCTCTATACTATGCTATCTATAGAAGGACTTGATCGTGCCCCAACTCGAGCGCTCGACCGGGATCTCAGTCTCCATGAGCCATGTGTCATCAAGCATGATGCCTGCGCCGCCCGCGGTCCCGGGCCCGCAGCCGTTGTCCGTGGTGTTGAAGGTCAACTTGAACTGGAAGAACGTCCCCGGCAGGAGATCCGTGATATCGATGCCGTCGAGACCGTGCGCGGACCACCCGTCACACTGCCCGAAATCGCCCCACCAGGCTCCGACCTGGTTCCAGACTACCCCTCCGTCGACTGTCACCGACTCCGTGTAGTAGTCGTTGTCCACCTGCGGTACCTCGGCGTGGAGGGCAAAGAAGAGAGTACAGGCCGACGCGGGGGTGAGACCGGAGATATCCACCTGCGGTGAGATGAGGGAATTGGAGAGATCTGGTGGGATGAGACTGGTATCTGCGTCATCTCCACACCACCAGCTGGTCGGGTCACTGTATGCCGGGCACGCACGTGTGATCTGGTGCCAGTAGTCGCCTGATGACGCGGGGACTGCTGGAGTGCAGAGCCCGCCCGATTCCACGTCGTCCAGGAAGTAGACGGCGCCGCCGTAGAAATCGAAGATCGTCACGTTGTCTACCATATAGGCGCCTCCGACCGAGTCGTAGTCGCCATCCTCATCGGAATAGGCGCCGTCCGATACGAAGCGGAAGCGAGCTTCTACAGGATTGTCAGCCACATTGAGCACGAAGCCGTACGCACCTAAGTCGACCCAGGTGCCGCCGCTGATCAGGCCGCAGTACCCGGCGTTCTGCGCTGTGAAAACCCCGCCGATTTTCACATCGACATACGTGAAATCATAATCCTGCTCGCTGTCGTAGTAATGCACGAATGTGAGAATGGGATAGTAGGCGGTGCTCACATCCGTCGTCGGGATGATGAGAAGGTCGGTCCATGTGTTGCCGTAGCCGCCATTGGTGTCGTATGCGAAGTTACCACACCACCAGTGGTTCGTGTCGTAGGCCATGTACGTGTCAACATGGAAATGCGGAGTGGCGACAGCCGTCTCATCCACAGTCGTCCATCCGTTGGTTCCACTTTCCATGTCGTCGAACCAGAGCATGGCGGGCCGGGGGCCGAGGTCGGAATAGTCGGCGACCGACGCCTGCTGTCTGGCTGGGAGGATGGGGGAAAACAGTACGACTGCCGCGAGGGCTACGAGAACAGTCCTTGCAGTCATGATAGGACCTCCTTTGCGCATGAGATCGTCTCTCTCCGCTCGATCGGCGGCGGATAGGCCAGCTACGACTGATTCTTGGCCGCGGATCCCACATTGTCAACACAAAAAACCACATTCGCGGGTTGGGATTCATCGATACAGCGCCTTGATCCTACCCCAGCTCTTGCGCTCAACCGGAACATCCGTTGTCTCAAGCCAGATGTCGTCGAGCGCAATCCCGGCTCCTCCCGCGACCCCCGGTCCGCATCCGTTCGATGTCGTGAAGAAGCGGATCATGAACTTGAATGATGTCCCAGGGAAGAGATGCGTAATGCCGTGTCCGGTAACGCCCGCGTTTCCCCAACCGTCGCACGACTCGAAGTCACCCCAGTACGCTCCCAACTGATACCACGATGCTCCATCATCTACCGATGCGTAGACGCTCCAGTAGTCGTTATCCACGGTTGGCACTTCGGCGTGCAGCATGTAGCGCAGCGTGCAGGCGACCGAGCGATCGAGGCCGCTCAAGTCGACCGCCGGTGACTCCAGACGATTGTCCAGGTTGGGCGGGATGTGGCCGGTATCGGCGTCGTCTCCGCACCACCAGCTGCATGGATCGCTGTAGGCGGCGCACCGCCTGTCAGTGATGTGCCAGTAGTCTCCCACGGCCGGACGCACGCTGGGATTGCAGAGACCTCCGTTCTCGACATCGTCGAGAAAGTACGTCTCACCGCCGTAGTAGTCGAAGACCTTGATGTTATCAACGTGGTACGCGCCGCCGATCGAGTCGAAGCCACCGTCTTCATCTGAGATCGTGCCGTCCGAGAGAAAGCGGAAGCGAAGCTCCAGCGGGTGGTCGTATCCCTCGACAACGTATCCGTAGACACCGAAGTCCTGCCAGGAACCACCGGGTATCAGACCGCAGTAGCCCGGGTTCAGATCTGTGAATTCACCCCCGTCCTTCACTTGCACGTAGGTGAAATCGGAGCCCGGCTCGGAGTGGTAGTAGTGCGCGAATGTGAGTATCGGGTAGTCGGCGCCGGACACGTCGATGAGAGGTAGCTCAAGGCGATCGTCCCACTGGTCTCCGTATCCACCGTCCGAGTCGAAATCGAACGAACCGCACCACCATGAGCGTTCGCCCTCAAAGGCCATGTAGGTGTTCACATGAAAGTGCGGCGCTACGCCCCACGTGTTGTCTCGGTGATTCCAGCCGGCTTCGCCGCTCTCCATGTCGTCGTACCAGATAACGGTGCCCCGCGTCCTCGGGGATCGGAATGCGCGTGTGTCCATCTCGGGAGTTGCTCTGCCGTACGTGGGAAACACGAGAACCAGCGTGACGATCAGGAGAAGGCCGACGAGATTTCTCATGTGAGTACGCCGCATCTGCGGGGATTTCGATCCGGACATGGTACTCTCCTTGGCGCAGATCGTAGGATCAGCGTGTCCGGTCTTGGGGAGGCTACGGGAAGTCTGGCAGCAGCTTCATTCTTCCTTCTGTGGGCAACCGTTGTCAATGAATATACTCCTCACGCATCCCGATACAAGCACAGGCTTGACAGACACGTCTCTTAGACCTAAGAATACAGCTGTGGTTGATTCAATACTCTTGCGGACTCCGGACTGCTGAAGGGTGTCGGGGGGACGTGCCAATGTGGAGGGTGTGTTGATGAAGACAAGAAGAACGGCTCTGTGGACCATTCTGGTCATGTTCCTGGTGGTGGCTGCTGTCTCACCGCCCGCGGGAGCGAAGAAGGACGAGGCGCCGGCGGGTCTCAAGAAGATGATCGCGGTCGTCGAGTTCGAGGACAAGAGCGACCGCAGCCGCTGGAACTGGACCGGTCCCAATCCTGGTCGCGGGATGTCCGACATGCTTGTGACCGCGCTTGTTCAGTCCGGCGCGTTCAGTGTGATGGAGCGTGAGCAGCTGGATCATGTCCTTGCCGAGCAGAACCTCGGACAGTCGGGGATGGTCACGGCCCAGACCGCGCCTCAGTTGGGAAAACTCCTCGGTGTTGCAGCCATCGTCTACGGCTCGGTGTCCGAGTTTGGCTACATGGCATCCGATACCGGCGGCAGCATTCCCGGGTTGGGCGGCGGCGGATTTTCGAAGACGACGGCGCGCGTCTCCATCGACGTCCGTCTGATAGACACGACGACGGCGGAGATCATCCTGGCCGAGACCGCATCGGACGAGAAAACGCAGATGGGACTCAAGCTCAGAACGCAGGATTTCTCCTTCGGGCACGACGGCAAATTCGATCAGACGCTTGTGGGCAAGGCCACGCGTGAGGCGATCGAGGATCTGGTCGAGAGCATAGTTGAGGCACTCGAAGATGTCCCCTGGACCGGGCGGATCATCAAGGCCTCCGGTGGGAAGATCTACCTCAACGCCGGACAGAGTATCGGCATCACGTCAGGGATGAGATTCAACGTCTACAGGATGGGGGAGGCTCTGATCGATCCGGTCACAGGATTGGATCTGGGAGCTGAGGAGGAGTTGCTCGGCGTCATTGAGGCGTCCGATATCAAGGAGAAGTACTCCATCTGTTCGCTCGTCAGTGGTTCGGGACTCGATGCCGGAGACATGGTTCGCTACGAGTAGCATCCAGCGAGGAGATAGGATGAACAGAGAGACAATCGTGATAGTGCTGGCCGGAGGCAAGGGGAAGCGACTCTGGCCGCTGACGCGAGACCGCGCCAAGCCTGCCGTGCCGTTTGGCGGCATCTATCGCATCATCGACTTCAGTCTCTCTAACTGCATCAATTCGGGCCTCAAACGGATCTTCGTGCTGACGCAGTACAAGTCGCGGTCGCTCGCGCTGCACCTGAGACAGGGGTGGGGATTCCTCAGCCACTGGGTGGGTGAGTTTATTGAGAGCGTGCCCGCGCAGCAGCGCCTCGGTGAGGATTGGTACCGAGGCACCGCCGATGCGATATGGCAGAATGTACATCTACTCGATCGCGCCGGACCGCGGTTCACACTCATTCTATCGGGCGACCATATCTACGCGATGAACTACAACTCGATCCTCGCTTTCCACGCGGCGTCCGGAGGCGACGTGACAATCTGCGTGCAGGAGCGCAGCATCGATGACGCGTCCGGTCTCGGGATAGTCGAGGTAGATGAGCGGATGATCGTGCGCGGCTTTCAAGAGAAGCCCGATCATCCGACGACGATGCCGGGCGCTCCCGATCGCGTGTTGGCCTCGATGGGAATCTACGTGTTCAAGACCGACGCCATGGTAGAGATCCTCGAGTCAGTGATCGCAGACGGGAAATACGACTTCGGTCACGACGTGATCCCGAGGATGGTGGAGCAGGGAGCGGACGTGAGGGTGTTCGTGTTCAGGGATGGGGATGAACCCGGCTACTGGCGCGACATCGGGACAACGGACGCCTACTGGGCGGCCAACATGGATCTTGTGGAGATCATTCCTCAGCTGAATCTGTACGACACGAACTGGCCGATTCACACGTACCAGGGAGGACATCCTCCAGCGAAGTTTGTGTTCGCCGGAGGCGGAGGTGGGGGGAGGATGGGCGCTGCCGTGGACTCCATCGTTTCCACCGGCGCAATAATCTCTGGCGGCAGGATCCAGCGTTGCGTTCTCTCGCCCGGCGTGAGAACGAACAGCCACAGCTATGTGTTCGAGTCCATTCTCATGGAGGATGTCGACGTTGGGCGCTACGCGAAGCTCCGCCGCGTCATTGTCGACAAGGGCGTGCGGATTCCCCCCAAGACGCAGATCGGCTATGATTCCGAAGAGGACGCGGAACGCTTCACAACAACCGAGAGCGGCATAGTTGTCATCCCGAAGGAGTTCCGATTCTGAAAGGATGAGGTCGCACCGGACGCCCCCCCCGAGAGGTTCGCTGCTCCGTGGACCGACAGCATCCGCAGAAGACGCAGGCGTGGAGTCGGCGGAACGCCGAGTACCGGCGCGGTGTACTGATTGCCGTGGGCCTGTCGGTTGCGGTGCACGTCCTTCTTTCGCTGGCGCTGGCGCCGTTCAGGGATAGGATACCGGTTGTTCGCCACATAGGTTACTACGGACCGACGCGCATCCTTCCTGAGATATCGATAGAGCGAGCAACGGCTAATCTGGAGTCCAGGGTTCGTCCGACGATCGGACGCGGAGCGACCAACGCCTTTCATATAGTCCCGATCACGATCACCGACTGGGCCGTGCCGAGTGACGAGGCCGATGAGGCCGAGTCGAACGATGTGGCCGATGACGCGAGTGCCGGCGATAACCTGCTCGCAGAGCTTGAGATGTCGTTGCCGCAGCCCCAGAGCCGGGACATGGTCGTCCTGCACCTTGTGACTCCTGAGTATCCTGTTTCATCCACGACAGCGGGCGTCGAGGGAGTTGTCGTCTTCCGTCTGCATGTGACGAAGACGGGGGAGGTGGTGAACGCGTGGCTGCTGCGGTCGGAAGTCGACCGCGCCTGCGAGCGCGCTGCACTCAGAGCTCTTCGTCGCTGGCGCTATCGTCCCTGTATCGTGGACGGCGAACCTGTGAGCTTCCTCGGTGATCAGGCCGTCCGCTTCCGACTCCTTGACCCCTTCGAAGATGGCGCTGCGGAGTCTCGCGCGGACGTGCCCGGCCGGAGGTAGCACTGCACCTTGACATTGCAGTGTGTGGTGGCGGACACTCGTGGGGCAATGCCGCGTGCTAGCGTGCGATGGTTCCAACTCAAGGCCAGGACGAAAGGATCTCCGATGCACCGATCCGGGACGATGATTTTCATTGCTGTCCTAATGCCCGTCCTGCTTGCGGCGGCTCCCGTGTCCGGTGCGTCCGACGACGCCCCGCGTGGCGGGGACGCGGAGTTCGTGTTCGTGGAAGAGGTCGCAACCGGCGATCGGTGCGTCGGGCTGTCTGTCTTCCAGGGAACGGAGATCGAGGAATTCGAACTCGAGATCATCGGTGTGGTCCGAGGTGTGTCGCCGGGGAGCGATCTCATTCTTGCTCGGGCAGAAGGCGAGCTGCTTGAGAAGACCGGTATCATGCACGGTATGAGCGGCAGTCCCGTCTACAAGGACGGCCGCCTGATCGGAGCGATCGCCTCCGCGTGGTCATTCTGCAAGGATCCGATAGCTGGGATCACTCCCATCAAGGAGATGCTTCGCGCGTATGACATGCTGGACGAGATGCCCACCTCGGCGGGCGCGCCCGGGGGCGCGGCCGGTCCCGCGTTCGATCAGATAACCGGCGGAGAGGTGTGGGGATCGCGCGTAGCATGGGTATCGAGGGCGGCGGGAATTGGAACCGGCGGCGCTTCTGAACAACTCCAGTGGTCGTCAACCGCTCGCATCCCCGAAGCCACACTGAGGGGGATCAGTGCTCCCGCCGATGGCTCGGAACTGACGCCACTCAGCGTGCCTCTCTTCGTGTCGGGCGCCGAACCTCGTTTCCTGGACGGTGCTCGCGGGGTTCTGTCGGGGCTGTCTCTGACTCCTGTTGCTGGAGGGATGTCGGCAAGCGGGTCTGCGTCAGGGGAAGCAGCGGCGCTTCTCCCCGGGGCTTCAGTCGGTGTCCAGTTTGTGCGCGGCGACGTCAACATGACGGCTGTCGGAACGGTGACGCATCGCGATGGCGATCGCATCCTCGCGTTCGGGCATCCAATGTTCCACGCCGGACCGGTCGAACTCCCAATGGTCGGAGCCTTCGTGCATACCACGATGCCCATGCTCTCGTCATCGCACAAGTTCGCCTCCGGGACCGAGCTTGTGGGCACGTTCTATCAGGACCGAAGCAGGATGGTGGCCGGTCGACTGGGCCGTGCGCCCAAGATGCTGCCGCTCGCGGTCGCGGTTCACTCACCGACAGGCGGTGTGCGCGAATTCGGATTCGAGGTGCTGCGTTCTCCCACCTACACATCACTCTTCTCAAGCCTGGCAGTGGCCGGCGCCATCTCCGAGGTTACGAAGTCGGCGGGTCCGGCGGATGTCGTGTTGCGAATACGCCTCGTTATGGATGAGGGTGAGATTAGCTATGGCAATCGTTTCTTCAGCGAGATGCCAACGTTTCGAAGTGCGGGCGAACTTGCTACGCTCATGGATATCATGCTTCTGAACGAGTTCGAGAACCATGAAATCGAGCGCATCGAACTGGAAGTTGAACTCGACGAGACCCGGCGACGGGCCGCCATCGTGCGGATCAGCACCGACAGAAGTACCTACGCTCCCGGGGACGTCGTCAGGGTCAACGTCGTCCTTCGCAACTGGCAATCAGGGCTCACGGAGCGAACGATCGAGCTCCCCCTCCCGGAATCTGAACAAGAAGGTCAGATCTTCCTCTGGGTTGGCGGAGCGGAGGAGTATCACGAATTGGAATCGGGCAGGCTGGGCGATGGGCTTGTGCCGCGAAGCTACGGCCAGCTCATCGATCTGATAGCTCGATCTCGCTCCGAAGACACCGTCGTTGCCCAGCTTCTTTCCCTGAGACCAGGCCTCTCCCTTTCGGGAGACGAGCTTCGAAGCCTACCAGGAAGGGCGGCATTGGCCATGGCGTCCGTTGCATCGAGCGGGGCCGCGGTTCGCACCGAGATGACAGTGCTCGCACAGGATGAGTTCACATATGACCGGTCTGTGATCGGATCGCACCAAATCCAGTTGACAGTCAGAACGGATCGATAAGGAGGGATAATGCCTCGATCGCCCAGAACGAGATTCCCGATAGTGCTGATCACGATCCTGTTCGTGACCCTCACGGGTTCAGCCGGAGCTGTTTCGACATCGTACTGGCTCACGGACGAGTATCGGGAATTCCTTGACGGAGCGCCGACCGGCGTCTCCCTTCTGGAAGCCGGGCGTCTGGTTTTGGGACCGGCTCCTGAGAGAATCGAGATTCCGGAAGTGCAGTATGTGTGGGGTGCGGTCGAGGGGCGCGACGGAGTGATGCACATAGTCACGGGAACACCAGGCAGGCTGTACCGGATCAAGCGGGGTGACTTCGAACTCCTTATCGAGATGGAAACGCAGGATCTGCCGGCGATCGCGGCCGGACCGGATGGAACCATCTACGTAGGGACATCGCCCGGTGGAGAGGTCTACCGGGTTCGTGTGGATGAGGATCCTGAGCTGCTCTGCGAGACGGGAGACGGGTATATCTGGAGCATGGTCTGGTCCGAAGCGCATGGTCTTCTCGTCGGTACAGGGGAGATGGCCAGGGTGGTGGCGGTCGATTCCAGGGGACGGATGGAGGTCATCTACGAGTCGAGCGATCTCAACATCGTTGTGCTCGCTACGATCGGTGACAGAGTTCTCGCAGGAACCAGTGGGGACGGTCTCTTGCTCGACGTTACGCCGGGCCAAAGGGTCAGTGTTGTCTATGACTCGCCGTACGATGAGATCTCCGGTGTTGTGTCGTCAAGCGATGGCGCTCTCTACTTCTCTGCGACCAGCGTTGATCTGAATGGGATGCTTGATGAGTTCGCAGGTTCGGAGCTTCCGATCGGTAACGGTTCCGTCTACAGGGTGAGTGGTGGAGGGGCGATCGAAATATGGCATTCCGCGGACGCGCCAGTCGTCTCACTGGCGGCCGGGCCGGATGGGGCCATTTGGGCGGGGACCGGCGCCGGCGGCCGCGTGTTCTCTGTCAGGCCGAGCGAGGCAGGTTTGATGGTCGATCTCGATGAGGAGGAAATCCTGGCAATGGCCGCGACTCCTGATGGGATCGTCTTCACCACCGGTACTCCAGGATCCGTCTACAAGGTTCGCGAGGGGACGTTGGAGTCGGGAAGGTATGAATCCGACGTGCTCGATGCGGCGACGTCGGCTTCCTGGGGGAGCTTGAGCATCAGAGCGGAGGAATGGGGTGGTCGTCTCACTGTCGGTACTCGCTCGGGCAATGTTATGGAACCCGACGACACATGGAGCGACTGGATCGATCTTGTCGACGGCTCGATTGTGAGCCCTGGGGCTCGCTTTCTTCAGTGGGCAGTCGAGTTCGATCGCGGTCGGGGTTCAGGGCCGATCGTGCACGCTGTTGAGATAGCTTTCCTTCGGGAGAACGTGGCGCCCGAGATCCTGCGTGTGAATGTCTATCCGGCCGGGCGTGGTTTCTCCGATCGTGAGAACTCCGCGGGTAGTGCGAGCCAGACTCTGTCTTCCGGGGTCGATGTCACATATTCCATCAACGCCTCAGAGCACTCCGCTCTGGGCGCGCCGCCGGTGGTGAGAGGACTCAGAACGGCGGAGTGGGATGTCATGGATATGAATGGAGACATCCTGTCATTCGACGTCTATGTGAAGAGCGAGAGCGATGAGGAATGGGGTCTGATGGAGGAAGGGCTTGAACGAACCCTCCATACGTGGGACTCCGTTTCGATGCCGGATGGGGATTATCGAATCCGGGTTCTGGCCACAGATGCACCGGACAACCGTGCGGATCTCGCTGCCACCGCAGAGGCCGTGAGTCCCATTTTCACCGTGGACAACAGTCCGCCGAGTGTGGATGGCATCGAGCTCAGGCGCAACGGGAGAGCGATTGTCATCGGCGCGAGCATCAGGGATGCTCTGAGTCCGGTAGTCGGAGTGGAGGTGTCGATCGATTACGGGGAGTGGATGCCGGCGTTTCCTGTCGATGGGATGTTCGATTCGCGTGCCGAAGCGGCAACGTTCAGATTTGAGGATCTGGCGCAGGGGCGGCACGCTGTGGCGGTCAGGGCGGCCGACCGGGCGGGAAACATAGGTGTGGCGCGGATTGCCGTGAACTAGATTTCTCACACGAGACCGAAACCCTGGGAGTGGATCCGGTGTCGAAGTAGTGGGCGAGTTGTGCCCGCATCCGTCGTATTCGAATCAGGAGACCGTCAGTGGATTGCCGGAAAGCAGAAGCGCTCATTCAGATGGAACTCGATCGTGCTCTGGCGGGCGATGATGATCGCTTCAGCACGACTGTGGATTCCTCGGAGATGGCGCTTCTGGACGACCACATTGGTGGATGTCCCCGATGCGCAGCGCTCAGGCGTGGGTTCGTTGCGATCGATGCGGCCTTGAGAAGCGCTCCGATCGAGAAGGCCCCAGTGTGGCTGGCCGCCGCCGTCATGTCCGAGATCGCAGAGACGTCAACTGCTCGACGGTTCACCGTCCCGCTCGGTCTCTACACAACGGTGGCCGTTGGAGTGGCGGGGGCCGTTCTCGTTCTCGTTCGATCCGGAACGGGGCAGGTGGCAGGGCGAGCGCTGGGTGTACTCTCCAACGCTCTGTCGTCGCTTCTTGGATCTGCTCAAGATGCCATCACGAGTTCGGCCGGCTTCCAGACTGCGCAGGCGTCCCAGATGGGTGATGTCGCTTTTGGGATTCTCTGTGGACTCGTCGCTGTTTCGGTTGCCTCCATTGCCATCTTGGGTCTCAGGACAGCGCGCGAACTGACCCACGAGCTGCAGCCGATCTCCCTTCACTAGCGCAAGCAACCTCAAGACAATGCTAACTACCCAGACGTCCAGGTCCGCGAGATCCGCACCCACGTGTCGAGCGGGATCGAATGCGAGCCTCGAGGCGTATGCGAGGACGCGTGTGGGCGAGCTGAAACTCGGATGGGTATCTTGTGTGGATGATGGGTTTCAGGTCGGACGGGGAGGCGTTGGCCGATCTCGTGCCGCGTCTCACTCTACGCAGACGGGATCGGCCAACGTCGGCGAAAATCTACTGATCCTGATTCGTGTCGCCGTCCGTCCGTCCGGCGCCGGGCACGAGCTGGACGGGCTTGCCGTTCTTCTCGATATCGACGGCATTCCGCTTCACGATCACGTGGAAGATGATGAGACCGATTCCGAGAAAGAGCGGGACGAGGGCGCCGATGGCGGCATCATTCCATATGCCGAGAGTAATGAAGCCGATGACCTGGGCGATGCCGATTGCGAGAAGAGCGATGCCCCATCCGAGCGCCGCGTTGCCGCCGGGTCTCTTCTCTGGACGAATAATCGTCGGATCGTAGATACCCTTCTGGAGAGCCAGTTCGAACGACTCCTTGCGTGTCCGGTCCCCGTTCATGAATCCTTTGACAATCAGCATTACTATGAGCACTGCGGACCCGATGCTGACCAGGGCGGTCATGAAGCCAAAGAACATACTCATTGTGGATCTCTCCCTTCTCTGCCCAGGCCGCACCGCCGATGTTTCCGATTCTCCAGATCCACTGGCACGACGGCCGCTGAGCTGCCCGTTTTCACCTCTATTATCGTTCTGTTCATTTTCTTTGACATCGATCCGCCGGAGTATGTTTCAGCTGATACAGCCCTCCCGGGAGCAGGCACCGGTCATCATGGCCGATACGACAGTATGTCAGGAGAGACAGTCCGGTTCAGCGATGCTTGGAGTATGAAACAGTTTGGATCAGGAAGGGGTTCTGGTACCATTACACGCTGGTCCCGGGGGACGGGTTTTCGTCTGCCCGACCGCAGCACTGCAGAGCTGGGCGCGCAGACGCGGAGGGCCAATGGCTAGATCGGATTCTCCGCGCACCCACATATCGACGGACGACCAGCTGGTGGCGAAGGTCCAGGCCGGCGACCAGAGCGCGTACGCTGTTCTGGTCGAGCGCTACTCGGACTTCGTGTTCACGATCGCGGTGAGGATCATAGGTGATGAGGATGACGCGGCCGACATCGCTCAGGAGACGTTCGTTCGCGCCTACAAGGCGATAGGCCGATTCAGAGGCGACTCGAAATTCTCGAGTTGGCTCTATCGAATAGCGGCCAATCGGGCGCTCACGCACCTCAAGCGCAAGAAGCGACGCCCCCAGACGGTGGACATCGATCTCGGGGCTCACATCGAGGCGGATGCGCTGACGAGCGGCAATCGCGATGACCCCGGTCAGCAAGTGCTTGACGATGAGTTCCGTCGGGCCATGCGCGACGCTGTGTCCAAGCTACCGGAGCAGTACCGAACAGTCATAGCGCTCTTCTATCTCGAAGAGAGGAGTTACAAGGAAGTCGCCGAGACGCTCGGCATTCCGATGGGAACACTCAAGACTCATCTTCATCGGGGCCGGGCGATGTTGAGAGAGGTTCTTAAGGAACGAGGATTCTGAGAGCGGGAGGAAAGAGTGAGCGAGAGCAGTCTGGATTTCCTGTTCGACAGGAGGAGTATCCTTCATTTCAAGGATGAGGAGATTCCTCAGGATGTTCTGAACAAGGTGCTTGTGGCTGCACAGCGGGCATCGGCGCCGGGTGGGACTCTGACCGGCGGTTACCGCGGGGCACAGCCAATCTCCATCATCGTAGTTAAGAACAAGGCTCGCAGAGCTCAGTTGAACGAGATGCTGTGTGAAGGACGGAAGGTCTGCATTCAGGAGGCGCCGGTCTCTCTGATCTTCTGTGTCGACACGCATCGCCTGAACAGGTGGGCCGCCCTTGATGGTGGAGAGTCTCATTTTGGCGGCATGGGCGTTCTGTGGGTATCCCTGCGGGCGGTCTACACGGCTGCTCAGAACTCCGTCATCGCAGCTGAGGCCATGGGGCTTGGATCGCAGTACATCCAGGAGATCGTTTGGCAGCCGCATACGGCGCTGGACTTCTTCGAGCTTCCAAAGCAGGTGATGCCGGTCACGATGCTTGTTCTGGGCTATCCATCCGAGCGACCACCGCTTGCTCCAACGCTTCCTCTTGAGGCGATCGTGCATGAGGAGACCTATCACGATCCCCCTGACGAGGAGCTGCTCGCCCACTACGCCGACAAGGAAGCCTACTATCAGGATTGGATCAGCAACCTTCCGGAGGACTCGAAGCTCAGGAAGCACATCAAGAAGCAGGGCGTGGAGACACTGGCTCAGTTCGTCTCGCAAGTCACGTACACCGAGAGCTTCTACAGGTGGCGGGACGACATGATCAAGATCAACCTCGCTGTGTCCGAACTGGAGTAGTTTGCGTGCTGACCAGGGTAGACCACGCGGGTTCGAGCACACCGGGGGAGAGAGATACACTCAAGGGGACGTGGCAGATCGGTCTGTAGCGTCCCCTTCTCATGCATGCACTTGCGATGGCCGCGCAGTCGCAGGAAGGTGAGTATGGAACGGGACATCGTCGCCCTGACGGTTTCTATCGTTCTTATGATCATCCTCGTCCGGTTCCGGTTGGACCTTGGGATCGCGATGCTCCTCGGCGCGGTGAGCATGGCACTGGTCTCCGGCAGAGCCATTGGCTGGACGGGGGTTGAAGTGTGGCGCGCCGTCATCGCGAAGGACTCGCTTCTGCTCTTTGGCCGCATCGCAACGATCCTGATGCTGAGCGCGCTCGCAGGAAGGCTCGGGTACCTGGATCATGTCGTGTCGGGACTCAAGCGCATGATCCGGGACAATCGAGTCGTCGTCGCGCTCGTTCCCGCCTTTGGAGGTCTTCTCCCCATGCCGGGGGGGACCATGCTGACAGCGCCGATGGTGGAGAACGCGCTCAAGTCGACGGACGCCAAGCCGGAAGAACGCTTCTTCATTGCTTACTGGTTCCGCCACGTTTGGGAATATGTCTGGCCGCTCTACCCTGCCCTGGTTCTTGCCGCCGCCCTTATCGACCGCCCGGTGGCCGACATAGCCCGTGTCACCTACCCGCTTACGCTGGCGGCCATCGCAAGCGGCGTCCTGCTCGTGTTGAGGCGGACGCCCGCCGGCCGAAACGAGACTCCGGCCGAGGGGCGCAAGGGAGCGGGGTTGGCTCTCGCCAAGGGGGCTCTGCCCTTTGCCGTTGTCATCGTTGGCGCGCTCGTGTTCAAGTTCGAAGTCATGCTTGTCGTGCTCGCCGTAGTGTTCCTTCTGGCCGTGTTCGAGAAGGCGCACGTCCGTGACGTACTCGCCTCTCTGAGGAAGGGAACCGAGTTCCAGATAGTCACGCTCGTGTTCGGCGTCAGTGCGTACAAGCACCTCCTCATTGCGACCGGGATCCGCGAGGCCGTTCCTGGGTTCTTGATGCAGATACAAGTGCCGGAACTCCTCGTCATCATAGCCGTGCCGATGCTCATCGGGCTCGTGACAGGTGTCACCGCGGCGTTCGTTGCTGTGACGTTCCCCCTGCTAATGCCCATCATTGTGAGCGGCGGCAGCATCGACATGGAACTCGTGATGCTGGCCTTCGGCTCCGGGTTCGTCGGATGTTTGCTTTCTCCGGTGCATCTCTGCCTCGTGTTGTCGCGCGAGTACTTCGGCGCCGGGTTTGGCGGGATATACCGACTCCTTATCCCCGCTACTCTTGCCATTATGGCCGTTGCGGTGGCCATAGTGCTCCTGTAGGATAAACGCTCGCCATATTCGTGTGGTACTCAAGACGATGCCGGAGGTGTCGGTGCAGTCATTGGGCTTGCTTCCGTTCGTGGAGGGTGTGTGAAGGAGCACCGAACAGCCGTGGCAGCAACGGTGCTCTCCGGTCTACTCTGGGGATCGTCCTTCGTAGTTGTGAAGCTCGGACTCAGAACGATAGATCCCTACTGGTTTGTTTTCATGCGATTCGCGACGGCTTCGGCAATCGCGATCGGTTATGTGGCGGCCTTGGGAAGACTCTCCGGGCTCCGCGCGGCGCTCAGGCATCCGCTGGTCATCTGGCTTGGCGTCACGAACGCCGTCGGTTTTGTGATGCAGTTCCAGGGGCAGACCCTGACCACTGCGAGCAAGGCGGCGCTCTTCGTAAACAGCAGCACCATTCTGGTTGCCATAGCGTCGTGGTTCGTGTTCAGAGAGCGCCTGACGCGTGTGAAGACTGCAGCCGTCGTGCTGGGAATGATCGGTGTTGTCATGGTGACAACCGGTGGACGTTTCAGACTGATGCCGGGAGCCGAACTCACCGGGGATGCTCTCATCTTCGGCGCCGCCATCATCTGGACGGCTTTCATCCTTCTCAACAAGAGAATCGTGGCCGAGCACATTGCCGATGTGCGCGTTCTGACCGCGGCGATGGTCACGGTGACGGCACTGACGGCACTTCCTCTCGCCGCGGTTTTTGGGAGAGGTGGTTTGCCGGAGCTCTCCGTAGATCTGTGGGTCGTCGCCTATACGGCGCTCTTCTGCACTGTCCTGCCTTTTCTGCTGTGGACGTGGGGGCTGAAGCGCATCTCAGCGACCGGTTCCTGCGTGATACTGCTCGTAGAAGTCGTTTTCGCTCTCACCCTGGCGACGGTCGTGCTCGGTGAGCGCTTGTCCACAGGCGTCATGTTGGGAGCAGTTCTCATTGTCTCCGCCGTCGCTCTGACATCGCTGGGAGGGGGGGATGAGACGGTCGCGGGTCCCGATGTTGTTCCGGACTACACGGTCGAGGAAGAGGAGGAACTTCCATGAAGAACCGAATCGCGTATCTCGCCGGCCGCGGCCGCGCAGCCGGCGCCGTTGGACTGCTTCTTCTGATGTTGGTGTGCTCGGGAGTGCCGTCATCGGCTGCCGACGCCTCAGGCTCAGATGGTGGCGAGAACGCACCGGATTCCCTTATCGCCCGCGCCGGGCGGGAAATCGACGCCGGCAGGTCGGGTGCAGCCGAGGCGCTCTACCTCAAGGTTCTCAAAATCGACGATGACGACCACCGCGCCGAGCATGGCTTGGCGATCGTCGGCCTGATGAGAGAAGACGCCGAGTTCGCTATCAAGCACGCCAGAAGAGCGATCAAGCGCGATCGTGGGAACTCGGAGTACCATCTGATGCTCGCGTACGGCTATGGGATGAAGGCGAGCGAAGGCGGGTTCAGAGCCATGTTCTACGGAGGGAAGTACAAGAGCGAGTGCGAGACGGCCGTCGAGTGCGATCCCAAGAACGTCGATGCGCATCTGGGGTTGCTCCAGTACTACGCGCACGCGCCGGGATTCGCCGGGGGAGGCATGGAGCGAGCGGAAGCGACCGTGCGCACGATCGAGGACCTGGACGAGTTCAGCGGGTTCCGGGCCCGCGCGATGGTGGCCATGTCGCAGGGGGACAAGGAGGCCGCTGAGACCGCCTATCTGGCCGGCGCCCAGGTCGACACGACCAACATCCACGGTTGGAGGAGTCTCAGCCGGTTCTACATGAGGGAGGAACGGTACGCCGACGCCATTCCGATCGGCCGACGCATCCTGCGGATCGACCCGGAGATGGAGCGAGCCACCTATATGCTGGCCACGGCAGAGTTCCTCCTCGGTGACGACATCCCGGCGGCCGAAGAAGGGTTCCTGGATCTCATCGCCCGCGGCGAGGAGATAGACACGGGAACTCTCGCCTCGTCCCACTGGAGACTGGGTCTTGTCTACGCGGGACGAGGAGAGCACACGAAGGCTCGCGCCGAGTGGGAGACGGCTCTTGAGATAGAGCCCGGCCACGAGGGTGCGTCCGAGGAGCTGAACGATCTGCAACCGCACCGTCCAGAGTAACAGCAATAGCGCCGACTACATGGAGACAGATATGAGCGACAAACGACGTCTGGGAGCAGATGCATACGGCGGCTGCAAGGGAGAGGACTACAAACCCTACACGGGGCACGCGGTCACCATCCCTGAGTTTACGCTCCGGTCCGTACTCACCGGCGCTCTGATCGGCATTGTGTTCGGCGCCGCCAACGCCTATCTCGGTCTCAAGGTCGGCATGACGGTGTCGGCGTCCATTCCGGCAGCCGTCATTGCCATTGCGCTGAGCCGGTTCTTCCGCTCACGGCCTACGGTGCTTGAGAACAACATGGTTCAGACCGTGGGTTCTGCCGGCGAGTCCCTGGCAGCAGGTATTATTTTCACGATCCCGGCGCTCATAGTACTCGGCTTCATGCCGGAGCTCTCGAAGATCTTCGCGCTGGCGGTCGTGGGAGGACTTCTGGGCGTGCTCTTCATGATCCCGCTTCGTCGTCACCTGATGATAGGTGAACATGGGAAGCTGCCGTTTCCCGAGGGCACAGCGTGTGCGGAGGTGCTCGTCGCCGGTGACGCGGGAGGTTCGCGTGTCTCCCGGATTCTGGCGGGATTGGGCGTCGGTGCGCTGTACAAGTTCCTGATGGAGGGCCTGCACCTTTGGCCTGATCGTCCCGTCTGGAATATTCGTGGAGTCGAGGGTGCTCAGGTGGGCGGTGAGGTGACGCCCGCGCTTCTGGGCGTTGGATACGTTATCGGCCCGCGCATCTCAGGCATAATGCTCGCCGGTGGAGCCGTCGCGTGGCTCGTACTCATTCCGATCATCAAGATGGTGGGAAACGGTCTGGCCGAGCCGCTCTATCCCGCGAGTGTTCCCATAGCGGAGATGGGTCCGGGCGAGATCTGGGACAACTACATACGCTACATCGGGGCGGGAGCCGTCGCGTTCGGCGGGCTTGTCACGCTCATCAAAGCGATACCCACGATGGTCAGTTCGTTCGGCGCGGGTTTCAAGGAGCTGCTGGGGCGTTCGGGTGGAGTGACCGAGGCCGTGAGGACTGCGCGCGATCTTCCAACGAAGCTCGTGTTGTGGGGAGCCGTGCTCCTGGGGATCGTGGCTTGGCTTCTGCCCGCGATACCGGTCAATGCGATAGGTGCATTGCTCATAGTGGTCTTCAGCTTCTTCTTTGTAACCGTATCCTCCCGGATCGTCGGTCTCGTCGGCTCCAGCTCAAACCCCGCGTCGGGTATGACCATAGCGACGCTCCTGGCCACCAGCCTCATCTTCCTCGGCATGGGGTGGACGGGGAAGGCGGGCATGATCGGGGCCATTTCCATAGGGGCCGTCGTATGTATCGCGATCTGCATCGCCTCAGACACGTCGCAGGATCTGAAGACCGGTTTCCTGATTGGAGCGACGCCTCGACGGCAGCAGATTGGGGAGGTCATCGGTGTGCTGAGTTCGGCGCTCGCGATCGGCTGGGTTGTCTTCTTCCTGCACCGCGCATACGGGATCGGATCGGAGAGGCTCCCGGCCCCGCAGGCCGTACTCATGTCCATGGTCGTCAAGGGCGTGCTCACTCAATCACTTCCTTGGACGCTCGTTTTCATAGGAGCGTTCATGGCCGCGTGCGTTGAGCTTCTCGGCATTCCATCTCTACCTTTCGCTGTGGGGCTCTATCTTCCGCTCAGGCTCTCAACGCCCATCATGACAGGGGGACTCGTGAGACATATCGTGGAGCGTACGCGTGACCCCGAGAGGCGGCATGCCCGACGCGAGCACGGTGTCCTCTTCAGCTCGGGGCTCATTGCGGGCGGCGCCCTGATGGGTATCGGTGTGGCTGCACTGGTCAATGCGGGGCTTGATAAGCACATCAGGATCGGGTACGGCTGGGCCGGGGGCGCCTCCGGACTCGTTGCCGCACTTCTCTTTGGTCTCCTGACGCTGTCACTCCATCTGTCCGCAAATGGACGGGCGAGCGAGACATCTGACGACTAGGTCCACGGGCTTGTGGTATCGTGCCGACAGCATCGTCTATCCGGCCGATGATGGGAGAGAATGCCTTTCCTCCGCAATACGCAAACTATCCGGGAGGAAAAGTCTTGACGGGAGGCGGCAGGACTCATACGTTAATGGTGCGTTGCACAAAAGTGACGGAGTGGACTCGGAGTGAGTAGGAGTCACATTGAGACTCATCCTCAAGTACTCGAACAGGCGTCTCTACGACACGCATCAGGGAAAGGTCATCACCCTTCTTGAACTGTCCGAGCTGGTGCTCGCCGGCGAGGACATCCACGTTGAGCGGAAGGGTACGGGCGAGGATATCTCGGCCGTCACGATGATCCACGCGATCCTGGAATACGTGAGACGCAATCCGGATGATGAAGCCAGGGCAGATCTGGCCGAGCGAGTGCTTCACGCGCTTCGTGGATCGTTCGAGGACGATGATAGGGCCACCCGCGGCGCGACTGAGAGCGAGAAGACGAGAGTCGGGGCGATATGACGGGCACAGCCGACAATCGGGGCCATATGACGGGCACAGGCAACAAGAGAAAGGGCTTCGCGGAGCTCGTCCGCAATAGGGACTTCACGCTGCTCTGGATGGGGTCATTTGCGTCTCAGATGGGTGACCATCTGAATCTGATGGCCTTGACCGCGCTCATCTTCGCGATCTCAGGTGGTGAGAAAACGAGCGGTCTCGAGTTCTCAAAGATCCTGCTTCTGTCCAGCGCGCCCGTTCTGTTCATCGGTCCGATCTCAGGGGTCTATGCAGACCGGATCAGCCGTCGCACCCTGATGATAGCGTCCGACTTCATACGGGCGCTGCTCGTCGCCGCAATTGCGCTGGTCTCGAGTTCCATGGTCATCGTGTACATCCTGATATTCCTCGTGTTCACCATCAACCGCTTCTACCTGTCGGCCAAGTCGGCCGCACTCCCGCAGATCGTGAAGCACGACAATCTCATGTCCGCGAATTCGCTTCTGAACATCGCGGGTGTGGCAGCGATCATAGTCGGTCCCGCGGGCGGAGGACTTCTCGTCGAGCGATTCGGCTTCACAGTCGGGTTCTTCGCGGACTCCGCGACCTATGTTGTTTCGGGGACCCTCGTTGCCTTCATGACCTTGAGAGGCATTACGGGAGTGGCCGCGGCGCGCGAGGAAGATCTGGCCGTCAGAAGAAAGAAGGTCGGGGAGGCGGCGCGCCATGCGCTTCACGCGCACAGCCGCGTGGAATTTGCGGAAGATGCGGTTCGCATCGGCCACGAGATCGCGGCGCCGATAGGAGAGGAAGTCGAGGTGATCAGCTCGGCCTACCAGAGGCTGATCGCAGATCTCAAGGACGGCATAGCTCAGATGAGGGGGCATGCGATAGTCATCTACTCGACAGTCTCCGTGTCGAGCCTGATGTTCGTCATCGGATTCACCATGGTTGCACTGCCCGTCCTTGTCAGGAACGAGTTCGCGATGGGGCCCGCGCAACTCGGCATACTGTTCTCGCTTGCCGGCGTGGGAATGCTCGTAGGATCCGTTCTCGTTGGGCACTTTTTCTCACACACACCGCGTCGAGCCATCATCGGCGTGAGCTTCTTCCTATACGGAGCCATTGTCATCGGGATTGCGCAGTCATCGACGATCGTTCTTGCGTCGGTCGGTGTTCTCTTCATGGGTGTTTTCATAGCGCCGGCTATGATCACCTGTGACACAGTCGTGCACGAGACGATGCCGAAGGACAGTGTCGGCAAGGCGTTTGGTTTTCGCGACATGGTGTCCAAGGCGGCGTTCGGACTCGCCGGGATCATGTCCGGTGTTATAGTGGACATCATCGGCCCACGGAATCTCCTGGTTTCGGTGGGTCTCGTTGCGATGGCCTACGCCGGCATCTCGGTCTTTCTATTCGCCGACACATCGAGGCTCAATCTCCTCAATGCATATCCGCTTCTTCGCGTAACCGCGAGGCTGGCGGCGGCGCTGCCCCGGCGCATCAGCTACTGGATCGTTGTCCCCCTCGCCGATCTGGCCGCGTTCGTCCTCAAGACCAAGCGGAGGCATGCAGAGGAGAATGCCGGGCACGTGCTCGGGAAACCGTCGAACAGCAGGGAGGCGAAGGTCCTGGCCAGGAGAATGTTCAGGAGCTACGGGCGTTACTATGCGGATTTCCTCGGTTTGGGTGGCCGGCACGTGAACAGTGTGGGTGACAGGGTGAAATTCCGAGGGATCGAGCATCTTCAGGGGGCGCTCAGCATTGGGAAGGGAGTCATCTTCGTCTCGGCTCATCTCGGCAGCTGGGATATGGGTGGAGCGGCCATGGCGGCCGCAGAGGGTCTACCCGATCTCTCGGCCGTCGTCGAGCCGGTCTCCGAGGATGCATCAGAGAACGCCGTCTCTGCCTTGCGGGAGCGCGGTGGCGTCAACGTCATTCCGTTGGGCCAAACGCTCAAGGTGTGGCGGGCGCTGCGGAGAAACGAGATCGTCTTCCTTCTGGGAGAGCGACTTGTTGGCGCCGATGGTGTCGATGTGGAGTTCTTCGGGAAACGGACAGTGCTGCCGAGAGGGGCGGCCTACCTCGCTCTGAGGAGCGGGGCGCCCATCGTTCCAGGCTTCTGTATACGTAGGTCTGATGGAAGCTACGAGGTGCTCATTGAGCAACCAATAGAGACTGATGTCGGTGACAATTTCGACGCAGCCGTGAGAATATACACGCAGAGACTCGCCGGTGTTATCGAGCGCTACATCGCGCGCTACCCGGATCAGTGGTGCATGTTGCAGCCTGTCTGGACGCCGTGACAACGCGGCGTCAAGCAGCATCCTGCGCTTGGGATCCAGAGCACGGTCAGAGGTTGAGACATTGAAGATAGGCATCGTCACACCCGCGTTCCATCCCTATCCCGGAGGCGTGACCGAACACGTCTACCACACCTACCGGGAGCTCTGCCGTCTTGGGCACGATGTCCGCATCGTGACGACGAACTTCGGAGATGGTGGTTCTCCCTGCGAGGATCATGTCATCCGGATAGGTCGGGCTATCTCAGTGCCGGCCAACGGTTCCATCTGTCCGGTCGCCGTGGATCTGAAGATGGCCCGCCAGCTGAAGGGTGTGTTCGACGCGGAGCGATTCGACATCCTGCACCTGCATGAACCGCTCATGCCTACGCTGTGTCTAACAGCACTGGGGCAGGCCGATGTTCCCGTTGTCGGGACGTTCCACGCCAGCAACGACCGCTCACTGGGATACCGGGTGTTCAGGCCGCTGCCCGATCACTACGTGCGGCGGCTCAGCAGGCGCATCGCCGTCTCGAGCGCGGCGCGGCAGACGGCGTCGCGCTACTTCCCCGGCGAATACAGCATTGTCCCCAACGGCGTCGACGTCGAGCGATTCAGGTCTGCCGTGCCCTTGTCCGAACTCGAGGATGGAGGATTCAACATCCTCTTTGTCGGAAGGATGGAGCCGCGCAAGGGAGCGAAGTTTCTTCTGAAGGCGATGCCCGCGATTCTGGACGCGGTGCCGAACGCGAGACTTGTCGTTGTCGGCGGCGGGCCGCTCGCGAGCTACTACGGATCACACGTATCGGACCTGTGCCGTGACCACATCGTGTTCACCGGGTTCATCTCCGGTGATCTGCTCGCACGCCACTACGCGACCGCAGACGTATTCTGTTCTCCTGCAACCGGGGGAGAAAGCTTTGGGATCGTGCTTCTTGAGGCTATGGCGGCGGGGGCGGCCATCGTCGCGTCCAGCATATCCGGTTATCGCGATGTGGTGAAGGATGGACAAACCGGGGTTCTCGTTGCGCCCGGATCGCCGGAATCGATCGCGAACGCCGTGATCAGATTGGCGCGTAGGCCCGATCTCAGAGACGGACTTGTCGCAAGAGCGAGTGAGACTGTGAAACGCTATGCGTGGCCAAGAGTGACGCAGGAGATCCTGTCGGAGTACTACGCGGCATTGGGGATGCATCACCCGGACGAGACCCGCGAGCGTGTCTGCAACGGTGAACAGACCCGCGCCGTTCGCGTCCAACAGAAGACGCACAGCTGATGATCCGATGTTCGCGGCGGCAGTTGGTCGTTGCTGTCTTTCCGGAGAAGGAGGTGGATGCGTATGCGAATTCGTACGGTGCCGCCGCGGGGTGGAGAGGTGTGAGCGAAGCGTGAGATCCGCGATGAGCACTTGATTATGCAGGTCCTCACCGGGGCCCCGAAGCTGTATCTTCTACCCAAAGAGCGGGTGAGGCCAGAGCAGGATCCGAGATAGGGAGGGGTGAACCATGCTTGACAAGGCAGAACTGGGGCGGCGGGTGAAGCTCGAGAGGCTGGCCAAGGGTATGACCCTGAAGCAGGTCGCAGACGGCTCCAACATGTCTCCTACACACATATCAGAGATTGAACGTGGAAGGACGTCACCGACGGTCGGAGCGCTGCTGCGCATTGCGCACGCTCTGGGCAAGCCGGCGACCTACTTCGTTGAAGAGGAACAGCTGCCGAGCGTTTCAGTAGTGCGTAAGCACGAGCGCCCCCATCATGTTGTCACGGACGGCGACAGGACCGTGGCTCAGGTCGACTTCCTGACCACCGGGATACCGGCTGGACGACTGCGTGTGGTGGAGTTGCAGGACTTTGAGTCAGGCCCACTGCAGACTCGTCCACACGATGGCGAGGAGATCCTTATCGTTGAGTCGGGGAACATCAAGGTGACAATCGACGGCGATGAGCACGAACTGGCGGCGGGTGACTGCATTCAGTTCAAGGGCAGCATGTCTCACCGGATCGAGAAGCAGGGTTCGGGCGGCGCACGGGTATTCTGGGTAACGACGTCGGAAGGTGTGCTGTCGCACTAGGCAGTTCGAAGTCCTTTCTCTTCGCCGATTGGGTGAAAGGAGCAGATACGTGCGTCCGTCGCGCATGGCTGCGTTTGCCATCACAGTCGTATGCTTGTTCGCACTCGTGGTTGGCGGCGCAGCAATAGGCCACGCCGGGATCGCCGATATCCCCGGCCTGTCTGATTCAAGTCTTGAGGCTCTCTCCGGACGCGGGTTTGTTGCCGTCTCAGGAGGTGCATCGAATCCCGCACAGGGCTATTCGATACTCCGCAAGCAGGGCGTCGATCCATTCATCACTGCCGACATCGTGCTGCGAGCGACGCGTCTCTTCCTCGACGAGATCCTTCTTACATTGGAGGAAGAGGAGCTCTACGAGCGTCTCGAGGAGCTGTCTCGTGAGATGGTGCGGCTGAGCGGGGACCAGTATCTGCGCGCAACCGACTCGACTGTCAGAGAGGCGGCGCGTCTCAACCTGGCTTTCTTTTCGGTCGGTCTGAGCCTGCTGGACCCGGAGTTCTTCCCATCCGAGACGGCGCTGGGACTGGTCGAGAGGGAACTCGCGCTTATCGAAGAGGGAACGGTTGTGGGGTTCTCGCCCATCATGGGCGCTACGCCGCTTGACGGCGTAGCTGGGCCGGGCGAAGATTACTCACACTACATCTCTCAAGGCCACTACGCTTCGAGTGAGCGCCTCAGGAGATTTCATAGAGCGGTCACGTGGTACAGCAGAATGGCATTCGCTCTGCCCGAGGGCCGAGTCGAGGACTACCGTCTCACCATTCAGGCTCTGCTCGTCGTGCGCGCTCTGGAGGAAGAGGCCGGTGATTGGTTGGAGCTCTGGAGCCTTGTTTATGATCCGTTGCTCTTCTTCCATGGTGGAGCGGGTGATCCGACCGTCCTTGATTACATGGAGATCGCGGGTGACGTCTTCGGTGAGGAGTTCGGCATCGAGCTTCTCTCCGATCAGGAACTCGTCATGCGTTTCGCGGAGCGAGTGGGGGAGATTGCCCCTCCCCATTTCGAGACACATGAGCTGAGAGGTCTTCGCTTCCTGTGTCCGAGGGACTTCCACTACAAGCAGGGCTTCCGACGATTGGGGAGTGCGTCCGACGACGCGCCTTCGGTCGCCTTGAGTCTGATGGCGCTCCTCGGTTCCAGGGCCGCAAGATCTGTGCTCGACGAGCAGGACGCGTTTGACCGTGAGATCTACCGGTTGGGATACCGCGAACTCGAACTCGAGCTGGAGAAGGCCACCTACGGGGACTGGACGAGGGATCTGTACTGGAGTTGGCTCCACGCCATCTCTGCGCTCTTCGAACCGTCGGGGAATCAACTTCCCGACTTCGCAAGGACGCGTGCGTGGGAGACGCGGATGCTATCGACCGCAGCGGCCGCGTGGGCCGATATGCGGCGAGCGCCTGCCGGGCATCTGGATCCGGCATTCAGTCTCAGGGGCGCACTGCCGGAGGTGGAGGGGCACTGTCTTACGGTCGAGCCCTACCCGGAGCTTTATGTCCGGCTCAGAGACCTTCTGGACAATCTCAGGGACAAGCTATGGAAGAGCTACCTGCTTGACGACTCCATCGCGGCCAGGATGGACACATATCGCGACTTCCTCGTTTCTCTGGAAGGGGCATGCACCACTCCTATCGGATATGCGGGGCAGCTGGGCGCTGAATCGGACGCCCCACTGAAGCAGGCATCCGGCTCGGGTTTCATTGGAGGAGTCGAATCCGGCAGACAGCGGAGATCGCCCACTGAGAGCGCGGCCTTCATCGCGTTGGTATACCGGGACTTCGGAACCGGGACGGTCATCGAGGTCGCTGTGGGGGATCCCGATCTGATCTACATCAGAGTCGGGCAGGGAGAAGACGAACTGATCTTCGGAGGTGTGATCTCCTCGTTCTACGAGTTCAAGACGACGGGGGAAGAAGCCCTCACGACCGACGAATGGCTGAGAGAGCTCGACGGCTCTCCGCCAAGGCCCGAGTGGGTGATGGTTTTTCTTGAGGAGTAGTAGACTCTTCGCAGATCAGACCACCGAGTGATCCAGATCGACATCGCCTTCCGAGAACCGCCTCGCGTTCAACCTGTCGATATCCAGATCCGGCTTCTGTCCGAGGATGAGCTGCGAGAGAAGGGATGACACCTTCGGCGCGATCATGAACCCATGACCGCTGAAGCCGTTCGCCTGGAAGAACCCGTCGACTCCATCAGTCTCACCGATGATAGGCTGCGCATCCGGCGTTACATCGTAGAGGCCCGCCCACTGACGCACCACCTTCACGTGCTTGAGAGCCGGCATGAGGAAACTCAGCTTGCGCGACATCATCGTCAGGAAATCGATACTCGATTCCTCGTTGAAACCAGGAGCCTCGTCCGCGTAGGCGAACCCGCCTATCACTGACCCATGCTTCACTTGGCGAAAGTAGATGCCGAAACTGAACGAGATTATCATCGGGTCGAAGAAACGTTCCAGTGGTTCCGTCACGAGAATCTCCCGGCGATAGGGAGTGATAGGGATTTCCACGTCCACAGTCCGAGCCAGCGGAACGCTGTGGCTTCCTGCTGCGTTCACAACACGAGGTGTGTTGATGATCCCTCGCTCGGTCTCGACGCCCACGATTCGATTCCCCTCACGGAGGATACGAGTCACCGGCGTGAAGAGCTCGATCTCGACGCCAAGTCTCACTGCAGCTTGAGCGTACGCCTTCGTTGCGAGAAAGGGGTTCGCGCTTGCGTCCGTTGGGCAGTAGGTGGCCATGCGAACACCGTCGGTGTTCACTTGTTTGACCACACGAGACGCGATTTCCTCAGGCTGGAGGATCTCCACATCGAGTCCGAGTCTGCGCTGGAGTTCGAAGTTCTTGTGGAACTGCTCTACGTCCTCGTCCGTGTAGGCAAGAACGAGATAGCCTCCCTGCAGAAATTCGATGTCGGCATCCAGCTCTTCCTCGATCGTCTTGAAGATGCGTACGCTGTCCATGGCAAGCTGCGCGTTCGGTTCCGTGCTCCACTGCTGCCGGATCCCGCCTCCACATCTGCCCGTGGCTCCGCTCGACAGATACTCCGACTCGAGTAGAACGCAATTCGTCATCCCGCCCTTGGCGAGGTAGTACGCGACAGCAGCGCCAATGATGCCGCCACCTATGATCACGCAGTCAGCGTTGGTTCTCATGACGCCTCTTGTCAATCCTCGTCACTTGCACCGGCGAGGATTCCTATCTCCACCGGCATAGTTGGCGGTCGGTCCAGAAGGGGTTTCATGTCGGCGACTTCTCCGCCGATCCTCTCTGTGATGATCCGAGCGATGAGACGCGAGCATGTCCTGCCCTGGCAGGGCCCCATTCCTGTTCGGAGGACCCGCTTCAGTTCCTCCAGCGTGGTCAGACCCGAGTCGATAGCCTCGACTATCTCACCGTAGGAAACATCCTCACACCTGCATATGATCACGTCGTCTTTCAACTCCGGTCACCTCTGCGTCTGAAGTGCCTCACTGCCATCACGTGCTCTACCGGGACCTCGATCGATACGAGGGGTGTTCTGTCGAGCGCCTTGGTGTTGATCACACGAACGACGAGCGCGTCGCAGACAGCCTCGCCCTCTCTGTTGAGGGCCGACACGATCTCGCCCTTTTCGGGGAGCGGCGCGTACTCGTACGGGAGCACAACAACTCCCACACCGTCGGATCGACTCGCGTCGACGACGAATATGGCGAGGCCCGGACACGCGCTGATGCATAGCCCGCACCCGTTGCACTTGTCGTAGTCGACCGTCGGGGTGTTGTTGATGTCGCCCTCTATGATAATGGCGCCTTTCGGGCACGCCTGCACGCAGGGATTGCACGGGATGGATTCCACGCATTCGATGACGACAACGGGCCCCGCCTTCAACCTCGCGGGTGGCGGTGACAGCCGCCTCAATCCCTCGCCCCTCAGTATGCCGTCCCGTCTGTGGTTCATTAGGAACCAACCTTGAACATCTTCCTCTTTCCTTCTCGCGCCGTAGCGCCGAACGGGCCCGCCCGGAGTGTCTTGAGACTGCTTGTCGCCTCAGATCTCAGTCGCTTGAGCTCTTCTCTATCGACCTCTCTGCACAGTAGCTCAGCAGCCGCGAGCCCGGCAAGTCGCCCCTCTATCATAGCAGTTGACGCCTCTTCGATCCCCGATGCGTCGCCTGCTATGAAGACGCCGGAGATACTGGTCTCAAGATCCGGGTCGTGTGCCGCTACCGGCCCTCCAAGCTCGGCCACGTAGGTCTCTCGACATCCCATCTGGAAGGCCAGCTCGCAGTTCGGTGTCAGCCCGACAGCGAGACACACGGTATCCACCGAAAGGGTGCGCTCGGATCCCGGCACAGGCTGCCAGTGATCATCCACGCGGCATATCTCAGCGGACTCCACGCGGTCGGGCCCCGTGACCCTCTGAACAGTATGCGATGTCAGGATCGGTACGCCCGCCCTTCGTATCTTCGCGGCGTGTACGTGGTAGCCTCCCACCTCCGGCGCGGCATCGATGACGGCCGCAACGTCAACGCCGGCCTGCAGCAGTTGATATGCGACGATCAGACCGATGTTTCCCGCTCCCACCATGAGCACGCGTTTCCCGGGAACGACACCATGCACGTTCATCAGAGTCTGAACGGCTCCAGCGCCGTAGACGCCCGGGAGGTCGCAATTCTCGAACGCCAGCATGTTCTCGGAGGCGCCCGTCGCAAGGATCACGGCGTCCGCTCTGAGTTCGATATGACGTCTGTTTGCCAGAAGCGAGAGTGTCCGGTCTGGATAGAGTCCGAGAACTGTCGTTCCCAGCATGAGCTTGACAGGAAGACCGCTGAGGTTCGCGATCAACTCGTCCCCAATGTCGATTCCGCGGATCTGCGCGTAGTGCTCGCGCGAGCCGAAGAACATGTGGGTCTGCTTGATCAGCTGCCCGCCGGGGACATCGTTCTCATCAATGACGATCGTTTCTACTCCCATGCGTCCGGCGTATGCTGCTGCCGACAGTCCCGCCGGTCCCGCGCCCACGATAGCGAGCGATACTGTCGCGACATCCTTGGCGCCTCGTCTCGCTTCGGTCGGCCGAGAACCCGGGGAGAAGGATTCGGTGAGCAGGATGGCTCCCTTTCCTCGCTGGGTTTCGACCTTCATGTCTTCCTTGAGTGGGGTCACGCAGGTCATGATGTTCGGGATTCCGTCGACCGTCATCAGACATGACGAGCATCGTCCTATGGCGCAGAAGAAGCCTCTCGGACGCTTTCTCTTGATGCTCTCCCGAAACACTCGAATGCCGTTCGCGTGAAGCGCGGCTGCGATACTCTCGCCCTCGAATCCGAGTAGCTTCCTGCCATCGAATTCGAATTCGATCTCTCGACCGCGGTCAAACTCGAGTATCGGGTGTTGGGTCAGTCGCACGACCGGCATCTCCGAAGCTGGAGTCTTTTACTCAGACAGTAACGTTTTGACGCTCGCACCGTCTGGGAGTAAGATGGGGTTCAAGAGAACGCTCCCACCTTGCGGGAGCGTCTCTCCGAACACCTTCGATGACGATAGCACTCCCGGAGGCCGGGGGCAATACGAATGTCCCAGCAAGAGCGCCGTTGTTCCTGAGGTGGGTGGGAGATGACATGAGAGTGGCCACAGCTATGACGATAGCCGGTTCGGATTCATGCGGTGGGGCCGGAATCCAGGCTGATCTGAAGACGATGATCGCCTTTGGTGTGCACGGGACGAGCGCACTTACGTCGATCACGGCACAGAACACCCTCGGTGTGGGGAAGACCCTTCACCTTCCGGCCGAGCTCGTCGGAGAGCAGATCGACGCGATCATGGATGACATGGGGGCGGATGCCGCGAAGACCGGAATGCTGGCTACCGAGGAGATCATGGAGGTCGTCGCTGATCGTATCCGAACACGCAGGATTCCCAACGTTGTCGTGGACCCGGTCATGGTGGCGACGTCCGGCGTGAGACTGATGGATGAGAAGGCGACTGACGTATTCGTGAGGGAGATTCTCCCTTTGGCGCTTGTGATCACTCCCAATGTAGACGAGGCTCGAGTTCTGGCCGGATTCACTGTGGACACACTGGCAGCGATGAGAGATGCGGCGCGCGCGATCTACGATGTGACCGGAGCATCTGTCCTGGTCAAGGGTGGACACATGGGCGGAGACGCGACTGATGTCCTCTACGATGGAGTGGAATTCCGCGACCTCACGGGCAGGAGGATAGAGGGAGGAAGAATCCACGGGACCGGTTGCACGCTTGCGGCCGCGATCGCGTCCGGGCTCGCGTGCGGCGACGCTCTCACGCGAGCCGTCGAGAACGCGAAAGACTTCGTGACCCGCGGCATCGAGGAATCGTTCGACATCGGGAGAGGCAGTGCGCTCTTCAACCACACGGTTCATGCCGTGTCTGCCGGGGGTGACGGCAGGATGGAGGAGTAAATTGAAGCACGTGTTTGGACCAGTACCATCACGAAGACTCGGTCTATCTCTCGGTATCGACCTCCTGACACCAAAGATCTGCACGATGGACTGTACATACTGCGAGCTGGGCCCGACGACCGACAGGAGAATCGAACGAGGTCGTTTCGTCAACCTGGATGAGGTCCTGGACGAGCTCAGGACGCGTCTTGCCGAGGAGCCGGATGTGGATTTCGTCACGTTCTCGGGTTCCGGTGAGCCGACGCTGAGCCTTGATCTAGGGCCTGCGATCGACGGTGTCCGGGTGGTGACGGATACGAGGATAGCGGTTCTCACGAACGGGAGCCTGATGACGGATCCCGATGTCCGGAAGGCTCTGATGAGAGCCGATGTCGTGATCCCCTCCGTGGATGCCGTTTCCATGCAGGCGTTTCAGCGTATCAACAGGCCCCATCCCGGCCTGGATCCTGAGGCCATTGTCGAGGCCATAGCCACTTTTACGGCGGAGTTTGACGGTGAGGTCTGGCTCGAGACCGTAATCGTGAGGGGCGTGAACGACGATCTTCAAGAGGTGTCGCGACTTGCGCACGCGGCCGGTTTGATCTCTCCGGCAAGAATTCACGTGAACACCGTCGTGCGACCACCGGCCGTGGCCGGAACTGAGGCGGTAGGTGACGGTCGCCTGCACGAGATTGCGGAGGCTCTCGGTTCCCTTGCGGAGGTGGTGGCGCCGCCGAGCGTTCAGTCGCACCAGTTCGCAGCCGACTCGGTGGAGGTGATCATTGACATGGTGGCCCGGAGACCTGTCACGATCGGAGACATAGCATCAGCGCTGGGCTTCAGCCTCGCCGAAGCCGCGAAGATTGTTGGATCACTCCTCGATGGCAAGCGGTTAGAGGTTGTACGGCATGGGGATCTGCTGTACTATGTACCCATTGCTCGCAAAGGGGAGGGGTCGTGAAGCTTGCTATAAAGGGATTCGACCATATGTCCCTTGTTGACTGGGATGGAATGGTCGCTGCGACGCTGTATCTGCCTAGCTGCAATTTCCGATGTCCCTATTGTCACAACGCCGGGCTTGTTCTCTTGCCCGACCAGTACGAAACCATCTCGCTGGATGATGTGATCTCTTACGTCACCGAGCACAATGATTTCCTCGACGGTGTGTGCATCACCGGCGGTGAGCCGTGTATGCACAAGGGTCTTCCCAATCTGATCCGGACTCTCAGAGACTCCGGCATGCGCGTCAAGCTGGACACCAACGGCTCGTTTCCCGACATGCTCGACCGACTCATTGCAGATGAGTTGGTGGATTATGTGGCGATGGACGTCAAGGCTCCATTGGACTTCGAGTCATACGCGAGGAGCGCTGGCATCACTGATCGTCGTATTTTCAACAAGGTTCGTGAGAGCATCGATATCCTGTTGGATGGTCGGGTCGACTATGAGTTCCGAACGACCGTCGTGCCCACACTGCACCGAGCCAGCGATATGAAGCTGATCGCGGAACAGATTCGGGGAGCGCGACGCTACGTCATCCAGAACTACATCGCTCGTGACACGCTGGATCCCGCCTTCATGGATGAGTCTCCCTACAACTCAGAGCGTCTGAACGAATTCAAGGAGATGGTGGGGCGCAAGGTTGAGGAGTGTGTCATCAGAGGGAAGGTTGATGTGTAGGGACATCGACGGTGTTGCTACTCCCTGATCATCGCTGCGGTGTTGGCCGACACGCGAGACGAAGTGGAGAGATGAACGAAGATGCGCCGGCTGCCGCCGGCGTTTTCATGTTTGGCAGCGCCATTCTGCGAGGAAATGCCTGCGCCCACGGGCAGGGAACCTAGCGTCGGCGTCTCGGCTTGCGGGACGGCGGTCTCGGGTCGCGTGGCCCGGGAAGGAGTGTGTGTCGCCGATACATGCGCGCCCGTAGCTGCTTGACACTGGTTGCACCCCGGGCGTCGTTCGGGTCGATCTCGTGTGTTCCCACGATCAAGAGCACGAAGGTGTAGCAGGAGGCCAGCACCAAGACAAGCGACGCCACGATCGTTGTCGGTCCAAGTGAGAGAGCGCTTACCACTCCGGCGACGCCGTAGCAGGTTCCAGCGATCGCGTGGATCCAGCGGAGGTTACGGTTGGCGATCGGCGTGACCGAATTCAGGAATGCGAGCGCAAGGAGCAGCGTTGGTTGAACAGTGACTCCGAGCGGGGAGAAGACGAACGCCGGCAGGTCTCCCGAGTGGCCGGGGTAGGCGACCGCGAAGCCGGCCGCCACCAGCATGAGACCGAGTCGAAGCCGGGGCGTGTGCTCGAACGACGTGTGGAAGCTGGGGCGGATCGCCTCGCGGAACCATGCAACTGCGAGCGCTCCACTCACAAGCCCTCCCGCCAACCACCAGGCGGGATGTGAACGAAGTGCTACGGTAGTCGTCGCGAAGGCGAGTGCCATGTAGGCGCTCAAGACCCTCCCGACCTTCTCGCGCCGGATCCACCATACGACGGCGACCGTGAAAATGAGCAGATGATGAAACCCCGCCAGCGGTAGATGGCGAAGCGCGATCTCGACATCCATTCTCTACGTCATGCCTTTCCTCAAAGCTTGCTTATCGAGATACTCCTCGAAGCGAATCCAGAATGGATCGACCTTCGGGTGCTCGAGGTCGTGCTCTCCGTGTTCATCACGGACGATGATGCCCCGCTCTGCAGGCAGCAGTTCTCCCACGGCCGATGCGGGAATGCCCTCGGCTTCGAGGGCCGCGAGTACGGCATCGACGCTCTCCGGCGCCACGGTTGCCACGAGTGTGCCTTCGCTGATGGCCTTGTATGGATCTATGTCGAAGACCTCACAGACTCTCATGACCACATCCTGGGTTACGATGCTGCTCTTGTCGACCAGGAGTCCATGGCCGGATGCGCTCGCGATTTCGAACAACGCTCCCCATATTCCACACTCGGTCGCATCGTGCATGGCCGTCGCGCGGCCGGCCTTCGTGACGATGGCCGCATCACGCACGACCGACATCTGGTAGAAGACTTCCTGAGCTCGCCGCGTTGTATCCTCTCCGAGCGCTTCCGTGATGAACTCAGGGAACTGCATCGACATGAGCCCGGTCGTTTCGATCGCCGGCCCCTTCGTGATGATGATGACGTCACCCTCGGATGCCTTCCTCGGATCGACCAGGTCCTCTGGGCGTCCCACGCCGATCACCGTGGCTCCACCGACCATCGGGTAGTTGCAGCCGGCGTACCTGGCTGTGTGTCCCGTTACGATGGCCACGCCGAGGCGTTTGGCCTCCTGGTGTATTGTGTCCCATATCGTGGTGAGCGTCTCCTCGTCCATTTCGGGAGGCAGGTTCAGATCGACGGTGAAGTAGCGCGCCGGGATCCCACTCACCGCGACGTCGCTGAGCAGTATGTGGAATGCAAACCACGCGGCGCGTTCCCAGCCGAGCGCCGGTGCGATGAAGAACGGATCGCACGACATGACCATGATCTGGTCTCCGATCTCCACGGCGCCGAAATCGACACCGTGTGTCGGTCCGACTCGCACGGAGGGATCGGCCGCGCCGAGTCGAGGGAAGATGACCTCATCGAAAAACTCTGGTGTCGCCTTGCCGAGCGGCGGGAGCTTGGTTGTTGACATTGTCTGCCAGTCCTTCCTGTTCGTGCTGTCGCGTCTGAGTTCTGATCCCGCGGCCCTCGTTGCTTCCGTTGGCGATTGCCGCGGCGCTACTTCAACTTCAAGTACTTCGCCAGTGTGGCGCGATGACTTGCGAACGCTATGTCGTGAGGCAGATCTGCAGATGTGAAGAAGTGAGCGTCCGCTGCATCATCACCTGGAGTAAGCGTTCCCCCGAGAATGCGCGCGGTGAAAGCGAAACAGACGATGGGAGTCCTCGGGTCTTCTCCACTCGACCAGGAATCGAATAGACAATCGATTCCGATCCGAAGTCCGGTCTCCTCCTCGACTTCACGCACCGCGCTCTCCTCCGGCGTCTCGTTCTGCTCGATGAACCCCGTGGGGAGGCACCAGAGTCCCTCGCCCGGTGGGTACTTGCGTCTGACAAGCAAGATGGCGCCATCGCGCTCGGCTATCACGGCGGTGACCGGAGCGGGATTCAAGTAGAGAATGTAGTTGCAGTCGGGGCACATGGGTCTTGAGTGACCACGCACATTCCTCATAGCCAAGTGTGCTCCGCAGCGCGGACAGTACTCAAGGCTTCGGTAGTTGTTCTGTCCATCGATATCGTAGCTGATACGCGTGTCCTCCAGCGCGAGGCGGTTGTGGTGGCGTCACCGAGCGTCTTCCCCTCGCCCCGAATGCTCGCGACTCGCGGCAAGGGCGTTCTGGAGAGTGTCGATTGCGGCAATGGGGTCGTCTGCGAAACAGACGGCGGACACGACGGCCGCGAATCTCGCTCCGGCCGCCACTACCATTGCCGCATTCCGGACTCCCAGTCCACCGATAGCAACTATCGGGACATTGGGCATTGCCTTCGTGATGTCGACTATCCTGTCAATCCCGACCGGGTCATCGGCATCGGGCTTCGTATCGGTCGCAAACACCGGTCCCACTCCGAAGTAGTCCACGTCCGCATCCACGGCCACAGCGTCCGCAACCGTATTGACAGAGAGCCCGACTATGGCGCCCGGTCCGACGATTCTCCGAGCGATCACAGCGTCGGCATCCTGCTTCCCGACGTGGACGCCGTCAGCATGAACTGCCGCGGCGATGTCGGGGCGATCATTGATGATGAGCCTGGTCCCGGTCCCGTTGGTCACATCCCTGAGCGCACGCGCCAGTGTCAACAGCTCGGGGTCGGGAAGCTCCTTCTCCCTGAGTTGTATGATCGGGACACCGCATCGAACGGCCGCGCGCGCGAGCTCGACGTGCGGGATATTCGGGGCTGTGATAACGAGGTAGAGCCCGCTTCCTACGAGCCTGCTGCAGATGCCGCCGTCATCTGAACTCATGGCTGGCTCCCTTGGTGCTGCGTGTCGGTGTGCCGAGACATCAAGGTGTACTGCTGTCGCCTAGCTCGGCGAGGATTTGCTTCGCTACCTTTCGGCCCGAGAGAAGCATGCCTCCGAAGATTGGGCCCATTCTGTAACCGCCGTGGACCGCTGCTGCAGCCATGCCGGCCACGTAGAGTCCGGGGAAAACCTCGCCGGTCTTCTCGACGACCGTCTTCTCACCGTTTTCGGCCCACATACTCTTCTCGCCCACAATGCCTCCGGTCTCCGTCGCGAGTCTGACGCCCATCTTCCGAACGGTGACATGAACGATGTCCGAATCATGGCCGGTGGCATCCAGTACGATCTGCGCGGAAATCGACAGCGGGTCAACGTGAAGCCCGGCTGCGGTAACGGGGCTCCAGAGGATGACCACGCCTGAGATGCGGTCGCGTGAGAAGAGGACGTCTTCGACCTTGCACGTGTTGAAGATCTTGAGGCCTGCCTTGCTTGCACCGTACGCAAGAGCCGCGGCAGTTTGCACTGCGTCCGCCGTATAGTATCCCTCGTCGTGAGGACGGTAGTCTATTCCGAAGTCGTCCATGATCGGCAGGGCGTCCTTCCGGACAACGATCTCGTTGAAGAGCATTCCTCCGCCCCAGATGCCACCGCCGGTTGACAGCTTGCTTTCGAAGAGAGCGACATTCCTCCCGGTCTCAGCCAAGTATCTGCCGGCGACCAGTCCGGCCGGTCCGGCTCCCACGATGGCCACATCCAATTCCAATGACTCCGAGAACTTCTCGAAGAACCGCTGTGATATGGCTCTCGTAACGGCAACATCACTGATCATGGTTCTCTCCTCTGCTCTTCCGGAATCGCCGCGGCCGACCGAGCGTCAAAAAGCACGGGACCCTTGTCCCGGACAGAGAAATGCGGGACCCTTGTCCCAGACAGGGGAGCCCCGCGTCATTCGCGTTCTCCCGAGTCGTTTCCCTACGCTGGCATTGCCCAGTTCAGGTCCGAAGGGTCGTCTCTCTCAGGCCGTCTTCCGGCCTCCCCCAACGATCTCGGCACATCTCTTGTCACGCGCGACCATATCCGTCGCTTGAGTGACTCTGCAACTTCGTATAATCTACCACACGGTTCAGCGTCGGTCAATCACGTACCCGTGCTTCGTGTGACCGATATGGTACGCTGAGTTGTCGCACTTGGTGCTCCTCCCGATGTGAACTTCTGACTCGAGTGGAAGAGGACACATGAAATTCACAGCTCACGGCGCCGCGAGGAATGTCACTGGTTCGAAGCATGTACTGTCGGTAGGTAAGGAGCGGATTCTACTTGACTGCGGGCTCTTCCAGGGAAGAAGAGCGGAGAGCGAACGCCGCAACAGGAATCTCCCGTTCGATCCCGCCTCGATCGACACACTTCTTCTCTCACACGCTCACGTTGACCACTGCGGCAGCATCCCGACGCTGGTCAAGCACGGATTCACAGGGAGAATCTTCGCTACGCATGCGACCGTTGATCTATGTGACATCATGCTGCGTGATTCCGCGTTCGTGCAGAGCCATGATCTCTCATACCTGAACAAGCGGCGGAGGAAGCGGGGGGAGTCCGTGCTTCACCCGATCTACACTCTCGAAGATGTCGAGAAGGCTCTCGAACATTTCTCTGGTGTTGACTATGACGTTCCCATAAGAGTTGCTCCGGGCGTCACGGTTACCTGGCGCGAGGCCGGCCATATACTTGGGTCGGCGCTTCTCGAGATCGATGCGCACGAGAGAGGCAGCTCTCGGAAGATCATCTTCACCGGAGATCTCGGCAGACGGGATGTGCCGATTCTCAAGGATCCGTATCAGGTCTTTTCAGCTGACGTCCTGATCACGGAGAGCACGTACGGCTCGCGCACGCACAGCTCGATGGATCATGTGAATGACGAACTGGCGTCGTTCATCGCTGAGGCCGTTCGGAGGCGCGGGAAGATCATAGTGCCGTCGTTCGCCGTCGGACGAACGCAGAGAATACTCTACTGCGTCCACGAACTCATGCGAACCGGGAGAATCCCCGAGTTCCCGATCTACGTGGACAGCCCCATGGCGGTTCGTGCGACCGAGGTCTTTCGCAAGCACGCAGAGTGCTTCGATTCTGAGATGAAAACGCTGATAGGCAGGGGGGACGATCCGCTCGGTTTCTCCCGCGTTCAGTACGTCATGGAGGCCAGCGAGTCGAAGAGGCTCAACAGACGTCCCGGTCCCATGATGATCGTCTCTGCCTCCGGGATGTGCGAGGCGGGGCGGGTTCTCCACCACCTCAAGAACAACATCACGCAACGCAAGAACGCGATCCTGATCGTAGGTTACCAGGCAGAGTACACACTCGGCAGACGAATCGCCGAAGGGAATCGGGTTGTGAAGATCTTCGGACAGGAGTATCCGATGAGGGCGCGAGTCAAGGTCTTCAATGAGTTCAGCGCGCACGCTGATCGTGACGAACTCCTGGCGTTCGCGAACGGAATGAAGCGACCGCCGAGACGCACGATCGTTGTTCACGGAAGCGAAGATCAGGCTGTCGCATTCGGGCGCTGTCTCACCGCGGACGGGTTCGCGAACGTCTCAGTTCCGATCGATGGTGAGACGATTCAACTGTGACATTCGATTCGCGCACTCCGATTTCGATCGGCGCGAATCAACTTTTCAACTCACTCGCACGACTCGCGCGCGCGTTCGTCGCGGACGCGCAGCGCACTTTTCGCTTGACACTTCTGAAACACCATCCTATATGTGATCGATGAACGGTGTTTCCGTTCTCTTGAGTTCTTTGTCATCTGTTGACTGTTGGTGTTGACGACTTCGTGCATGCGCTCCTGCAATTTGGTTGGGCGCACATCGGGCTTCATCGCGCGGGTGATCGTCAGCGAGTTGTGGACGCCGGTGCGTTCCGGAGCAAGGGCGTGCGTGGCGGCCGCGAGAGGAAGCCAGGTCGGCCAGATTGTCCCTCCGCGAATGGGCGCGGACTGGGATCAAGGAGGTGAAGGACCTATGGCGGTGAAGAAGGCGAAGAAGCCGGCGAAGAAGAAGGTCGTGAAGAAGAAGCCGGCGAAGAAGAAGGTCGTGAAGAAGAAGGTCGCGAAGAAGAAGGTCGCGAAGAAGAAGGTCGCGAAGAAGAAGGTCGCGAAGAAGAAGGTCGCGAA
>JAUXGN010000080.1 GCA_030622115.1 Candidatus Eiseniibacteriota bacterium
CGACGGAACTCCCATAGAGAGAAAGATCGAATGGGACCCGTCCGCGGCCGATACGTTCCAGTTCGAGTTCAGAGCGCCTCTTGCTTCGGAATATGGCGATGTGTGGCTCGAGTGCTTCATGGACGGATCCCGCAACCCGAGAGACGGAACGAACATCTTCCACGTTGAGAACGAGGGACCCATCGTCATCCAGGGCGGCCCGCCGCCCGACCCACCGGAGAGACGAATCGAGATCGTCGGAACGGACATCGTGATCGACGGAAGCAGGGTGTTCCTCACCGGGGTCAACATCTTCTCGTTCTGGAACTCGTGGGAGCACTCGGTGATCACCGAGGAACTGACAAAGATGTCCGACGCGGGGATCAACTTCACCAGGCTCTTCCTGGATTGGTACCAGTTCGAGCCGACGCCCGGGGTCTATTCCGATACGTACAAGAGTTCAATACGCCACTACCTTACAACCGCCGACAGCCTCGGCATCTTCGTCGAAGTCGTCGGTGTCGGCAACTGGGGCAACTGGGTATACGAGTACTACAGGGATTACTGGTGGACCAATCCGATCCTCGAAGACGTGAACTACAACTACTTCTACGAGCTCGGCAGGTGGCTTCGGGAAGAGGGCTTCGACAACATCGTCTATGTCTCGGTCATGCAGGAAGGAGGATCGGGGTTCGATTGGTACGATCCACTCAATGGACACGACTGGGGCACACCGTACCCAGGTCCCGGGGCAATCGCCGAGGCGGAGACGGACTGGCAGCAGTGGCTTGTTGAGAGGGGTGTCCCGTACACTCCGATGGAGGACAACGTTCCCGAGTTCGGCGCCTGGTGCAGACAACGATTCAACGACCTCATCAGACTCAGGGCGCAGGCGGTCAAGGACGGAAGCGACGGCTACTACTACACCGGTCTGGACGCAGCCCAGGGCCGGAACGAGTACGATCTCGCGGTCGCGGCGGCGCACATGTCCTACTACCTCAAACCGGAACTCTGGGTTCATCTTGTCGACGTGGCCGAACTCCACAACTACACCCCGGACGCCGGTCATGGCTACTACTCGTACGAGACGGCGATGCTGACCTACAGAGACGTCATACACGAGTTCAACAAGCCGGTGCTTGTCGGGGAGACAAACTACACGCACTGCAACGAAGACATGAGGATGGACGATGTGTCAATCGCATGGCCTCCCCTGTCTGCGAGACTCGATTTCATCCTGGCGAACGACCTCGCCGGCTTCGGGATCTGGGCGTGGTGTGACTACGACGAGCGGAAACTTGGACTCGAAGACATAGACCGTACCCCGAGGCCGATCCTCGACAGCCTCGCCGTCTGGAACCGCGTCCTGACCGGTGTCTCAGACAACGATCCCCAGCAACCGGCCGGCCCCGGCGAGTTTGTCTGTCGGAGCTACCCGAATCCGTTCGGCCAAGCGGCGACACTCCAGTACTACGTCAGGGGTGATGCCGAGCAGGATGTGAGGATCCGGGTGTTCGATGTGGCGGGACGTGAGGTCAGAACCTTCGTCGAGCGGGTCCCGGCAGGCAGATGGCACTCGACCACATGGGATGGCACGAACTCCAGCGGAGGCAGAGTCTCGGGAGGCGTGTACTTCTACAAAGCCACCGTGGGCACGGAGAGCGCGACCGGCAAGATTGTCCTGCTGCGGTAGTGCCGTCGGATCGGCGCCACGGCGAAGCCCCCGGTCTGTCGATCGCTACGGCTCCACGCTTTCGCGCGGTCACTTCAGGAAGACCACGCGTCGTGACACGGATTCCCCATCACTGGCTCTCAGGACATAGAAGTACATGCCGCTGGAGACAAGACAGCGTGCATCATTTTTTCCATCCCACGTCACCGAGTACTCCCCAGGCGCCTTCACTTCATGCATCAGTCTTCTCACGAGCCGGCCTGTGAGTGTGTAGATCTCGAGTTGGAGAAGGCTCCTCTCGGCAACTGTGTACCTGATGATCGTGGAGGAGCTGAAGGGATTCGGGTAGCTCTCGATGCGAGAAATCGTGTTGCCCATTCCGGTTTGCGGCTCATCGCCTACTGATGTGCCAGGGGGACTTGTTATCGGATCGCCCAGAAGCCAGTCCACGGCCGACCACAGGAAGGGCCAGTCGGAACCGGCGTCATCGAGTTCCTGCGCAACGTCTGTGTTGTCGCGATCGCTGTCCTCTTCGATTTCCGGGTGCGGCGCGATGAGCAGAACCCGGCCATCTCCGTGGTGGAAGTTGATTATGGCGTTGTCATCATTGTGGGCGTCGAACGTGGCGACGATGTCGAAGGTCATGCCCGCGTCGGGATACATGGCGCAGCCACCATAGTAGAGCATGACCTCCGAATCCGGCTCGAACTGGTTGATGGGATTCGCACCGTTCATGCTCAGTGTCGTCATAGCGTATGACGGCCAGACGGCGATGGCATCGATCGGACCGACGGCTTCACCTGCGAAGAAGTCCAGCGGATAATCGATCACCCAGCCATTCCACACGAGCTTGTCGCAGGCGAACTCCGCGCCGGCGCATATCCCGATGTAGCCACCTCCCCCAGTCACCAGATCCTTGATATGCTGAATACCATTGTGGTTGATTGCCGCATCGTAGTAGTCGGCATCTCCTCCGGGGAAGTAGATCGCCTCGTAGTAGTCGCTCAATTCTACCGTGTTGACGTCGTATGGAAGAACGCGCTCGTGGGTAATGCCCTTCCAGTCAAGGAATTGCTCAAAGGCGACTATGCCGTCCTCCCAGGCGCCCACACCATTGTCTGAATAGACGGCGAGTTCAGCGCCTTCAACTGCAAGCGATGGACCGGCAAAGAGAAGGAAGAGTAGAATTCCCCTGATCACGGTGTCCCTCCTACCATCAGGAAGCCTCAGTGCGATGAACTCCAGATGCCGCCACCGCGGTTGTTGTTGTAGTAAATGTCCACTCTCGCAATCGCACCCCCGGCCCATGGACGACTCAGGATAACCTCAGCGTGGTGCGGATCGGTTGCCGTCGGAAGCGTGAAGTCGTAGTTGCCTCCGGCAGAGAGCGTGCTGCAGGCCACCTGCACGCCGTTCAGGTAGTAGGCGTAGCAGGCGGACGCATCCGCGGCGTTCGAGTGGATGCGGAACGCGTTCCGCCCGCCGTTCTGCTTGAGCTGGACGTCGTTGCAGTCAACCAGGAGCGCGTAGTCGTCGTTGCAGTTGAAACTCCCGGACTCAAGTGGCGGCGATGCCGCCGACTGCCAGGTCGCGGCGCCACTCGCATCGCTCGTGAGGACGTGGCCGTTCGAGGCACCGGTCGGAAGTCTCAATCCGGTGCAGTTGACGGTGCCGTTCACGTCCAGCTGATATGCGGGCCACAGATTCTTGATGCCGATGTAGCCACTCGAGCCCTGCAGGTACAGGAACGGCGTAGCATCGTGGTCTATCCAGAAGTCGCAGCCAGGATCGATCGACCTTATGTGAAGCGTGCCCTGCTCGATCGACAGATCTCCGTCACAGATAGTCATATCGCCGTTGAAGTGCATGATGTCGTTCCAGAAGTAGACCTTGCTGTAGAGGTTCGTTGTGCTGCTAACATCCACGGTATTGATGAAGTGCGCGTGCCCCCTGACCTCCAGCGCGTTCGATGGGTTGCTCGAACCGACGCCGATGCCGACGTTGCCCTCGTGCCAGACCTTCGTGCCTGAGGCCTCCCAGTCGCCGTCGTCAATGACGGCCGTCGGCTTCACGGAATCCGCCACTGCGGCTCGCAGCGCGTAGGGGGCGGAGGCAAGCTCAATCCGGGGATCCAGCTCGCCCTCGGCCTCGATGGCGATGCCAAGCCAGTACGGAACATCAAAGTCGATGTCAAGCGGCGTGGCCGAACCGAGAATGACGTTGAAGAGCCCATCCCGGACGTCGACGCTCTTCGTCTCGGTCCAGAGCGATGTGCCGCCCACGTCGATGTCGTAGATGTTGAACTCGATGGAGTAGGAATCGTCGGGGACGACGTTCCCCTCGCTATCCCGAAGGACGCCCTGGTAGCTCATGGTTTGCGGGACGTCTGCGTGTGCCAGGACGGCACACAGCACCAGAGCCAGCGTGACGAATGCGGTGACCCTCATGGTCTGCCTCCTCCAGCCGGAGACGGCTGCATAGAGCAGGAGTATGTGGCGGGACCGTAAAGTTACACAACTTCCCAAGTAGGAATGATATCACCTGAAAGACGCTCAGTCAAGTGTGGCTCCGGACCGTTGTGTAAGCTAAGCACAAATGTCCTCTCTAACTGCAAAGCTAGAATGTCCTCTCCAGCTGCGGTGGCATAATGCGCCCACCTGCTGTCGCCTGCAGGGCGCATTCCCTCGCAACAGGGTTGCGCAGCTCTGGACACGATGCTAGGCTTGTGATTGCGCGCTATGCTCGATGGCTCACCTCTCATAAGGGAGGTTCCATGTCTTCTCCCCGGATAGTCCCAGCAGCGATCGCCCTGTTCGTTCTCACACTCCTCTTCCCTCACAGTGCCTGCGCCACCCGCGCCACCGCTTCAGACGCTGAGTTCGTCGCACAGAACTGGTTGTCCTTAGTAACGCACGAGACCGGTGACTGGGCCGGAAGCCTGCGGCCTCGCATCACGGGAAGCGATCTGCTCACCTCCACCGAGGACACGCCTCTAGCATATACCTTCGCCGTCTCTCCGGACGGCTTCGTAGTCGTCCCCATCCTGAAGGAGCTTCCCCCGGTCAAGCTCTACTCCGAGAGAGGCTCGTTCGACACAGGGGACGCACGTGGACTCGTCCAGCTCGTGCGCGAACGTCTGGGGAACCAGGTGGACGACTTCGTGAACGCCTACGGCAGCGTCGACGCCGTGCCGGCCGGTCGCGACAGGGAACGATTCCCCGAACACCACCGCCGGACGTGGGACCACCTGCTCGTCCCGCATGATGTCATGCTGGAGCGCTTGCACAGCGGCGACGAACCTCGGCTTCGCGGTGTGGGTCCGCTCCTCACAACGAGCTGGAACCAGTATTCGCCGTATTACGATCTCTGTCCCATGGGCGACGGCGGCCGCTGCGTCGCCGGATGCGTAGCCATCGCCACCGCCCAAGTCATGAACTACCATGCATGGCCCGCGAACGGGTTCGGCCGACACACCTACTGGTGGCCCGGCGACGGCGCAGTACCCGGCGACAGCCTGTCGGCTGTCTTCTGGGACGACTATGACTGGAGTGGGTCGAATGCAGGCATCGCCGAGATCTGCTACGAAGTCGGCGTCGCCTACGAGATGAACTACGGCTCCGGCGGCTCGTACGCGAGCTTCTCTGTCGGCGCCTTCGTACTCCCCGCCTACTTCCGCTACGACGACTCGGCGACACAGGAATCCGGCTCGAGCTATTCATCCGAGGACTGGTTCGTCCTCGTCCAGGACGAGATCGATGAGTCACGTCCCATGCCCTACTGCTACCCGGGTCATGCCATCGTCTGCGACGGGTGGCGGGTCTGGAGTTCGCAGAATCAGATTCATCTGAACTACGGCTGGGGCGGCGCCGTGAACGGATGGTACGCCGTCG
>JAUXGN010000012.1 GCA_030622115.1 Candidatus Eiseniibacteriota bacterium
AGTACCGCTACATATGGAGGCTCACGAAGAGACAGGCAGAACTGGCGCCACAGCTGGTTCTGCCTGCCTCGCAGGGGTTCCACACTCCCCACCGCTCAGGCACCCTCGCAGCCTGAGGTAGTGTCCATAGTTATGTGTAGATTCAGTCGAACATACCCATCTCTTTGGCTAAAACGAGTGCATTGACGATCCTTTCGCAGCTCTTGTCATCTGAGAAGCTCCTCATGGTGTCAGTGCGTCTGCGGATCTCCTGCTGGTAGCGTTCGATCGGGTTGGTGGTCCTGACGGTGCACCAGAGATGTTTCTCGAACTGCATGAAGACGAGTGTCTTGCCGAAGTTCCTCCTGAGGGAGTTGACGGCCTTCTTCTCGTCGGTTCGCCATCGTTCGGAGAAGGCGTCGAGTCGCCTTCTGGCTTCCGGTACATCGGATGCCCTGTAGATGGCCCTTGCCTGAGCGAGGAAGGCTCTCCTGCTGCGCTTGTCTATCAGGTGTGCGGCCGCGGCTCGCACCTTGTGCTCGGTACAGAGCTGGGATCTGATGTATGGGAAGACCTCTGCGATTGCTGCGGCTATGCCGTATGCTCCGTCGTGGATGATCAGTTCGAGGATCTCGTCGTCGAGTCCGCGCTTCCTGAGGTCATCGAGGAACGCTGCCCAGTCGAGTTGGCTTTCCTGGAAGGCGAGCTTGAAGCCCAGGAGGGTCTTCTTCCCGTTCTCGTCGATCGCCAGAGCGAAGAGCACGGGGCTCTTCCGGTCATAGCGCTTGCGCACGGTCATCCAGACGGCATCGATGAACAGGAAGCGGTAGCGGCCCGTGATCGGTCTCTTCCTGAACTTCTGGAGCTCCCGGTCCGCTCCCTTGAGGATCCTGCTGACTGTGCCGGCCGAGACGCCCGCGTCCGTGAACGCTCTGGCGATCGCCCGGTTGTTCCGCATCGAGACGCCTGCCAGGAAGCACTTGAGCACTGCCAGATCGAAGCCCTCCTGTCTGCGCTGATACCACCGGAAGAAGCTGCTCCTGTAGGTCATGTTCCTGGCTCTTGGGATCCTCAGTTCAGCGATGTGTCCCATGGTTGTCAGGAGACCTCGGGTGTAGAACCCATTCCGGTAGTCTTGCCGATCCTCCGATCGTTCGTATCTTTCGCACCTGATCAACTCTTCGAACTCGTCCAGGATGTTGCCTTCCAGGAGCTCCTTGAGCCTGGCCCTGGCGCCGGCGTTCATCTCGTCCCGAGCATAGTCCTTTGCTTCCGACCACAGCTTGGCTATCATGGACTTCGAGAGGCCTTGGTCTCTCACGGGCATATCCCCCTTTTCGAAGGGTTGTGATTGGCGTTGCAAACGGATATGCCCGCTTTCTATATCAGGGCTCAGAGCTCCTCAAGCCCTTTCTACACACAAACTGATACACTACCCTCACGGGGGGCTTCCTTGCTTCCCGTGGGCCGTTGTGCTATTCCGTAGGCATCTAATGAATAAAGCCGCCCAAGACGACACAGCTGTTGACAGCCGCGATGAGTATCCGTATATTTTCTAGTTAATCTATGAACCGTGATAGCGACATAGGCGCCTGGCATACGACCAGGCTTGTTGAACGATTCAGACGGTTGCCGGACGGAATGCGATTCTACTCGCTCCTTTCGGCCCTCGTACTGATGCTGGCCGTTGCTTCCGGGCTCACGGCGAGCCACGTGACGGGCACGTCCTCTGTTGTCGCGTTCAACCCGCGAACACCGATGTTCCGTCAGCTTTCTCCCTGGGGAAAGGTCATGGGCACATCGGGGAGTCCATTCCTCAAATCCGGCTTCGATGTCATAGGCGTTATGACGCCCATTCCTGAAGAGGTCCAGAGCTACGACTACGTCGCTGCTGCTGGAGAAGGACTTGAGGCGATAGCAACCACGAACGGTGTTGACCTCGATCTTCTGGCCTGTGCGAACGCGGCGAGCTATGTGCGCGTGCCGAGACGCGAGACCGACGTTCGACTGCCGCTCCTCTACTCAAGAGAGCGAAGCTGGGACCGGTCGATGGAGTTCCTCTATCCGCTTTCAAGCAAGATGCCGCTCGGCGGAAACGGCCGGGCAAAGCGCGGCGCGCCGACGATAGTCCGCCACGCTGTCGCCCGTGGTGAATGCCTCTGGAACATCGCGAGGAAGTACCACGTGCGCATGGAGACCATAATCGGCATAAACGACCTGCCAAGCGCGCGATATCTGAGGCCCGGCCAGATACTGGAGATACCGGACACCGACGGCACCTACTCCGTCGTTAGAAAAGGCGACACGATCAGCAGCATCTGTGCGAAGTACGACGTTGAGCTTGCAGAACTCGTGAACGCGAACCCCGGACTGGATGTCAAGACCCTCCAGATAGGCCAGAAAATCTTCGTGCCGGGTACGCAAGCACTGGAGCAGTTGTTCCGGATGGCTTGGCCGGTCTACGGCAGAATATCGAGCCGCTACGGATACAGGTTCCACCCTGTTCACAAGCGCAGGATGATGCACACGGGCCTCGACATCGCGGCCAGACATGGGAACCCGATTCGCGCAGCCCTCGCAGGCCGTGTGACCTTCGTAGGCTGGAAGGGCGGCTACGGGAAGACCGTCATTATCGAACACCCAAACGGTTGCGAGACGTTGTACGGCCACTGCTCGAAGCTTCTCGTCAGCAGGGGTGAGACCGTAAAGAAGGGGCAGCAGATAGCAAAGGTGGGAAGCACAGGCATCTCCACAGGCCCGCACGTGCACTTCGAGGTGAGAGAACACAACAAGCGGATCAACCCCGAGAAGCTGCTCTACTAGTAGAACGCCGCCAGAGTCCGAGCCGCTACAGACCAAGCCGCTACAGACCGAACCGCTACAAACCAAGCCGCTACAAACCAAGCTCGTCGCTTATCCCCTGCATTGCCAGAAGCGCGATACCGACGAACTCCTCAAGTCCGATACCCAGCTCACCTATGGTCTCCATCTGCTCACGACTCGCGCCGGCAGCGAAGCGTTTTTCCTTGTAGCGCCGCATGACGAACGGAACATCCACGAGCGCCAGCTTCTTCTCCGGATGCATCAGAGTGGCCGCGACAATGAGTCCTGTGATGGGGTCGCCCGCGTAGAGCCCCCGATCCATAGCGCTCTCCCGCGGCACATGGCTATTGTGCGCCTTGACTGCATGAACGATTCTCTCTGAGAAACCCATTCCCTCAAGCTTCTCAGCCGATACCAGACCGTGCATCTCCGGGGCGTCCTGAGTCTCCTCAACATCGAGATCGTGCATGAGACCAGCCAGCCCCCACGACTCGGTGTCTTCCCCCAAACGCTCCGCAAGCCCCTTCATGACCGCTTCCGTGGCAAACATGTGTTTGAGGAGATTCTTGTTCCCGCAGTTCTCCTTCAGCACTCGAACACACTCGTCTCTCGTCATCTTCCCTGCTCCCTCCACCTGGATTCCTCCGTGCTCGTTTCACATTCCCGCGCCACATTCGCATGCTACTCTGCACCGGCGCCGGGATGCGCGCCTAGCCCACATCGATCAGCGCACCGCGGCCTTTGAATCTGCGTTTGATGGCGTCCACGACTGCGCGGCTCGCAGGCTCCGCCAGCGCACCGTCCTTCTCAAGAAGCTCAAACGCGTCTTCCCGGGCACTGACAAGGAGCCGCATGTCCATCGCGAGATCCGCGACCGCGAACTTCGGGATCCCGTGCTGCTTCACCCCCATGAACTCACCGGGACCTCTGAGTTTGAGATCCCGCTCCGCGATGACGAAACCGTCACTCGTGTCCGCCAGCACCTGGATCCGTTCTCTCGCTTCATCCGAGGCGCCACGGCCGACCATGAGAATGCAGTATGAACGATGCTCTCCACGTCCCACGCGTCCTCTGAGCTGATGAAGTTGCGCCAATCCGAACCGCTCTGAGTGTTCTATGACCATGACTGTCGCGTTGGGAATGTCGACACCCACCTCTACCACTGTCGTGGAGACGAGGACACTGATCCTGCCCGAGGAGAACGCGTTCATAACACTCGCCTTGTCCGCGGATTTCATGCGTCCGTGCACGAGCCCTACGGCGATATCAGGAAAGATCCTCTCATTCAGTTCCTCGTGCATCTTGGTAGCGGCGGCAAGTTCGATCTTCTCCGACTCCTCGACAAGCGGGTAGACAATGAAGACTTGGCGGCCATCTTTCACCTGAGCCCGGAGGAAGTCGTAGACCCGCCTGCGAGCTGATTCGTCCCGAACCGCGGTCGTAACCGGCGTCCTGCCCGGCGGAAGCTCATCGATCACCGAAACATCGAGATCCCCATAGACGGTGAGTGAGAGCGTCCGCGGTATCGGGGTCGCCGTCATGACGAGCACATCGGGCGAACGGCCCTTCTTCCTGAGAGCCGCCCTCTGCGTAACACCGAATCGATGCTGCTCATCGACGATCACGAGTCCCAGACGATGGAACTCGACACCCTTCTGAATGAGAGCGTGCGTTCCCACGACCACGGCCGCTGCCCCGGTCGATATGGATTCAAGCGCCTCCGCCCTCTCTCCGGCCTTCATTCCGCCGCGCAGAAGCACGGTCCTGTCGCCGAGAGCGCCGAGGAGCGATGAGATGCCCGCATAGTGCTGCTCGGCCAGGATCTCGGTAGGAGCCATGATCGCGACCTGAAGACCGGCGGCAGCGGCGTGATGCATCGCCGCGGCAGCCACAACGGTCTTGCCGGAACCAACGTCGCCCTGAAGCAGGCGATTCATGGTCCCGGGCTCCTCTATGTCGGTCCTGATCTCCGAGACGACCCGCTTCTGAGCCTCCGTGAGCCCGAACGGCAGCGATGCCAGGAATCTCTCGTGCTCACGCTTGTCCCAAGTGTATCCCTTGACGCCCGCTTCCCGTGTCTTGAGACGCCTGCGTCTCGCGGCGACCACGACTTGGAAGAGAAAGAACTCCTCGAAGGCGAGACGCATCCTCGCGTGCCCCGCGATCTCGAGTGACGTCGCGAAGTGAACGTCTCGGAAAGCATCTCTGCGAGACGGCAAAGATCTCTTCTTCACGACCCAGGCCGGCAACAGCTCCGTGACCTCATCAAGATGCCGATCGAGCGCGGTCTTCATGAAACGCCTGATTCGTTTCCCGGAGAGACCGCCAACCTGCGAGTACTCAGGGACTATCCTCCCGGCGTGAACCAGCTCCGCCACATCTTTCTCGCCCATCAGTTCAAAGGCGGGATTTATGAACTCCTTCCGACGAGCGTGCCGATCGAAGCGAACCTCTCCGCTCAAGACGATCTTGGAACCGTTCGTAAGATTCGTCTTCAGATAGGGTTGGTTGTACCATCGCGCGAAGATGGCGCCGGTATCGTCTTCCAGAACCGCCATGAAAACGGACCGACCGCCCCGCCATCTGTTCAGCTCGGACGAGAGCACTCTGACGATCACGGTAACCCTATCACCTACTCTGAGCCCGTCCACCTCGGAGACCTTGGACCAATCCGTATACGCCCTCGGAACGTGGTAGAGAAGATCCTCTATCGTCTCCACACCGGTCTTCGCGAGGAATCCCGCAGACTTGGGCCCGACGCCCTTCAAGAACCCTACGGGCGAGAATATGGTTGTCTTGGTCGCTATGACGCCCTCCTGGGGAGAATTCCGGGACACCCGCATTCTAGTCGAGCAGGCAGGGGGGGTCAAGCCACCCACCAAATATGAAGGTCACCATGCGTCTTGACATGATCCCTCTCGAGTTCAGGAAAGTGCTTGCGGCGCATTCCGGCCTGTGCTAGATTTGGGTTTCGACTGATATTCGGATGGAGGAAGAACATGTCACGGAAATGCGACATATGCGGAAAGCACCCGCGGGTAGGGAGTAACGTCAGCCACGCGCACAATGTCACAAAGCGCAGGTGGCTTCCCAATCTGCAGCGAGTGAAGGTCGTGATTGACGGCACCCCAAAGAAGCTGTCTGTCTGCACAAGCTGCATACGCTCAGGCGCCATAGACAAGTACAGGAAGACGGCTGCCTGACGAGCGGATGTCGAAATGCAGGAAGGGGCCCTCCCCGAGGGTCCCTTCTTCATGTTGATTCTTGACTGTTGCGGCGTCGTCAGACCGCCTTCTTGAGCGTGAGGGTCGTACCCGCGCCCTTCCCCATCTCGAACACCACCGAGTCCATCACCTCGCGCATGATGTAGATACCGCGACCCGAAACCCCCATGCATCTCTCGGGATCTGTTGGATCGAAGACCTTGTCGAGATCGAAGCCACGTCCCTCATCGTGGACTATCAGCTTGAATGTTCCCGGTGACCACTCGAACCTGATGGTGACTTGCGTGGCATCACTCAAGTCGTTTCCGTGGACGACGGCGTTGGTCACCGCCTCGACAACAGCGATCGCAATCTCAATGAGAGGACCGTCGTCGAAACCCGCCAGCTTCCCGTACTTGCCCGCCAACGAATCCACGCGTTCCAGAATATCGAGTTCGTTCGGGAGGACGAGTTCGTCGACTCCTGATGCTGCGTCAGTCATCCGTTCTCCCAGGCAGTGGCCTCGATCAGAAGCTGTCCAGTGCTTCCTGCAGTGTCGGATGAGTGTCGAAGATCGTCAGAAGCTTGGTGATCATGAAGAGGCTCCGAATCCTGTCGGAGACGTGCGTCAGCTTGAGAATACCCTCTTCGCGCTGGACACTCGTGTAGATGGCCATGAGAGTCCCCAGTCCAGTACTGTTGATCCACGGTACCCCTTTGAGATCAATGATGAACTTGCGCCCCCCGTCGTCGAGCAGCCGCTTGATCTCGTTTCTCACATCGTTGCTCTCAGCTCCGCCCATGAGGTTTCCGGATATGTGGACGACCGCGACGTCTCCCTCCATCTTGGTCTTGAACTTCAACCTGCACCTCCCGAATAGGGTTCACCTTCAGACCCTGCGCCCCTTTGCCGCGCCAGGCGCGATCGCGACCGGATCCGCTTGTGTACGCAAAAGTTACCACAATCCCTGGTATCAGGCAAAGGGGAAACATGACGCCGGATACCACCTTGAGAGCCCCAGCTGGGCACAATACTGGTACGACTTGTGCATCCATAGTGTCACGAATCCGGGACGATTGGACGGTGCGCGCAGGGAATCTCCGCTGCCGCCGTGTGGACGTCGTAGAGTGCCCTATTCAAGGGCCATTCCTGTGATGGAGAAAGCATGAGCACAAGACAGAGAACCGCGCTACTGAGCCTCGGCCTCGCGGGCGCGCTGTGGGTCGCCTATTCTGCCCTGCTCATCGCATTCTACGACATCACGTTCATTCAGGCTGCCGTCACTGGGATAACGCCCCTCGGCTGGGTCTTTCGCCTTACTCTCACAGCCTTCACGCTCGGCATCGGGCTCATGCTCAGCCACTTCGTCGAACAGCGGTCACGCATGGGACTGAGCGCTGATATCATGGAAGCCCTGAGTGAGCAGACCAACCATGGCTTCGCGGCCACCCACATAGATGGAACGATCACATACATAAACCACTACTTGGCCGATGCGCACGGGTACGAACCCAGCGAACTGACAGGAAAGAACATCTCGATCCTGCGATCGGAGTTCCAGCCGACCCAGACGCGGACCGTCCTGGACTCGCTTGCCACAGTCGGCAGCTTCAGCGCACTCGAGGTGCGACATGTCCACAGATCGGGCTCGTTCTTCTCAATGCTCACAAACGCAAGAGTGCTGACCGATCAGGACGGCAAGCCGGGGGCCATGGCCCTTACAGCGACTGATCTCAGAGCGCACTCGGACGCTACCCACGCCCTCGAGCATAGACGGGCGCTCGATCGCGCCGTGGCGAACTTCTCCCGCGCGCTCGTGCGGGATGTCTCCGTCGATATCGGAGAGATACTCAAGAATCTGGCGACCGCCCTCTCGGTCGACCGCGCCGGTATCTATAGATTTCGAGCCGAAGGCGTAATGGACAAGACCCACGAGTGGAATCCATATCACGTAGCGACATCCGCCGAGAGCAAGCAGGATTTCAGTGTCTCCCTGCTCCCATGGTGCACGTCCGAGATCCTCGCCGGAAGAAACGCCATTATCGAGGACGTCAGAAGCCTTCCGCAAGAGGCCGCGACCGACCAGAGGTCGCTCGACATGCTGGGGATACGCTCGGCGTTGATGGTGCCCATACACTCCGCGACGGAAGCGATCGGCTTCATCTCGTTCGAACAGGCCTCCTCAATGAAGACCCCTCCGCCCGAGGATCTGGGACCGATAGCGGCGGCGGCGGAGATGCTGGCGGCGGCCCTTCTCCGATTCGAGGCGATCGAAAAGATGAAGATCGCGCGCGATCGCGCCCAGGGCTACCTCGATCTGGCTGAGGCGGCATTCGTAGCTCTGGGATCCGATGGCCGGGTCACGATGATCAACACCCGCGGCTGTGAGATGCTGGAGTCGAGCGAGGACGAGATACTCGGGCAGAGCTGGTTTGGCAGGTTCCTGCCTGACAACGCCCGTGAGCAGACAAGAACGGTGTTCGAGCAGCTAATGGCGGGCGATGCCGCGCCTGTAGAGCACCATGAGAACAAGATCTTGACCGCCAAGGGCAATATCCGCATGGTGGCCTGGCACAACACGATGATGTACGGGGCCGATGGGCAGATCACGGGGACTCTCAGTTCGGGCATGGATGTCACCGAGATGAGGCGCGCCGAGGCGATGCAGCAGGCCGCCTACACGGTCGCCGCTGCCGCGCACACGACTGAGGACATGGATGAACTCTACGAGACGATCCACAGGGAATTGGGAGAGGTTCTCAACACCGAGAACTTCTTCATAGCTCTCTACGACCGCGGCGCCGACACGATTACTCTGCCCTACTTCGTGGACAAGCATGACCAAGGAGTCTACGGCTCCTTCCCTGCAGGAAGGAGCCTCACCGCCAATGTCATACACAATGACCGGCCGCTTCTGCTGGATCGAGACACGGGCAACGCGATGGTAGCGAGCGGAGAGGTTGACATGATCGGCACACCCAGCGATGTCTGGCTTGGTGTTCCGCTCCACGCCCGCGGTGAGGTCATCGGCGCAATCGTGGTGCAGAGCTATGAGAATCCGGACGAGTTCGACAAGGATGATCTGGCGATGCTTGAGTTCGTGTCCGGACAGATCGGCACATCGATCGAGCGAAGGCGTGCTGAGGATCAGCTGCGCTTCCTGAGTTCGATCCCGACTCAGGTCTCAGACGGTGTCATGGTGACGGACCTCGAGTTCAGGATCACATACGTCAACAGGGCGGCCGAGCTGACCTACGGCTACGAACACGATGAGCTCATGGGCTTGATTCCCGACACGCTCAGTGCGGAGCCGTCTGCCGCGAGCATCCATGCTGAGATAGCGGAGACCGTGTCGTCCGGCGGCATCTGGCATGGAACTCACATCAACAGACGTCGGGACGGAACAACCTTCGACTGCGAGATGACTGTCTCACCGATGACGGACCCGGGAGGCGAACCATCCTCATACGTCTGGATCCTGAGAGATATCACTGAACGGAAGCGTGCTGAGAAGCTGCTTCACGCCGTTAACTCGACCGCGCTTGCGATGACCCGTGCGTTGACGCCGGAGCAGGTTCTCAGCACGGCTGCCGCATCGCTCAGGGATCTGTACATCTGCGCCGGAATTCTGATACTGGACGACTCATCCGGAACGCCGATCCTCGTGGAGCCCCTCTTCTCGGGCTCCACGACCACACACGATGGATCCGATAGCAGCGGAGAATCGCTCCCCACATCCGACTCCGGCGGAACCGCAGACTCTGAGCAGATCTCCATAAGCATGCACGAGTTCGGTCCATCCAAGAGCGCGCTCCTCGACGGCCACAGTGTCTTCATCGAAGATGGATTGGGCATCGTCGGAGACTCATTCAGAGACGCGACAATGTGTCCATCAGGTGTGGATCAGAGTGGGGAGATCGAGCATCTTGTCGCAGCTCCGCTTGTCGCCGAGGGAGAAATGTTCGGAGTTCTGCTGATGCTGTCGTCTGATCTGCGAAGAACCGATGTGGCGATCCTCACGGCGCTTGCAAACCAGATAGCGGCTTCGTGGCGGAAGGTCAAGGTGCTCGGCGAACTCGAGAAGAGCTTGACGGATCTCTCCGAGGCTCAGGGACAGCTCCTGCAGGCACAGAAGATGGAGGCTGTCGGGCGGCTCGCGGGTGGCGTCGCTCACGACTTCAACAACCTCCTCACCGCCATCACCGGGTACTCGGATCTCGCGCTTTCCAAGATGGAGGACGACAGCCCGATCAGACCCTACATCACGGAGGTGAAGAAGGGCGCGGACCGGGCGGCCAACCTCACGGGCCAGCTGCTCGCATTCAGCCGCAGACAGCCGCTCGAGCCGAAGATCCTGGACACAGGCAGCATCATCGCCGACCTCGAGAAGATGATGAAGCGACTCATTGGAGAGGATATCGCGCTTCACACGGACCTGACCGATGGGCTCCCCCCGATCAAGGCTGACGGCGGTCAGATCGAGCAGGTGCTCATCAACATGGTTGTCAACGCGCGCGATGCGATGCCACACGGAGGACGTCTGTCCGTGAGTGCCAAGTGCGTTCAGATCAGCCAGGACGATTGTGCGTCCCAAGGCGATTGCCCGTCCGGGGAGTACATCCGCATCTCGGTCACCGATTCCGGATCCGGGATACCCCCCGAGGTCATGGACAGGATCTTCGAGCCGTTCTTCACAACCAAGGGGCGCGGCGAAGGCACCGGCCTTGGGCTCGCCGGTGCCTACGGCATCATCCGTCAGCACGGGGGATGGATCCATGTTCAGACGGAGGTGGGCCGCGGCACGACTTTCCACATTCACATCCCGACAACGAACGCCGAAATCGACGTCACGTCGGATGCAAAGCCGGACACGACGGCGGAGTCAGGACGTGGTGAACGCATCCTGCTCGTGGAGGACGAACCTCTTGTGAGAGATTTCGCAGTGGGCGCGCTCAAGGACAGCGGCTACGACATCGTAGCCGCTGAAAGCGCCGAGCAGGCGCTGGAACTGTTCGAACAGGAAGAAGGGAGATTCGATCTCGTCTTCAGTGATGTTGTCCTGCCCGGCAAGAGCGGCGTTGTGCTTGTGGACGAGCTCCTGAATCGCGCCCCGGATCTCGGCGTCCTTCTCAGCAGCGGCTATACGGACCAGAAATCACAGCTGCCGCAGATCCGCGATCGCGGATACGAGTTCCTCCAGAAGCCGTACGAGCTCAACAACCTGCTCCGGGCCATCCGGAAGAGCATCGAACCGAACTAGAGACGGACCGGAAGCGCTTCGAGCCGCGGTGGTGACGGGCCGGAAGCGCTTCGAGCCATGCCTGCGTCTCTGGACGCACCTACTTCAGGAGCACCATCGATCTCTTCTCGGAGAACTCCCCTGCCTCCATCCCGAAGAAGTAGACCCCACTCGCAACCGTCCGCCCGAGATCGTCTCGCCCGTCCCAGACCACACTGTGGCGGCCGGAATCCTGAGCCAGATCAGCGAGCGTGCAAACCAGCGCGCCCGCAACATCATACACACGCAGACAAACGTGACTCCGCTCGGGAAGCGCGTAGCGAATCACCGTTGTAGGATTGAATGGATTCGGCTCGTTCTGCGCAAGAACGAAGCGCCCGGGGCTTCCTGTCTCCGGATCGTCCGGCACGTCTGTAGACGTACTCGTGGCGGTGGTCTCGCTGTGGTAGAAGTCATGTTTCGTCACCGTGACGTCGAGCGTTCCGGGCGATGCTATCGGCGGCGTGAGCGGAATCGATACGAACCCGGCTGCATCCGTGTAGCGGACCTCCGTAACATCATCGTCGGCCTTCTCAACGTGCACGAGTGCATTCTCAACCGGACCGCCTCCGGACACGTTCACCGTGACATCGAAGCTCACAGCTCCGACCGGCACTTCGGCGGCGTGGCTCACATCGAAGACGGCCGGTACGTCGGTCCAGATATCAACCGATGGATCGCCGAGGACATTGTACATCTCGAAATACCTGTGGGTGCTTCCGCCGCCGCTGTAGTGCTGGTAGAGGTGGTAGAGCGCTCGATGGCTGATGCCGCAGGCCCACGTATAGCCCTCGCCGAAGCAAGCCTCGAAGGCTGCTTTCTCAAGGACGTCGTCCGGATCCCAGTACGACGTCGCGGAAGAGCCCCAAAACGCAAGGGCGCCCTTGCCGGAAGCGTTGATCCATGTCTCACCAAAGCACGACGAGCTGTACTGCCCCGTCAAACATGAGTAGCTGTGAACAAGCGGGAGCATCTCCTGATTGGTGAGGCTGTTGACGTCCGTGGCGGTGAACATCGGACCATCGGACCAGTAGGTCACCGATCCGTGGCCGGAGAAGACGCCGAGCGAGCGACCGTCGTTGAAAGCATCCCTGACTTGCTGCGTAGTTGCGTGGTATGTATGGCAGTAGAGCCTCTGCGAGTAGTACCCCAATGCGTCGAGGTACTGTCGGATGGCGTAGTCGTGCGTACCCTCAGAGATCTCGTAGTTGTCGTTGGAGGCCATGAAGACGGCCTTCTTGATCCAAGCGGTCCCGCTCGAGAGGTTGAACCTCTCATAGTTGACTGTCTTGTCAACGAGGTTCGTAACCTGGGAGGCCGTCGTGCAGGAGAACCTTCCGATCCAGATATCAGGCTGCCAGTCCGAGCCTCCGTCCATGGTCACGTAGTAGAGGTCGGTCGATGGGTTGCTCGACTGTGTGCCGACCCAGTGACTGATGTAGCCTGTGTCTCCAACCAGGAGCACGAAGGTCGGGGGCACGTCCCAGTTGTCGTATGCATCCTGAATGTAGGCCTTGATGTTCTCCTTGGTGTTGCCTCCGGGAATCTCTGATGTCCGGACAGCAGTCACATCAAAGCCTTTCTGCGATTTCCAATCGACGAGCGGCTGGATGGCATCGTAGAAGTCATCGTGCGTGATGACGAGATAACCTATCTGAAGTGGGATCGTGTAGCGTCCCGTGAAACCGCCGTGGTTCACGAACATGTCCGAGGCCAGCTTCTCGGAGTAGCGATTGCCGTACCTCTCCAGGATCCGCTCTGTCTCTGAAGGATGTCCACCGGTGAACTCCACCTCGAGCGTCATGCGTGTCACGTACTCGATCTCACCCAGAGCAGGGCTGTATCTGATCGGGCTAACCTCGAGCAGCACGAAATCATGTCCGCGGACCGTCTCCACCTCACCGACACAGGCACGAGTGGCGGGCGTGAGCGAAGAGCTCGAGTAGTACTCCCCGGAGAACGCGAAGTCGGCATCCTCGATCGCTCCAGGGATCTTCTCGATGGGCGCCTGGAGGGGGAACAGCTGGTGCCCGATCCCGAGCGAACTGAGCGTAGCCACACTGGTCTCTGCGGAAAGCACACGGACCGTAGCCTCAGCTCCGAGCGGGATCTCCACGAACTCGCGAACTACCGGAAGCGCGGCCTCACCCACCACCGAGGTCGGGCCGTAGCCGGAGAGGCGCAGTTGCGTGTAGATACCACCGTTCCCCGTCGTCTCCATAGCATTCACTCCGAATACCTCGATCTCGAGCACAACGTGATCCATGTCGGACTCAACCACCCTGACGAGCGGCGGCGACTCCGACCCTCCATCGAAGGCAATCCAACGGCTGCCGTCGGCGAAAGCGACAGAAACGAGAAGGATCAGGAGAGCTACTGCCGGCAGGAACGGATTCGCACGCTTCATTTCTTCCCCCAGTAGATGTAGCGAAGTCTAGGCTCGCCAGTCAGGCGTCCTGGTCCAATGAGATTACTCAGATATCCAAGTTTAGTACATAAGTCTATGTATGTCAATGAATTGACCGGGGGCGAACACTGTGGCCTTCGTCACGGCCGCGGCATGATCTTCTCGTAGGCCATCCTCAGAACGTCCTTCGATGGCCCGGAATCGATGGTCTCCCAGGGAAGCAGTTCATCAGCACCGTACTCTCTTCCAGCGATCCACTCGGCATCCACGCCGGCGCGCCTAAGCGCCGCTTTCCACGGCACGCCTTGAGTCGCGACCATCACGATCGGCCCCGCCAGCTCACGTCCTCCACGAGCCAGCACGGCCTCCCGCCTCGCCTCCCGCGGTCCGGCGCTCGTGAGCCGAACGCGAGGCTTCGCGGAGAGCACGCGGCGAAGCGCGGCGATTCTCTGGCGGAGTTCTCGCTCGCCTGCCGCCGGCGCCCAGGCGAACGGCGTCCTGGGCTTCGGCACAAACGGAGAGAGACTCACGGTGACTCTGGCCCTACCCTGCGCCGAAGCCACGGACTGAGCACGACGAACCAGTCCTGCGATTGCCTCCACGTCCTCATCTGTTTCTCCGGGAAGCCCCAGCATAAAGTAGAGCCTCACCGTCTTCATCCCGGCGGCCGAGGCAACAGCTACTGCTCGGAGTATCACGGCGTCACTCGTCCCCTTCCCTATTCGTCGGCGCAGCAGCTCTGTCCCGGCTTCCGGAGCAAGCGTGGCGGTCCTCACACCGCAGTCGACAAGCAGACCCGCCAGTTCGGCGTCGACGCTCTCTATTCGCAGCGATGCCACACTCACCTCGACACCCATCGACAGAAGTTCGCGGAGTATCCAGCGGATCTCCGGATGATCACCCAGCGATGCGCTCACCAGACCGACCCTGCGCGCGAACGGCAACGCGGCCTCCACTCGCTCGATGACATCCGCCGCGGCTCTGTGTCGGACGGCGCCGTAGACGTGGCCGGCGGCGCAGAAGCGACATCCCCTCCGGCACCCGCGCGAGATCTCGATCAGGAACATGTCGCTGAAGTACGCGTCGGGCGATAGAACAACGGTCTCCGCAAATTCGCCGCCGCCGCAAGCGGAGCGGATCGGCAGGGAAACTCCCTCTTGGCCGGAGAAACCCACAGCTCTGCCTGCCTGATCGCGTTCGATATCGACAAGAGCCGGGACGTAAATGCCGGGGACCTGCGCAAGCGAGCGGATGATCAGGTCCCGCCCACTCTGGCGCTCGCTCATGAGCACTGCCAGAAACGGAGGGAGCAGCGCATCGGCTTCGCCGACCAGCACGGCATCGACGATCGGCGCGATCGGTTCCGCATTCAGGAACGCGCACATGCCGCCGAAGATGATGAGGGGATCACCCTCCTCTCTCTCAGCCGCGAATGGCGCAAGACCGGTTGCCTCCAGCACACGAACGACATTGAAGTAGTCGTCTTCAAACGAGATGGAAAACGCGATCACGTCGAAGTCTCTGAGCGGTGTGCCGGTCTCATAGCTTCTGCCCAGATGCCCGGATCCTTCGTCCCAGAAGACCCGCTCACAGCGGACGCCCTCATGCGAAATGAGGAAGCCAAATGTGAACTGGAAACCGAGATTGCTCATGCCCAGCGAGTACTCGGAGGGATAACAAAGGGCGACGGAGAGCTCTCGCCCTCTGCCGCCCATGGGTCTTGGTGGACGCTTGAGCCACGTCTCCAGTCTGCCCTCGGCGGACGTGCCCTTGATGGACGCGTCTTTGCGCCGACGCCGTCCGCGAGACATCAGAGCCTGATCTTCCTGAGTTCTCCGTGGCTTGGCGTCCAGTCAGAGAGCTGCGCTCTGGCCACGGGATTGCGGGAATCGATCCTCAGCACTTCACGGAACTGCTCATCTGATTCATCAGCCCGATCGACTCGTCGGTACGTGAGACCGAGCATCAGCCTTGCTTCCACATAGTCTGAGTTGATCTCGACGGCCCTTTCGAGTTCGTCTATGGCTTCGTTGTACCGCTCGCTCGCGATGTAGCGGTCGGCAAGCTCGCGATGCAGATCTGCGTACCCGGGCTTGAACATGAGGGCCTTGGACAGATGCTCTATCGCTTCATCCTCGCGCCCGAGAGCGGCCTTGGCGCGGCCCAGATATGCGTGCGCCTCGGCGTACTCCGGGTTGATGCCGATGGCTTGCTCCAGCTCCTCGGCGGCTTCCTTGTGTTTTCCACGGGCGAGGTACGCCACACCCAGACCGCACCGGAGGTCCGCGTAGTCTCCGTTCTGAGCGATCACTACCTTGTACCGCTCGATCGCCGTATCGTAGTCGCCGCTTTCAAGAAACACTTCGGCGGGTATTCCCGGCGCATCGCTCCAGAACGCCGTGTCCTCGAACGCCAATCTGAATGAGGCAACGGCCTTTTCGGTCTCCCCCTCCGAGTGATACACCATTCCGAGGTAGTAGTTGGCGAGCGGATACCTGGGAGATGCATCGATGACCCGCAGGAGTTCCGTGCTGGATTCGCTCAGCATCCCGCGCTTGAAGTAGGCAACGCCCAGATAGCATCTGAGGTCCCAATAGTCCGGCTCCAGCTCGACGGCTCGCTTGAGACTCTCTTGAGCATCCCGGTAGCGACCGGCCTTGAGACAGAAGACGCCGCGGTAGAAGAGCGCATCGACGTAGTTGGGGTTGATGCTCAAACCCTCATCGAGTTCTGCCACGGCTGCGTCGTAGCGTTCGAGTTCGCCGTAGGCTATCGCCAGGCGAGCGCGGATGTCGGGATACTTCGGCTTGAGCCTGACCGCGCGCTCAAACCCCTGCACCGCTTTCTCTAGCTGCCCCGTGTTGTAAGCGGTGATTGCGTCGTTGAGAAGTGTCCGGAACTCCTCTTTCCCAACCGTCGCTCCCCGAAGCTCCTCGAAGGGAGGGATCAGGAATCGCTCGTAGTCCTCTGCGATCTGCGGCGTCTCAGGAACCGGGATATCCAGCCCCAGCTTCATCGCCTTCTCGAACGCCCGCATGGCATCCTCATGCTGCCCCCGCTCTGAGAACGCCATGGCCAGATAGCAGTAGGCCTCCATGTAGTCGGGGTTGATCTCGACGGCACGCCGGAGCGATTCCACAGCATCATCGAAACGCCCCTGCTTCTCACTGATCATTCCGAGATGATAGTGGAGATCCGGGTAGCGGTTGTTCTCCTCCACGGCCTTCCGGAACTGCTTCTCCGCCTCCTCCAGGTTCCCCTGCCTGTAGAACGTGAAACCGAGGTGAGCGTGCGTCTCCGCGGCGTAGAACATGCCGAGCTGGTAGTAGGGATCGGACTTGTTCGTCGTCTCGGCGATGACGCGCTCAAACTCCACGACCGCGTTGTCGTAGTCGCCACGGTTGTAGAACTCGATTCCCTTGTTGTAGTGATCGCTCTCACCCAATCCGAACAGTTTGGTGAAGAGTGACACGGCTTTCCTCCTCGCTCAGCATGTACTGTCCACACAAGCTTATTATACTCAGTCCATCTGCCGGCGCAAGAACGTAGGTATCTCGAGTTCCCGCCTCGAGTTCTTGCGAGAGCCGCCCTTGGCGCACATAACAATCCTCTGGGCGGGCTCCCTGTACCTGCGGGCGGGCTCCGGGGATTCGATCCTCCTGGGAGTCGATTTGGAACGCTCCGGCGACTTTGCGGTTGTTTCTGCCACAGCGACGCTTCTCGCGGCCGGTCTGGCCGGTCTGGGAGTGCGCGCCCGCTTGAGTTCCGTGGTTGCGCTCGTGCGCCCCATACCGATCCCTGTGGCAATGACCGTGATCATGATCTTGTCCTTCAGTGACTCATCGATCACCGCTCCGAAGATCATATTCGTCTCTGCCCCGATGGCATCGTTGACCACCATTGCGGCTTCACTGATCTCGTGAAGGGACAGATCCACGCCGCCGGTCACATTCACGAGGACGCCCTTCGCGCCATTGATCGTGGCATCCTCGAGAAGAGGACTCGATATCGACTGCTGCGCCGCCTCGACTGCCCTGTTCTCGCCGCCGCTGATGCCCGTGCCCATCACGGCATCTCCCATCTCGAGCATCACCGACTTCACGTCGGCGAAATCGAGATTGATGAGCCCGGGGATCATAATGAGGTCGGTGACACCCTTGGTCGCGCGGAGCAGGACCTCATCGGCGATACGGAAGGCTTCGCGCACCGGTGTGTTCTTGCTGGCGACGGCCAGAAGCCGCTGATTCGGGATCACGATGGCCGTGTCGACCTCCTGCCTGAGTATGTTCACGCCCTCGACGGCCTGGCGCATTCTCAACTGGCCCTCAAAGAGGAACGGCTTGGTGGCGATCCCCACCACCAGAGCTCCCATCTTCTTTGCCATCCTCGCCACGACTGGACCGGCGCCCGTACCGGTGCCCCCGCCCATTCCGGCGGTGATGAACACCATATCCGCGCCCTTGATGGCATTGGCTACATGCTCCTGATCGTCCTCGATAGCCTTCTTGCCGATCTCCGGCTTGCCGCCTGATCCTAAACCGTGCGTCAGCTCGCGGCCGATCTGGATCCGCGTCGCGGCGAGCGAGCCCTCAAGCGCCTGCGCATCCGTGTTGACGGCGATAAACTCCACGCCGGTGAAGCCCGACTCGATCATCCTGTTGATCGCATTGCCTCCCGCCCCGCCCACGCCCACGACCTTGATCGAAGCACTCATCTCCGGCTCGGCGTCGAACTGGAACCGCATCGTTCCTCCTTCCGGGCCACGGCTCTTGAGCCGCGATCCCGCCTGTCCACTGCTTGCTTTCCTTCGCTTCCCCATTTGTATTCCCTCATGTTCCGATTCCCCGCATGGCTTCGCGGGAACAATGCCAATGCCGACATGCTTCCTAGAGGAGGCTGTCAACCCACTGTCTCACCTTGCGGACGGTTCCGAGAACCGCCCCATCACTTCGTCTGCGCCGTCTTCTCGGTGTGCGCGACGCCGCGATGGCGACGCCTACAGCTGCAGCATGAGACGGATCCGCTATCGCATCGAAAAGCCCCGACACCCTGTCGGGAAGTCCGACTCTCGCCGGCATTCCGAAGATATCCTCGGCCACATCGGCCACACCTCTGAGCTTTGCCCCTCCACCGGTCAAGACAACACCCGCCGCCGTCCTCCCCCAGTACTCTGTATCCCTGACCTCAGCCAGCGCCAGTTCGAGGATCTCTCGAACCCTGGGTTCGATGATGGCCGACAGCATGTGCGTCGAACTCTCACGCGATGGCCGCCCGCCCACGCTCGGGATCTCAAGGGCCGAGTTCCCGATCATGGACATCTTGGCACAGCCTGACTTGCGCTTCAGGAACTCCGCCTTGACCAACGGCATTCTGAGTCCCACGGCAATGTCGTTCGTGATGCTCGATGCTCCCCATCCAACAACCCCAACACACCGGATCGACCCACCATGGTGAAGAGCGACGCCCGTCGTGTCGGCGCCGATGTTCACGAGGAGAACGCCGAGTTCGCGTTCATCACTGGAGAGTGAAGAGAGTCCCGCCGCAACCGGCTTCGCAACCGTGATGCTCTCCCTTAACCCGGCCTCCCGCACGGCTCTGATCGAGTTGTCTATTACATGCTCTTCGGCCGTGACGATGTGGACCTTGGACCCCAGACGCACACCCGACATGCCGACGGGATCGCGGATCCCGCGCTGCCCGTCGACGAAGAATTCCTGAGGGAGCACGTCCACGACCGATCGTCCGACCGGCAGAGCCAAGGTTCTGGCCGCCTCGAGTACGGTGGCCACCTCAGATCGCGTGATCTCACCGTTCGCTCCGGAGACGGCGATGACGCCCCGGCTGTCGATGCCCTTGATGTGCTCCCCGTTGAGCGAGATCGCCGCAGCTCCGATCTCAACGTCGGTGCTCTTCTCGGCCGTCACGATCGCTTCGCGAATAGAGTCCGCCGCTCTCTCCATGTTGACGATGACGCCGGCCTCTATGCCGGTGGAACGCGACTCCCCGATCCCGAGGATCTCCGGGAGCTCTCGGTCCCCGACATCCGCAACAACTGCCTTAATCGTGCTCGAGCCCAGATCGAGGCCGACAATGATCTCGCTCCGCTTCAAATGGGGCCTCCCGTCCTACGCGCGTCCCCGAGGTCCGCCTTCGGCGGTCCTCACGACAACCTGGCTTCTGAACCTCATGTCTATGGTCTCAGCCGTTACGCCTCTCGCTCTGAGATCACTCAGAACCGCCCAGAGTTGTGACAGCTTCATCCTGTCGTAAGCGCCGGAGCCAAACCTGATCTCTGCCCCGTCGGCTACCGTGTAGATAACCAGACCCGACCCCGGCGCAATATGCACTTCGGATATCTCTGTCCAGAATGAGGGAGAAAGCTCTCGCGCGGTCTTGAGGAGATTGAGAGCCGTCCTCAGGTTCTCCGAATCAAACACCTCGCCCGCTGAAGGAGGTTCGCTGAGACCGCTGATAAGAGGGATGTCAACGAACGGAGTCCGCTCGGCGCCCGGCAGCACGCTTCCGTCACCTGCTATCTCCACGAATCCGGAGGAACCTGCGGCCACGATGGCGGCCGGCAGTTTCTCGTCAAGCCGGATGAGCACGTGGTCGGGAAGCCGGCGAGTCACGTATGCCCGCTCGACCCTCGGACTCGATATGATCGTCGCCTCGACACGTCCGAGATCGATGGAGAGAAGGTCCATCCCGGGCTCGATTCCGGCGAGTTCAACAACCTCCGCTTCGGTCAAGACAGCATTCCCGCTGATCTCCAGGAGAGACAGCGGGAAACGCCCGGCCTCATCGCCCCATGCGGACGCCTTGTAGGCTGAGAACGCTATTCCGGTCAAGAGCAGCACCGCGCTTGCCGCGATGATGATTCGTTTCGCTCCCCCGCTCTCGCGCTGGGATCTTCCGCGATCATGCCGCTCTGTGCGCGTCCGTTTTCCGCCCTTCAATGCGCCCTCCTGCCTACGATCTCCACCTCAGTTTCAAGATCACGTCCTGAGTGCTCGCGAACTCGCTCACGGACCAGAGTGATCAGTTCCTCGACGTCCTCGGGAGTCGCCCCCCGGTCATTCAATATGAAATTGGCATGCACGTCCGACACGACGGCCCCACCGATACGAGTTCCGACAAGGCCCGCCGAGTTGATGAGCGTCCACGCGGCTTTGTCGGGGAAGTTGCGGAAGACGCACCCGGCGCTTCGCATTCCGACCGGCTGTGTTCGCCACTTCCGCTCGACGATCTCCTGCAGTCGTGCTGCGACAGTCGCCGGGGCCTCCTCGGCAAGAGCCAGGACGACTCCTTCTACGACGTGTCCGTCCGGGATACCCATCCGCCTGTAGGAAGCATCGAGTTCGCTTCCGGCGACCCGAATGGAACTCTCCCCCGGTTCGAAGACCACGACGGATTCGAGATGGTCTGCGAACCAGACGTCGTAGCTTCCGGCGTTCATAACGGCTGCTCCTCCGACACTGCCGGGAATCCCGGCGAGAGGCTCAAGCCCGGTGAGACCGGACTCCGCACAGAAGCTCAAGAGACCACTCAGCGGGATCCCGCTGCCCACCGTCACAGCTCCACCGTCCGCACGCAGCGTGCTGAGCGCTTGCTCGGTAGCAAGGACGGCTCCTTCGATACCACCGCTTCTCACAAGCAGATTGGTGCCTCTGCCAAGGACCTTGATCGCCACACCGGCGTCCTTGAGGAGCGCTGCGCACTCCTTGAGGGCGCCCTCGTCGAGCGGCTGGACGTAGACATCGGCAGGACCTCCAAGCCCGAATGACGTGTGCTTCGCCATGGGCTCGTCCAGATGAACGCATCCGGGAGCTATCGCTCTGAGTTCTGTGATGATGCCAAGATCCGTCAAGGGTAACCTCGTCAGGACGCTTCCCGCTTGCCGATGGCCGACAGGATGCGTTCCGCTACTTTGTAGATGTCGCCGGCTCCAAGTGTTACGACGACGTCGCCGGGGCGTATGATTTCGACAGCACGCTCCAGCAGCTCGTCCATGTCCTCGATGTACGATGCGTCTCTGTGGCCGTATCGTATCGCGGCCTCCACGATATTGGCTCCGCTCACCCCCTCGATGGGTGTTTCACTGGCGGCGTAGATTCCTGTGACCATAAGTACGTCGGCGTCGTAGAATGATCTTCCAAACTGGTCGGCCAGCTTCTGTGTTCGTGTGTATCTGTGAGGCTGGAAGAGGACGACGAGTCTTCTGTTCCAGCACGCGGCTGCGGCCGCGAGAGTTGTTCCGACCTCTGCTGGGTGGTGGCCGTAATCATCCAGTACAAGCACATTGTTGACCTCCCCTTTGATCTCGAACCTGCGAGCGATTCCTTCAAACTCCTTCAAGGACTGAGCGATGTCCCCGAACTCCACACCGAGTTCGAGGCCCACCGCAACTGCGGCGAGGGAATTGTAGATGTTGTGAAGCCCCGGCATGTGTATCTCGATCCTGCCCATCTCCTCTCCGCGCACTACGACGGAGAATGCTGTCAGCTCCCCTGACGACTCGATATCGTAGCCCTGCACATCCACCTGACCGGTCAGGCCGTAGCTCACAACCCTGCGGTGAATGTCGGAGATTATGGACTGGATGCTGTGCTGGTCCAGGCAGACCACGGAGCAGCCGTAGAACGGAACGCTGTTGGCAAACAGAATGAACGCTTCCTTGATCTCGTCTATCCCCTTGTAGAAATCGAGATGCTCCTCATCGATGGTTGTGATGACGGCCATTGTCGGTGAGAGCTTCAGGAACGACCCGTCGCTCTCATCGGCTTCCGCCACGATGTACTCGCTGGATCCGAGTCGGGCGCCTGTTCCCATGGTCTTCACGGTTCCACCAACGACGACCGTGGGATCCAGTCCACCGGCAGTAAGCACAGTAGCTATGAGCGAGGTGACGGTCGTCTTGCCGTGTGTTCCCCCGACGGCTACCGAATACTTCATGCGCATCAGTTCGGCGAGCATTTCGACGCGTGGGATGACCGGAATCATCGCCGCCCGAGCTGCCACAACTTCTGGGTTGCTCGGCGAGATCGCGGTTGAGGTGACCACGACATCGGCCCCCTCGATATTGGCGGCATCATGACCGTAGTGGATCCTGCCGCCCAGGCGCGTGAGCCTGTCAGTAATCTCTCCCCGATGAAGATCGGAGCCGGACACGCTGAAGCCAAGAGTGAGCAGGATCTCCGCGATCCCTCCCATCCCGACGCCGCCTATCCCCACGAGATGAACACATTTGACTCTGCCGAACATCGTAACCATGTCTCTTCTCTACTCCTTGCGGGCCTGTCAGTGCCTGGTCTCTGACGCCACTGCCAGAACGTCCCGCGCGACCCTGTTAGCCGCATCGGGCCGCGCGAGGACTCTGGCTGCGCTTGACATACTCGTCAGCCGCGTGCGATCGCGAAGGAGACCTTCGATGGTGTCGGCGAGCCGATCTCCAGTTAGCTCACCGTCGGGAATCACTACAGCCGCTCCGGCATCCTCCACGGAGCGGGCGTTCTTCATCTGATGGTCGTCAGTCGCGTGCGGGTACGGAACGAGAATGGCAGGCCGCCCCACGATGGCCGCCTCGGCCAGCGTTGCAGCACCGGCGCGTGAGACAACGATGTCGCACGCCGCGAAAACCGGGGCGATATCATCGAGGAACGTCTTGACGATCGCCCGCGCTCCGACCGACACTGCCTGACGACGAACATGCTCAAGTTCCTCCACGCCGGTCTGAATGATGAACTCGACCCCTGCCGCGGACAACCGCGGCAGGGCTTCGGCCACTGCAAGGCTCAGCTGCCTGGCCCCCCGGCTTCCACCCACGACCATCACAACATCCGCCTCTTGTGTGAGGCCTAGAGTACGGCGCGCGACAGCGCGATCGATTTCATCGAATCCTCGTCGAACGGGGTTTCCCGACTGCTCGATTCTCTTCGCGCGCGGGAGGTGCCTCCCGGATTCCGCGAAGGTCACGTGCACTACCTCCGCGAACCTCGAGAGGACCCTCGTGGCGAGCCCCGGCCAGGAGTTCTGCTCCTGAAGAACGATCGGAATCCCTACGGCGCGGGCCGCAAGCACGGACGGAAGGCTGACGAACCCACCCGTTCCAACGGCGACATCCGGTCGCGTCCTCACGAGAGCACAGACTGCCTTCAGGCAACCCGCGGCCACCGCGAACGGGACCGCTGCATTCCTGATGACTGATCCACGAGTGACTCCCATCGAAGGCACGGACACGAACCGTCTTCCCGTCCCCAGCACAACGCGCTCTTCGATCGATCCCCTGCGTCCCATGAAGAAGACCTCCGCCTCCGGGGAAAGTCCCTCAATCGCCTCGGCGATCGCGATCCCGGGGAATATGTGCCCCCCTGTACCTCCTCCGGTGATCATTATCCTCACGACCTCTTTCCTCTTCGACTCTCGCGTGACTGAGCATCGACCGTCTCGAATACCCTGCGACGCGACATGTTTATCAGAATGCCGGCTGCAGCCATGTTCACAACGAGCGACGTGCCCCCGTAGCTCACGAACGGGAGCGGCAGACCGGTCGTCGGCATGGTGGCCGTAACAACTCCTATGTTGATCGCTGCGTAGATCACGATCATCATCGTGAGTCCGCCGGCCAGAATGGATCCGTAGGGATCGTGTGATCTGGCGGCGATCCGGAGCCCACGCACCATCAGGGTCACAAACAGGGCGACGAGAAACAGCGCTCCGATGAGTCCCAGCTCCTCTCCCCATATCGAAAACGCGAAGTCAGTGTGCGAATCCGGGATGAACGCCCGCTGGCGGCTCGCTCCCAATCCGCGTCCAACAATCCCACCTGAGCCGAGGGCGATCAGCGACTGGTAGACCTGGTAGATGGGACCTTGCGTGTTCACTCCTGCGAGCGACAGATCGTAGGTCGACTGCCAGATGTCGACACGCTCAGCAATGCGGGGGACAAGCTTGTATGCCAGAAATCCCAGAGGCGCAGCTACGAAACCGAGCGCGGAGATATGCGACAGCCTGGCGCCTCCGAGAAAGAGCATTGTCAGCGCGAGAATCAGAATCGCAAGAGCGCTTCCATAGTCCTGCTGTCCGGCTATGAGAGCCACCGCGAGCACGACCAGCACAAGCCGTGGAGCAAGCCCATGTGCGAAGTCGCCGAGATCCTTCTGCCTGCGATCAAGAACATCGGCGAGGTAGAGAACGAGAACCAGTTTCGCCACCTCACCTGTCTGTATGATCAGGAGCGTCGAGGTTGCTCCCTTGATGGTCTTCCCGGAAGTGAGCGTGAGCACAAGGAGCAGAAGCGATGTCAGCATCGCGGGCTTCGCGAATCTCCGATACCACCTGTAGTCGACGGAGGCGAACGCACCCATGGCGGCGAATCCGATCAGAAGCCTGACAGTCTGCCTCTGCATCATGACATTCTCCCCCCCGAGCTTGATGCTCGAGAAGTAGACGCTGGCCGTGTAGACGGTCATTGTGCCGACCAGGACGAGCAGAAGCACCGTCCAGACAAGAGGCCTGTCGTATCTGATCGCACCCCTCACGCCTTGTTCTCCCTTCCGCCGGACGCCGCGGCCGCGTTCATGAGTCGCGTTACCTCAGTCTTGAATCTGCGCCCCCGGTCCTCGAAATCCTCAAACATGTCGAAGCTCGCGCAGGCCGGCGACAGGAGAACAACATCTCCGTATTCGGCCATCGTCCTGGCCAACTCGAGCGCTTCTCTGAGTGATCCTGCAAGCCTGACCGGCACAGCTCCGTCGAGCGCGGCCTTCATCTTGACCGCTGCCTCTCCGATGAAGATGGCCTCCCTCACACCGTGGCCTGCCTGTTCCCTTAAGATATCGAAACCCGAGCCCTTGTCCCTGCCCCCTCCTATCCAGATGATCGGGGCGTCGTAGCTCATGAGCGCGTACCTGACGGAGTCGGCATTGGTCGCCTTGGAGTCGTTCACATAGCGCACTCCATCTATCAGCGCCACGTCCTCCAGCCGGTGTTCGAGAGACCTGAACGTCCTGAGCACGTCTGATGCATCCACGTAGTCGATGTCGACGAGGAGTGCCGCCGCCAGTGCCGCCAGTGAGTTCCAGACATTGTGCGGCCCCGGAAGGCCTAGTTCGCTCACGGGCATGATCTCCGTCTCACCACCACCGATCCGCGACACTATCTGTCCATCCCGGACAAAAACGCCGCCTTCGACTTCCCGGAATCTGCTCACGGGAACAACAGTCCCGGGTATCTCGTACGCAGCTTCATTGAGAAGCTCGTCATCGACGTTCAGAACTGCGTAGTCGTCGGATGTCTGGTTCTGGAATATCCTGAGCTTCGCGGCGATGTAGTCCTCGTACGAATCGTACCGGTCAAGATGATCCTCTGTAATGTTGAGCAGGACTCCGACGTGCGGCCTGAAGGTCTCGATCGTATCCAGCTGAAAGCTCGACACTTCCGCCACGATGAGCCCGTCGGACGGCAGACCGGCGATCTCCCCCGAGATCGCCTCGCCGGTGTTCCCACCGACAGCAACCCGACGACCGGAGCTTCTCGCGAGTTCCCCGATCAGAGTCGTGGTCGTTGTCTTTCCGTTCGTTCCCGTCACTGCCACCCACTCCGCATCTGAGTTCGAATACGCGAGTTCGAGTTCCCCGATGATGGGGATGCCGCTGTCGCGCGCCTCGCACAGAAGAGGAGACGCGAGCGGCACGCCGGGACTCGTAACCACGAGATCGATGCCGTTCATGAGTCCCCGCGGATGCTCACCAAACACGAGCTCAACCCCTCTCTCGCGCCAGTCCCCTAAAGAAAGAGCGAGTTCGACCTCGCGCTTGCGATCGGTCGCCACCACCTTGCTTCCCAGACTCAGGAGCAGATCGACGGCCGCTCTTCCGCTTCTCGCCAAGCCGACAACAAGCACTCTCTTCCCTTCCAGCTCTCGCCGTACCCGAGTTTCCAAGGAGTACCGCCCTCCTCCCACGTCGCTCTTTGGTTCCCCACCAACCGGTCTTCATTAGGTCACGCTGCGCTTTCCGGTTCGAGTCGTCAGTCCGATGACGCGGCTCTCCATCACTGGAGTTTCAGCGTCGAGAGCGAGAGGAGCGCGAAAAGAGCCCCGACGATCCAGAATCGAACGACGATCTTGCTCTCCGGCCATCCCAGCTTCTGGAAATGGTGGTGGAGAGGAGCCATGAGAAATACCCGTTTGCCTCGTAGCTTGTATGAGGCGACCTGGATGATGACCGAAGCGGCGACCATGACAAACAACCCGCCCACGATCAGCAGCCACATCTCCTTCTTTATGAGAATAGCCAGTGTCCCGAGTGCGCCGCCTACCGCCAGCGAACCTGTGTCTCCCATGAAGATCTCGGCGGGGTGCGCGTTGAACCACAGGAATCCGAGCCCGGCGCCTATGAGCGCTGAGCAGTAGACCGTCAGTTCTCCCGCACCCGAGATGTACGGGATGTTCAGGTAGTCGCTGAACCTGACGTGCCCAGTTACGTAGCTCAAGGCGGCAAATGCGAGCGCGCAGAAAACAACCAGACCTATCGCGAGACCGTCCAGCCCATCCGTCAGATTCACCGCATTGGAGCTGGCCGTGATGACGATCATCACGAAAAGCACGTAGGCCGGACCGAGGGACAGAAGCGCGTCCTTGAGGAACGGGATAGCGACGTTGGTCGGATCCGCGATGAATGTACCGCGATAGATGAGCAGTCCGATGACGAGCCCCAGCACGAGCTGTCCGGCAAGCTTGTAGCGCGCGACCAGCCCCTTTCGCCGCTTCTTGACGACCTTGAGGTAGTCGTCCGTGAAACCGACGATCCCAAGCCAGAGCGTGGCCATCACCATGAGCCAGATGAACTCGTTGTCGAGGCGCGCCCAGAGAAGCGTGGGAACGACCGTAGCGACGAGAATAAGGAGTCCGCCCATCGTCGGCGTGCCGGCCTTGTCGGTGTGCGACTCCGGTGCGTATTCGCGCACGCCGTTGGTGAGCGCGCGGCGCTTGAGCATGCGAATGAAGAAGGGGCCCAGGAGGAAGCTTATGAGCAGGGCTGTCATGGCCGCGTACGCCGAACGGAAGGTGATGTAACGGAAAACGTTGAAGGCAGATATGTAGTCCCTCAAGGGGTACAGCCAGTGATACAACATGTCAGCCCTTTTCCGATGGGGAGCCAAGTGGTCCCGCCGGCTAGGAGACGGGCGTCTCCTTCACCAGCAACTCAACCACTTCCTCCATGCGCATTCCGCGCGACCCCTTCAACAAAACGACGCCGTCCGGTGCGAGGTCTCTATCGAGTTCCCGTACCAGCGCGTCCTTATCTCTATACATTCCCACCCTGTCGGGTGGCATTCCGCTGTCTATCGCTCCGTCCCGAAGAGCCTCGATCTCGCTTCCGAAGAGATAGAGCCTCTCAACGCCAAGCTCTGCTGCGGCGACACCGGCCTCGCGATGAACGTCCTCGCTCCTCTCGCCCATCTCGAGCATGTCGCCTATCACCGCGGCGGTCTCCTTCCCGCGTCCCACGGACACGAGAGTCTCGAGCGCGGCCCGAAGCGACCCTGGATTGCAGTTGTAGGCATCGTTGATGACTGTTCTTCCTCCGACGGTCAGGACGGCCATTCTCATCGGGCTCGGTTCGAAGTCCGACAGCGCGCCCGCCGCCTCAGCCACCGACACACCAAGCACCGCACCTGCGGCGACGGCAGCGAGGGCGTTCATCACGTTGTGCCGCCCGGGAACCGGAAGAACTATCGTCGTGGACGCACCTACGATGTCGCTCTTCTCAACGCGGAAGCGCACGCCGGAGGCGCTCGCCTCTATGTCGGAGGCTCTCACGTCGGCGTTCTCCGACAAACCAAACGTTGTCACGTCCGTCTGAGCCCGCCCTGCCTGCGACATAACACGAGGATCATCGGCGTTCAGGATGGCGGCTCCTCCAACCTCAAGAACGTCCAGGAGCTCCCCCTTCGCTTCTGCCACCGTCTCTATGTCATGCATCGTCTCGATATGCGCTTCAGAAACGTTCGTGATGATACCCACCTGCGGCTTCACGGCTGCCCCCAGGCGTGCTATCTCGCCCGGGTGGTTCATGCCGATCTCGACAACGGCTGCGGTGTGCCGCTCCTCCACTCCAAGGAGGGTGAGTGGAACTCCGATGTGATTGTTGTAGTTGCCCGCTGTCTTGGTCACACACCACTTCTTGGCGAGCACGGCGGCGGTCATATCCTTGGTCGTCGTCTTGCCGTTCGTTCCCGTTACAGCAACGACGCGCAGTGCGAATCTGTCTCTGTACCAGCCGCTCAGGGTCAGGAGGGCATCGGTCGTGTCAGACACACGAACGAGCGGTCCGGAAGCCGACCGTACCTCGGCCGATTCGGCGACAACGGCGGCAACCGCGCCCCGCTCGAATGCCGCGTCGACGAAGTCGTGCCCATCGTAACGCTCTCCGCGAATAGCGATGAAGAGGTCGTCCGCTCGCGTGGTCCGTGAATCGATCGAGACCCCCGCTGCTACCGCAGCCGGAGGACCGTCGCTGACCACACCCAGAGCCTGTGCCATCTCGGTCAAGAGCACCCTCTCCATTCAGTGCGCCTCTGCTTCTCTAGCAGCGATTGCTGCCCGGGCCTCTTCACGATCATCGAAGTGGAGTCTCTCGTTGCCGATGATCTGGTAATCCTCGTGCCCCTTCCCGGCGATGACGACAATGTCGCCGATCGCAGCCCTTGCGACGGCGACCATGATGGCCTCGCGCCGATCCTCTATGATGATGATTTCGGTGCTACCACCGGTACCGCGCATGCCCCCGAGGATCTCGGCTATGATGGCGCCGGGCCTCTCGGTTCGCGGGTTGTCGGAGGTAACCACGACCAGATCTGATGCGAGAGCGGCGATGCGACCCATTATCGGGCGCTTCCTCCGGTCACGGTCGCCACCACATCCGAACACTGTTATGACACGAGCCGGATTCAGATCCCGGACGGCCGCGAGAACCTTATCGAGGGCGTCGGGAGTGTGCGCGTAGTCCACAACGACCGAGAACCCACGCCCTCCCGGGACAAGCTCCAGCCTTCCGGCGACACGCGTCACCTTCTTGAGCCCGGAACTGATGGCATCAAGCGAGACACTCTGTGTGACGGCCACGGCTGTGGCCGCCAGTGCGTTCATGACGTTGAAGCCGGCTATGAGATTGAGATGTACGTCGACCTCACCAGCGGGCGTGTGGAAGACGGCCGTCGTTCCCTCGGGGGTCGTTTCAACATGCGAGGCGTGTACGTCTCCTTCGATCATCCCGTAGGAAAGCAGTGTGACTCCCGGAGCATCCGACAACGATGCCAGGATCTCCCGACCGAAATCATCGTCGCGATTCACGATCGCCGATGCTCCCGGCTTGTTGGCGTCGCCGGCGATGAGAGTGAACAGCCTGCTCTTGGCCGCGCCGTACTCCGCCATCGAGCCGTGGAAATCGAGGTGGTCATGCGACAGATTGGTGAATGTCGCCGTGTCCATCTTCATACCCAACACGCGCCCGAGAGAGAGAGCGTGCGATGACACCTCCATCGTGACAGCCTCAACGCCATCATCCAGCATCGAGGCCAGGAGTCTGGCCAGGTCGGCGGATTCCGGGCTTGTCCGTTCCGCGGCGGTGCTCGCCCCTGCCCCGCGATACCCCAGGGTTCCGATGGCGCCCGTCTTGATGCCGCTCTCCCTGAGAATCGAATCGATGAGATGAAGGGTCGTCGTCTTGCCGTTCGTTCCTGTGATCGTGTGAATCTTGAGACGCTCGGAGGGCCGTCCGTAGAATTCGTGCGCCACGGGACCCATCGCAGCTCGCGTGTCGGCGACGACGATCTCCGTCAGACCGGAGGCGCCGGTCGGCTCCTCGACGAGAGCGGCAACGGCTCCCCGCCTCGCGGCCTCGGCCACGTGTGAGTGCCCGTCGGAGACAAACCCTCTGACGGCTACAAAGAGACCATTCTCTCTCACCATCCGCGAGTCGTACTCGACGGCGCCCACCTCGATCTCATCGATCGTGGTCTTCGCATGCGTGTCTGCGATCTGAAACTGCATGCCGCTTCCTCTGAGAATGTCACCGAGTCTCTGAAGCACAGATGCCCTCTATCCGGGAGCGCAGGTCAGAAAGACCCTGTCTCCCACCTCAATCTCCGATCCTGATCTTGGTGATTGCGCCTGAACCAGCCCGTTTCCCTCGAAGGCCACTGCGAGCCCGAAGCTCGAAGCGAGCCTGCGGGCGGCTCTCACACTCATTCCGCGAAGCTCCGGCATGCGCGCCGGAGCGCCGGTGTCCACATCGCAGGAGGCCGGCCGGATGGCGGCGGTCAGATTGCCGGACACATCGGCCAAGCTGTGGAGCGGTAACGCCGACAGGATCCCCACGGCCCCGACCGGCGCGAACAGGTCGGAACCGCAGTCTTCGTAGCCGAAGCCGGACGCAACACTCATATCCGATACCGTGTGAGGATCCCGATCCACTCGTCTGCGAAGCCGCTGCCTCCCCAACACCAGGTCATGACCGGATCCTCTGATAAGCCGTTCAACGATGCGACGGAAGACCGGGGCCGCTACCTGCCCACCCAGACCTCTCCCCCTTGGCTCGTCTATCACAACCAGACAAACGATCCCCGCATCCTCAGCCGGAGCCAATCCGACGAACGACGAGACCCATTTGCCGGGCGCGTATCCGCGAATGCCCGGCACGACCTTCTGGGCGGTTCCGGTCTTGCCGGCTACGGTCACCTCGTCGGGCGAGGCATTCATCCCGGTCCCGCGCTCTGTCACCTCAAGCATGATGCCGCGCACAGCGGCAGCTACCTCCGGGTCAACCACTCGCCGGATGACGCATGGACTCGCTTCCTCCACAACCCGTCCATCATCATCGAGAACCGCTTTCACGATGCGCGGCTCCATGAGGCAACCACCGTTCGCGATGGCGGAGTAGGCAGTGACGAGCTGAAGCGCCGTCACTGCGATCTCCTGACCGATGCCTATCGTGTGCACGGAGCGCGAACTCCATTCGGTCGGTTCCCTGAGCGTTCCGCGCACTTCACCGGGAAGATTGACAGCAGTGAGACAACCGAAGCCGAAGTCTCTCGCGTACGAGTAGAGAGGATTTGCTCCAACCTCACCGGCTATCTGTGCGAAGCAGACATTCGACGATTTCACGAGCGCCGTCTCGAAATCCATCCAGCCGTGCGGCTTGACATCTCGAATGGTGAAGCTCCCAAACCGCCCCTTTCCCTGGAATGCGTAGTAGACGGATGTCATGTCGGCGGCGCCTGTGGCGAGGGAGGCGCAGGCTGTGAAGACCTTGAAGGTCGATCCCGGTTCAAACTGGTCGGTCACCGCCCTGTTGCGCCAGTTCTCCTCAGCGAAGCGATCCGGCGCATTGCAGTCGAAAGACGGCCAGTTGGCCATCGCGAGTATGTCCCCGGTCCACGGGTCCTGCACGATGACGGTTCCGCTCTTGGCCTCGTACTCCCGCACGGTGCGTTCAAGCTCAACCTCGACGATCGCCTGCAGATTCATGTCGATCGTGAGGACAACCGACATGCCGTCGTCAGGCGTCGTTCGCGTGCTGGCAGGTGCGGGTGTGCGCTGCCGCCTACTGTCCATGTAGTAGTAGACCGTTGCCTCAGAGCCGGTGAGCAAGTCGTCCATGCGGCTCTCCATTCCAGAGATGCCGCCCCCGTCGATATCCGTGTACCCGATGACGTGGCACGCGCCCCTGCCGAACGGATAGATCCGCTTCGTCTCAGCGAGGAACTCGATGCCCGGGAGATCCAGCACCGCGAGGGCCTCAGCTCTCGCAGGTTCCACCTGCCGCTCGATCCACACGAAACTCGTGTTCTTCCTGAGACGTGCCTCATACGAGGCAGTGGAACCGCCGAGCGCTCTCGACAATCCCCGTGCCACGGTCCTCGGCGATTTGATCTCCCCGGGATAGGCGCAGATAGAACTCACCGTGAGGTTGTCGGTGAGGCACACCATATTCCTGTCGTAGATCTGACCCCTCTCGGGAGCCAGCTTGACCTCCACGACCTGCTGACGCTCGGCAAGACTAGCCAGGCGAGGTGCGTGCACGACCTGGATCAGGATCAGGCGAAGCACGATGAATGCCCACACACCCAGACCCACCAGAAGCGTGACGCTGAACCGCTTCGAGTGGACCTGCCCGGTCTTCGTGCCTTTAGCCGTTAGTCTGTGCATCGTCGGTCCCCGCGGCCAGGTCCCCCGGCCGAATCGTGCGGCTGATGGTGCCATCCCCAAGGCGGATGGTCTCGCCAGGCCTCGGATGGCGCATGCCGAGGCGTTCCCGAGCGTATTCCTGAATCCGCTCCCGGCTCGAGAGAGTCACGCACTCCATTCTCAGAAACCCGATCTCCGTCCTGAGACATTCCCGTCTGTGCTGGAGTTCCTCGATCTCGGACGCGAGTCTTGTGGCATAGACCTGCTGCCAGATGCAGAGAACGCCGGTCACGAGCACGGCGCCCCAGATCAGGAGGCCCCTTGCGTGAAGCGGTCCACCAACCCTGTTCACTAGTCGTGTGAGGAGCTGCAGCTTCTTCACGATCCGTCACGCCTCCGTTCCTCCCCGGCCCCGGCTCTGCTCGTCGTTCTGCTCTTTCCGGATTCTTCCCGGGCTGACCGGTTGCCGGCGCCTCATGGCCTCCGGCAGACCGGCGGCCCGGTCAACCATTGTCATACGGAGCCAGCTTCTCGGCGGCTCTGAGCTTCGCTGATCTTGCCCTCGGGTTCCTTGCTATCTCAACGTCGCCCGGACGAACCACGCGCCGCGTGAGAATGCGCAATGTGGGCTTGCGCCCGCACACGCAGACCGGGAGATCCCTGGGACAGATGCACGGCCGTTCGGCCTTGACGAAGTCCTGCTTCACGATGCGATCCTCGAGCGAGTGATACGAGATAACGACAATCCTTCCACCTGCACTCAGAAGTGATTCAGCCTGCGCGAGGCCGGAGCGCAGGTTCTCCAGTTCGGAGTTGACGGCAATCCTGAGAGCCTGGAACACACGCGCCAACGTCTTGTTGCGATTCCGTGGCTTCGTGCTCACAACCGCGTCGGCCAGCTCCGCCGTTGTTCGGCATCGCCCAGCGTCTCGAGCCCGGATGATGGCCCGCGCGATCGGACGCGCGCGATGCTCCTCTCCGAAGCTGTAGAGAATTCTGGACAACGACCGCTCATCGCTCTTCGCTATGAGTCCCATGGCGCTCGTGCCGTGGTCTCTCCCCAGACGCATATCGATCGGTCCATCATTGCGGTAGCTGAATCCGCGTTCCGCATCGTCGAGCTGCATGGAGGAGAAACCAAGATCGAAGAGAACGCCGTCCACTCCCGCAAATCCCCGCTCCTCGGCGAGCACGGACAGATCGGCGAAATTGCCTTCAGTGATCTCCACTCTCTCTCCGAACGGTTTGAGGACCCTCGCCGCCTCATCGCATGCCGTGCTGTCCAGGTCCAGACCCAGGAGTCGGCCGGCTGGAGCATTGTCGAGAATCCGACTCGCATGCCCCCCACCACCCAGGGTGCAATCGATATACTGACCGTCCGTGCGGGTTACGAGGTAGTCGATGACCTCGGCAACCATCACCGGCAGATGCAGAGCCTGCATTGTCACTTCGCTTTGTTTCAGATACGCGGCGTTGTTCTACCAACAGCGAGAACGGGACGGGCGAGTGCGGTCAGCTCGCTCGAAGATCGTGTGAAGATGCCGGCCCCATGTGTGTGTTCGCACCGTATGTACTCATTTCGAGGACGCCGTGGAGTCCGGCGAGGAGCAAGATGTTCCTCACATATGGGCTCAGACCGGCGACCGTCAGCTCACCCCTGTGCGAATGGACGAACTCGAACTCGCGGGCAAGCCGTGCTGCGTCCTGGTAGTCCACGTGATCCACATCGGAGAAATCGAGGACGATTCGCGTCCTTCGCGAGATCAGAAGACCGGCAAGGTGCTGATGCAGCCGGTCGAAGTCACGCGCTCCCATGGACCCGGCCATGTGAAGTACGGTTGTCCTCGCTGTTTCCCTTGGAAGGATGGTCATGTTTCTACTCCTCCCCATTGCCGATCACGTCGCCCGGGTTCTCCCAGAGGGTCTCAGCGACCTCCTCGTAGGAAAGGCCGAACTCGTCCTTGTACTTCCGGTAGCGCTCGGGATTCCAGAACTCCACGCGCTCTATCGCACCTATCACGAGCACGTCCTTCTCCAGTCCAACGAGTTCTCTGAGTTCCTGTGGGATGACAACGCGTCCATGACTGTCCACACTGACTTCACATGCTCGTGACGCGATCTCCCGCTTGAAGAACCGCGACTTGCCCGAGGTGAAGGAGAGCGAGCGTAGATCGCTCAGGACACGCTGCCACTCATCCCGGGGATAGAAAAAGAGACAACCGTCGAGTCCAAGCGTGAGGATGAAGATCTCCCCCGTAGCCTTCCTGAACTTCGAGGGGATCGAGAGACGTCCCTTCGCGTCGAGCGTGTGTGTGTATGTTCCCAGAAAGGAGGTCATATGGACTTCCAGAGCAAGAACTGGCCCACTTCATCCCATTCCATCCCACTCGCGGGATAGTAGCCGCCCTCCCCTGACACTGTCAAGTGAAAAAGATGCCTGTGCTATGGGCTGTTCGTAGGTTTTCTCGTACTGCAGCAACCGGTGGGATGGCTCGGCCGTATCCCACCCCATTTCGCGGGCGAATCGAGTGAGGCGAGGCGAATCGAGTGAGGCGAGGCGAACGTGCTCTACAAGGCGAAGCGCCCGGGGTCGTCGTCCCGAGCGCTTCGATTCAGATCAATTCTGTGTCTATGCTCCGGTCGGCGATCTCCACCTCCGCCGGATCCAATTCGTCGACGCGTTACTTGATGAGCAACATTTTCTTCGACTCGCTCTTGTCGCCGACGGCGATTCTGTAGAAGTAGACGCCCGATGCAACGAGCCTCCCACTTCCGTCACGCCCGTCCCAGACTGCCGAGTGGCGTCCGGGCTCCACGCGCGAATCCAGAAGCGTGCGAACGACAACTCCACCAACTGTGTAGATGGAAAGAGACACGGGCACACCGTCCTCGGCGGCCGGCACAATGAACTCTATCGTTGTGAGCGGGTTGAAAGGATTCGGAACATTCTGTTCCAGGAGTCGTCCACCGGCGTTCACAACATCATTGTCGTCGACCCCGACAGGGATCTCAAAGCCGTAGTGCTGCGTCCGCCACAGGTCGTGAAGGAAGCACCCCCATTCTATTCCGGCGCCATCATCGTAGGCGCCCTCGCAGTCCCAGACATAGACTCTGGTGTCCATCCCGCCAACCACGACCTCAACATCACCGTCCCCGTCGACATCGTCCACGGTCGGAGACCCGTAGATGTCTGCTCCTGTCTGGATCGGCCAACCATCCAGAAGCGCCCCGTCAAGATCGAAGGCAAACAGCTTGCCCGCATCACTTCCTACGACCAACTCGAGATCCGGATCGGCATCGACATTGGCGATCGCCGGACTCGACTTCACCTTCCCGCCCAGGAACTGCGGCCAGCCGGTCATCGCGTTGCCCTGGTAGTCCCATATCATGATCTCACCGTCAGATCCCACCTGAACCAGTTCGAGGAATCCGTCACCCGTCAGGTCCGCAAGAACCGGCGAAGGGGGGAAATCTCCACTGTTCGCCATCGACTTCGGCCACCCTGCAAGCGTGTTCCCCTCATGATCGAACAGCCAGATACTCCAGCTCTTCGACGCAATCGCGATCTCCAGATCGCCATCCCCATCAACGTCTCCGACAGCCGGCGAGCTGTACGCCCTGGACGAGATTGATATGGGCCAACCGGGCACGTTGGAACCATCCGCATTGAAGCAATAGACGCTCTCCGTCGCTGCCGGCTGCAGGATTTCCAACTCTCCATCCCCGTCTATGTCCGCAATCGCCGGAGAAGCATATACGTAGGGACTTCCAAGATCAGCGAAGACGCCGACGGTGAGCGGGTCGCCGTCTCCGTCAATAAACTCGGATCCATTGTAGCTCCAACAGTAGAGCTTGCCGTCAGCGCAGGGAATCACCACCTCGCTTCGCCCATCACGGTCGAGATCGGCGAGGGCCGGACTGGCCCAGCAGAACTTCCCGGTCGTGACAGGCCACCCTGAAACCACGCTGCCATCTTCTCCGTTCCACACAAACACCTCGTGCGCGGGAACGCCACCTGTCCCCACGTCGGCCCAAGCCGCCGCGACGATCTCGACGCCGACGTCGCCGTCCACTTCGCCGACAGCAGGTGTGCAGCGGTATCCACCTTGACCATCGACTGCGAAAATGCCGGCGGTCCTTGGGTCGCCGTCTCCATCCTGGACCTCCGTACCGTCCGCATACCAGGCGTAGAGCTGTTCCGAGGCGGCGAGGATCTCCTTCGAACCATCACCATCCAGATCGACAACTGCCACGCTCGAGTACATCCCTCCCGACGTGGCAAGCGGCCATCCCGAAAGACTCGGTGGATTGGTGCTGATACCGAGCACAGGGGAAGCGGTGCTCACGTTCCCTGACGAGTCCACAGCAACAACGTAGTAGTAGTATTGCGTGTTCTCATCGAGCCCACCATCAGCGAAACACGAGACGCCCTCGACGATCGCTGTGTTGGCTACGTCGTAGGGACCGGACTGGTTCTCGCTCCTCCACACATCGTATCCTCTGAGGTCGGGCTCAACGACCTGTTCCCAGTGAACACTGATGGTCGTACCCACGACATCGCCCCAGATCGAGTCGGGCGGGTCGGGCCTGTGCAGATCAAGGTACTGCGTCCATGTCTTGCCGTACTCGTCGACAAGAAGAAGCTCGAGGTGGTTGGAGAGGTCACCGAGGATCGCAAATTCAAAACCGTCAAGGCCCGGCGCAGCCGCACCGGCTGAGATATCTCCCCACACGTCGATGCTGTCCGCGAAGTTGATCAAGCCCGGGTCGGAGTAGCTGAGTTCGCCGGTGATCCCGTCTGCGTCTCCGTTTCCGTCATTGTGAACGTCGCAGAGGAGAATCACGGTCTCCCCCGTCTCGGGAACGCCGTCTCCGTCACCGCCAACTGAATCATCGATCTGTGTGTAGATGTGAACCAACTCCGGTGCATACACGCGAACCGTGAACTCCTCCTGCCACGTGGTTCTCCCGGGCTCCGAAAAGCTCAAGGTGAATTCGGCGTCATGGTTGTTTGGACAATCGGATGTGACAAGAAGTCTGAACGCTGCGGGGAACTGAGCAGTCGCCATGGATTCCACATCACCCACGAACACCGAGTCCGCCTCGATCACGATGTATGAATCGATCGAAGAGACGATAGCTGAGACCGCGGAAGCCGTTACGATTCCACCGTTGCGAACGCTGATGTCGAGCTCCACAACTTCGTCCGGTTCCGGTTTGCCGTTCTCGTTCCCGGAGCTTCCTCCGATGCTGTCGTCATCCACGGTTACGTCCGTGAGATGTATGTAGGCTCCGGCTGCCATGACTACATTGATGCTCGATTCGAAGACGTAGTAGTTGGGACACGTGACGGTGACCTGGAGTACACCGGTCACCGTCGGAGTGAAATCTATGTGGACCTGTCCGGCGGCGTCCGTTGTCCCGTAGGCGTAGACATCCCCGGATGAAGAGGACACACAGACCCTGGCGCCCTCCACGAGGCCGGGATCGGTCACGTTGAACGTTACACCATCTTCCCCGACCAGCATCGCGCCTGAGAAGGCCACGGAGAGATTCCTCGGACGCGCTGTCCTCATGGCTATCTCGGGGTCACCCAGCAGAACCATGGAGAACTGCGTCCACCTGTCGGTGTTGTCGCGGCCTGACTCCTCGAAACTCGCGTGAAGCGCGCACACCATCCCGTGCAAAGGTCCTATCTCCTGGCATCCAGAGACATACAGGAGGTCCATCCAGTCCCAGTAGTAGTCGCGGCACGTCGTGGGAAAAGCGTACCGGGTCGGCCCCAGTGTGGCGAATCCCCCACCAGTCGGGTTGATGACAACGCGCTCTGCGATGCAATCGTAGTCAATGGCCGAGGATGTACAGTCAAGTAGCCAGTAGAATCCGGCCTTGTCGATGCCGTTCGTGAGACCCGATGCGTCGGACATCGTGATGTAGTTGTCGAGACCTACCCTCATAATGTCCTTGTTCCCATGGCCGACGTGAACACTGAGGTTGTACCCCTGTTCCAGCGATTCCACAGCTGCAGCGGCACTGATGGGATACGATTCCGGAAACGCAGCCGTGTTCGCGTACAGCGCGATATTGGAGACTTGAGCGGGGACGAACGGCAACCCCGGCTCGATAATGTCGGTTGCGCCGTCAAGACTGTACGGTCCGCTCTCCCAATCGTACGGAAAGAGCACTTCCCCCATGTACAGGTTGCGATCTGTGAAGTGCGGTACGGGACTCTCCCGATAAGCCTCGCACTTGGCCAGGAACGCCTGCACGTCGACGATATTGCTCACCGGAGCACGCCCAACGAAAACATCCGGATAGAGATCAACGCCATCACCCGGCTGTTCCTCGGTCTTGTAGCCCTCGCCGTACATATCATCTCCGTCGTCGTTCCAGGTGCCGTCCAAGTCCGAGTAGTAGAGGTCTGTCGGGATATCCTCACCACTGTAGTAGGTCGTGCGCCCGTACCGCGCGGGAACGAACTCGGTGTCACCTCCGAGCAGCACATACGTTGTCCCCCACAGAGCGTATGCATCCTGGAGGAAGAACCGTATGCGTTCGGCGGTGTCGCTCCCCCCGGGGTAGTTCGCATTGATCCACGACACGGTTCGAACGACAGCCGGCACACCCTTTTGCGTTTTCCAATCAGCGAGTTCCTGGAAATACGGTTCGTGTTCGGTCGTGGTGACGATGACGTACTCGACGGGGCTGCCCTCGAGTGACGGTGCATACCGGGGCGCAAACCCTCCACTCAGCGGGCCGGAGATCACGTCTGTCTGCATGTTCCTGAGGACACCCACCTCACCCGGATTGGCAACGATGGTCTGCACAAGACGACGATAGAGCTTGTCGGAAGCAGCGGTGATTCTCTCCCGATCCGCCGCTCTTCTGCTACACGGCTCCAGTCTGAGTTCGACGGTCAGCTCGGGCGCCAGTACGAGCCGTCCTGATAACGGCCTCAGCTGCACGGGATAGAGTGCAATGGTAGCGATGCGATACCCGCCCAGAAATCCATCCCCGAGGTAGACCGCCCGCTTCGGAGGATAACGAAGATCACTCGCGTAGATGCGGTCATCGGGTTCGACCCAAGGCGCGCTCGCCCCGATCGGAACCTCGGTCTGGACCGGATAGATCGCGTGCGTGCCCTCGAGAACGATCTCATCGCCTTCGATGATCACCAGATCCTCCACCGTCATTCCATCCGGAATCACGAAGCGGACGATGCGAGCCGGAATGTCCGGCTCCCCTTCGGCTGCCAGCCGCCTTCCACCGGCAAAGTTCAGGGTCTCGAATCCCCTCGTCTGTCCCAACACAATGTCAGCAGCGATCAGTTCGGTGTGCGCGACGGGTCCGGCTGCAGCCGTGACCGATGCCACGGTTGTCGCAAGGACAAGCAGCGTGACAAGGAGTGTGGATCGCATTCGGTCTCCCCCACTAGCGGCCATGTAGCAGATAGATGGCGCAAGGCTACAATCAAGAAAAACAGGAGTTAGCTTCCACTCCGACCGACTGCCCTCTTGCGCCTCACTCGTCCCCCCCGGACGAGTGCCGATGAATCACTGTTTGCGCTCAAGAGCAGTAGCAGTCTGAGTAGATGCGAACCCCTGTTGCTGACGTGCAATTCAGACACCTGTTGGTATGATATCATCCTGCAATTACGATGTCAACTCACCCAGCACCGTAATCGATATGACTCTGCGCGGTTAGAGCACCGCCGAGCAACCCCATGGGCCACCCGGCGCGACTCGATCGCTCACCTATGAGTGGTGGAGCCAGGGGGGATCGAACCCCCGACCTCCTGACTGCCAGTCAGGCGCTCATCCCAACTGAGCTATGGCCCCACGCATCTTCCTAAGAACTCAGGAAGAGGATTCTAGCACTCTTGAGCGTCCAGTCAAGCGCAATCTCGCCTGTGGCTTCGAGCCACCGCCGTCCCACAACCATCGAGTCACCGCCGTCCCACAACCCCTGATCGGCCGTGAACGGACCCACCTCGACCCGCACGGTTGACGCATCACGTCAGCGATGCTAGATTCATGCACTGACGTCTCCGCCGGAGTGGTGAAATTGGTAGACGCACGGGACTCAAAATCCCGCGGAGCGTTAGCTCCATGCCGGTTCGATTCCGGCCTCCGGCACCAAATGCACGGGGCTGCCGCATGCGGCAGCCCCGCTCTCACAAACAACCACTGTTCAAACCGGACACGCCCTTCATCCGCTTATTCGAACATGGATTGCGGATCACCAGGTTCAGTATCCGTCTCATCAAGCACGATCGTCACTACGCATTCGACGTCCTTCATAACCGTCACCGTGCAGCAGTAGCTCACGTAGCTCTCATTGAGCGATACGTCTGCGTCCTTCATGCGGTTGACGTATACATCGTATGTCTGTGCGAAGGAGTGCGGGTCGCCCAGATCGACCTCCATCAACTCAAACGTGCCGTCGGCCCCGCTCGTCACTTCGTACGTCACCTCGCGGGCCTCGCTTCCGACCTCGGCCCACATCTGGACCGTCATCGCCTCGATCGGGCTGCCCATTCGATCATTGATCGTTCCTGTAACCGTACCACTGTTGCCGTCCCACGCCGACTCCGGCCCCACCGTACTGCAGCCGGTCGCGATCACGACAACGAACGCCGCCAGGGCGAGCGTCCTCAGAGCAAAATGCCCTCTCCTCATCTCTGCTTCCCTCCCAGAGCACGCCGACGCAACCTGTGTGCGCCTGCGCTCCGTCATTGGCAGCCTGTCTTCAGTGTCAATTCATGAAGGCTGCATCACCCCTCGAACGCAATGTTACAATGCACTCGAATAGCCTCTCTCGCCCCAGCTAGATTGCATAGATTGTGCCATGCGGCGCGGAGATGAGTCACGTAGGCCGTATCGATTCCTGAGTCGCCGCTCTGTCCAGCCGTTTCCGCTTGCCACGGCGAGCGGAGAGCCCCTATAGTGACCCCGTTAACACTGACGAGGCTTCAGAGCAACGGTCTGCCTTGCCGATCTCGGTCTGTGGAGAGCGCGAGCGAAGGGCTGGACCCACAAGAGGAGGGTTTTTCGTGAATCTCGTAGACTATCTCAAGAAGGGGTGGGAGGCGGCCCAACTCAAGATGGAGGCCATCGAGTCTCTGGCCACAGATGAGAAGGCCTTCGTACCCGCAATTGGCATTCTGGCCATCGGTGGGCTTGCAATGGCAATTGGCACGTTGAACCCGCGTGGCATCATCCTGTTCCCGATCATCTTCGTCGTAGGGGCTTTCGTTGCCCTGGGCCTCATGCATCTCGCCGCAACGCTCATCTTCGGCGCCAAGGGCGACTTCAAGTCACTGGTTAATGTGATCGGATGCGCATCAATAATTCGCTGGGTCGCTGTCGTACCCCTCCTCGGCCCTGCTCTCATGGTCCTCTCCGGCCTCTGGCTCCTGGTGGTTGGTGTTCTGACGGTCGAGAAGGGTTACGAGCTGGATCGCGGCAAGTCTGTCGTAGTGGTGGCCGTTCCGGTGGTCCTGGCTCTGATACTTGGCGCTCTGTTTTCCGCCGTCGCCGGGTTCTCACTACTGATGATGAACAGTCGATAGCCGACTGCGACGTGAGCCCTGGCCCATTCATGCCCCCTTCAACCATACCGCCAACACGGTGTCGAAGACGAGTGGAGGGTGGAAATGAGGCCACTCGCGGCCAGAGTGACCTCGACGATGAGAATGTCATGCTGCCTGTCTGCCTTCGGTCAGCCGGGGACATGAGGGAGCAAGGAGGTTGGACATGATGGGGCGAACGCGCGCGGCATTGATCCTGTCAGGAGCATTCCTGGCGCTCCTGCTTCTGCCTGCGATGCTCGTGGCCGGCCAGGTCGACGAGGAAGCCATCATAGTCAAAGTGCGGGCCGACGGCGATGACAACGCGAAAGTCGTAACGATCGAGTTGACCGGTGACGATTCCGGTTGGCTCGGCGTGGGCATTACGGATCTCGATGAGACGAAGCGCGGGAGCTTGGGAATCGACAAGCAACACGTGGTCGTCGTCACAGAGATTTACGAAGACAGTCCTGCGAAGGAGGCGGGCATTCAGACGGGCGACGTTATCGTCAGTGTGAGCGGCAATGACGTCAGGAGCACGAAACAGCTCGTCGAGATCATCGCGGGTATGGATCCCTACACCAAGATCGAGATCGAACTCCTGAGAGACGGGAAGAAGACGATCAAGAACGTCGTCCTCGGTGTTCGTCCTCACCGCTTCGTATTCGGAGATGATGAGAATGAGCAGTTCTTCCTCAATCTGGAAGGACTCGGGGCTCTCACGCAGCTCGGCATGGGAGGACTTGAGGCTCTCGGAACGCTCGAGCGGGCGTTTTTCCCGAGAGTGGACATCGGCATGGGATGGGCGGGTAAGGGCAGGCTGGGAGTCTACGTTGACAACCTGAGCGACGGACTGGCTGAGTACTTCGAGATCAGTGATGGAAGAGGAGTTCTTGTCGAGGAGATCGTCCAGGGTGGTCCAGCTGCGATTGGCGGCATCAGAGCCGGTGACGTCATCATCATGATCGGAGACACCAGGGTTTCGGACACTGACGAGCTGATCGACGCAATCAGTGATATGACGGCTGACGTTCCGACACCCATCGTCATAGTCCGCAAGGGATCCGAGATGACTCTCGAGGTCACCGTAGCTGAGTCCGACTCTGACGAGCACGCCGCAACAATCAAGCGAATTCAGATCAGTGGCGACGAGGAAACCTGGATTCCCCCAGAGGAACTCGAGGCGCTTCGTGACGCCAAGAAGGAGATGCTGCAGGAGAAGATAGAGGCTCTTCGTGAGGCCCTGGAGGAACTCAAGGAGGACATGGAGGAACTCAAGGCCGATAACCAGTAGTGCGGCCGGAGCGAACCATTCGCTCTGTCCCCCCCCGACCCCCCGTCTCCAGCACAGGCGGGGGGTTCCCTTATCACGAACGACTTGAGCCCTGTGATTAAGGGTCATGCGTCCTGAGGATCATCCACGTGCCGGACACCTACGCGGGGTCTGTCTCTCTTCGGTGGACCTCGCGGATGGCGGCCTCTTCCACCCCCGTCAGGTCCACGCCGCGGCGCGCCATGACAAGGCGGGCGGTCGCAATCGCGCGCTCTATGTCGTGTTCTACGAAGCCGTCCCCGCTCCCCCATGAGAAGGAGGGGATGGACTTCGGCGCGAAGCCGTTGCTCACTATGTTGCAGAAGACGCCTATCACAGTACCGGTGTTCAGTTTCGTCCCGATGGCGGTCTTGGTGTGGTCGCCTATCGTCGCACCGACAAAGGTGTCTCCCGTATCGATGATCTCACCATTCAGCTCGACGCGAACAGCGCCGTAGTTGTTCTTGAGGTCACTGTTATCCGTCGCGGCGCCGATATTGACCCAGCTTCCGAGGTAGGCGTGTCCGAGAAATCCTTCGTGCTGCTTGTTCGTAAACGAGTGAAGCACTGATCCTTCCACTTCACCTCCCACCTTGCATGACCTGCCGATCGACGTACCCGGATAGATCTTGGCGCCCACCTTTATGCACGACCCGGCGCCCACGAACGCGGGTCCCAGTACCACGGCGTTGGCCATCACGTCGACATTCGCGTCCACGACCACGGAACCGGAACTCGCGTCGATCACGACTCCCGGGCCGAGTGTGCTTCCCTCTCCTATCGAGATCCTAGTCGGCTCCACAAGCTGCGCTGAAGGATGAACCTCTCCCTCGACGATCCCCGGGCGTCTCAGGACAGCGGCATCAGCCTCTATCTCCTCAGCCGTCAATCGCACGAGTTCCCACGGATAGCGGACCGTGCGAGCCGGTATCTCGCGAGTCAACGGTATCTCAAGCACACCCAGGTCTCCGTTCGCATCACGCACCGAGCGCACTCTCTCAACAGCTCCTCCGTGGAGGAGCGCTCCGACGGGCTCGCCGCCGGATGTCAGAAGAACATCACCCGACTCGGCGTCGATGGCCGCCAGGAGTCCGTCGGTAACAATCACACGAGCAGACAGAAGCAGCACGTCCGAGTCCTGCACGCTGTCAATGCCTCGACCTGGATAGAGCTCCGACACCAGCGCACGGAGCTCCCGGCGCGGAAGCAGACTTACCGCCCAACCAGGTCTCCTGACTTCCAGCTTCTCCCTCAAGAGCAGCAAACCGCATCTCAGATCAAAGACCGGACGTAGAAGCGTAAGCGGACCAAACCACTTGGCGCCGGCATCTTCATAGAGAACAACCTGCAATCTGGTACCTCCTCACTGCTAACGGCGCACCGTGACCGGGCGTGGGCCTGCGAGGCCTACGCTCCTTCCCTCAGTTCATCGAGAAGCTTCAGATAGCTATCGTAGCGCGCGGCGTTCAGTGCACCGGTCTCCACGGCCTCCTTGACGGCACAATCGGGTTCGTGCGAATGGCTGCATCCTCTGAAGCGACATCTCGCGATGTACTCACGGAACTCCGGAAAGAAATAGTCCAGTTCGCTCGGCCGTATCCTCCAGAAGCCGAGTTCGCGGAAGCCTGGAGTATCAGCTACGAGCGTTCCGTCCCCGACACGGAAGACGGTAACGTTGGTCGTCGCGTGCTTGCCCTTTCCACTCTTCCTGCTTACTTCCTTCACTCTGAGACCAAGCCCGGGTCTGATGATGTTCAGCAGCGAGCTTTTCCCGGCTCCGCTCGGACCCGCAAGAACGGAGAACGTGCCTGCAAGCACCGATGCGAGCCTGTCAACGTTCGTGCCGTTCGTGGCGGATGTGGGAATCACCTCATAACCCGCGTTCTCATAGGCCGCGGCAGCAGGACGCCACTCCTTCTCGGGGACGAGGTCTGTCTTGTTGAACACAACGACCGAATGCAGTTCCGCCACCTCCGAGATGATCAGGAACCGATCCAGCAAGCGCCTGTTGAGACTCGGAGCCCCAAGGGATGCGACGGTCACTAGTTGCCTCACGTTCGAGATGATGATCTGCTCGGCCGGCTTGCGTCTCCCGGGAAGCAGCCTGGAGAGGACGGTCTCTCTCGGAAGCGCGCGTTCGATGACGCCCGAGCCGTCTCTCAGGAGGCTGAGTTCGACCAAGTCCCCCGGAACCACGGGCTTCGTCCCACCGGGAAGCTTGGAGAACTGCCTTCCCCGAATGCGGCAGCGGATGATGTCACCGCCGCTCAGGGCGACCTCCCACTCGTCATGGAAGCAGGCGAGCACTCTGCCGGTCACTGTTGAGGACGCCTCGCTCACGTTCTCTCCAATTCATCCGCGTCGGACGATAGCGCCGCGCCCCGCTTGAGCCGGCCCAGCTCTTCCGCCACGTGGGGCGTGAGTTCGGGGTGCTTACCACCCGGGACATGGAGCTTGCCGAAGCGCGCACGGATATCATCCACGATCGAGTAGAGAGCCGGAATCACAAAGAGCGTCAGAACCGTCGCAAAAGCCAGACCCCACGCGATCGAGGAGGCCATCGGCCCCCAACTCTCAGACGAGCCGCCCCAACCCATCGCCAGAGGCAGAATCCCGAAGATGGTCGTGATCGAGGTCAGAAGGATCGGGCGCAGCCTCGTGCACCCCGCCCTCACAACCGACTCCCATCGATCGACGCCCTTCAGACGCGAATTCTTGATGAAGTCCACGAGGACGATCGAGTCGTTGACGACGACTCCTGCCAGTGCGACAACGGCGATCCCGGCCGTCAGCGTTAGCGGGAAGCGCATGACCAGAAGACCGATGACGACACCGATGAACGCGAAGGGGACCGTGAACATGATGACAAGCGGCTGGATGAACGATTGGAACTCGGTACCCAGGATCGCGTAGATGAGGAGAATCGCAACAAGGAACGCCAGGAACAACGACGCGAATGACTCCTGCGTCGCCTGGAACTCGCCTCCGAAGTCCAGTCGATAGCCCGGGTACACGGCAGAGATGTCAGAGAACTCCTGCTGCAGAAATCGGTTGACCTCGGTCGAGGTCGTGCTCTCATCCACGTCGGCCGTCACAGTGACGACGCGTTCCCCGTTTCGCCGATGCAGTTCCGCCTGAGCCTCGTCGATCGTGAGCTGAGCAACGTTGCTGAGTGGTATGGCAACTCCCAAGTTGGTCGCGATCGGAAGCCGCTTCAGGTCATCTATGTCAATCCGATCCCGCTCCCTGAGCCGGACAACCACATCGATCTCATCTCCACCACCACCCCTGAATTTCGTCGCCTCCACACCCTCGAATCCGGTTCGGAGCGCTGAGGCAATACTCGTAACCGTCAGCCCGTAGAGCGATGCGCGCTCCTGATCCACTGTGACCCTGAGTTCGGACTTCCCCAGCTTGGCGTTGTCATCTATGTCGACGACACCAGGAAACCCCGTGAGCTTGGCCCTGATCTGTCCTGCAATCACCTTGAGGATCTCGAGATCGTCGCCCTTGATGCGAACCTCGACCGGCATGCCGGACGGCGGACCTTGCACTGGTCTCGACAGCGAAAGCCACGTGAGACCGGGAATCTCCGACATCTCCTCCCTGAGAGCATCCATGATCTCAGTGTCCGAGCGCCGGCGCGAGTCCGAGTCAACGAGATCGATATTGATCTGCATATTGTTGGACGCCAGCTCCCCTCGGTAGTTCACGATCATGAAACCAACACGCGTGACGACTGCCTCAAGTTCGTCAGGAGGAAGCGATGCGGTTATCTCCTCCAGCCTCTTGGCGGCTATGTCGGTCTCCTCGAGCCGCATCCCCACCTTCATCTGAGCTCTGACCTCAATCTGGTTGAGGTCCTCGTCCTCAAAGAGCCTGACATCGAGTGTGGTCGCGAGCCCGATTGCTATGACGGCCAGCACGATGATGGCGAGAACGGCACGGTAGCGCCTGCGGAGTACGCGTCTCAGTGCAACCTCGTATCTCCGCGTAAGCGTCAGAAACACCGGGTGGTACGTGTTCTGCTTGCGGGAGACACGACTGAAGTCTGCCATGTGCGATGGCAGAATGAACAGAGCCTCGATCAGTGAAACGAGAAGCGCGAACGTGACGGTCTTTGGAATCACCGCCATGAACTTGCCCCAGGTCCCGCTCATGAGCAGAAGCGGGAGAAACGCTGCGACCGTGGTCAGAACAGCGGCCGTAACCGGAGCCTGCACTTCCTGAACCCCGATGATGGCCGCTTCTCGTGGTGGTTTGCCCATCTCCATGTGACGATAGATATTCTCGATCACGATGATGGCATCGTCCACGAGCATCCCTAGAACAAGCACAAGAGAGAAAAGCGAGAGCGTGTTGATGGTCATGCCGACCGCGTTCATTAGAATGAACGCACCGAAGAAGCTGAAGGGGATGCCGATACACGCGAGGAGAGCGTTGCGGGCTCCGATAAAGATGAAGAGCGTCAGGGCCACAAGCAGGATACCGAACGCCCCGTTTCGCTTGAGAACTGCAAGGGAGTCTTCAACTACGATCGACGCATCGTTTCTGATCTCGAAGCTCACGTTCTCCGTGACTCTACAATCGAACTCCGCCACGAGATCACGCGCCTTTGCAGCAACCTTGACTACGCTACCGTCGTCCTCCTTCATCACCCAGAGGGTGACGCTCCGCTCGCCGTTGAGTCGGGCCAGCGTGAGGTTGTCGGCAAGAGTGTCACGCACTGCGCCGAGATCGCGAATCCGTATCTGACGACCGAACGGATCAGAGAGCACGACGTGCTCGGCAATGTCCTCAAGCGACTCGAACTCCCCTATCGCGCGGACGATGTATTCGGAATCACCGGCATCGAGCGTCCCACCGGGGACATTCAGATTCCGGGCCGCCAGCGAGGCGACAACGCTGCCGATGGGCACACCGTACGCCTTCAGTCGCGCGGCGTCGAGTTCGATGCGTATCTCACGCTCGCGTTCTCCAAGTACATCGACGTCGGCGATGTACTTGAGATCCAGCAGCTCCTCACGGAGATCCTCGGCGATCTCCCGAAGCAGGGTCTCGCTCTCCGGTCCGCCCAGACTTATCGACATGATGGGTGCGACCTCACCCATCTTGACGGGAATGACAACAGGATCCCGGGCATCATCGGGCAGTCGAGCATCGGCGGCGGACACCGCCGACCTGAGGTCGAGAATCCGCTTGTCGAAGTCGTCATCCGAAAGCCCCGGCTTGAATAAGACGTTGATCACGCAACGGCTCTCGCTGGAGATGGAGACCACGTGGTCCACATCCTCCACGTTCTCTATCTCCTCCTCAAGCGGCTTGGTGACGAGAGTCTCCATCTCCTGAGGCGCGACCCCGGGATAGGCGACCCAGACAACCGCCTCATCCATGCTGACATTCGGTATGAGTTCCGCAGGCATGCTGAAGAACGTGAACAACCCTACCAGGAGAACCCCGATCATCACGAGGTTCACCAGCACAGGCTGCCTTACGGAGAACTCCCCCAGCGTCATCTCAGATTTCCCCCGACCGATCTAGTGCTCCGCCTTAATCCCAATACGCGCGCCGTCGCTCAACTGACTCAGTCCCAGCGTGACCAGCTTGTCCCCGGACTCCAGTCCGGCGAGCACAACCACGCGAGCACCCACGACGCGCCCCAATGATATCTTCCTCCGGACGGCTGTTGAATCCACGGCCACAAAGACGGCGGATTCGCCGTACCGGTCGAGCACCCAATCGCGCTCGATCACGATGACGTCGCGCAGCACGTGAGCCGCGATGCCGACATCCGCAATCATCCCGGCGCGAAGAGCGCCGTCTCGATTTCTGATGGTGACTCTCACGGGGTAAGTCTTCGTAAGATCGTCGGCGCGGGGCCCCACGTACTCCACTCTTCCTCTGAAGGTCTTCCCAGGTAGCGGCCGAACCTCGATCTCCGCTCCGGCTCCAGGCTTCACGTTGACAACATCCTCTTCACCGATTCCCAGGTCCACCTCGAGTTCGGCATCATTGACGACGTGGACGACAGGGGTACCGGGAGCCACCAGCTGTCCTTCCTCAACATGGACGAACGCGACCGTCCCAGCAATGGGTGAGGCCACAAGGGTATCCCTCAGCTGTCGCGAGGAGATGGCAAGCGCCGCCTCCGCGGTCATGTGAACGCCGCGCGCCGCTATCGCTCTCGTCTCCGCCGCCTCGTGGTCCGCATCCGAGATATCCTTGTTCCTCCAGAGATAGCTCGCGCGCTTGAGCCCGGCCTCGGCATCTCTCAGATCCGCCTCAGCCATCAGCAGCTGAGCCTCGGCCTGCTTCACCGCCAGCGCCGGCAGCTCATCATCGAGCACAACAAGCACACCACCCATCTCCACATCGTCACCGACGACAGCGGGAATGCGGACAACACGACCCCCTACCTCAGCACTCACAAGCACATCATCGTGTGCCGTGATCGTCCCGGTTCCGCGCACGAACGCCGTGATGCTACCGCGCTCCACGGCGGTCACCTCCACGGGAATCGGCGCCGGACGCCGAAGCCCGTCAGAGCCTTCACCTCGACGACCGCACCCGACGATCATCAGCGCGATCATCAGTGCGATCACAGGAACACCTGCCATGAGTCTCTTCATTGTGTCCTCTCTACTGCGGGCGACCTGCCCACAAGCTGCTCCAGCTCCGCGAGGCTGATAAAACAGTCGTAGAGCGCGTTGATATACCCGACCCTGCTTCTGTCGTACGCAACCCGGGCATCGATGAGATCGGAGTCTGCGATCATCCCCTGATCGAACATGTTCTTCATGCTGCTGAAGTGCTGATCCGCCTGTTCGACGAATCGTTCGGCGGCATCCAGACCTCTGAGCCGCGACTCGAGCGTTGCCGCAGCGGCGCGCAGACCGACGATCATCTGACGTTCAGCATCTTCCTTCATTCTGACGGCGGCGAGGTACGAGCGTCGACTCACCTGATAGTCCGAGAGGTTCTTGAAGCTCGTGAAGACAGGGATCTCCAGGAACACCGTCATCGACCAAGCCACCTCGTCGTCCGGCTTGATGTCGCCGTCGGCCTTCCAACCGTATGAACCCTGTGCATTCAGCGATGGAAGAAAAGCCCCGCGCGCGATAGCAACGCCGCTGGCTCCGATTCTGGCGGCGTCCCCCGGAGCGAGGAAATCGGGGTTGGACGCCAGGAGCCTCCGCGCCTCATCTTCGCTCACCAGGTCATCACCCATGAGACCGACAAAATCGCCGGTGCGCGCCCTGAGTTCGAGTCTTGAAACGTCCTGCGGTTCAAGATCCGCATCGAGCGGTAGCCCCAGAACGTTGGCCAATTGCATGCGAGCGAGCACATGAGAGTTTTCCGCATCGACGAGGAGCATCTTGTCCTCGGCAAGCTGAGCTTCCCAGCGCAGCAGTTCGAATCTGCCTGAGATGCCGACATCGACCTCCCGCGCGGCCGCCCCAACTCTCTTCTCCGAAGCGGACGCGGCGTCACGCGCGACTCCCTGGAGCGCCTTCGCCCGGAGCACATTCAGGTAGGACTCCTTCGCCACAACCTCGATCGCGCGCACCTTGGACTCAAACGAGTGAAGAGCCGCGTCCCGGGCAGCGCCGGCAAGTCCGACACCTCCCCACAGCCTCCCCCCGTTGAACACCGGAACCGATGCGCTGAAACCAGTTTCGTAGGTCGTCTCGTACATGAACGGTTCGACCTCGATACCCATCCCCTCCAGGAAATCAAGAGACGCGTTCGCGCGCGCATAGGTGTCAGGGTCGACGCGACGCGCCGAGGAGCCAAAACTGACTGAGGGAAGAAGAGACGCCCAGGCGCTCCTGACTCCCCAGAGAGCGGCCTGATGGTCTTCGGAGGCCGCCCTGACGCTGAGGTTGTTCTGCCTGGCCAGTTCGACCGCCTGCCGCATCGTGATCGGCTCGGCTGCAACGTGGCTCTGCGGCAGGATCAGCATGAGAGCAAGCACGATCGCGCGAGCGAGCGATTGTGGTTTCATCATCCGTGTGCTCTCCCTGAAGGGCAAGTCTGATGCACGATTTCGCTTTAGTATGCGACTATACAACAGTGCCCTCCCCCGCGCTACAGCGTGAATAGATAGGAGGTCTTGATGGTGAGAACGGGGTCGATGAACTCCGCTCCGCCACCGTCATCGATGAGCGCCTGATCGTACGCGACATAGAACATGCTGCCGGGACTGAACTCCCACCCATAGAGAAGGCTCAGATCGTATCGACTGTACGTGCCGTCCTCTCCCTCGTGCTCTTCTCTGAACTGCGTGCCCTGCACTATGTTGCGCAGGAACATCGTCGAGGAGAGGCGATAGTTGGTCCTCAGGTCGCCGACCCACCAATCCACATCCCGATGCTCACGCAGGAAGACGGCTCTGACATTGAATGCCATCGTCAGAGGTTCAATGGGCTGCAGCCGCCCACCCAACCTCCCGCGCGTGATCCGCGAGTCGTGGTAGTCACCAAGTTCCACGGAGGCAACGTAGCCCGTCCAAGCTACGCTGTTCGTGACAACGTAGAGGCTACCTGTCATCCTGTCCGGATTGTCCGCGAAGTTGAGGGCGTCGTACCCGCGGCAGGCCTCGATTCCTACGAGGGTGTCATCGTTGAACCTGACGGCAAATTCCCCACCACCCCAGTACTCGACGACTTCACCATCCAGATCCTCGTACAGCCCGGTCCAGCAACTCGTGTCGAAGTGAGCAACAAGCGCGCCGTCACGCTCGTGACGTTTCCAGAAGTAACCGTTAAAGCCGACGCGGTTCCGCCAGGTCGGCAGGATGAACCCGATCCCCGGACTGAACTCCTCTCCTATGTACTCGATCTCCCCTCCGCTGCTCATATCCGGCGAACTGTACGACCAAGTCAGCGAGTACGCATCGTCATCGGATGTATCATCGGAGTTCGAGGTTCTGGCCGCAAGCCCGGTCAGACGCAGGTTGTCGAATACGTCGACGCCTCCGGTCAGCGCCCCGACGCGGCTGTAGGTCTCGTCACCCTCCCTGACTCCCACGTAGGCGCCGATCGTGGCATTCTCCATCACGTCCTGTCTGTAGATCATGGCGCCGTAGTTACTCATCTCCGCGGAAAGAGGCTGCCCCAGTGTGTCCATGAGCGCGCCTCCGTAGTCGTCACGTGGAAGGTCCTCGGACCTGACGTACAGAACAGCGTAGCTCGCTCCTCTTGACTTCCCGGTGATCTTCCCACCGAAGACGATGTCCTCCATCCTCCGCGTGTAGAGAAGCGGCAACGGCATCCTGAAGATGTCCGCGTTCTCAGAGAAGAACGGACGCCTCTCGTCGAGAAAGAGCTCGTTTCCGGTCAGGTTGATCTCGTTCTCGTCCGCCTCAATCTGGGCGAAGTCCGGGTTCAGGGTGAAGCTCACTGTCGTGGTGGAGACCGGAGCGAATTCGATGTCGAGTCCCACATCAGGATGAACGTCCCAGTCCGAATCGCCCGGCTCCAGCGGATAGTCGTACATGTTCGACGTGTCGTACTTCATGAGAACGAATGGAAGCACGTCGATGCCGCGAGACACTTCGATATCAGAGAGCCCCACGAGGCGACCGTAGTCCGAGGGGTCAAGACTGCCGCCGTCACGATTCGACCAGCTCGACACCTCCCGGTGAGGTCGCTCTGAGCGCCAGAAATCGATACCCCAGGTCGTCTCCCCGGCGCCGGCGTGTCTGAGCGCACTGAACGGGATCGCAAGCTCTGCGGTCCAACGATCCTCCGACCGACTCGTCGCAACGCTCCATACGGCATCCCATCCCTCATCGACTGAGCGACCGCACTCGCTGACGTGGAGGTCCATCTTGGTCCCCAGAGCATTGCAGAAGAAGGCGTAGCTGCTCCGACCGTCAAGAAACGTGTCGAAGGCAATGGCCACCAGGTCATCCTCCTCCAGTTCCTGTGCGTCCCGCACTGCGACCGCCGCTGAGAGCGCATCCATCCGGTCCTCGAGACACTCGAAGGCGATGTAGATGTGCGTGCCGTCGTGGCAGATGCGGACGATCGTCTGTTGGCTCGGTACATCACCGTCGCCGGTCCGGATCATGAAGTTCGTGGACGGCACGGCTGTGTCCCAGCAGGAGTCATCCAATCGACCGTCGATGACCGGCGGATCATCGGTTCGGCGCGTCACTGCCTCGCGCGCCGATGCGCGAACAGACCCGTTCTCGCGCACGGATGCCTCCTGCGCCGACAGCACTGCCGGCAGGGCAAGCGTGAGCAGCACCAACGCGGCAATGCGTAGAAGCCCGGTCGCCGTCCAGTGCGCGGGCAGACCTGTCTTCGCGCACCTATGCGCGAACAGACTCATCATCGCGCACCGACGCATATGGCTGTTCAAGGTCGTCCTCCTGCACCCACCAGGTTCGTCATCTGTGTATGTATGAGACCGTTGCTGGCAACGATGTCGCCGACCGAATGATCCCATCCTTCACCGGAAAAATTGCTGACGGTCCCACCCGCCTCTCTCACGATGATCCCTGCGGCAGCCACGTCCCATATGTTGAGGTTCAACTCCCAGAACCCATCCAGGCGTCCGCATGCAACGTAGACGAGATCCAACACTGCGGAACCTCCCCGCCTGATCCCCCTCACGGACAGGATGAATCTGTTCAGGTTCATCAGGTTGTTCTCGCTCCCCTCCGTGCGATTGTACGGGAACCCGGTCGCCACGATCGAATCACCCAGGGACTCGGCGCTCGAAACGTGGATCGGTTCTCCATTGAGCTGGGCCCCTCGCCCGCGTTCCGCGACAAAGAGCTCATCCCTCAGCGGATCGTACGCAACTCCCGCAACCAGTTCTCCGCCCTCTTCGATGGCAATGGCGACACAGAAGAAAGGATATCCGTGCGCATAGTTGTTCGTTCCGTCAAGCGGATCGATGATCCAGGCTCGCCCCGTGCTCTCCCCTGTCCCCTCGCCCGGAGCAACCGGCGCTGACTCCTCGGCCACGATCCTGTCTCCGGGGTAGCGACGTTTGATCGTCTGGATGATCAGCGCCTCTGACTCGCGGTCGATCGACGTAACAAGATCGCGTTTTCCCTTCATGCTGATATCGAACGGCCGTGATACTCCGTTCCTGATGATCTTCCCTGCCTCTTGCGCGGCCCGCACGGCAAGAGCTGTGGTCTCTTCTCTGATCACACCCGTCACGCTCCCCTCTCCAACCACGGCTACCACATGCGATGCGCCGAGCCGGGGCTTTCCCAACCGCCGGCACGGCGTTGCCTTCATTGTACTCGAATATCCAACCACACACCGGCCCGGCAATCAACGAGGAATGAGGCGTTCTCAGCACGGCAATTCTGTTGCGTCGGGCGGCACACAACCGCGCCTCAAATGCTCGGCCTCCTTGACCGTGGACAACGACACGGGCTATAGTTGTGTCCAAGCTTCCGAAACATCAAACGGACCACCGTGCATCGGCGCCCCCAAGACGCCCCTGCAATCGGCGGTTCCTGACACAGACGGGCCAGACGGATGCGCCGGAGGGTCCGAACCACTGCGAAAAGGAGTGTTGGATGAAGTCCATCTTGAAGACCCTTGCGGTTGTCACCGCCCTGCTTCTTCTGGTCACCGTGGCGGCCGGAGCCGGCGAGACGATCAGGCGCGTTCTCCCTGAGAACGGCATGACGGTCATCCTGCAGGAGAATCACTCGTCACCGGTCATCAACATGCGGTTCTACGTGAAGGCCGGGAGCATCTACGAGGGCGAGTATCTTGGAGCCGGCATCTCCCACTACTGTGAGCATATTCTGAGCGACGGCACGACGACCCGTACGCTCGAAGAGATCGAGAGAGAGATCGAGGCGATAGGAGGCGGGTACAACGCCTATACCACCAAGGATCACACCTGCTACTTCATCGAAACGTCAAGCGAGCACTTCGACAAGGCCCTCGAACTCCTGTCCGACCAGGCCATGAACGCCTGCCTGCCACAGGAGCAGGTTGACGCGCAGCACGGCGTCATAACGCGCGAGATCAACATGGGCTACGATGAGCCTGGGCGGCGGATCTACGCGCTTTTCGGGGAGACCATGTTCTCGCGACACCCCGCCAAGTTTCCGGTGATCGGGTACATCGAGAATTTCCTCAGGCTGACAAGGGACGATCTCGCCGGCTATATCGACAAGATGTACGTTCCAAACAACATCGTTTTCGTTGTCGCCGGTGACTTCGACGCCGAGGAAGCCTACGCAAAGATCCGCGAAGCATTCATCGAGTTTGAGCGGCGCCCTCTGGAGATCCCTACGCTGACCGCCGAGCCTCCACAGCTTGGACGCCGCACTCTCAGGGCTGAGCGCGACCTGGACATGGCATATGTCATGATGGGCTTCCACACTGTTGCGCTGTCTGACCCCGATCTCTACCCGCTGGATGTTCTGTCGTACATCATGTCCGCAGGTGAGAGTTCCAGGCTTCACAGGAAGCTCGTGGAGGAGCTTGGCCTCGCCTATAACGTGACGAGTTGGTCCAGCACTCCGTCGTACGGAGCCGGAACGTTCGTCGTCTCGATGACGATGGATCCAGCGAACATCGATGCAGCCGTGGACGCGGTCCTCGATGAGCTTTATCTCGTTACCAAGAGAAGTGTATCGAAATCGGAGCTTGCCAAGGCCAAGAGACTCAAGGCCGCCGAATTCCATCTGGGGCGGCAGGATATGGAGAGCATCGCCTCAAGTCTCGGTACTTCGGAGCTCTCGACAGGCAATCCCGATTTCGACGCGCTCTATGTCTCTCACATACAGGACGTGACCGCTCAGGAGATCCGCGAGGCGGCCGCAAGATACTTCTATGACGACAACCTCGGCGTAGCCATCCTCGAGCCCATCGTGGAGGAAGCGACCGCAACACTGACCAGCTCGGTCGAGGTCGAGGTCGGCGAGATCGAGAGGCACGTCCTGGATAACGGTCTCACCGTTCTCATCAAGGAGAACCGCACTAGCCCGATAGTGACGGTCGGAAGCTACTCGTTCGGCGGCACCCGTTTCGAAAGCACGGACAGGAGCGGACTCGGCAATTTCGTGGCGCAGATGATGCCCCGTGGCACGAAGAAGAGAAGCGGCTCTCGCATATCGGAGGCATTCGATTCGATGGGCGCCGTCTACTACACATCAGGCAATCACACAAGAATACAGTCAGAGCTGACGTTGCTCTCCGACGATTTCTCAGATGGCCTCGAGATCTTTGCGGACATCCTGGTGAATCCGGAGTTCGATTCTGTGCAGGTCGAGAAGGAACGCGAGCTTGTTCAGGCTGCCGTTCTCGCCCGCCGGGACAATTGGACGGCGGATGCGCTCGACAGAATGCGACTGGAGCTTCTGGGAGATCATCCCTACGCGATGCCGTCGGTTGGAACGGAGGAGACGATCGCCGCCATCACGCGCGAGGACATTGTTCTTCACCACGCGATGTATGTGGCTCCGGACAACACGGTACTCACGGTCTTTGGTGACGTGGATCCGGACGAGGCGCTCGCGCTGGTCGAGAAGGCATTCCGCAAGTGGGAACCGTCAGGCGTGGTGCTGCCCGAATCGGTGCCTGCTCCTGAGAGGACTGAGCCCGCGACGTTCACCAGCTACCACAGTAGAGCTCAGACTGTCATAGCTATCGGCTACGATGGAATGCCCTACGAATCAGAGGATCGCTACGCGACTGACGTACTCGACGCCGTCATATCCGGTATCTACTACCCGGGCGGTCGGCTGCACGCCGATCTGCGCGGGCAGGGTCTTGTCTACGTGGTACATGCATTCAACTGGACCGGCTACGATATCGGCTACTTCGCGATCTACGCGGCCACATTCGATGAGGCCCTCGATCAGGCGATGGGCATCATCGAAGGGCACATGGGACGGATCACAGAAGAACTCGTGACCGAAGAGGAGCTTGAGCTGGCGAAGCAGCTCTGCATCATCATGGACCAGACATCGAACCAGACCAACTCCAGCCAGGCGACCGATGCCGCGATTGCGGAACTCTACGGCCTCGGATACGACCACACGGAAGACTACGATGAGAGGATCAGGGAGATAACCCGGGAGGATGTTCTCCGAGTTGCCGGCAAGTACCTGAGGAACCCGGTTACGATGCTCAGGCGACCGGAGCCGGAAGAGGGCTAGCTGGACGAGAATCGAGGATCATACACGAGCCGGCGCGGGGGCAGCGTGAGTATCAGCCCTCCGCCGGCTCCGTCACGTTTCTTCTCTCCCACCTGCGGCGCACAGCGACAACGATCCAGATGGCTGCTCGGCCGCAGGCCACTCCCAGGATTGCCCCGGCCAGAACATCCAGGGGGTAGTGCACACCGACGTAGACCCTCGAATAGGCCACGAGGATTGCGAACGCAATGAAGATGATCGCAAGGCGCGGCCAGCGCCACGCCAGCACCGTCGCCATCCCGAATGAGTTGGTCGCGTGGGACGATGGAAAGGAGAACGCCCCGGATCTTCTGACGAGAAGCCGCATCTCCTCAAGAGGAAGAGCGTTGCAGGGTCGCACCCTTCGCACGAGCGGTTTGAGCAGGGCGCTCGACAGTTGGTCCGACAGCGCTACTGCGATGATGAGCATGACGGCCGCCATCCTGCCGCGCCGCCCACCCCAGATCAGAAGCGCGATCCACAGGCCTCCTAGCGCCGGATACCAGTTCTCCTGCCTCGTGACGGCGGGCATGATCGCATCCAGAATGGGACAATAGGCAATCCCATTCAGGAACGCGAAGAGGCTCTGGTCAATGGCGATCACTTGATCGATCACGGAGAATCTCCAGCCTGTTCATCCAAGCCGTTCCGAAGCCGCGCGGCGCGCTCATCCTCCTGCTTCGCCTCGATCTCGTCCTCGCTGAGATGAGGAGCATCCCAATGCAATCGGTAGACGACCATCTCAGGCCCCCCGCAGACGATGTTGTCCTCAAGAACGACTCGGTACACAGGCTCGAATACGGCCTCTCCCCTCACCATCTCCGGATACCAATTCGGAAAGAGAGCTGCGTAGTCCGGTCTCCTCTCCTTGAGGAACGAGAACACGGCCGACTCCCGGCTGACTCCCGGCTTCATGTATGCCAACACCTCAGGTGAAACAAGCCCGCACGTATCCAGAACCTCGCGCTGAGAAAAATATGTGATCGCGCCGATGTCGTTCGTGGCCAGTGTCGCATCCGCGGGCAAGCTGAGATCGATCCACCGCCCCAGGGCGACTTGCATTTCCTCGATATTCGCGACTTCTCTGCCGTAGATGCGGCCGCGGTACCAGCCGTTTCTGACCTGAGCGGACAGCGCTATCACCATGAGGCCCCATATGAGCGCGCGCTCAAGTGCGATCCGCGCCGGCTGACCCATGAACTTCGCCTCTCCAAGAACGCGCGACGCGTAGCTCGCCGCTCCATACATTCCGATCGTCCCCATGATCAGCATGAACGGCGCAACCGGAGTAATGTATCGTCCTCCCTGGTAACCAGCGGTCCCAAATGGAACGAACACTCCGATCGCGAGCGGAAACAGTAGAACCGAAAGCGGGATGATGAAAGAGCGGTACTTGCTTCCCTCCACGAACGGAAGCAGGAACACCATGCGAAGAGCTCCCAGACCCGCGAACACGAAAAGGAGCGGGTTGTTGTCCAAGCTCTCGTGCATGAAGGAGAGGAAGTAGTCGAACGGCCTCACAGTAAGGGAACGTAGGAACTCGACCCCACTGTGACTGGCGAACGCGGCTATCATGCCTGCGTTCCACTGAAGGGCCTTCGCATACGCCGTGTTCGGCAGAAAGCCTATTCCGAACCTCTTGCTGAACAGCAGGAACGGAGACACGATGAGCAGGAAAAGGACGATATGGATGGCCGTCGGCAGTAGCCAATTGCGTGCGGCCAGCTCCCTCCATCTGATTAGCTTGCTGGAGAGGATCCTGTCGAGCATCGCAGCGACGAAGAAGACGGTACACTCCGGACGAGCGAGCGCAGCGAGCCCCAGCGCCACCGTCGATATGTACTGGCGTTTGTCACCGGGGGTCGAATACAGAACGTGCGCCATGATCCCCGCGAGGCTCAGAGTCACGGCCAGCGTGACCTCCATGCCTGAGAGCGAAGCCCAAGTGAGCCGTGACAGCGAAGCCAGGAGCACGGCGGCGAAAAGGGCCTCCCTCGAATCTCCCGAGATCGTCCTCACAAGCACGTAGACGAAGTAGACGGATAGTGAAAGGAAGAAAACGCCCATAAGCTTGGCAGCGAACACGACGTCTCCCCCGATGAGATAGCCGGTCCCCATCACGAGCGTCCAGAGTGGAGCCGTGGAACCGGAAACCGGCACGCCGGGGTTGTACGAGAATCCGTTGCCAAGAACAAGATTGCGCGCGAACTGGGCGTGTATCCACGCATCATCGAGTGGGAAGCCGAACGCACCGGCGATCGTGTACTCGCGCCACAGATAGTAACCCACGAAAACGAGCATGATCATGAGCGCAATGGTGATGTGTCTACGTGCTTCCATTCCCTGCCTGTTGTTCCTGGGCCTGAGGAAAGCGTTCCGGAGGATCGGACGTTACCTATCGTTTCAGACGTTCTATCTCTTCTCGCACACGCTGAGCATTGCTTGCAGCCGGAGCATTGGCCAGATAGCGCTCGAGCGCCGCAAGCCGGGCCCCGGTCTCTCCCCTGATCTCATGGATCATCGCCATGTTGAGATGCGCTTCAGAACAGTCAGGATCCTGGTCCAGGGCCGTGCAGAACTGTGCCTCCGCATCCGCTATGCGTCCAAGCTCCACAAGCTCGGCGCCCAGGAGACACCTGGGTTGAGGAAGATGCGGCGCTTCCTTCACGGCCGCTTCGAAGTAGCGCAGCGCTTCTTCGGGGCGTTGCTCCGCACGCAGAGCCGACCCGAGGCGGCACAGGAGCTTGCTTAGCGCCTCCATTGCCTCGGGCTCACCCGGACTCGCGCTCGCAGCATCGCGGTAGGTGCTCAGAGCATCTTCCTGCCTGCCCGCCTCCTCAGCCACGATACCCCGACCCAGGAAGCGTCTGGACAGCGCGCGCGACTCGATGGCCTCTACGATCCGTTCTCCCTCTTCGCCCTCGGGTATGTCCGTCAATATGGTCTCCGGGGTCGAGCGGTAGGAATCGAGCGCGATCAGCTGCTCCGCCTTCGACTGGCGGTACATGTTCTTGGGCGCCGAAAATTCGAGTTCCAGACCGTTGTCCGTATGAATGGGCGCATCGCCCGCGTAGCTCCTCATGGCTCCGCTTCCCATTAGGAAGAGGCCCGTGTAGTCGAGAGGCGTGCGAACACCCACGGATCTCAGATCCGCCCCGACCGACTCATCTGCAAGACGCCTCGTCAGAAGCCCGTAGTCCAGCTTCATCTCGCCAACCGTTCCGACGAGCATGTAGTCAATGCCGGGATCCAGCTCCCAAACCGAGGCGTTCGCGAACACATCGCTGAAGGTCCGCACGATCATTCTGAACTCGTCGGGTGACATGTTGTACGCCTGGAACCACATCCCCACAACTCCGCCGGGATTCATTCTGTCGCGCGCGAGAGTGAAAAACTCACGAGTGAAGAGGTTGGAGATGCCGGCAATCCATGGATTCGAGGGCTGCGAGATCATGACGTCGTATCGCCGCGCCGTGAACGCCACATGGTTCCGGCCGTCCTCGATCACGATCCTGAGACGAGGATCATCCATGCAGTGGCCGTTGGCCTCCGCGAAGAATGTCTCGGCGACTTCGATCATCGCAGGTGCAATCTCGACGCAGTCGATGGACTCGATCGGATAGCTGAGTGCCGCTCCGGCCGTGACGCCGCTGGCAAGACCGATGACCAAGACATCACGTGGGTCCTGGTGAAGCATCATTGGCGTATGGGCGAGAAGCTTCTGCGTCCGCATGTCCGGCCCCGTGGACGCTTCCGTCTTTCCGTTCGACTGGAGGTAGATGTCGCTCCTCGCCTGCCGAACGGTCACCGTAGTGGCGACACCTTCCTTGTGGTAGAGAACTGTTCCGAAAAGGCGGATCGCATCCTCCTTGGACACGTCCCACGACCGCGCCTCATTCATGTACATGTCGGCGTAGAGATACGCACCGCTGGACATGATGACGGGATCCCACGAGGGCATTGCCGGTACGACCGCCACGAGAAGCAGAGCCGCCACACCCACTGTTACGAACTTCCGGACACGCGTCGGAGAGGCGCCTGAGAGCAGAATCGTGATCCCAAGGATGAGGTTCACGACCACGGCGACCGCGATCGTTCGCTGAATCCCGAGCCACGGTATCAGCAGGAACCCCCCGGCGAAGGCGCCGAGGATGTTTCCAACGGTGTTCGCCGCGTACACATTGCCCACCGACCTGCCGACCGATTCCACACGCCTTGTGCAGATCCGTATCGCCGTCGGGAAAACGCCGCCCATGAGAACCGTGGGTATGAGAATGACCAGAAAGACGATGGCGAACTCAACGAACATGAGCGTCGCGAAGGAACCCTTGTTGCTCTCTACAACCGCCACCATCCAGACAGGCAGCTTCCCGAGAACGGGCACCACGAGTAGCGCCGCCGCTCCTATTCCCACCTGAAGGGTTCCGAGCGTGGAGAGAAGATGACGAGATCTGTCTACGAAGCGTGAGAAGACGGTCGTACCGATCGCCAGACCAAGAATGTAGGCCGTGAGGATCAGACTCATGGCGTAGACCGACGAGCCTATTGTGAGAGACAGCGTGCGCATCCACGCTACCTGGTAGACCAACGCTGCGAAGCCCGAACACGCGAGAGCCGCCAGCACGAGCGCGAGCACCCAGTTCCGCGACTCCGGTTGCGTGGGCTCCGGCTGCATGCGCTCCGGCCGCGTTGGCTCCGGCTTCGCTCCGCGTTCACGGGCCTTCGGCGCGCGCCCTCCACTCTCCTCGGCCTTCTCCCGCCGGTAGCGAATAAGAACCAGCGCAGACACGACGATGTTGATGCCCGCCGCGATGAAAACGGTACCGATGATGCCGAACCTCGGCATGAGTACGAAGCCCGCTGCGAACGAGCCAATGACCGCTCCGAATGTGTTGACGGCATAGAGCCGACCGACGGTCATGCCCAGATTGTCATACTTCGTTGTGAAGTACTTCGAGAGAACGGGCAGCGTCGCACCCATCAGAGTCGTTGGAATGAGAAGCACTATGCCCGAGATGAGAAATCTGATGAGACTGAACGTGTGGAATGTTGCCTCGAATCCCTGGTATGCGGCGCGGTAGATCGGGATCGTGGCAGCAACGATGACGGGCACGAGGAGACAGAAAACGCCGATCAGACCTTCAAGTATGCCATAGACGCGAAGAGGGTCAGACCGGCGATCTATGATCTTGCCGGCGATGAAACTCCCCAGGGCCAGACCAGCCATGAAGACCGTGAGGACAGTCGTGATGGAGTAGACGGTGGCCCCCATCACGCGCTCCAGCAGGCGCGCCCAGACAACCTCATAGACAAGGCCCGACAGTCCCGAAAGGAAGAAGAACCAGAGGACGAGTGTCTTCGATCTGGACTGCGCGAGCATCGGACAACTCCCGTCGTACGTAAGGACAGGGTCCGACGCCCTGTCACGCTGACAATCCACGTGTTTCATCCTATAGGCCCGTCACCTCGTAGTCAACACTAACAGCCCGGCAGGGAGTTCCTCCTTCCGGATGGCGCCGGCTTCGCGGGGTACATGTGGCCGCGGAACGTACAAGAGGCTCGAGGATGACCCTCGAGCCCCTGCACTGAATCAGGATGCGCGCTCCCTGATGCCTCCGCCGCACGTGGCGGCTGAACTCCAGCCTACCGCAGCAGAACCATCTTCCTCTCCAGCTCCAGGCCGTCCGCCCGAAGGCTGTAGAAATAGACGCCTGATGCGAGTTCGGAGCCGTCATCGCTTCTGCCGTCCCAGATGGCCTCATACCTATCCGGGCCGAGATCAACGTTCACCAGCCGTCTCACGCGCCTCCCGTTCACGTCGAAGATGTCGATGATGACCCTCGATGCCGCAGGGATCTCGTAGGTGATGCGCGTAATGGGGTTGAACGGATTGGGCGCATTCTGGAAGAGAGCGAGCTGATCGGGCGCCGGCCAATCCGGAACGTCCGAGTCGGTGGTGGTTGAGAAATCACCATCCGAATCGTCGTATGATGCCAGCCCGGCTCCGTCGCGCGCGATCACGCGAATGCGTGTCGTCTCGCTGGAGCTGTCCGGAACCGACCACATGAACGATCCGTCGTTCGTCTCTCCCTCGGCCACAGTATCCGGGAAGCTGACGCCGCTGTCCCAGGATCGCAGGATGTCGATCGAAGTGACCCCGACATTGTCGGAAGCCGTCCATACGATCTCGTATTCCTCGCCTCCCGAGAACTCCTCTGCACCGTTCGGCGACAGCAACTGCACGATCGGCTGCTCGGCGTCCGGCCAGTCGGTGACAAGCCACTCGAGCGTTCTGCGCACGATCGTGTCCCTGACCGCCGAACCCGTCACGCCTTCGACGCCGAATGCATAGTAGACGAGATTGTGCGTCGAGGTGTGCCGGATGGCGCCCTCGAGACTAGGCGAATACTCAAAGATGCCGGTCGACCCGGACCGCGGTTCTATCTCACTCGGGTAGAACTGGTTCATCGCCGAGTCCTCGCCGTCAAGCGTAAACGAGAGACCGTCCCCGATCGGGTCGCCGGAGATGCCGTCCAGGCTTCGATAGCCCGAATCGTCGGCAATGTAGTCCGCGTGCAGATAGTCATGGAGGAAGTCGACGTTCCCGTAGTAGTCGAGGGACCAGCCGATGTCCTCGCCGGAGATCATGAGTGGACGCCCCTCGTCCAGATAGGTCGCCAGCGCAGTCCTGTTGTCCTCACTCAGGTTCCCGCCCCAACCGTTGTTCCAGAGGACGACCGGATAGCGCCGCATCTCATCGATAGAGACAGGACCATCCGATTCCTCGCACCAGAGCCTGTACCCGTACCCGTTGTTCTCAAGCGCGCTCCGGAAGTAGCTCTCGGTGCTCGTTCCTCCGTCGTCGTCAACGAGCAGGACACCGATTGGACCCAGGACGATGCTGAACGTCTCGTTCTGCGTGTACGTCATGTCGGCCGTTATCTCGAGAGTGAACTCCACCTCTACACCTACGGGCGCGAATTCATCCACGACGATCTCGAATGCCGGCGAGCCTGTTGCGGAATCACCGGTGTTGAGGTCCCCGTAGAACGAGGAACTCTGCGTCACCTGCGCGTAGCCGCTCGTTGTAGACATGGTAGCGGACACACCGGTCCTGTTCGACGCCGTCACACCATTCTTGAGCGACACGTCCATCGAAACGGTCTCCCCGGGGTCGGGGCGGCCATCATCATCACCGGACGAATCGTCGAAGTCGTGACCGTTGTAGGTCACCTGTGAACCATCGTAGTAGTAGAGGAGCTGCGTACCGCTTCCGAAATTGCAGCTCCCGTACTTCATCCAGAAATACCCGTCCTCACCGAAGCCCTCACCCCAGCTGTTCTTCGCAAGCCAAGCTCCGTCGCCACTGCACGCGGCGTCGTCCCACCCGATTATCAGAACGGCGTGGTCGATTGGATCGTCCCCCTCGTGCTCGTAGCAGCCTCCGCCGTAGGAGTGGAAATCATCGTAAACCGTGAAGGTCGTGATACACGGAGCGATCGAGACCGCAGTCTTGATCGCGTCGACAGTGTTTGGAATATCCACCCACTCGTCTGCCGCCGCATACTTCTGGCAGTACGCATCATCACACGGAACGGTGTCATCTGCTTCGTAGGGCATGCATGACTCCAGCACCGCGCCGTGCTCACGCACGTAGCTCCAGACCCACGATGGCCACCCTCCACCACAGCCGTATCCGGGCGTGCGACACGAGAGGATCTGCTGCTCCGAGAAGTCGTACTCGATGCTCTCATTCATGAGCACGACCGATTCAAGTGCGGCTATCCCCGCGAAGTCCCAACAGCTTCCGCAGCTCCCCTGGCTTGTGACCGCGGACACCGCACCATAGTCCCGCCAGTCCCAGGCCAAAGGATGGTCACGCAGTACCGGAAACGGAAGATCGTCTTCGGTAAGAACTGCGAATCTCCGCGCCACATCGAGCGGCATCTTCGTGCCGAGCAGAGCTCTCCTCTCTTCCGGAGAGAGATCCGTTACCCATGTGCGTGTAGCAACCCAGCTGTACCCGTTCGCGTCGATCTCCCGCTGGATTGCCTCTATCTCAGGATCGTATATGGACGGCTCCGCCGCATCCGCGGGCGAGATGGAGAACGCAAGCAGTGCGAGAAGAGCGACAGCATACACTGTGACTGATCTCATCTTTCCGTGCCTCCCTTTGTCAAGTGATCCAGTCTGTATCATACACCAAGTAGCATATTGCTGTCCAGCCGCCGACTTCTACGCACTCCGGACCGCAGGTGCTCCGGATGTCGTTTTGAACAAGTCAGGGAAAGACGAAGCCCGCCGGGGATCCCCGGCGGGCTTCGTCGACTACGGATGTCCGATCTATGAAGCTGGGTAAGCTAGTTACTGTACATGCTCTTGATGGTACCCCAGCTACGCTGCTCAACAGGACTTCCACCTACGCCCTCGGCCCAGGTGTCGTCCACGTTGATGCCAGCACCACCGGCAGCACCCGGACCACAACCATTGTCGGTCGTGTGGAAGGTCCACATGGCCTTGACTTCACTGGCAGGCAGAA
>JAUXGN010000036.1 GCA_030622115.1 Candidatus Eiseniibacteriota bacterium
TCGCGCACCATGACGCCGCGTGTCCCGTTCGCGTAGACGATTGCTTCTGCCGGGCAGCTCCCGTTGTACCCCAGATAGCCGGGATCTGCAGCGAGGGGGCGCAGCCTAAGATCGAATGCGAATACGCTTCCGTTATCGGCAACGGCGATCAGCACGGGGCAATCCATGGGATCCATTTCAATAACGGCAACATCACCGAGAGACGCTCCCACATCGACTTCTCCAACTCCCTCGAGCGCTGAGCCGTTGAAGCTGAAGCTCCTCAGGAAGCCGTCGGCGCTCGCCACGAACAGGACTGCTTCGCCATCGACATCAGCAATTGTGACACCATTGACACTGCTTCCGTTCGCCCAGCGCGCAAGCAATTCTCCACTCGAACCACTCCGGATCGAAAAGGACAGAGAGTCGGGCGCGCCTGAAGACTTCGTCCCAACCGAGTGCACGACCTCGATCACGCCGTCGCCATCCAGATCGCCGCACTCCGCGAAGCAGAATGTGAATGGCCCTGCCGTCTTGTGGCGCCAGAGAACAGATCCACGCATATCAATGGCCGCCACGTACGAGCATGTGTCAACCATATCGTCCACGATTGCCATATTGCATGGAGAACTCAGGCCGAGAACCATGTCATCGATACCATCGCCGTCCAGATCTCCGAATGCCACTTGCTCCTGCGGGCTTCCCGCGAACGGCACGAACCAGTCGATCTCGTCGGCCGCGATATCGCCGAACCCCACACCCCGCGGATACTTGCACAACCCGGCTCCCACCGTGAAGACGACCGACTCTGCCACACCATCGCCGTCAGTATCAAAGGCCCGAGGCGCCCCGATCCCCCCATCCCAGACGCCGCTGGGCGTGCGGTAAGGAGCGATGTCGAGAGACAAGGCGAAGAGCGAATCCCCTGATGCGCTCCTCTCATCAACAGCGGCCGCCCACACTTCCAGAAGGACCTTGTCTTCCTTCTGACGCGACAGCAGTAGCTGGGGAACGCCGTCACCCGTCAGGTCCAGCAAGCCTCCTTGACGGATCGGCACCCATGAGTTCTGCTGGTTCATGATATTCTGACCGTCCCGCGTGATCTTCCTCACTCCCCAGTAGTAGTATTCGCCGTTCGCGGATCTGTTAAGCGTAATGAGTTCGTGCGCACCGTCGCCATCCAGGTCAACGAGCCAGCTTGCTCTCAGATTGGGCACCCGTGGCGAGTACTCCACAAACCTGTACGGGAGACTGTCGCTGTCATCCAGCAAACCCCCGCCTCCGGAATCGCATGATGAGAGCGCCACGCACATGAGAAGGAGCGTCAGCACCACCGCCGGCACGGCGCGACATCGATCCGGAGCCATTTCTCGGTTTCTCATTTCCGTCGGCGTCCTCATCCGATCACTCGCATTCTATCACCCTCAGACACACCTCGAAGACGGCGCCTTCTCCAGACGCCGACTGCTCGAGACTGATCGATCCGCCACGATGTTCCAGAAGTTCTCTGCTCCGCGCCAAACCGTGTCCGCCTCCATCGCGATCACTGACACCTTCGCGGAAGATCTCGTCGCGCATTTCAGGAGGAACACCCCTTCCGCTGTCCCAAACTGCCACAGTGGCTCGCTTGTCCGCAACGGTGACATCAACACGAATCGTCGCCTTCTCACGCTCCGCCACGGCCTTGAGAGCGTTCCCAATCAGGTTGTCGAAGACGAACGTTAACTCCCGTGCAGTCCCGACCACGTTGACGGTTCCCAGGCCCTCGATCTCGGGCCCTACAAATGTCAGACCCGGGCGTGCAAGTTCCACATGCCTCGACGACAGCACGCGACTGAGTTCAACACCGAGCGGCGACGATCGCTCAAGCTCGGCCGCCCGCTTCACGGCCGCAAGCCCTTCATCCACAATCGGAAGCGAATCATCCAGTCGCCTCTGAAGGGTGAGTGCGTCGCCGGTCGCCGGGATATCGGTCGAGAGCCCGGTGATGGCACCGCGCGCCTCTCTCAACGAGGCCACAAGTCGAGCCACAGGCTCCGGGACAAGCCCCAACCTTGCTGCTTCCCCTGCTATCGATTCAACAGTCGGAGCACCTATCTCTCGCGCATTGCCCACGGCCTCTACGAAGCGTTCCCTGAAGGTCTCGGGTGGATCGGCATCATAGTAAGAGAGCATTGTCAGCTGCTCGCGCACGCGGCGGAAGGTGGAAGTGGCCGTGAGCTTCCCGTGGCCGCCTGTCTTGAGTTCTGTCAGGAGGTCATCGATGGCAGTTCCTCGCAGCTTGCGCGGGATCAGCCGTCGCCTGAGCGCAGCAATTGTCCGGCGTCGCCAAGACGGCACAGAGGCTATAACGCCAAGAACGAGAACGAGACCGCCTATCGGTCTGAGCCAGGCAAGAAGGCGTCTCGCCCACGGGGGCATCGGGTTCTTCTCGAGATAGAGGAAGTAGATGTTAGCGCACGTCTGCGTTATCACGCCGCGTGTTGGTTCACCTCTCATGGGAAATACTGCTTGAACAACGCGGTCGCGCTGGGCGGAAACACTCTCATTGGTCGAGAGTACCGCCAACGGCTGAAGATCGGAATCGAGCGCCACGAACGTTCCAAGTACGGTCTTCACCATTACGCCGGGACGCCCCGAAGGCAGACCGAAGTCCACACGCCGCGCCACTGCGATCCCTTCCTCGCTCTCGAAGATCGCATCCTGCACGAATGCACCGTCTGCGAACGCGTACCGTCTCACCGTTCCATCAGCCAGCGCCACAAGGACCCGTTTGCCGGTATCCGTCTCCAGGAGTTCCACGCTGTTCGCGGGACCGCCCAGAGATATGGAGGCGAGAGGCTCTCCATCTGATGCTCGCCAGGCACGAAGGAAATGGTCATCTCTGCGTTGGTCCCCGGTTCCGCCAATGACAGTGAGGACCTCCATTACTCCATCACCGTCCAGATCATCGACGGCAAGGTCGACCCTCGTAGAAAACCCGGCCAGTTCTCTCCACCACAGGACCTCACCACACAGGTCAACCGCGAGGACGTAGGCCTGCGAGTCATCCCAGTCGCCTGCTTGAGCGCCGTTGCCGGGAGACTCGGTTCCGACGATGATCTCCTCGATCCCATCCCCGTCCACATCCACCGCCATCGCTGTTCCGGTCGGCGCGGCAGCCGTTGGGAGCCGCCATATGATATCTCCGGTCTCCCAGTTCACAAGCCAGATCCCACGTGGCCTCCGCAGCAATCCCGTGACCACGGCGACGGCTGTCGCTTCTTTGGTGCCATTCCCATCGAGATCGAACGCTCCGATGACCCATCCCGACCCACCCCAGCGTCCACTCCCTGATATGCTTCCGGTCGCGTCCCAGACAACGGTGCCGATCGTTCTCCGGAGCGTTCCCTCGCTACCAACAACAAGCTCCTCAAACACGAATGTAACATCCGCGCCACCGGCTTGTTCCCACCAGACAAGCTCGGGCAGCCCGTCACCCGTAAGGTCCGTGACGCCCATCAGGAACGACTTGAATGAGAGGTTGATCTGCTGCACACAGTCGTGTTGCGCTTCAAACAATCGGAATACGGCTATGTAGTGGTCGCCGTCCTGCTTCTTGCAGAAACAGACGCCTTCGTCGATTCCATCGCCTTCGAAATCCCCGGCCGTGAACGTCAACCGCGCATTGTCGGGATGAGATGCGTGCGCGAAGCTGTACGGGAGCATGGCCGGATCATCAGGGAGATGGTGGGTACCGTCCCCGCACGAGGAAAGGAGGACTGCCAAAAGAGCAATCAGAAGGATAATACAATAGTGGCTGGACGTGGCGCATCTGTATCGCATATTTCGTAACTATATCACATCTTGAGGGTTCTTTCAAGCAGGCTTGCCACACCGGTGAGCCTGCCTTGCGGATAGGCTTGCCTGGCGGCCAAACCTCCGGGACGTGCAGAGAGGGAGTCCGAGCATGGACCCCCTCTCAATTAGTAACCCGCGGCAAGCCGTAGCAACCCGCGCGAACCCGGAGTAGCCCGCGGCAACTCACGGCGACCCGCGATCGGGTGCCGCTTCGACTATCCGTTCTGCGCCTTGTACTTCAAGGGCTCGAAGTTGACAAAGTCGGAGTGGTTGATGATGAACGCCTCCGTCGTGTGACGGTGGCCGTTCCCCTCACCCGCGTGCACGGCGATCATGTGACAAATGTCGCTCGGGATCCCGCGCTGGAAGGCCAAAGCCGTCCCCGAGAAGGGATGCCTCAAGTCCAGGCCCTTCTCACATTTCACAAATCCCTTGCCCTTCCGCTCGTACTCGAGGCACTTGCCCACGTCGTGAAGAATCCCACCCGAGATGAGATGGTCCCGGTTAATTGGAAGCATGTCGCCATACTCCGCCGTCATGACCGTAGCGATGGCGATGGCCGTCCTGGTCACCGCTCGCGTGTGATCAATCAGACTGATGTCCGTCTCGATCAGAAGAGTGAACGGGATCCCGGTTAGATCCTTCGCTGTCCACCCGCCCTGCTCCGCCGCCTCAGTCCAGACATCGAGCGTCTGCTCGCGAAGTGTGCGGTCCTTGATGAGTTCGAGCTCGGGGAAGAGCTCCCTGATGTTCTCAGACAGTGCCATCCGTGACTCCTGGGTCTCGGCCATTATCATCTAGCTCCTCGTCTCATGGTTGGCGCGTTCTTCAAGCTTCGCTCTCGCATAGTTCAACAGTCCACCGGCATCGCGGATGGCCAGGATCTCAGGCGGGAGCGGCGGGAACTCGAACACGCTTCCCCCGACCGTTATCTTCCCACCCTCCACATCCAGAACCGCTTCGTCGCCGTCCTTGAATGCCGCCACCGCCTCGGGACACTCGACAAGCACGAGGCCCTGATTGATAGCGGCGCGGTAGAAGATCCTGGCAAAGCTCTCTGCAACGACGGCTGCGATCCCGACGGCCTTGAAACCCAGCACAGGCTGCTCTCTCGAACTCCCGCAACCGAAGTTCGTACCTGCCATCACAATGTCACCCTGCTTCACTCCCTCGGCGAAATCCGCGTCCAAATCCTCAAGCAGGTGAGGCTTTACCTCCTCTGCCGTCGAACACGTGTAGGTGTACTTCCCGGGGAAGAGCATGTCGGTGTTGATATCGTCACCGTACTTCCAGACTTTCACGGATCACCTCCCTACGCGACCTTCCTCGGATCAGTCACTTTGCCCGCGACGGCCGATGCCGCCACTGTCTCGGGACTCGCAAGGGCCGTCTCTGCATCCTTGCAGCCCATGCGACCCTTGAAGTTTCTGTTCGCCGTCGAAAGGCAGAACTCTCCCGGCGCCAGCACTCCCTGGTGCGCGCCGAGGCAAGGCCCACATCCTGTGGGCAAAAGCACGCCTCCGGCCCTGACAAGCTTCTCCATCGTCCCATCGGCCAGTGTCGCCTCGAGCACGGCCCGGGATGCGGGCAGAAGCAGGAGCCTCACTCCCGGATCGACCTTCTTTCCTTCAAGGAAAGCCGCCGCGGCGTGGAAATCGGAAACGCGACCGTTCGTGCATGTCCCGATGAAGGCCTGATCGATCGGGCGACCCTCGACCTCCGATATCGGCTTCACGTTGTCCACCTTGTGAGGCATCGCAACGACGGGCTCGATAGCGCTGAGGTCGTAGCTAAGCTCTCGTATGTACTCGGCGTCCGGATCGGCCCACACAGGTTCATAGTCCGGCCGCGCGACGCCAACAGATGCCAGATACTCCTCGGTCACCGAATCGAATGGGAAGACGGCGATCTTGGCGCCCATCTCAATACCCATGTTGGCGACAGTGAAGCGCTGCTCCATGTCGAGCGAAGCGACATCACCGTGAAATTCGACGGCCTGGTAGGTCGCTCCGCCTGCGCCAATATCTCCAATGATCGTGAGGATCAGGTCTTTCGCAGACACGGGTGACTTCAGAGTTCCCTTGAGCGTGATTTTGATCGTAGGCGGAACCTTGAACCATGTCTCACCGACGAGCATGAGAGCAGCCGCCTCCGTCCGGTCGACACCGGTCGCGAAAGCATTCACCGCTCCGTATGAACATGTGTGTGAGTCACTGCCGACGAGGATCATCCCTGGAGTCGCGTGTCCCTTCTCAACGACCACCTGATGGCAGATCCCCACGCCCACATCATAGAAATTCTTGATCCCGAATTCCTTCACAAACGCGCGCACTGACTTGTGGCCCGCGGCCGTCTTTTCGTTAGCCGCAGGTGTGACGTGATCGAGCACGATGATCGAGAGATCATCCCGGACGATGCCGTACTTCTCGAGATCGTCCTTGATCTTCCCGATGATAGCCGCCGTGTTGTCGTGCGTGAGCAGATGCGCGGGACGTATCGGCACGATCTGCCCCGGCACCACACTCGGAAGCCCCGCAGCACCGGCAAGGATCTTCTGTGCGAATGTCTGTCCCATGGAAACTCCTCGGATCAGCAGGCGACCCGGAGTGATCCCCGGGTCGCCCACACTCCTTAGGTTACAGATGGGCGATGATGGCGTCCGTCATCGAGGTTGTTGTGGCAGCGCCCTTCTTGATGACGTCGGGACCGCCGGTGAGCTTCATCATGTCGTACGTCCGAACCTTGCCCTCGGCGATCACGGTTGCGATCGCGTCCCTTATCTTCGTCGCCTTCTCAGCTTCGCCGATATGATCGAGCATCATGCAAGCGGAGAGAATCATCGCCATCGGGTTGACGATCGAAGGATCAAGCTCCTGGTACTTCGGCGCCGACCCGTGCGTCGGCTCAAATACGGCGACATCGTCACCGATATTGGCGCTGCACGCGAATCCCAGACCACCGACAAGGCCGGCGAAACCGTCCGACACAATGTCGCCGAACATATTGCCGGAAACGATGGCGCCGTAATCCTCGGGGTTCTTGGTGAGCCACATCATCTGAGCGTCGATGTTCGTGTTCCAGAGTTCGATTCCGGGATAGTCCTTCTGGACCTTCCTGGCTTCGAACATCATCATGCCCGAAGTCTCCCTGATGACATTCGGCTTCTCGCAGACGGTCACGGACTTGTAGCCGAACTTCTTTGCGTATTCGAATGCCGCCTTCGAGATGCTGTGGCAAGCCTTCCTTGTGAAGATACGCGTAGAGATCGCGAGGTCCTCACCCGGCACGTCCTTGAACTTCGCCATCTTCACGTGTGTGTTCATGGCGTCGCGCACAACGGGCGGGGGATCGGTCCACTCTACACCACAGTAGAGACCCTCGGTATTCTGACGGAATATGGCCACATCGACCATCGGCTCGTCAAAGCCGTCGCCCTTACGTCTGATGAAATTCAGCGGGTTGCCTGCGAAGGATTTGCACGGCCTGAGACAGGTGTGAAGATCGAAGTGCTGCCGCATACCGACGATCGGGCTGTAGTAGACGTAGCCCTTGTCCTGAAGCTCGGGCGACAGCTCCGCGGCCGCCTTGTCCTTCGGCTTCGACGTGATGGCGCCGAAGAGGCCAAGCTTGTGCTCCTCGAGAAGCTTGATGGTACGCTCGGGAAGGGCATTGCCTTCCTTGATCCAGAACTCCCAACCGATATCTGCGTGAACGTAGTTGGCCTCGAAGCCGATGGCATCGAGCACTCTCAACGCCTCCGGCAGCACGGTCGCGCCGATTCCATCTCCCGGCATTGTGACAATCGTTCTTCTTCCCATCGGTTCCTCCTGAAGTCGCGGTGTCCGGTCGGCGTCGCCGCCCGAGACCACACGGCTCTGCTGTTTAGGATCTCGTCATCTCTGTCTTCACCATCTCACCGAATCTTCTCATCCCCTCCGTAATGGCCTCAGGAGAGACCATGCTGAAACTCGCTCTCATGCAGTTCGTGAGCCCACCCCGCGTTGAGAACGCGCTCCCAGGTACGAGCAATACCTTGAGCTTCTCACACTGTTCATCGACCATACGTTTGGCATCACATCCGTCCGGAAGAACGAACCAGACGAACATCCCCTCGGCAGGGATGTTGTAGGTAACCTCCGGCGGCAGGTGCTTTCGCGCCGCTTCGATCATCGCGTCCCTGTTCTTGCGGTAGAATTCACAGTTCGTCCTGATGTGCTCGCGGAACCCTTCGTGCCCGCTCGTCGACATGTACTTCTGGAGAAGGGCCTGGATGAACATGCTCGTGTGTAGGTTTGACGACTGCTTGAAGAGAAGAAACTGTCGCATAAGATCGGCCGGGCCTGAGGCATATCCAATTCTCAGACCGGGCGCAAAGATCTTCGAGAAGCTATCGAGCCGCACCACCCTTCCTTCCGTATCCATGGATTGGATCGTAGGAGCCGGGTCACCACCGTCAAGACTGACCAGCTGGTAGGGGTCGTCCTCGAGAATCAGGATATCATGCTTCGACGCTACTCTGAGCATGTGCTCCTTGCGATCCTGTGTCAACGCGACGCCGCCGGGATTGTGCCCGCTCGGAACCGTGTAGATAAACTTAGGGATTCTCTCACCTCGGTCCGCCATGCGATCGAGCGTCGCTTCGAGTTCTTCCGTAACCATGCCGTGCTCGTCCAAGGAAACGGAGACGAAATTCCTCGTGAACGACTTGAATGCGGAGAGCGCTCCCGGATATGCAGGCTCGGAGAGCGCGATGCTGTCGTCCTCGTCGGTGAAGAGGTAAGCCATGATGAAGAGGCCTTCCTGGCATCCGTTCAGGACGACGAGTTCGCCTCCACCAAGCTCAACTCCGTCCTTTGACTTGTGCCAGGTTGTCAACTCCTCCTTGAGCGCGACATGAGAATCGGAGGGACCGTACTGCGAGGCGACAGAGAGTTCCTTCCCCTCGAGCGTCGCAGTGCTTCCACCCTTGAAACGTATGTCCACGTTGTCGAAAACAAATGTATCGGGGTTCGGATAGCCTCCGCCGAGTGAGATCATGCCGTCGATCTTGAGATAGCCAAGGAGTTCCCTGATCGGCGACGGCTCCTTGCCTCTGGCTCGTTGGGCGAGTCTCTTTTCCGGATCTACCACGGTGTTCCTCCTGGCGCGGAATGCGCTCGGGAATCGTGCGGCGAGGGTGTTCGGGCGCTTCAGCGCGTCAGACAGAACCGAACACTCCGATGAAACGAACCGCCCCGGAGAAGCTACTTCGAGGCGGGGCCAAGACACCCTTGAGGAGCCTGATGTCATGAGCATCATATTATACCCAATCTCTGAGAGGCGGTCAACGAACAGACTGTGTGATGGCCCGCAAAGAAACGCTGGCGCAATCGAGCGGGCCGTGGAAGTATTGGTCGTGGATGGGCTGGATGGGATGGCGTGAGCGTCTGAGATCTTGCGGGCGGGGCGCCGCGTAGCCATGCAGGGAGGCTCGAATGGTGCGAAGATATCTCACACTGATCGCTTCGGTAGTCATAATGCTGTGCGTCGGCGGTGTATACGCGTGGAGCATATTCGTTCCGCCCCTGAGGGCAGACTATGGTCTCACAACAGCACAGACCCAGATCGTCTTCGGATTCACCATCGCCGTGTTCGCAATTGTCATGATACTTGCCGGCAAGATGGAGAAGAGATTCGGCGCCAGAACTACCACACTTGTTGGACTGGTTCTATTCGTCGCCGGCTATCTGATGGCTTCTCTGTCGAATGGGAGCGTGGTCTATATTCTTGTTGGCATTGGCATATTGTCCGGGGCCGGCATAGGTTGCTGCTACCTCTCAGCGCTCGTCAGTCCTGTGAAGTGGTTCCCTGACAAGAAGGGGATTGTCGTCGGACTGTCCGTGGCCGGTTTTGGTGGTGGCGCCATTCTGCTGTCCAGGATCGCTGAGAGACTTCTCAACAACGATATGGATGTGCTTCTGATATTTCGCCGAATAGGCTTGCTCTATGGCCTGATAATCCTGATCAGCCTCTGCTTTCTACTACCACCGGAAAGGAAGGAAGGTAGCAAGGAAGCCTCAGGAAGAAGTGTTGTGAGTCTGGTCAAAGACAGAGGTCTGCTCGGGCTGTTCTTTGGGATGTTCGCAGGCACATTCGCCGGACTCATGGTGGTGGGGAATCTCAAACCTCTAGGCCTCTCCTACGGCGTCCCTGAAAGTCAGGCAACGCTGGGCATAAGCCTTCTGGCGCTGGGCAATATGCTTGGAAGAATCCTGTGGGGCTACGTATCCGATAGAATGAGGGAAAGAACATCCATTATTCTAGCCCTGTCTTTTCTGTCGGTAGCTACGCTCGCTCTGCTGCTTGTGAGTTGGCACGGCGTGCTCTTTCTGGTAGTCGCTCTTGCCATAGGCATGGGGTTTGGAGCGAATTTCGTCCTTTATGCGAGAGAAGTGTCCCATATCTATGGAGTGGACAATCTGGGGTTGATCTATCCCTACATATTCCTCGCCTATGGACTGGCCGGCCTTTCCGGCCCCGCAATAGGGGGACGGCTCTTTGATATGACCCAAACGTATACACTTCCAATCGTGGTTTCTGCTATGATTTGTGCTGTCGGGATAGCCATCTACAACCTGCTTGCCAAGAAGGCAGCAGAACAACAGGAGGTGGACCTATGAAGGCCCTCGCGCTTCTCGCGGTTGCTTTCCTCGCCCTGCCCACGCTCCCTGCTCTCGCCACGACGATCATAGTCGATCAGGGGGGAACCGGCGACTATCTCACCATCCAGGAGGGTGTGAACGCCGCCATAACCGACGACACAGTCAGCGTCGTCCCCGGAACATACACCGGACCCAACAACCGCGACATCGACTTCGGGGGAAGGAGCATCCTGCTCATTTCCCAAGGCGATTGGGACGACACCATCATCGACTGCGAAAATCTGGGCCGCGGTTTCTACTTCCACACCAGTGAGGACTCAACCGCCACAGTTGAAGGATTCACAATCACAAACGGAGAGGCAGACTGGGGAGGGGGCGCCTACTGCTACAGTGGCGCGTCGCCCACGTTTACCTCTTGCCGCTTCCTCGACAACCACGCCTCGGAACGGGGCGGCGGGGCAGCATGCAGGACGAGTTCGAGCACGCGATTCCTCGAGTGTCAGTTCACCGACAACTCGTGCGACATGTTTGGGGGAGGTCTCTACTGCCGGTCAGGCGCCGAGCGCGTGGAAAACTGCACGTTTCAGGGAAACGCCTCCGCAAGCCAAGGCGGGGGCGGCGCCATGTGCTACCTCTCGACTACGACGTTCGCAGGCAGCACCTTCTCCGGTAACATTACCTCAGGTCAGGGTGCAGGTCTCTACACCCAGGAGTCCGCATTGACAATCACTGACTGCAACTTCGAAGAGAACGAGGCTGGTCTCTGCGGCGGTGCCTTCTCTTTCCGGAGTCCGCCCTCACCGACCGTCAGCAACTGCTTGTTCGTCGGGAACACGGCCGGCACCTACGCCGCAGGCATATCGTGCAGTCAGGGCGCAGACGCGACAATCTCAAACTGTACCTTTGTTTTGAATTCGTGTTCGTCGGAGGCAGCGGGTATCGTGTGCTATGATTCATCACCGACAATCGAGAAGACAATCATCGCGTTCAGCACGGAGGGAAGCGCCGTCTCCTGCTACTCCGGCACGGAGACACCCAGCATCACCAACTGCTGCATCTTCGGTAACGCCGGAGGAGACGATCTGTGTGGATCGTTCAGCGACAACATCTCGATGCTCCCGCTCTTCTGTGACGTGCCAGGTCTCGACTTCTCTCTCTGCGCGAACTCGCCCTGTCTGCCCGGCGCGGCTGAGAACCCGTGCGGTGAGCTGATCGGCGCTTACGCATGCGGCTGCCCGGACTGTGAGTCCCCCGTTCAGCACACGAGCTGGGGTAGAATCAAGGGGATCTACCGATAACTGCTCACCTGCCGGATCGGCGCTCAATGGGCGCCGATCCGGCAAGCGACGCCTCAGCCATGTTTCACCTCGCTTTACCCCCGCCTCGCAGTCTGCTAGAATATGCAACATGGCTCGGTCGCAATGCGACCGGGCCCCTACTACTCGCACACTCATGGCCATCACATCTCGGGGGGATCGAAGCTTCCTCTCAAGCTCCGGAAGGAGATCCACATGAACTCAAAGCGCCTCATTATCCTGAGTCTGGTGCTTTTCGGCTCACTATGGGGACTCTCAGAACTCGGCATTGGAGAGATGGCTCTCGCGCGATCGATCCCGCGCGCGCCGATACTGACGGCCATTGGCATCCTCTTTCTCGTCCTCGCGCGGCGCCTCTGGGCGACACCTGGAAGTTCGCTCTCTCTCGCCGCGACCGCTGGGGCATTCAAGTTCCTGCAGCATCCGGTCTGGGGCTGCAAGATAGCCGCGGTTCTTATGGTCGGCGCCATCTTCGACATCACATTCAGTCTGTATGAAGCACGACAGGCCCACCGGGCAGATTCGGTCTCACTGGGTGGCGTCCTCGCGATGTCCGCCTTCGCTACCTTCGCATCGTTCATCGCATTCGCTCCGTTCGCCAAGTACATCCTTCAGAATCCGTACTGGGCAATCGTCGGCAAGATGAACAACTACATGTTCGTCCAGGGAGCCATCGCAACTGTCCTCGCCATACCCGCGGCCTGGGCCGGACTCGTGATAGCCCGCAGATTCGCAGCGGGATCGGAGAGATGGACGGATGCACGGTGGGCGGCCTACCGAATTGCCGCGGTCGGCTCCGGTTTCGCCGGCGTTGCAACCGCGTTGGCACTCCGTTACTAAATTGAGGTGAGAAATGCCGAGCACATGGATTCAGATAGTTGGAGCAAAGAAAACGGGTAAGACATCACTTATCGAGAAAATGACACGTGAACTCGTTCGACGCAACCGGGACGTCTGCTATATCAAGCACACGCACTCCGAACCCGGCTTTGACAACGAGGATACCGACACGTCTCGCATAAGGAACGCGGGAGCAAGCACATCCGTTCTCGCGGGCACGGGTTCAACGATCGCCTTTCATACCGGCGCGACGGAGACGATCGACCGGATCTCCTTCCGTGACGCCCTCGCCGATGAGATCGTCTTGGCTGAGGGATTCAAGCAGGTGCCCGGGAAGAAGATCGTGATGGCGGGCGGTGACCTCAAGATCGACGAGCTGGAGGGAATCGTCGCCATCGTGGGTGACGCCCCCGACGGCTACAGTGGGGCCGCCTTCGGACCAGATCAGATCACTGAGCTCTGCGATCTCGTGGAGAAGCTCACGGCGTCCGGCGGTGGAGAGATGTGGTCTACTCGCCTTTTCATCGACGGCGAAGAGATCAAGCTCAACTCGTTCGTTCAGGATGTTATGGCGTCTGCCGTCCTCGGGATGAGCACGGCGCTGAAGGGAATTGAAGGAGGCGGAGAGATGGAACTCCGCTGCGCGGTCATCGCTGACGAAGAGTAAGCTTGGGCTTCACCGCGAAGATCCGGCCGCCACGCATGTGTGCCGGCGCCGCGGGCAGCGGACACACTGGCTCCACGGAGGATGCAATGAAGATAAAGGTAGCCAAGGAGAACTGCACCGGCTGCAAACTCTGTATGCAGATATGTGCGATCCAGCACTACGGTGAGATCAATCCGAAGAAGGCCGCGATTCACATCGATGCGGAGTACCCCGCCCCGGGCGTCTACACACCGAAACTCTGCGTCCAATGCGGGAAATGCATGGAGGCCTGCCCCGTTGACGCCATCTCGCTTGTTGGGGACGCCTATATCATCGACCCGGAGATCTGTACGGACTGCGGCATATGTGTGGAGGTCTGCCCCTTCGATGTCATGTTCGTGCATGCCGACGCTCCCACACCGATCATGTGCGACCTCTGCATGAAGTGCACGGAGGTCTGCAACACCGGAGCGCTCACGGCCGTCGAGTAGAAGCGGAAACTGAACGAAAACCCCGGGAGGAAATCGACAATGAACGGATTCGGAGGAACGATTCTTCGTATCAACATGGAGACAGGTGAGATCAAGCGGACGCCAACGCCGGAGAAATTCGCACGCGAGTGGATGGGGGCACGAGGGTTTGTCGCGAAGACGGTCTATGACGAGGTTCCTCGCGATGCCGACCCACTCGGCCCCGAGAACATCCTCATCATGGCGCCGGGCGTTCTAACCGGTACATTTGCGCCCGCGGGCTCCAAGATAGGGTTCGGGTGCATCTCCCCGGCTACAAACGGACACGCAGACTCCAACATGGGTGGACATCTCGGCGCCGAAATGAAGTACGCCGGATACGACATGGTCGTCTTCGAACGCATTTCCCCAGAACCCGTTTACCTCTACATAGACGACGACACGATCGAACTGCGGTCCGCTGGTGACTACTGGGGGATGGGATCGCTCGACCTTGAGAAGCGGATGAAGGATGACCTGGGCGAGGACTTCCAGATCGCCACGATCGGACCAGCTGGAGAGAACGGTGTCGTCTACTCCTGCATCACACACGACTTCGGTCGCCAGGCGGGGCGCTGCGGTGTCGGTGCGGTGATGGGCTCGAAGAAGCTCAAGGCAATCGCGATCCGCGGAACGAAGTCAATTCCCGTACACGACCTCCCGACACTGACGAAGTCCACGTACGACATCATACAGCGCACGAAGACTCATCCACTGATGGAACCATGGCAGAAATATGGTACGGCGCTCTTCGTCGGCTGGTCGAACGACCACGGGTGCTTCCCGTCGAGGAACTTCCAAACCACGTACCATGAGGGCTGGGAGGGGATCAGCGGCGAAAAGCTTGCAGAGGAGATCCTCGTAACTCACAAGGCCTGTTTCGGCTGCTGGATAAACTGCGGCAAGTATTCCCGCGCGCGCATACCGGGCAAGCCGGACATCTATGTCGAAGGACCCGAGTACGAAACGATCGCTCTCTGCGGCGGGAGCTGCGGAATGACAAACATCCACGATGTCGCGTACGCCAACTATCTTTGCGACAACCTTGGCCTCGACACGATGAGTGGTGGGAACACGATCGGCTTCGCCATGGAGTGCTATGAGAAAGGCATCATCACCAAGGACGATCTTGAGGGTCATGAGCTCCGATGGGGCAACATCGATGACTTCGAGAACGTCCTCAGGATGATCGCCGATCGCAGAGGCATAGGCGAGGTCCTCTCGCACGGCACGAAGGGCGCCGCGGAGCGACTCGGCCGGGGAACGCTCGCCTTCGCGCACCAGGCCAAAGGCATGGAGTTCAGCGGATACGACACCCGTTGGTACTCCGCCCAACTCCTCTCCTACTGCACGTCGGACATCGGCGCGCACCACAACCGCAGCTGGGCCATCACAGCCGACATCGAGATCGGCCAGGACACACCAGAGGGCAAGGCGGCCGTTGTCATCTACCTACAGCACATACGCCCGCTCTTCGACACGTGGTGCTGCTGCCGCCTCTTCTGGGGCGAAGTCGACGTGACGGCGGAGGAACACGTCGACACGATTGGCTATCTCACAGGCTGGGACGTCACGTTCGAGGAGTGCATGAAGATCTCTGAGAAGATCTGGAACCTCACGCGGTCACACTACATCGAGCGCAACGGCGGCCCGGGACGCCAGTTCGATGTAGCGCCTGCGAGACAGCTCGAAGAGAAGGTTCCGAGTGGACCCGCCGAGGGACAGCGGGTCGGTGTCGAGAACTTCGAGTATATGCTTGATGACTACTACTACAACCGAGGCTGGGACAAGAACGGTAACCCTACGCGCGAGGTGCTCGAAATTCTGGGGCTCCCACACGTGGCGGACAATCTTGAGAAGGCGGGCCTTCTCGGTGAGCCGTTCGAGGATGGCGTGCCAAAGGTGCGAGGTCAGCGGCTCAAGCCAAAGGCGATGTAGATCGTCACACGTCGTGGTTGCAGCACGAACGGTCATGGGGAAAACGATGATCATCTATCTCCGCTCGGGTAGAAAGCTTCACGACCTGCTCAAGCCGGACGTCGATCAGTACACGCGCCATGTTGAAATGCAGGAGGGCGCCACGCTCGTCGAGATCCTGGGCGAGCTTGGCATTCCCCTCGTCATGGTCGCATTCGCGTTTGTCGATGGGAAGGTACGGAAGCTCGACTACGCCCCCACCGACGGAGACGTGATCACTATCCAATCACCGGTTGCCGGCGGGTAGACCCCGGTGCATTATCTGCATCGTTCAGGTGTGCTAACCGCGGCGTTCCGGTGTGCCAGCTGTATGGTTCTGCATCAGGAGGACTCCTGTGGCGCTGTTGGCCGATGAGCTCGATCGTTATGCTCGCCAGATGGGGCTTCCCGATTGGGGCAAGGATGGGCAGGAGCGTTTGCGCGCCGCGTCCGTGTTCATCGCGGGAGCGGGCGGCCTCGGTTCAGCGGCCGCGCTCTACGTCGCAGCCGCAGGCGTCGGACGGATCACCCTCTGCGATCCCGACACCGTCGAGCTCTCCAATTTGAACCGCCAGGTTCTCTACTCCACGAGCGACGTTGGACGAGAGAAAACAGCCGCTGCTTCTGAACGCCTCGCCTCTCTGAATCCGGCCACCGCAATCGTCCCACTTCGGGAACGCATCGACACGTGCTCGGCGCCCGACCTCGTAGCAGGACATGACATTGCAATCGATTGCCTTGATACGCTCGAAGCGCGATTCATCCTGAACCGTGCCTGTATGGCTCTCGACGTCCCCGTGATCTACGCAGCAGTCAGTGGCTTCACGGGGCAGCTCAGCTTCATCCATCCGCCGGCAACTCCGTGCCTCAAGTGCTTCATCCCTCACAAGAGCACGACGGAGAAGCCGCAGGTGCCTGGCTGCACGACAGGCATCATGGGGTCGCTCCAGGCTGCGGAGGCGATCAAGTATCTTACCGGCATCGGCAGCACACTCGCCGGCCGCCTGCTCATCGTCGAAGGCATGGAACCGCGTTTCGACATCCTTGAGATAGAGAAAGACCCCGACTGTCCTGCATGTGGAAGCCAAGCCGAATAGCGGGTGCAAACTGCGGAACCCGCGCGAAGTAACTGCCTGAGTCCCAAGAGGAAGAAACCATGAACCAGCTTGCTGTATGGATCGCATCAGTCTCCGGTCTCACGATCGCGACATCCCTGAACCTCGTGAACACCGCCGTAATTCTGCTGTTCCTCTGGGCCGCTCGCCCGCTTGTGCTGCGACTCGTCTGGAGGAAGACCGACAATGCCCGAACGCGCTACGAGTGGCGCAGGATCTCTGGCTACATAGCGGCCACACTCGGAGTCCTACTTGTGGGCCGTATCTGGCTTAAGGACTTCGAGTCCCTTGCAGTGTACGCAGGACTCTTCTCGGCAGGTCTCGCCATCGCTCTCAAGGACGTTGTGGCCAACGCCGCCGCCTGGGTTTTCATCGTCTCACGAAGGCCGTTCACTGTCGGGGACCGGATTCAGATTGGGGAATACTCAGGTGACGTCATCGATATCCGCTTCTTCCAGTTCTCTCTCATGGAAGTCGGAAACTGGGTCGATGCGGACCAGAGCACCGGCCGCGTTCTCCACATCCCCAATGGAATGCTCCTGTCTGCTCCGCTGGCAAACTACAGTCGCGGGTTTCGATATATCTGGAATGAGATACCTGTGCTCGTCACGTTTGAGAGCAACTGGCGGAAAGCGAAGGAGATCCTGCAGGAGGTCGCCACGGCACACGACGACCAGAGAAGCAAGCGCGCTGAGAAGACCGTGAAGGAAGCGAGCAAGAGATTCATGATCTCCTACTCGACGTTCACACCGACGGTCTACACGGCCGTCAAAGACAGCGGCGTGCTTCTCACTGTCCGCTACCTGTGTAAGCCGCGCCAACGCCGCGGTACCGAGGAAGCCATTTGGGAAGACGTATTGGATCGCTTCGCCGCGGCCGCTGATATCGACTTCGCCTACCCGACGCAGAGGTTCTACAACGGCCCGCCCCGGAATCCGGAGGCGTGAGGTTTAGGTGGACGAGTCGTGGTGTGGATCCTGTCCTTCCAGCCATCACGGTCAACCATGCAAAGCGGCCTTTACATCTAGCATAACCAAATGTAAAAGCCGCTTTACGACTGGCCGTCAGTAATTACTGCAGCTCGTCTGCTCTGAGCCCTCCCGCTACACCTTCACCTGCCGCACGCAGTCTATGACCGTGCCGTCGACCCACTTGATGGCGGCGACTACCTTCTCCTCCAGCTCCGGCGGCTTCGGTGCGCCGCCAACCAAGTCGTCGATTTCGGCCTTCATCTCCTGGATGGTCCGGATCGGCAGGCCCTTGCCGTGGACGGCCTTGATCAGGTCCTCGCGCAGAGGGTTGATGGCTATGCCGCGCTCGGTGACGATAACGTCAATGAGCTCGCCTGGACCGACCAGCGTCGTGACCCTATCCACGATGACGGGTATGCGGTCGCGGAACGCCGGGATCGGAAGGATCGTGCACTTCGAGGAGAGGCAGTTCTGCCATCCGCCGATACCGTGCAGGAGTCTGCCGTCCGAGTGCGTGACGACGTTCGCGTTGAAGTTCACATCGACCTCAGTCGCACCAAGCACGACGCAGTCGAGCATCGATGCGAAGTTCCCCTTGCCGTGCCAGTTGTAGCTCGTAAACGGGCTCGTGTCGACGTGGCTCGGATTCTCGCGCATCGACCTCACACCATCCAAATCGAACGTTTGCCCGTCGAGAATGTAGTCGGTCAGTCCCTCTTCGAGCATTCTCGTGAGGTACTTTGTGCTTCCGCCTCTCACGAATCGTGCCTTGATGCCGGCCTCCCGCATCATGTCCATGAGGAAGATGGCGAAGGAAAGAGACGTCCCGCCCGCGCCACCCTGGAACGAGAAACCATCATGCATAATGCCGGCTTCTTTCACAAACCTCGCCGTCATCTCAGCGATGCGGAGCCGGTCGGGGCTCTTCGTGATCTGCGTCGTCCCCGACACGATCTTCGAGGCGTCCCCGATGGCATCCATCGTCGTGACGAAGTCCACGTTGTTGCCCTGGATCTGCCACGGTATGCACGGGAACTCTATGAGATTGTCGGTAACCACGATCACGCGATCGGCATACTGCGAGTCCGCGAGCGCGAATCCCAGAAGTCCGCACGCCGCCGGGCCGGTGAGCCCGTGCGCGTTCCCGAACGGGTCCGCTGTCGGCGCTGCAATGACGGCAATGTCTATGTGCACGTCGCCGTCCTGGACCGCCTGGTAGCGTCCGCCGTGCGAACGGAGCACACCCATCCCACGCATCTTTCCCTCAGAGCAGTACGCACCCAGGGGCCCGTTCATGCTTCCTTCAATGTGATGCACGACGCCGTTCTTCATGTGCTCGATGATCGGAGCGTGGCACGGGAAAGATGCGCTCGGGAACCATCTGAGATCCTTAACACCGAGTTCGTCTGCCGCATCGAAGACGGCATTGGCGACGAAATCCCCGTTCCTCAGGTGATGATGAGAGGATATCGTCATCCCATCACGGATGCCTGCCTCTTTGAGCGCGGTCTTGAGATCGGGCACGACCTTGTTTCCACTCTCCGGATAGTCGACGCATGTCGCAATCCTGGGAGCGGCCCTGTTGCCTGTGGGGCGATACTTGCCCACGCCCTGATACGGGACCGCGGTCTGTCCGTTGATGTCTACCGGGACCATCCGCCCGGCCGCGTTCTTCTTCATCTCGGGGCTAGGCATTGTCGGCACCTCCCTCACGCCAGTCCTCTCGCAGGAGTCCCGACCTCATCGCCATGTCGACGGTTCTGAGAGCCCGCTTGACGACGGGCGGGTCGATCATCTTGCTTCCCAGCGACACGACGCCAAGGCCGTCGGCCTCCGCTTTCTCAAAGGCAAGGACGATTCTCTTGGCCTTGTCGATCTCCTTCTCCTTGGGCGCGAAGCCTCTGTGAACAACTTCTATCTGCCGGGGGTGAATGCAGCCCTTCCCATCGAAGCCGAGACCCTTGGCTTCGAGCACGCTCTCCATGAGACCTTCCATGTCGGTGACGTCGGAGAAGACCGTGTCGATTGCCTGCACCCCGGCGGCACGCGCGCCGTTCACGACCTGCGACCGCGCCCAGAAGCTCTCGCGGCCTTCGTTCGTACGCTGTGTTCCTATGTCCGCCGTGTAGTCCTCAAGCCCGACGGCCAGCGCCACGACACTCGGTGACGCCGCCGCGATCTCGTACGCTCTCCAACACCCGAGCGCGCTCTCGACGATCGGCATGAGGTAGATGTCCGCGTCGATACCGTGCTCCGCCTTGAGCTCCTGAATGCGTGCGTCGACTGCTATCACCTGCTCGGGACTCTCGACCTTGGGGATGAGAATCAGGTGTACATTGTGTGGAACGAGGTACCTGAGATCCTCAAGCCCGGCCGGGAGCTGATTGATGCGGACCATCCGCTCGGCTCCAAAGAAATCCACGCTGCGTAGAGCGTTCCGCACGACGAAACGCGCCGCATCCTTCTCGCCCGGCGCAACGCTGTCTTCCAGATCGAGAATGACGGCGTCGGGCCCGTGCAGTCCGGCGTTCAGCATCAGCTTCGACTGGTCACCCGGAAGATAGAGCCGCGAGCGCCTGAACCTGTCGCGCGTCGTTCCATACTTCGTGAACGGCTTCGCCTCCGGCAGAAACTCGGCCGCCGTATCGGGAAGCACGCGCTTCACCGCCGCCTCCAGGCGTGCGGCGATCACGAACGGAAGCGCACCGGCATCCACGATCTCCACATCCGCGTGCCCGACTCCCAGAACCTCAAGCCCGTCCTCGATGAGCTTCCGGATGGAATCCCCGTACATTGACTCCACCTTGCTCTTGAGCGATATCGTGATCCCGCCGCTCTCCCGGGGGGAGACCGCTATCCAGCAGTCCGAGCGGACCCTGTCCCCTCTCCGGCCGGCCTGACCGACTGCGCCCACGATGTGCCTCCTTGGATCAGGTCTTATCCCTTCAGCAGTCCGCCCCTCTGATAGATCTCCATCTGCACTTGAGAGAACGGACTACCCTTCGTCACTTTGCCCGAGCCGAGGAGAACGATCTCCCCGCTCGTGAGGTCCACCTCGATCTCGTCGCCGTTCTTGAGCCCCGCGTCCGCGAAGTCCGCGGCCAGGATCGGCACGCCTGCGTTGATCGCGTTGCGCTCGTAGATGGCGCCGAACGACTTCGCGACCAGAAGAGAGACACCGAGGCTCGTGAAACAGCCCACGGCCTGCTGTCGCGAACTGCCGCAGCCGAAGTTCGATCCAGTCACCACGATGTCACCCGCCTTCACCTTCTCCGGGAAGTCCTTCCACCCGTCGAGGTTACCGAAGGTGTGCTGCCCCATCTCACTCATTTCGGTGATTGCGAGGTGCCGGTTATGGAAGATCATGTCGGTGTCGATGTTGTCCATGTCGACGAGCCAGACCCGCCCCTTGACCTTCGTCGGACGATCCCCTCCTGTTGCCCTGACATGAACCTTCGTCTTTTTCGCCGCAAGTCTGGTGTCGGGCATGAAGACCGCCGGCTTATCGGGAATGGCGTCCGCCGTCGCTATCTGACCCGCAACCGCCGAGGCCGCGGCCGTCTCGGGAGACGCCAAGTAGACTTCACCCTTCCCCTGCTTGCCCGGGTAGTTCCTGTTCCCCGTGCTTACCGTTACTTCGCCCGGCCCGTTCTGGCCAATCTGCCCGGCTGCGCATCCGGCGCACCCTGCGTTCCCAAGGAGCACGCCCGCCTCCTTGAAGATGGCGATGATGCCTTCGTCAAGACATCGCCTCCACACCGCGTCGGTGCTGGGAACGATCTTCAGGACAACGCCGGGGGCCACCTTTCGGTTCTTCAGTATGTTCGCCGCAGCGACCATATCCTCATAGCGCCCGTTGGTGCATGAGCCGATGAAAACTGAGTCGACTTTCTTGCCCGCAACATCGGAGACCTCGACCACATCATCCGGGTGACCCGGCTTCGCAATCATTGGACCGATTCCCGAAAGGTCGACTTCCTCAACACGGGAGTACTCCGCATCCTCATCTGCGTAGACGGGCGTCCATGTGTTATCGCCTGCCGCGTTCGAGTAGTTGACGATCTCATCGTTCGGAGGGAAGAACGTGATGATGCCACCCATTTCTGTTGCCATGGAAGCCACCGTAATCCTTGCGTCGAGCGAGAGGCTCTCCGCAACGGGGCCGTAGTACTCCCCGGCAAAACCCAGAAGTCCGCTGGCGCCGAAGTGCCTGATACAGGCCAACACGATGTCCTTCGCCGTCGCGTTCTTGCTCGGCTGACCCTTGAGGGTGATCCGCATCGACTTCGGGATCTTGAACCAGACCTTCCCGTTCGCCCACGCGCTCGCGATATCCTGATCCCCCATGCCCTGCCCGAACGCTCCGATCGCACCCAGCATGTTAGCGTGCGAATCCGTTGAGACCAGCGTCCCTCCCGCTCCCACCAGGCCTTCATCGATCGCAAGATGCGTCCCGATGCCTTTGTTGATATCGAAGATCTCGATCCCCCTCGCCCTCCCGAACAGCCTGCACGCCTGCTGGTTCGCCGCGTATTTCTGGTCCGACCCTCCGGGGTTGCAGTCGAAAGTGAAGAAGGTGCTTCCGACATCGTCGATGCCGAGATCGTTCCGTTCGATGTTCTTGACCACGTTAGCGCCGCCGAAATCGCGCGCTATCCGCGCGTCGATCACCATGTCGACGATGTCGCCCGGCGACACGTCCCGGCCTGAGTGCGCAGCGCCGATCTTTTCGATGATTGTCGAACTCACTGTTCCTCCTCCGACCGAGATGCGATCTCCACCCGGTCACCCATTCGTGAAGAAGCCGCTCGACCACATGCGCTCACGGGAGTTCTCGTCTCTATCCCGGCGATCGCGGTCGAACGGCCCCACTGTCAGTATATGTCTCTCGAGGTCTCCGCTACGATGCGGCCTCTATTTGATCACCATGATCTTGCCGGTGATACTTCCCAGCCCGGGCGCCTCAACCGACCAAATGTAGACTCCAGGGGCCACGTCCTCGCCGCTGGAGTTCTTGAGATCCCAGCTCTCCTGATCGCTTCCTGTATCTTCGTGATCAAGTGTACGCACGAGCTTCGCTGATGCCGTGTATATCCGAATTGTCGCCGTTCCTGGAAGCCTGACGAATGCGATCCGCCGGTCTCCACCGTGCTCCCAATCCGCGCTTGAGCGATAGGGGTTGGGAATAGCCTGAATTTTTGCGAGGACGTCTTGCTTGCCCTCATGTGGATATACGATCGCGGAGCTGTTCAGATCAAGGCAATCCTCATTGACTGAACTCACACCCGCTTCGAATGCCGTCACTGACAGCGCGTAGGGAAACGCATTCTGCGCACGTGTGTCTGTGTAGACACGGATGCTGTCCTCGTAGAATGGATCCAGATCCCAATAGCCTGCGGCTGACGTATCCGCCTCGCCCCAGACGTACTCCTTCGCCAGGAAGAACTCTTCGCTGTTCCAGAGTTCTTTGACCCACACACGATAGCCGCCGAACTCGACTCCGTACACATCGCCAATGTCGCGCTCATCGATCCCCATCGTCCAGCCAATCTGAAGGTTCTGGTCTCCGGGACTCACAAACTTCACACGCGGACAAAGGTCGGCAAGCGCCGCAGACGCACTCAGAAAAAGGAGCCCGAACACGACAAGCCCTGCCACCGCTCGGCGCACACCGCTTCCCTGTATCACCCTCATTCTTGCCTCCGTTGGCCACACATGGCTCGAGAATCGCGAATCCGGTCTACCGCTCACCGACTGAGGCTAGCACCCGGCACCCACCCCGTCAAGCTGATTTGCCCCCTCCTCCGTCTACTCAACGCCGACGATGCTGCGGCTCCACGGCCACTTGCGCCCTTCGAGAGCCTGGGCCCAACCGCACCTGCCCTTGCAACGGAGAAAATAGTTCTCGACACGGCACTCCAATTAGGCTACAATAAGAGTGTCGCAGGTTCATCTCTCTCGTACCAGTCCTGCGCCCTACACGCTCGGAGGACTCGTCTTCGGTATCGCGAACTGGAGGAAGCTGAATGGATGAGCGCATCCTCGTCTTCATCGCCGTAGGCTTCGCGGCACAGATTATCGATGGCTCGTTGGGCATGGCATATGGTGTGACCTCGACGAGCTTCCTGTTGAGCATCGGCATCTCGCCTGCGGCAGCGAGCGCGAGCGTTCACATCGCCGAGGTGTTTACAACAGGAGTCTCGGGGCTGTCGCATCTCAAGCTCGGGAACACCGACCGCGCCCTCTTCCGGCGCCTTCTTGTGCCTGGAATCATCGGAGGAGTCATTGGAGCCTACATACTGACTCAGGTTCCCGGCAAGGCTATCAAACCGTTCATTGCCGCGTACCTCCTCACGATGGGTTTGAGAATCCTCTGGAAGGCAGTACGTGGAACCCCGACCATCGTGGTTCGCACCAGGCACACACTGCTTGCGTTGGCCGGCGGTTTCTGCGACGCCGTCGGCGGTGGTGGCTGGGGGCCGGTCGTCACATCTACTCTCGTCGCGAACGGCAACGACCCTCGCCGCAGTATCGGAACAGTCAACCTCACCGAGTTCTTCGTCACCCTGGCTGAGGCGATCGCCTTCATTGCCCTCATTCGACTCGTGCACTGGCAGGTCATAACGGGCCTGCTCATAGGAGGCGTCATCGCAGCGCCGTTCGCCGCCGTTCTATGCAAGCGGATACCAACTCGTGCCCTCATGTGGATTGTGGGCACACTCATAACCATTCTCAGTCTGCGGACCATCGCGATGACCCTGCTGTGATCGCGAACCGATGCCCGCCCTCTTGTCGCACGAACCAGACCGCTCAACTGCCTCAAGGCGCCATAGAAGGAGCCCGCCGGAAAGTCCCGGCGGGCTCCAAGGGGGAGAGGTATTGTACGTAGTACTGCTACACTACCTGTACATTGCCTTGATGTTACCCCAGCTGCTGTTCTCGACCGGGACGATCTCGATCTCGCCCTCGGCCCAGGTGTCGTCCACGTTGATGCCAGCACCACCGGCAGCACCCGGACCACAACCATTGTCGGTCGTGTGGAAGGTCCACATGGCCTTGACTTCACTGGCAGGCAGAA
>JAUXGN010000098.1 GCA_030622115.1 Candidatus Eiseniibacteriota bacterium
CGGCTGGCACTCGTCGATGGCACCACGCAGCTTCGCGTGGGCGTCCGGCGTCCGAGAATTATCCTGCCGTCAGAGGACGGGCTGTAGGCGAAGTGAGAGAAGGGAGAGCATACGATGCTGCGAGTGACTCATTTCGAACTGCCGGCCGATAATCCCGAGAAGCTGGTCGCGTTCTATGAGGGTGTGTTCGGGTGGACGATCAAGAAGTGGGACGGCCCCATGGACTACTGGCTCATCACGACGGGCCCGAAGGATGAGCCCGGCATCAACGGTGGCATCGCCCGCCGTGGCGAGGGCGACTGCGGCGCCATCAACAGCATAGACGTCCCCTCCGTGGATGATTACGTTGCGAAGATCGAGGGTGTCGGCGGAAGTGTGGTCGCGCCGAAGAAGGCGATTCCCGGCGTCGGCTATCTCGCTTACTGCAAGGATCCCGACGGCAACGTGTTATGCATCATGGAGGAAGATACGTCGGTCGAATAAGCCCGTAGCCGACCACGGAGGCGTATGAACAACATAAGGAACACGGGATTCCTGGTCGGCGCGGCCCTGGCTGCAGCGTGCCTGTTTGGGGCTGCCACGCCTGCCAGCAAGGCACTCCTGCACGACGTGAGACCGCAGGCGCTGGCCGGTCTTCTTTACATCGGTGCCGCCATAGGTGTCCTGCCAATCATCTTCCGCGAGCGTTCCTTCCGCTTACCGTGGCGCGCGGGACGGCGAACCAGCCTGCTTCTGGCGGGTGCGGTCGTGGCCGGTGGAGTGCTTGGTCCGTGGCTTCTGCTGCTTGGTCTGAGTGTCGCCCGTTCCGGGTCAGTCTCGCTTCTTCTGAACCTGGAACTCGTGGCCACGGTCCTCTTGGGTCGTTTCGTGTTTCGCGAGCAGCTGTCCGCGAGAGGTTGGCTCGGAGCCGCAGGGACGCTCGCGGCGGCCGTGCTTCTTGCCGTGGGTGAAGGTCCGTCTGGTGTGCGCGCCGCTTTGCTTGTGGGCGCGGCCTGCCTCTGCTGGGGGTTCGACAATCACTTCACGGCCCTGATCGACGAGATAACACCTGCCCAGACGACCTTCTGGAAGGGCGTCGTCGCTGGTCTGTTCAATCTTATCATAGGTGGGGCCGTGCTGGGCGGTGTGGGCGCTGGGACTTCGGCATTGCTGGCCCTGCTGGTCGGGGCGCTTGCCTACGGTATCAGCATCGTTCTGTACATCACGGCCGCGCAGGGACTGGGGGCCTCGAGGAGTCAAATGGTGTTCTCGACGGCTCCGTTCTTCGGGGTGATCCTCTCCCTGCTGTTTCTGGGCGAGTCGTTCACCGGAGTTCAGGCGGTGGCGGCAGCGCTGGTCGGCGGTTCGTTGGTGCTCCTGTTCAGCGAGCGACATGGTCATGTCCACAGACACCATGGGATGGTGCATCAGCACTGGCATCGCCACGATGACGGGCACCACGAGCATGAGCACGCCGGTGTTTCGGACGCAGCTTTTCACGCGCACTCGCACACCCACGAGGACGTGGAACACGAACACGTTCACTGGCCGGACATTCACCACAGGCACGATCACAAGGACGGGGAATAAAGAGTCGCTGACCGGACACACATCTCTCCGAACCCGGAAGGAAGGCCATCGTGGCGAACGACCGGTTGAACGTACACTGGAAGACACTCAACGACACGCTCATCGCGAGCATCCGTTTCGTCGGGCAGTTCGATGAGATCACCAAGAACTTCGGGAGGCTTGTCGAAGCGGTCGAGCCGCACATCAACGGGAAGGCCTTCGCCCTTTACCATGGAGGGAACCCCGAGACCGGATACGATGTCGAGGTCTGCTTCCCAGTTTCGCAACGCGTGGAGAAGGGCGTCATCAAGAGCAGGGTGCTTGAGGGGGAAGACGTCGTTTGCACCATCCACAAAGGTCCCTACCGCTCGGACGATGAGAACAAGAGCATCGGCACGACGTGGGGGAGGTTCTGGCGCCACACCGTCGAGCACCATATCGGCATAGCCGAGAATGCCTGCCGTGAGATCTATCTTGAGGACGATACGGACCACGGAGACGACTCCGAAAGTTATGTTACCGAGATCATGATGCCGCTTCTCCTGCCGAAGTGGCTCGCGCGGTTCGAGGAGAGCCTGGGAAGCTTCGCGGGCGACGACGTCAAGCGCGAGGTTCTCGAGGATAGCGAGAACATACTCCCTCAATCCGATACGAACGAGAAGGTCGCCTGGGTCAAGGGCGCGATGGAGCGTCTGGACGCGGCCGTTCCCGATACGGACACGCGCCGGGAGATAGTGTGCCGTTGCGCCCACATCTACCCGTCGGAGCAGATCCAGAAGCTTAAGAGCAAGTACGATGAACTCGGCGGTCTCGATCCGTTCATGGCGTGGCTCAAGGAAGACCCTGGCTACGGGGGAGCGCCGTACTACAGAGACCCCGAGCGCGGGGACGACGTCATCTTCATCGACAAGGCTCCGCAGCAGGCGGCGAAACACAAGGAAGCGACGGACCCCGTTGTCAAACGAGCGGCCGC
>JAUXGN010000016.1 GCA_030622115.1 Candidatus Eiseniibacteriota bacterium
GATCAGCTTCGCGGACACGCTGATGCTGCCGGCGGTCAGCATTGTGGACACGCTGGCGGTGTCGGAGATCAGCTTCGCGGACACGCTGATGCTGCCGGCGGTCAGCATTGTGGACACGCTGGCGCTGTTGGAGATCAGCTTTGCGGACACGCTCGATGGACCCGAAGGGATCTTGGCGGGAGATGGTGACGAGGATGATATCTCTGATCTGGCGCTCGCACGCTTCCGCACTGCCGAGTTGTACCTCTTCAAGCTCGACAATCCGGATCTGGCCATCGATTACTACACCGACGTCGTTTCCCATCACGGCGAGTGTGCGTTGGCCCCGAAGGCAGCGCTGGCGATAGCATACGTGCGGGACAATATCCTGGACCAGCCCGTACTGGCCTCCGGAGCCTACCGCGATGTCATGGTCCTGTTTCCGGGAACCGAGCACGCGATTGTGGCCGAGAAGGCGCTGGCCGCTCTCGTGGAAAGGGAACATATCCTGCAACAGTAGTGCGTGCATCGCCCGTTCGATGTGGGCGGAGTGGCGCAGGCGTGGGGGAATCGAACAATGGTGCTTATTCGGAGCGTCTCAGGTGTGCGCGGACTTGTGGGTCAGGATCTGACGCCTGCCATCGTCTCAGGCTACGCTCGGGCGTTCGGCGCGATGGTCGGTGGCACTGTTGTTGTTGGATGGGACGCGAGAAGAGGCGGGGCCGAACTCCACAACGCTGTTCTGAGCGGTCTTGAGGCCGCGGGCGTCGTGCCACACGACATCGGAGTGGTGCCCACTCCGACGGTTGGGATAGCCGTCAGGCGTGGCCGGTTCTCGGGTGGGATGGTTGTGACAGCGAGCCACAATCCCGAGGAGTACAACGGTCTCAAATTCTTCACGGCAAGAGGGACTTTCCTTGAGCGTCCCGACGTGGAACGCCTGCTCGCGGAGGTCGACGCGCGTGCGAGCGGCGGGATCTCCGACATGGCCCCTGTCGAGCCCGCACCGGGCGGACCGGCGCCGGGGAGCGGAGAGGCGAATTGGATCGAGCGACACCTCGATCTGATCCTGAACTGCGGGCTGATCTCTCTCGAAGCAATCAGGACCAACCCTCCGAAGGTCGTTGTAGATTGCGTGAACGCAGCGGGGTCGCGTGCTCTGCCCGAGTTGTTGAGGAAGCTCGGCTGTGATGTCGTCGAGCTGAACACATCGCCGGGGGCCGGGTTCCCGCATGGCGCCGAGCCGGTGCCTGAGTATCTCGGGCAACTCTCCGAGGCCGTGAGATCGGCAGGAGCATCCCTCGGGTGCGCGTGCGACCCGGATTGTGACCGGCTTGCTTTCGTGGATGAAACAGGACGGGCGATAGGAGAGGAGTACACTCTTGCGATGGCCACCGCCGCCATTCTTGATCAGAAAAAGGGTCCGGTTGTGGCGAACGTGTCGACGAGTCGTATGATCGATGATATCGCGAAAGAGCACTCTGTGCCTGTCTATCGCTCGCCGGTCGGGGAGATAAACGTTGTTGCGAAGATGCTCGAAGTGTCGGCCGTCATGGGTGGTGAGGGTAACGGAGGCGTCATCCTGCCGGAGGTTCACATGGGGCGGGATGCCTGCACGGCAGCGGCTCTTGTCGTCGGATGGATGGCCGCTCGCGGTGCGAAGAGCCTGGGCGAGCTGACATCGGGTTTCGGTAGCTACGCCATGATGAAGACGAAGATCGCGCGCGAGGACGCCGATCGTGATGCGATGGCACGCGTCATGCGGGAGGCGTTTCCCGACGGAGAGCTTGATCTTACCGACGGCCCGAAGATCATCCTGCCTTCGAGTTGGGTTCACACCCGTCCATCCGGGACGGAGCCGGTCGTGAGGATCATCGCGGAAGCGGAAAGCAAGTCCGAGGCCCAGCGTCTCATCGATTTGGCTACTGCCGCGCTTTCGGCGGCCTAGAGAGGGAATCGGCCATGTGTGGAATAATCGGATGCGTGACCAGAGGAAAAGACATTGTCCCCAGGCTCGTTGAGGGTCTGAGACGGATGGAGTACCGCGGATACGATTCTGCGGGTGTTGCCATCTTGGCTGATGGGGCTCTCTTGTCCCGGAAGATGGTCGGGAAGGTGGAGGAACTCTCTCGTGTGCTTGACGGTGACCCGATAGACGGTGCGACCGGCATCGCGCATACTCGGTGGGCGACTCACGGCGAGCCTTCGATAGCGAACGCGCATCCTCATCTCGACAGTACCGGGAGGCTGGCTCTCGTTCACAACGGCATCGTGGAAAACCACCGGGAGTTGAGACGCTCACTGGAGGAAGAGGGACACGTATTCACGACGGAGACGGATACTGAAGTTCTCGCGCACCTTGTTGAGAAGCACTACGCGGGCGATCTCGGTGATGCCGTACGGTCGGCGCTGGCGGAGGTTCAGGGCGCGTATGGGATCGCTGTGATCCATGCGGACCAGCCGGGGCTGCTTGTGGCGGCGCGAAACGGGAGTCCGCTCATCGTGGGTATCGGCAAGGACGCCTACTATGTGGCCTCGGATGTCGCGGCCCTGGTGCGGTACACCAAGGACGTCGTCTATCTCGACGACATGGAGATGGTCATGGCCACCTCCGACGGCTTCTCGACCACCACACTTGAGAACGAACTCGTTACAAAGAACGTAGAGCGGATCACTTGGGACATCGATCAGATCGAGAAGAATGGATTCTCTCACTTCATGCTCAAGGAGATCCACGAGCAGGAGAGAACCGTGATGGATGCCGTGCGCGGCCGTCTCATCGAGTCGTCCGGGGATGCGTTCCTCGGTGGACTCCGTGAGCACCTGGCTACGCTCAAGAGCGCCAAGCGCATCATCATTATCGCCTGTGGTACTTCGTGGCATGCCGGCCTGATCGGTGAGTACATGCTCGAGGATCTCGCGCGCGTTTCGACCGAGGTCGAGTACGGTTCGGAGTTTCGCTACCGCAATCCCGTCATCCGGCGCGGCGATGTCGCCTTCGTGATAAGCCAGTCCGGAGAGACCCGCGACACGCTGGCGGCGATGAGCGAGGCGCAAAGGCGGGGAGCGGTTGCGCTCGGAATCGTGAATGTTGTTGGATCATCGATCGCTCGCAGGAGCGACGGCGGCGTCTACACGCACGCCGGATTGGAGATAGGCGTCGCTTCGACTAAGGCATTCACGTCGCAGGTAATGGTCCTGGCGGCTATCGCGCTCATGGTAGGTCGGTCGCGCAGCATATCGGTGATTGAGGGAAGAGAGATCGTGCGCTCCATGCTTGCCGTACCGCAGCAGATTCACACGATCGTCGAGAAGAGCGCTGAGATAGAGGAAATCGCATCACGGTATGTCGATTCATCAAACTTCCTATATCTCGGGCGCGGCTACAACTTCCCGGCGGCGCTCGAGGGCGCACTGAAGCTCAAGGAGATATCCTACATTCATGCGGAAGGATATCCTGCAGCTGAGATGAAGCATGGCCCCATCGCTCTCATCGACGAGAAGATGCCAGTTGTTTTCATCGCGACCCACGATGCTTACTACGAAAAGATCCTGTCGAACATGGAAGAGGTAAAGGCGCGGGGTGGTCGGGTCATCGCCATTGCGACGGAAGGCGACACGCAGGTGGCAAGATTGGCCGACGATGTCTTCGAGATCCCCAAGACGCTGCCACATCTCACGCCGCTTTTGAGCGTGATTCCGCTCCAGCTTCTGGCATACTACATCGCGGTGGCTCGGGGTTGTCCGGTGGACCAGCCACGAAATCTTGCGAAGAGCGTGACCGTCGAATAGCGCGGGCATCCAAGCATGTCGGGTAGCCGATCGCGTCGTCGATCTCAGTGTCAGAGCCACAAGTGGAGAGAACGTGAGCAAGGAAGAGATCATCAAGCTGACCCAGAAGGTTCGCTGCTCGGGCTGAGCGTCCAAACTTGGTCCGGAGGACCTCGCCGAGGCGCTTGAGAATCTGAAGCCGATCATCGATCCGCGCGTGCTGGTCTCCGCCAGTACGGCTGATGACGCCGGCGTCTATCTTATGGATGATGGACGAGCCATCGTTTTCACCCTCGACTTCTTCACGCCCGTTGTCGATGATCCACGTGACTTCGGTCGCATCTCGGCTGCCAACTCGCTCTCCGACGTATACGCGATGGGCGGAACACCCATTGTCGCATTGAACATCGCCTGCTTTCCGGAAAGCGAGCTTCCAGGCTGGGTCCTGAGCGAGATCCTGGCAGGTGGCCAGGAGAAAGCAATGGAGGCAGGTGTGCCCACGATCGGCGGGCACTCCGTCAGCGATATGGAACTCAAGTACGGTCTTGCCGTTGTCGGCACCATCGACCCTGAGAGCATCGTCACCAACGCGGACGCCAGAGCGGGTGACGTTATTGTTCTCACCAAGCCACTGGGGATCGGCATTCTGACCACGGGGATCAAGTACGAGCGACTGTCGGCCAACGAAATCGCGCGCGTGACCGATGTCATGACCTCTCTTAACCATGCGGCGTCACAGGCGATGCTCAAGGCAGGCGCTCACTCGGCAACCGACATCACCGGGTTCGGTCTGGCGGGCCATGCTCTCGAGATGGCGGATGGGAGCGGGGTCACTCTGGAACTGAGTCTCGCCGACATCCCTGTTCTCGATGGGGCTGAGGAACTCGCGGCCTCCGGCATCGCGCCGGGCGGGCTCGGCACGAATCGCGAATACTTCGGTCGCCGGGTCGAGACCTCGATACGTGAGGGAGACGCACGGTTGAGTCTCATCTACGACCCGCAAACGTCGGGAGGTCTTCTCATCGCCCTGTCCCCTGAGAGTGTAGAGCTGTTTGGACAGGCGATGCTCAAGGCCGGCGTGGACTGGTGGACGATAGGCCGTGCAGTATCCGCAGTCGAGCGGCCTCTCGTCATCCTCTAGCAAACGTCCCTCTTCTTGACTATACTACTTGGTAGCACGAACCGAAGAGATCGTGCGGGAGTGGATGGGTCCTGGTGGGCTCCAAGGGCTTCAAACCCTTATGTCGGGCGGCTGATCCCGTCCGAGGTGGGTTCGATTCCCACACATTCCCGCCACAACCTCTCACTGAGACGGGGATTCCCACAGGGTGAAGGCTCTCTCTCTCATGTCCGGTGGTCTGGACAGCATGCTCGCTGCCAAGCTCATGATGGAGCAGGGTATCGAGGTAATCGGTCTCAGTTTCATCTCGTCGTTCTTCGACGCGGAAGGCGCACAGAGGGGTGCGGCTGAACTCGGCATTGAGCTCGTCGTGATGGATTTCAGCGACGAGCTTCTCAAGGTCATCCGGTCGCCGAAGCACGGGTACGGCAAGCATATGAACCCATGCATAGACTGTCATGCGCTCATGCTGCGGCTGGCCGGTGAGCGGCTGGAGGAACTCGGCGCGTCGTTCGTCATCACCGGAGAAGTCGTAGGTCAGCGGCCCAAATCGCAGATGCGCTTCGGACTCGGCGTCGTCGAGCGAGTCTCCGGGCTTGAGGGATACCTTCTTCGACCGCTTTCTGCCAAGTTGTTGCCACCGACGGTGCCCGAGATCAAGGGGTGGGTCGATCGCGAGAAGCTCCTTGGTTTTCACGGCAGAAGTCGCAAGCCCCAGATGGCACTCGCGGAGGAATTCGGCATCAAGACGTACGCCACACCGGCCGGCGGGTGTCTTCTCACCGACGAGAATTTCTCGAGGGCGCTGAGAGATCTCAAGGAGCACGGACGACTGACGCATTCCGGGATGCGGATTCTGAGCTTCGGCCGCCAGTTCCGGCTATCCGACACGGCGAAGCTGATCGTCGGCCGGAACCACACGGAGAACACACAACTCTTCAGGCTCAGGTCTGAGGATGATCTATTGGTGAAGGTCATGGACCACAAGGGCCCGGTGGGAGTGCTCTCCGGTGACGCAACCGATGGGGATATCGAACTCGCCGCTCGCGTCGTCGCGCGCTATTCCGATGCCGACGCACACGAATCTGTGACTGTGAGGGCCTGGAGTTCGGAGGACGACTCCAAGAAGATCACGGTGGCGCCCTTCAGTTCGAAGGAAGTCAAGGAGCTGGCAATCTGATGAAGAATCTCGCGCTCACCGTTCTGGCTGTGTGCGCGATGCTCTTGGTCGCGTCCGCGACGACGTACGGGCAGGCGCCGGAGGAAGACAGGTCCTCGGCAGGCACGGCGATCACGCCTGCAGCAGGAGTGTCACCGCTCATCTCCGACGCGCTGAACCGCCCAAGCGGCGGCGTCGCGCTGGTCGCCTCTGCGGCCTATCCCGGGTTGGGGCAGCTTCTCAATGACGCGGAGACTAAGGCAGCCGTTATCGGAGCCGCCGAGGCGTTCCTCCTGGCCCGTCTTGTTCTGGAGGACCGCTGGACGAGGAATTCGTACAAGAACTACGCGGAGACGGGCGCCGCTCTTTGGTACAACGAGTATTCGGAGCACTACGACAGGAGACAGACACTCATCTGGTGGGTGGCCATCGTGGCGCTCTACAGTCTCACCGATGCCTACGTCGATGCGCATCTGGCTGGATTTGATGATCCTCTGCCTGCGTATCTCGACGTCGTCTCGATAGGGCCCGGCTCGAGCGGAGATGAACTCAGAGTGGCTTTGAGCGTTCGATTCTGATCAACGAGCGCTTGCCCGTGTGCGGGAGACAGAGCTTTGCACTGACGCGTATACTGACGCGTATGAGGAGGCGTAGAGGATGGCGAGGGAGACCAAGAGGAAGGCTGTGAAGCCGAAGGGCAAGAGCTTCTACAGAGACTTCGTTGAGACCATTGTGACGGCCGTTCTGCTTGCTCTGATTCTCCGAGCGTTCGTCGTTCAGACCTTCAGGATTCCCTCGGGGTCCATGGAGGATACACTGCTCATCGGCGACTTCCTGGTCGTGAACAAGTTCATCTACGGCATAAAGGTGCCGTTCACCGAGACCCGCATTCGCGGTGTGCGGGAGCCGCAGCGCGGGGACGTCATAGTCTTCGAGTATCCGAATCCGAATCCGCGCGCGAAGAAAGAGAACTACGTCAAACGCTGCATCGGTGTTGAGGGCGACATCGTTGAGATGAAGAACAACGTCGTCTACATCAACGGAGAGCCGATCACTGAGGACTACATCAAGCTCAAGCCACCGACTCCGAGGTGGTCGACCTTCGGTCCGGTGAAGATCCCCGAGGGGCAGCTTCTGATGCTCGGGGATAACCGCAACTACAGCGCCGATAGTCGCGACTGGGGTTTCCTCGACAAGAGCCTCATGCAGGGCAAAGCGATCGTGATCTACTGGTCGTGGGATCAGATCCTCAAGCGGCCCCGACTGGAGCGCTTCTTTCAGCTCATACGCTAGCGGCGAGTATCGCTCACTCGTCTGCACGTCATGCACTGTGCCCCCTGAAGAGCGTTCACCGCGATGCTCTCCGGGGGGCGACGTGCGTGGCGCCGGTTCCGGGCGCTCCGTTCTCCATTCGACTGTCCTCTTTTCGGCTTGACACTCCATCAGCGTGGGGCTATGTTGTCAGTATTAGCAGTCGCCGTACTAGAGTGCTAACTGTGAAAGCCCGGAGGGCGAGTGCGACACGAAGACCTGACAGCTCGCGAAGAGCGCATTCTCTCGGCCATAGTCGAGTCCTATATCCGGTCAGCCAAGCCGGTGAGCTCGGCCGCCGTCGTGCGACGCGGCTCACTCAAGCTATCCTCGGCGACCGTCCGCAACGTCATGCGTTCTCTTGAGAATCGCGGTCTCATCGAACAGCCGCACACCTCTGCGGGCCGGATCCCGGCCGATCGCGGCTACCGATACTACGTCGACAGACTGATGGGTCCGGCGACCGTCTCGAACAGTGATAGAGCGCAGATCCGCGCGGGCATCTCGGTTCTTGGGGGAAGGGACATCGCGACCATCGTGACGGGAGTCTCCAGAACGCTGAGTGAACTGTGCAAACAGCTCGCCGTCGGTCTTGAGCCCGCCGTCGAGGGCGGAGTCATAGATCGTGTGGAACTTGTCCATCTGGAGGAGGAGCGCTGCCTCGTGGTCGCCGGGCTTCGGTCGGGTCAGACCAGAAGCGTCCTCATTGAGTGCCGGGAGAACGTATCGGAATCCGATGTTGCCGCTGCAACGGGGCTTCTCAACGATTGGCTTGACGGTCTGTCAATTGCTGAAGCCTCAGAGCTTCTGAAGCGGAAGCTCAAGCAGCGGGACTGTCCGTTTCGCGATCTGATCGGGAATATCCACGATCGGTGGGATCGGATCTTCCATCTGCACGACTCGGAGCGCGTCCACTACGAGGGCGCTCGGTACATTCTCAGGAACCCCGAGTTTGCAGGAGACTCCTCGCTTCTCGGCGAGATCCTCGACAGCGAGGAGGCACTCGCTGATCTTGTGAGGAGGCCCGGGGGACGAGAGGTCGTGGTGATCATCGGCCACGAGAACCACCGGCGAAGGATGGAGGGAGTTTCTCTTATCGTAGGAAGCTATCGCGTCGGTGAGACCGTAGGGCGTATCGGAGTTATCGGTCCGACGCGAATGCAGTACCGGAGGTTGGTCGGTGTTGTAGATCAGTTCTCGAGGCTCCTGGATGATCTTTTCTCCTCGAGCCATTGGCAGGAGCGACGATAGACCACGTCACGTGGCGTGTGGAGGACGGACAGAGCTTGAGCAAGAAGAGCAAGGAAGCCAAGGCAGCCAAAGCAACATCGAGATCCACAGAGGAAACCGCACCGGTGGACCAGGTGTCTCAGAAAGACGGGTCCGTGGGAGCCGATCCGGACGGAAGCGAGCTCAATGCCAAGTGGCTGCGAGCGCTCGCGGATCTCGACAACTACAAGAAGAGGGTGCAGCGTGAGCGGATCCAGTGGGACCGTTCGGCGCGTGAGGAAGTGCTCATCCCGATTCTGGAGGTCGTCGACAACTTCGAGCGTGCGATCTACGGCGACGTCACCGATGCGGGAGACGCGAATGGTCCTGCAAGCAGGGACGCGAACGGCTCCGATACCGGAGACGCCTTCAGAGACGGTGTGGAACTCATCTTCAGGCACTTCATAGATGTGCTTGAGAAAGGTGGTGTCACGCCCATAGAGACGGAAGGGCGTGATTTTGACCCCAATCTCCACGAGGCGGTAGGCCACGTGGAATCCGACGGACACAAGACGGACCAGATCATACAGGAAATGCAGAAGGGCTATATGCTGGGCGACAGGCTTCTCAGGCCCGCACGCGTAGTAGTCGCGAAATAGGAAGGAAGAGAAACTATGAGCAAAGTCATCGGAATCGACCTGGGTACAACGAACTCCTGCGTTGCCGTAATGGAAGGTGGGGAGCCGGTTGTGATCGCCAACCCTGAGGGTGGGCGGACCACGCCATCGGTCGTTGCATTCACAAAGACGGGAGAGCGCCTGGTGGGCCAGGTTGCGAAGCGTCAGGCCATCACGAACCCGGAGAACACGGTCTCTTCGATAAAGCGATTCATGGGCCGTAGATTCGACGAAGTGACTGAGGAAATCAGCCTCGTCCCGTTCAAGGTCCTGAAGGACTCGAGTGGAGCGGCGAAGATCGAGGCGCATGGAACCGAGTACGCGCCGCCCGAGATCTCGGCCATGATCCTCCAGTCAATGAAGAACGCGGCCGAGCAGCATCTCGGCGAGAAGGTGGAGAAGGCGGTCGTCACGGTGCCTGCCTACTTCAACGATGCGCAGCGCCAGGCGACGAAGGATGCCGGCAAGATCGCGGGCCTTGAAGTTCTCAGGATCATCAACGAGCCGACGGCGGCGTCGCTGGCGTACGGCATCGACAAGAAGAAGCAGGAGAAGATCGCCGTCTACGACTTCGGCGGCGGCACGTTCGACATCTCGATTCTGGAAATCGACGAGGGTCTCGTGAAGGTTCTCGCGACAAACGGTGACACGCACCTTGGTGGCGACAACCTCGACCGCCGCGTCATCGACTGGATCGCCGATGAGTTCAAGAAGGACAACGGGATCGATCTCAAGCAGGATGCGATGGCCCTCCAGCGCCTCAAGGAGGCTGCGGAGAAGGCCAAGAGCGAACTCTCGACCACGCTCGAGACCGACATCAACCTGCCGTTCATTACGGCCGATGCATCCGGACCGAAGCATCTCACGCTCAAGCTCACGCGTGCGAAGCTCGAGTCACTTATCGATGATCTGGTCGAGCGGACCGCGGGGCCGTGCAAGCAGGCGCTCGCCGACGCCAAGGTCAAGGCTTCGGAGATAGACGAAGTCGTGCTGGTCGGTGGTTCGACCAGGATTCCCGCTGTGCAGGAAATCGTGAAGAAGCTCTTCGGGAGGGAGCCCCACAAGGGTGTCAACCCCGATGAGGTCGTCGCGGTCGGCGCCGCGATTCAGGGCGCCATCCTGGCCGGCGAGGCTGGAGTCAAAGATGTGCTCCTGCTCGACGTGACCCCGCTCTCACTCGGTATCGAGACGTTGGGCGCCGTCATGACGCCTCTCATCGAGCGGAACACGACGATTCCGACCAAGAAGAGCCAGATATTCTCGACGGCGGCCGACAACCAGCCGGCGGTGTCGATCAACGTGCTGCAGGGAGAGCGGGCGGTAGCGTCGCAGAATCGTACGCTCGGCCGGTTCGACCTGGTCGGCATTCCGCCAGCGCCGCGAGGCCTGCCGCAGATCGAGGTGACGTTCGATATCGACGCGAACGGCATCGTGCACGTCTCGGCGAAGGACCTCGGAACCGGCAAGGAGCAGAAGATAAGGATCGAGGTCTCGAGCAGTCTGTCCGAGGAAGAAATCGACAAGATGGTGAAGGACGCCGATGCGCATGCGTCCGAGGATGAGGCGAAGCGCAAGGAGGTCGAGACCAGAAACCGGGCGGATGCTCTCGTCTACTCGACCGAGAAGTCCCTGAAGGAGCACGGCGACGCACTCGACGAGTCCGAGAAGTCGGCTATCGAGGGAGCGATCGCCACTCTGAAGACGACGCTCGAAGGGGGAGACGCTGACGCCATCGAGCGCGACATGGAAGCTCTGAACACGGCCTCGCACAAGCTGGCCGAGAAGATGTATGCTGATGCGACCGCCGAACAGCAGGCGGCGGCAGGAGCGGGTCCCGAGGCCGGTGGCCCGGGCGCGCAGGGCGGCCCCGGTGCTCAGTCTGGCCCCGATGCGGGCGGCGCTGATGAGAACGTCGTTGATGCAGACTACGAGGTTGTGGACGACTAGGGTGTTGGGTGTTGAAGACAGATGAGACGGGTTCGGGGTCGGTGGTTCGTGCCGGCCCCGGGTCCGGATTCTCTCGTCATAGTGATCCGAGAGGTGATTAATGGCAGGTTCCCGAGACTACTACGAAGTTCTGGGTGTGGGCCGTGACGCGTCTGACGACGATATCAAGAAGGCCTACCGGGAGCTTGCTTTCAAGTACCATCCGGACAAGAATCCCGACGATCCGGCCGCTGAAGAGAAGTTCAAAGAGGTCGCTGAGGCCCACGAGGTCCTGGGGGATAGCGAGAAGCGCGGGCGCTACGATCAGTTTGGTGCTGCCGCGTTTAACCAGGGTGGTGCTGGCGGTGGGTTCGGTGGAGCCGACTTCTCTCACATGGACCTGAACGACGCCCTGAATGCATTCATGAGAAGCTTCGGTGGTGGCGGGGGCGGTGGGCTGAGTGATCTCTTCGGGTTTGGCGGGCAGACGCGCGGCGGTCCCCAGCGGGGTTCCGATGTACGGATCAGGTTGAGACTAACGCTCGAAGAGATAGCGACCGGGGTCAGGAAGAAGATCAAGGTCACGAAGTTCGTTCACTGCAAGGAGTGCCACGGGTCGGGCGCCAAGCCCGGCACCAGTCCGAAGACTTGCACGACCTGTCGTGGCGCCGGGCAGGTGCAGACCCAGCGCTCGATGGGGATGCTCGGGACGTTCATGACAACCACGCCCTGTCCGACCTGCAGAGGTACCGGTCAGGTCATAGACGATCCGTGCCCGCGGTGTGTGGGGAAGGGGTTCGTCAGGGCGAAGGAGACCGTTGAGATAGACGTCCCGGTAGGCGTATCGACCGGGAACTACATCCCGATCAACGGGGCCGGCAATGCCGGTCCGCGTGGCGGTCCTTCCGGTCGACTCCTCGTGGTTCTGGAAGAAATCCCCCACAAGATATTCGAGCGGCATGGCGACAACGTGCTCCTTGAGTTGCCCGTGTCGATCGCGACGGCGGCTCTCGGCGGCAGCGTCGAGGTCCCCACACTCGACGGCAAGGCACGCCTCAAGATCCCCGCCGGTACCCAGTCCGGCCAGCTCCTCAAGATGCGCGGCAAGGGAATACCCCATCACCGCGGTTTTGGAACGGGCGACCAGTTCGTGAGCGTCGCCGTCTGGGTTCCGAAGCGCCCCTCATCCGACGAGAAGAAACTCCTCAAGAAGTTGGGCGACATCCAGAAGAAGAACGTGCCCGGGCCCAGGCGGCCTGGGCGGTAGCTCGGGTGGATACAATTCGTCTGCTTCGAAGTAGGTCTGAGGCTGTTCCGACCATTGCCGAAGGCCCTCACAGAAAGCACCCATGGCGATCACACTCAAGCGCGCCGACATATTTCTGGTCCGAGGCACGAGTTGGCTGAGCGGGGCGATTCGCTTTGTCACGCGCACGATCGGGGAGAGCCGTACGCAGGTCAATCATGTGGGCCTGATCGTGGAGGACGGGCCTCTGAAGGACGTCGACATGGTAGAAGCTGTGACCACAGTGAAGCACCATGGGCTCTGGGCGAAGTACGGTCCGCCAAGCACTGACTCTGTGGCGATCTATCGCCCAATGAATCTCACGGATGAGCAGATAGATCTCATTGTGGATGAAGCTCTCAGGCAGGTGGGGAAGTCGTACGGCTACTTCAAGGCCGTCGCCCACTTCCTCGACTGGGTGCTCCTTGGTGCGTACGTATTCCGGCGCAAGGCCAAGAGTGAGCGCTATCCGATCTGCTCGTGGCTCGTGGCGGATGTCTTCAAGAAGGCCGGCAAGCACTTCGGTGTGGCGCCCGGAGCCGCGAGTCCCGATGATATCTGGGATTTCATACAGGCGCACCCGGACATCTATGAGATGATTCATCCGCTCAAGCCACTCGAGGCAGGTGAGGAACCGCCAGCCTAGAAGAGAAGGGAGAGTAGCCGTGAAGCGCAACACGCTCAACTACATCGTTGACGCGATAGGGTTTGTCGCAATGGCATTCCTGATCTCCACAGGTGCGATCATGCGGTTCGTGCTCCCGTCCGGTTCGGGCTACACCCTCGAGGTCTGGGGCATGGATCGCCATACGTGGGGGCACGTCCACTTCTGGCTGGGCTTCGTGTTCCTCGTGGTGGTCGTCGCCCACATCGTTCTTCACTGGGGGTGGATCGTCTCGGTGACGAGAGGAAGCCAGAAGAGTCGGGCCGGAAGCCGCATATGGATGGCGGTGATCGCGACAGTCGTGGTTCTGGCACTGGCGGCGATTCCGCTTCTTGCACTTGTGGGGGAGACCGGGGAATCGCCTCGCAGGGGGCGATCGGAGCGGGTTCAAACGGGGGCTGCTGACGTTGAGCGGGCTCAGACAGAGACGACAGTCGGCGAGGGGGAACGCGCCCGGACCGCAGACGTTGACCGCGATATCCATGGCGCAGACCTCGAGCATGATATCCACGGTTCCATGACACTGAGGGACATCGAGAAACTCACCGGCATTCCTGCAGCACACATTCTCCAGGAGCTCGGGCTATCGTCGAGCGTCTCGATCGACGAGCGGCTGGGCAGACTCCGCCGCGCGCATGGGTTTGAGATCGATGAGGTGCGTGCGATAGTCGAGAGCTACCACGAATCGGAGTAGCTGCTTCACCGTTTCGTCGTGCGCCACTGGGGACCACACTCGTCCCCGTGAATTCATCCGGTACGGAGTCTCACCCCATATGGACGCAACATTCTGGTACAAGCTTGCCCTCAGCTTCATTGTGGGAAGCGCCTGGGTCACTCTGAGCACGGTCGTTGCTGAGAGGTACGGTAGCAGGCTCGGTGGCGTCATCGCCGGCTTTCCGTCCACCGTGGCTGTTGCGCTTCTCTTCATCGGTGTCACCCAGACGCCGCTTGCCGCGATCCAGGCGACCACGGTCATGCCGCTGGCGATGGCTCTGAACGGCGTCTTCATGATCGTCTATCTTCTTCTGGCGCGGCGTGGCCTTGCCGTGGCTCTCACGAGCGCGCTCGTCATCTGGTTCCTTCAGGCCAGCGTCCTCTTGGCGCTCGACATTCAGCATTTCTGGATCTCAGTCGCCGGATGGGTCCTCATCGCCCCGGCCTGCTACTTCGTGGTCGAGAAGCTGATGACAATTCCCTCCCGTCCCGGGGTTAGAGTGGCGTATTCGCACGCCCAGATCGCGTTCAGGGCGCTCTTCGGCGGGGCTCTCATCTCATTCGCAGTTCTCTTGGGCAAGCTGGGAGGTCCCGTCTACGGTGGCGTCTTCGCCATATTCCCCATGATGTTCATCTCAACTCTCGTGATCACCTATCACGCGGGAGGAGCCGATTTCTCCCGGGCGATGGGGAAGGCCATCCTGGTAGGCGCAACGGTGAATGTCTCCCTCTATACGATGGTGGTGAGGTACACTTACGCGTGGACGGGACTCGTGTACGGAACGGCGATAGCACTCGTTCTGGCTTGTGGTGTAGGGTACCTGACCTATAGGTTTATGAGAGCGAAGCTGTCTTGATGTCGACGTGGATGTGAGGAGAGAGAGACGGGCGCTGCCAATGGATGTGAGAGTCGAGAAGCGGGCGCTGCTTGATGAAGCTCGTCGAAGCCCTCTGGAATGGGGAGTCGCGTGAAGAGTGTATGCTCGCCGTGTATGTGCTCAGTCGCTACAAGCGCTTTATCCCTGATCTGACATGGGGGGATTTCGACCGCTGGCGACGGAAGGTGGACAACTGGGAGGTCGGCGACGGGCTGGCCATGTGGGTACTGTCTCCCTGGGTCGCGGTCGACCGGGAGGCCCGTCTGGATCATCTTCGGACCCTCATCGCCGATAACGACATATGGAGCCGCACGACGACGAAGCGTCTGATTCCGTGGATACACCAGGACCCGATATGAAACTCGACAGCAACTCGATCTGGAGACTCACGACGTTCCTCGTGCCGCCGGACAACATCGACGGGAACGAGATCATCATCGACGGACCCGAGGGGCACCACGCCGCCGATGTGTTGCGTGTGCGCACGGGTGAAGAGATCCGTGTGATAGACGGTGAAGGTATGGAAGCGCTCGCGACGGCTACTGAGTCCGGCGGGGGAGTGATGAGAGCGAGCATCAATGAGATGCGGCAGTACTCGCGGGCGAACGGCAACGAACTCACGGTCGCGCAGGCGCTTCTCAAGGGACGCACATTCGATGATGTCGTTCGAAGGTGCTCGGAGCTTGGCGTGGGACGCATCATTCCCTTGAACACCGAACGTTCGATCGGACGCGTCCCCTCGGATGCGCTGGACTCCCGGCTCGAGCGATGGCGCGGGATCGCCCAAGCCGCCGTCAAGCAGTCACGCGGCGTCTTCCTTCCGTTCATCGAGCAGCCGCTCGAGATCGCTCAGCTTGAGTCCTCGATCCGTGAGGCGGGTCTTGCGCTCATCGCCTGGGAGGAGGAGAGTGGAGCCACGCTCGGTGATGCTCTGAAGGCACACGCGGAATCCCTCCACGAGGCAGAGGGGCAAGAACCGATCGTCTTGGTCGTAGGCCCCGAGGGCGGCCTGTCCGGGGACGAGGTCGAGATACTGGAGGGTTTCGGAGCCGGCGCTGTGAGTGTGGGTAGACGCGTCCTCAAGGCCGACTGGGCGGCAGCCGCTATCGCCGCCATGATCTCCTCCGAGATTGGTGGACTTCTGCCATAGCGAGGCGACGCGCACAGGCCTTGCCTCCGTGGCGCAGAGTATCCCCATGCTGGCGGAAAACCTCCAGAAACAGGTTGACAGCCGGCCGAATAGTTAATAAACTAAGCGGTTCAGCTATCCACACCGTCCTTGTGCGTCCGCATAGGATGGCCGGATGCGTGTGGGTAGGTGTGACTTCCGACCGTGTCCGTACCAACCTGAACGACCCTTGAGGGGGTGAACACTGAATGCCGGGTGTCCGAGTCAAGGACGGTGAGTCGTTTGAGCGCGCACTGCGTCGCTTCAAGAAGCGGTGCGAGAAGGCCGGAGTCCTTTCCGACCTCCGCAAACACTCACACTTCGAGAAGCCGAGCGAGCGTAAGAAGAGGAAGAAGAGCGCCGCGAAGCGGAAACTGCGCAAGCTGAGGATCAAGCAGGACAAGCGCAGGTAGCACAACGCTGGTTCCGGGGAGCACGAATGAGCATCCTGGAGCGATTGCAGAGCGACATGATCGTGGCGACCAAGACTCGCGAGAAGGAGCGCTTGGGCGCCATCAGGTTTGTTCGCTCTGAGATGAAGTATCGTGAGATCGAACTGGGCCGTCCTCTCAAGGATGAGGACGCTTTGGAAGTACTCTCGAAACTCTCGAAACGTCATCGCGAATCGATAGAGCAGTTCACGTCAGCCGGGCGCCTCGATCTTGTTGAGAACGAGAAGGTCGGGCTTGGCGTTGTGACGGAGTATCTTCCCGAGGCACTGACGGAGAATGAACTTGTGGCCATCGTGACGGAGACCATAGCAGAGGTTGGAGCGAGTGCTCCGGGTGAGATCGGTCTCGTTATGAAGGCGGTAATGCCGAAGGTGAAGGGACGTGCGGACGGGAAGATGGTCAGGAATCTGGTGCAGACCGAGCTCGCGCGTGCGACTGAGAACTGACCCTGTCGTTTGATCCGGACAGGGCTCATCTTGAAGGAGACAGAACCAGATGAAGCTCGGGAAACTCCACGAAGCTGCGATGAAGGTCGGGATGGCCAGCGATCCCAGGGGCAGCGCCGGCGTTCGCGCGCAGCTCAAGAGGGCCAAGAAAAAGTACGATGGCTTGAAGGCCGATGAGAAGAAGCGCTTCGATCTTGAGAGCCTGACAAACCCCTATGCCGACTCCAGGATCCTCTACGGCAAGGAGACCGTCGAGGTCAAGAACATCATGGTCGGCATCGACATGGAAGTGGGCGAGCTTCTCATTGCCGACAGACTTCGCGAGAAGGGCAAGCGCGTCGATCTGGTCTGGGCGCATCACCCGGAGGGTGCGGCGCTGGCCAACTTGAGCAGAGTCATGCCGATGCAGGCTGAGATGCTCATGCGATACGGAGTGCCGATCAACGTCGCGGAGGGAATACTCGCACCGCGCATCGCGCAGGTCGAGCGTGGCGTCATGCCTGCCAACCACATGCGGGCGGTGGATGCGGCGCGGATCCTGGATGTTCCCATGATCTGCTCGCACACACCGGCTGATAACTGCGTAGCAACACATCTTCAGAAGCTCTTCGACAAGAAGAAGGTCGAGACCGTCGGTGATGTACTCACTGTGCTTCGGGACATACCCGAGTATGCCGACGCCGAAAAGGCGGGTGCCGGCCTCAGGATCTTCGTTGGCAGCAAGGAACGCAGGACCGGCCGTGTTTTCGTCGATATGACAGGCGGCACAGGCGGATCCGAGAAGACGTTCGAGAAGCTGGCCAACACATCCGACATCGGGACGATAGTAGGTATGCACATCTCCGAGAAAAACCGGGAAGCAGCAGAGAAGAATCACATCAACGTCGTGATTGCGGGGCATATCGCCAGCGACACGCTTGGAATGAATCTCCTCCTGGACGGCGTGGAGAAGACCGCCAGGACGAAGTTCAATGTGATAGATTGTTCCGGTTTCAGGCGACGCAAGCACTAGAGCCTGAAGACCCCCGATCCATATCTGCACCAAGAAGAAGCGAGTGAATGAACACACACGCGCGCAATGTCCTTGAGTATGACAAGGTCGTCGAGATGCTTGTCGAGAGGACTTCCTTCGAGCCGGGCGCAGAGCTGGCAGCGATCCTGACTCCTACTGTCGACGTCGAGTCGATCGAGCAGGCTCTCGATATCACAAGCGAGATCCGTTCGCTCATGGATACGGGCGCCAGGCTCCCGCTGGAAGGCGCGAGCGACGTTCGCCGCGCGGTCGAGCGGAGTGCGACGGAGGGAGCCGTGCTCACGTGCGAGGAACTCGCGGCCGCTCGGGGGACGCTTCAGGTCATCCGAAGCCTGCGTGACTACGTCTCCGACCGGTCGGAGGCATCGCCGGCTCTATGGTCGCTGGCTCAAGGCCTCCATCCGAGCAAGGAAATAGAGGATGCCATCGAGCGGGCGGTGGATGAGCTTGCGATGGAGGTCCGCGACACCGCGAGCAAGGAACTTGGGAAGATCCGTCGGGCCATGGAACGGACTCGGGTCCGACTGGACGAGAAGCTCCAGGAGATAGTCAAGAAGGAACTTGAGAGGGACACGATCCAGGAAGCTGCCGTCCACATCCGGAACGGGCGTCTCGTGCTGCCGGTCAAGCGCGCATCCAGGTCGAGGCTCAAGGGCATCGTGCACGATCAGTCATCGACCGGCGCTACCGTTTTCATGGAGCCCATGGGCACCGTTCCGCTCAACAACGAGCTTGCTGAACTCGCCGCTGCTGAAAAGAAGGAGATCCACCGCATTCTCCGCGTGCTGACGGCCATGGTGGGAGCCGAATCCAGAGAGATTGCGCACTCTTTGAGACTACTCGCCGAGCTCGACTACTACAAGGCGACGGCGCTTCTATCGCGCGACCTGGATGCGGTGAGACCGAAGTTGAACCGCGAGGGCAGGATACGAATCCTGGATGGCCGACATCCAGTGCTCGCGGCTGTCGCCCGCAAGAGCGGAACCGACGTCGTCCCGCTGAACCTCAAGCTCGGTGAGGGCGCTTCGACGCTTGTCATCTCGGGTCCGAACGCCGGTGGGAAGACCGTGACTCTGAAGACCGTCGGTCTTCTGACCATGATGGCGCAGTCAGGCCTCCATGTCCCCGCCGGAGCCGACACCGAACTCTCGGTCTTCAGGGAGATCTACGCCGATATCGGCGACGAGCAGTCGATAGAGATGAGCCTCTCCACCTTCTCGTCTCACCTCAGGATCATTGACGAGATCCTCCGGGAGTCCGACGCCCGTGCGCTCGTGCTCATCGACGAGCTGGGCTCCGGCACCGACCCGGACGAGGGAGCCAGTCTCGGTATCGCCATCCTCGAGGAGCTGACCGACAGGGGCGTTCACACGATCGCGACGACTCATCTCGGAATCGTCAAGAATCACGTCCACGAGTATGAGGGCATGGCCAACGGTTCGATGGCGTTCGATCCTGACACGCTAGAGCCGACATTCCGGTTCGTTCCCGACATTCCCGGGTCGAGCCACGCGTTGTCGATCGCCGAGACTCTTGGACTTCCTCCGAACGTGCTCGAACGGGCGCGTGAACTCCGTGACGGTGACGTGGCCAGAATCGACGGGCTCCTGGCAGACCTTGTCGAGCGCGGACGGCGTTTGGATGAGACGCTCGGCGTCGCCGAGATCGATCGCGACAAAGCCAGGCTTCTGACCGCCGACTATGAAGAACGGCTGGCCGGTGTCAGGGATGAACGCAAGCAGATCCGCGCTCGCGCGCTCGCCGAGGCTCGGGAGATCCTCGATCGGGCGCAGAGCCTGGTTGAAGAAACCGTGAAGGAACTCAAGGAGAGTCAGGCCGCCCGCGAGATCATCAAGGCGGCGCGGGAGAAGCTGCGTCGCGAGAAGGCCGTCGTGGTTGAGGAACTGATTCAGGAGATCAAGCCGCCCGTCGATGATGGAGCAGCGCCGGAGAGATTCGAGGTCGGCATGCATGTCCGGCTGGCTGGGCGCGTGGGCAAACTGCTGAGCCTTCCTGACGCAAAGGGCAAGGTCCAGGTTCGGGTGAAGAACGCCACCCTCGAGGTTGCGGCCGAGGATCTGAGGGAAGCGGGAGCGCCGGCTGTGAAGCAAGCGAGCCTTTCGAGCGTCACGTTTGAGAGTCTGAACGATGAAGAGCCTGCAGTGGAGCTACATCTGAGAGGCATGACGACCGATGACGTGGAGAATTCCATAGACAAGTTCCTGAGTACGGCAGTGATGCAGGGAATCACCGAGGTTCGCATAGTACACGGCAAGGGCACAGGGGCGTTGAGAACGCGAACGCAGGAGGTGCTGAAGGGCTCGCCGGCGGTCAAGTCGTTCAGGCTTGGTCGGTGGGGCGAGGGGGACACGGGTGTGACCGTAGTGGAACTGAAGTAGAGGGAGCAGACGGACAGTGGCCAACCGCATTCCAGATGAGCTGATCGACCAGATTCGAGAGGCGAACAACATCGTCGACGTCATATCGGAACACGTGCAGCTCAAGCGCGCTGGGGGCAACTTCAAGGGGCCGTGTCCGTTCCACCAGGAGAAGACACCGTCCTTCAATGTCAATCCCGCCCGCCAGATCTACCACTGTTTCGGGTGTGGAGTGGGCGGCAATGTGATCACATTCCTGATGGAATACGAGAAGATCGGTTTCATGGACGCGCTTCGTGAGCTGGCTCACAGGGCGGGCATCACGCTTCCGGATCGTGGAAGCGACCGGACCGGAGCCGAGGACGATCCGGCCGTTGTGGCGAATCAGATGGCCCTCGCGTTCTACCGCTCCTGCCTCGACGGTGAGGGCGGAGCGGAAGCAAGGGACTACGTCAAGGAACGCGATCTGGGCCCCGACGTTGTGTCGACGTTCGCCATCGGGTATGCGCCTGCTGGATGGGACAATCTCTTGAGCGCCGCGCGTCGCAAAGGAATCGCTACCTCCGCGCTCCTGGGGGCCGGGCTTATCGTGGAACGAGACGGTGGTGGGTTCTACGACAGATTCAGGCAGCGTCTCATCTTCCCGCTCCTGTCGTCCGGCAACAGAGCGATCGGTTTCGGAGGACGGGCGTTCGGCGATCAGGAGCCGAAATACCTGAACTCGCCCGAGACCCGTCTCTATCGGAAGGGCTACTATCTCTACGGTCTCTCTCAGGCGCGTCAGGCGATCAGGCTCTCCAGGGAAGCGATACTGGTGGAAGGCTACATGGATCTTCTCAGTCTCTACCAGGTCGGATTCCACAACGTGGTTGCATCGGCCGGGACCGCGCTCACGAACGAGCAGGGTCGGACAATCGCGAAGTATGCCGACAAGGTGTTCATTGCCTACGACGGTGACAAGGCCGGGATCCTTGCCGCGACGCGCGCTGCCGAGACGCTCATTCAGCTTGGCCTCAAGGTCCGGGTCGCCGCGTTCCCGGATGGGGCGGACCCCGACTCCTACGTGCGGGAGTTCGGTCCCGACGCGCTGAGAGATCTGCTGACATCGTCGCAGGATTTCATCGATTTCTATGTGTCGCTCAATCCCACCGACAGTCCGGACGACCGCGAGGGGGCGGCCAGGAGTCTGATCGAGACCGTCGTGGGGATTGAGGATTCCCTGAAGGCTGAGTTGATGTTGGAGAAGATTGCCACCGCGCTCTCGCTCAGACCGGCCGTTGTGGCGCGGGTGTACGAGCGGCGTCGGGCGGAGAGGCAGCTTCGGGGACGCGCCGCCGGTCGGGCGCGAGGGGGTGAGGAGAAGCAGATACACGGGCGCACCAGCGGGGACATCCGCCACGGCGAAGCCGCCGACCGGGATACGACCGGAGCGCACTACGCGGCACAGAAGGGGCTCCTGGGCCTTCTGCTCGCAGGGGGGGAAGGAGCTGAGTACGTGAGGTCGCACATCAGTGCGAGCGAGTTCACGAATCCCGACATTCGGACACTGGTCGAGCGCATTCTGGCCGGTTCCACGTCAGAAAGTCAGGTTGATATCGCAGCGCTGATCGATCCGGAGGACGATTCAGTGCCGGCCGTGCTCTTGACCGAGCTGACGGTGTCGGAGTCGTCCCAGAGGGATGGCAGTAGGCTGTGTGATGACTATATTGGGGTCATCAGGAAGACCCAGATCGAGGGCCGGATCCGCGATGTGGACAAGGAGATCCGCGCCGCCGAGCTGACCGGTGATGAACGGCGGGCCACAGAGGCCGTCGTCAGAAGGCAGGAACTTGCGCAGGAACTGAGTGCGCTTTCCTCTGATAGATAGCTCTTCCTTTGATGCCGGGGAGGCGTGTCACACGTATGGCTAAGCGTTCTGCAGCGAAGATCGTTGAGGCGATCAAGAAGTCAGTCGGGAACTCGAAGGTCCTGACGTATGGAGATTTCAGCGGTTTCTTTGGCACGGATATCGATATCGATCTTGTCGACGATGTCTACTGCCGTCTCGGTGATGTCTCCATTGAAGTGGTCGACAAGAAGGTGCGTGAAGCTACCAAGAAGCGGGATCTGAGAAGGAAGACGAAAGCTCAGCCGCGTCTGAGATTCGACGATCCAGTCCGCATGTATCTCAGGGAGATGGGGTCGGTCAAGCTCCTGAACCGCGAAGGCGAGGTCGAGATCTGCAAGAGAATCGAATCGGCCGAGCGTATGGCGTACGGAGCTATCTTCGAGTCGCAGACGACTATGAGACGGTTGAACGCGCTGACTGAACGCCTCGTGGGTGAGAGAGTGCGGCTCGACCGTGTCGTCGTTGTCGACAAGAAGCGAAAGAACGCGACCGGTAAGGAGGAGCGCCGCAAGGTCGTCTTGCGGATCAACAGAGTGATCAAGCTCGACGGTGAGAAGAGGGAGCTTCAGGCAAGACTCGCGAAGGCCGGGTCGCGGCACTCGACACAGACCAGGAAGGCGGTTGAGCGACGACGCAAGAGCCTGGTGACCGAGACACGGAAGCTCTGTTTGCACCCGACACAGGTAGAGAAGATGGGTGCCCGAATCGGCGAGCTTCTGCTGAAGGTGGAACATCTCGAGCAGAAGACCGATGAACTCATCGAGCAGCACGAGGCGGCCGTCAGGAGACTCGAGAGGGCGGAAGCGAAGAAGAAGAGAGAGCGAGCAAAGAAGAGTAAGGCCAAGAAGAGCAAGACCAAGACCAAGAAAGCCTCCGCAACCGCGGCGACGCCCAAGTCGAGAGCGAAGTCGGTGGCCTCGCTGAAGGCTGAGGTCGAGGAGTCTGCGAACGAGGTAAGGAACAGCAAGAGGGCCCTGAGACGAGTCGAGCGCGAATGCGGGCTCTCGTGCGATGATCTCAAAGATGTTGTCTATCGGATCCGTGTTGGTGATCGGGAGGCGAACCGGGCCAAGACCGAGATGGTCGAGGCGAACGTTCGGCTCGTCATATCGATCGCGAAGAGGTACACGCACAGGGGGCTCGATTTTCTTGACCTCATTCAGGAAGGGAATACGGGACTCATGCGTGCCGTTGAGAAGTTCGACTACAAGAGAGGCTACAAGTTCTCCACGTATGCCACGTGGTGGATCCGTCAGGCCATCACACGCGCCATTGCGGATCAGGCTCGGACGATCAGAGTGCCGGTGCACATGATCGAGGCCATCAACAAGGTCGTGCGTACGACGCGGCAGCTCGTTCAGGAGGAGGGCAGGGATCCGTCGGTGGACGAGATCGCCGACAAGCTCGAACTCTCCGAGGACAAGGTGAAGGGGATCCTCAAGGCTGCGCAGCAGCCGATCTCCCTCGACCGGCCAATCGGCGAGGATGAGGACTCGAGTCTGGGAGACTTCGTTGAGGACACCAAGGTCGTCTCGCCCTCAGACTACGCCTCCTTCCGTCTTCTGCGCGAGGAGATCAACGAGGTTCTGTCCGAGCTGGACGCCCGGGAGGAACGGATCATTCGTCTCCGGTTCGGTCTGGAGAAGGACCGCGCGCCAATGACTCTGGAGGAGGTTGGCGTCATATTCGGGGTCACGAGAGAGCGGGTGAGACAGATCGAGAAGAAGGCGATCGGGAAGCTGAGGCACTACAAGCGGAGGAGCAGGCTGAGGGGATACATCGACCTGCCCTAGCGCGCAACGTTGACACCTCGAAATCAGGGTGCTATACTGCCGGCTTGGTCTGGGCCCATAGCTCAGCGGTAGAGCAGCGGACTCATAATCCGTAGGTCCTTGGTTCGAATCCGAGTGGGCCCACCATCACTAGACGCAAGATCCGGGCGATTAGCTCAGTTGGTTAGAGTGCCGGTCTCACATACCGGAGGTCACTGGTTCGATTCCAGTATCGCCCACCATATTCATGTCTCCACCGGCGCTCGGTGGCGGGCACCCCACAAGGCAAACGTCAAGTCAGCGATCGAGGGGGAGCTCTTGCGCGAACAACTGGAACTGCTGCTCAAACTGCAGGAGATTGACAACACGCTGACCGATCTTGAAGGGGAGACTCAGGATCTTCCTGAGCGGATCGCAGATCTGAGACGGCAGATTGAGCTGACCGATACCGTGGTGAAGGAGCAGGAGACCGCTCTGGAGACGGCGAAGAGGGACAGGACGAAGCTCGAAAACGATCTCGAAGATGCGAACGTGAAACTTGATGGTCTTAAGTCGAAGCAACTGGTCATCAAGACGAATGAAGAGTACGCCGCCCTCCAGACTGAGATCCAGTACACGACGGACGCGACTTCCAAGATCGAGGATTCGATCCTCATCCTTCTCGAACAGATCGAGGGTGCGTCCGCGGACGCGGTTGCGGCGAGGCAGTCGGCGGCCGATTCCAGGGGCGTCATCGAGGCGGAGATCGCGGAACTCGATCGCGAAATGGGTCGCCTGACGGAAGCGCTGACGATAAAGAGGGACGAGCGGGTTCGAGTCGCGATGAACATCGATGAGCGTATGCGTGAGAGATACGAGCGGATTATCGAGAGCAAGGGTGATCAGGCGCTCGTGCCGCTTGTCGACGGTTTCTGCACCGGTTGCTACAAGAAGCTGCCGTCCCAGCAAGCCATCGAGATCAGGCGGGGCGAGAAGTTCTTCGAGTGCGGTGGATGCGGTCGCATCCTCTACTGGGGAGGAGAGGGGCAGGATGGGGAGGAGTGAGGAGGAGTTCGTTCAGGGTCTGATAGATGGACTGACGTGGAAGGACTCCGCGGCTGAATCGGGGCTCTCACCAGAGAAGGCCAAGGCGTTTCTTGAGAGCATCGCGCGCTTCGCCGGATCGGCGAACCCGGACATCGAATTCGCTTCGTCCTCCGGATCCGGCAAGGCGGCGCTCGGGGGCGATCATGAGGAGCTGGTCGTATACACAGACGGAGCTTCACTTGGAAACCCGGGTCCTTCAGGCGCGGGGGCGATAGTCAAGACTCCTGACGGAGTGAACGTGGCGCTGGTGCACGAGCATCTTGGCCACGCGACGAACAATCAGGCTGAGTACAGAGCCGTTCGTCTCGGACTCGAAACGGCCTTGGCGCACGGAGCAAGACGAGTCACCATGAGGATGGACAGCGAACTCGTTGCCAGGCAGTTGACTGGGCGATACAAGGTGAAGAACCGGAATCTGATGAACACCTTTTTCGAGGTCAAGGCACTCATAGCGAAACTCGACGACGTCAAGATCGAATCTATTCCCCGTGAGCAGAACGGCGAGGCCGACAAGCTTGCGAAGATGGGCGCTAAGGATGTCGGGAAGAACCGCTGATCCCGGGAGCGCCTTGCGAGTCTGACAGACGAGTGCCGGATCGAGGGATGCCAGCGCTCTAGCAAGGAAGGGGAACGAGAGGCCGCAGCAGGACAGGCGATCGCGGGTGGGCAGAAGCCTTGTCCGCTCGAGGAAAGTCCGAGCTCCGCAGGGCAGAGTGCTGGGTAACACCCAGTGGGAGCGATCCTAAGGAAAGTGCCGCAGAGAGGGAGACCGCCTAAGGAGCCTCGCGGTTCTGCCGCAGGTTCCCGGCAAGGGTGAAAAGGTGAGGTAAGAGCTCACCAGTGTCTCCGGTGACGGGGGCAGCTTGGTAAACCCCACTCGGAGCGAGATCAAGTAGGGGAGGATGAGGTGGTCCCGCCTCGCTAGAACTCCCGGGTAGGTTGCTAGAGATGACGGGTAACCGTCATCCCAGATGAATGATCGCCACGGAAGGCTTGCCTTCCGACAGAACTCGGCTTATGACCTGCTGCGACCTCGTCGTTCCCCCCGATGCCGACGGGATACGGAACAGGAATTCAGGAGAGCGCGTGAGACGGAGATGGAAGCTTCCAGATCCAGACAAGACCCGGCAGTTTGACGAGCTTGCGAAGGCTCTGGACGCTCCGAGAGCGTTTGCCGCTGTGCTCGTGAATCGTGGCGTCACCAACACGGAGACTGCCGCTTCGTTCCTGAAGCCGGACCGCTCCCAGCTCTACGATCCCTTTCTTCTTCCGGACATCGAGCCCGCTCTCGACAGGTTCCGTAGGGCCATCGACAAGCGCGAACGTATCTTTATCTGTGGCGACTACGATGTCGACGGCATCACTTCCATCGTACTGATGAAACGCTGCCTGGAATCGGCCGGTGTGGATGTCGGATTCTACATTCCCAATCGTCTCGATGAGGGATACGGTCTTTCAGAACGCGGCGTCGTGATCGCCAAGGAATCGGGCGCCGGACTCATCGTCACGGTGGACAGTGGAGTCACCGGTCACGAGCAGATTGACGTCGCCAGCAAGCTGGGTGTTGACATCATTGTCACGGATCACCACGAACCGCAGGATACACTTCCGAATGCACTGGCGGTCGTTGATCCGAAGCGGAAGGACTCGCGCTATCCGTACAAGGATCTGGCTGGTGTCGGAGTGGCCTTCAAGGTGCTGGAGGCCTTGGCCCGGGATTACCGGGATATGGCATACACGGTGGAGGAGAACCTTGACATCGTGGCCGTCGGCACCGTCGCGGACATTGTGCCTCTGAACTCCGAGAACAGGATACTGACATCGCTTGGGCTCGACAGGCTCAGGGCGACCACGAATCCCGGACTCGCCGCTCTCATGAAGGCCGCTGCCGTCGAGCCGGCCAGTGTTCAATCGACGCACATCGGATTCGCTCTTGGACCGCGGCTGAATGCCGCAGGCCGTCTCGGCGACGCCAGCATAGGTGTTGAGCTTCTGACGACCGAGGATGCCGACAAGGCCGATGCCATTGCGCTTCAGCTTGACGGCGAGAACAAGAAGCGGCGTCAGCTGGAGCGTCAGGTTCTCGAGGATGCGACCCGCATTCTCGAGGAGACGATCGATCTGAGCCGCAGCCGCTCCATTGTGCTCTGGTCAGCCGGATGGCACGCGGGCGTCATCGGCATCGTGGCTTCAAGGATCGCCAAGCAGTACAACCGGCCGACAGTGCTTCTCTCCATCACGGACGGTATTGCCAAGGGGTCGGGACGGAGCATCCCCGGCTTCGATCTGCACGCCGCCCTGATAACGTGCAGGGATCACCTGCTCAGTTTCGGGGGGCACCAGTATGCTGCCGGAGTATCGCTTGCGGAAGAGCACCTTGATAGGTTCCGAGCATGTGTTGAAGAGGCGGTATCGTCCAAGCTGACTCCAGACGACCTTGTGCCGGAGGTCGAGATCGATGCCATGATTCCTTTGTCGGAGTGCAGGTTCGAGCTTGTCAACATGCTCAAGCGAGTGCGCCCGTTCGGCGCGGGGAACCCGGAGCCGGTATTTGGTACGAGGGATGTCAAGGTTATCTCGGCGAAAGTGGTCGGTAATGGTCATCTCAAGATGACGGTCGAACAGGGTGAGAAGGTGATGGACGCCATCGGCTTTGGCCTGGGTGAAGTCTTCGATGATCTGAAGCGAAGTGGTGGAATGGTCTCTCTTGCCTACGTACTTGAGGAGAATACGTGGAGGGGGGTCACGAATCTCCAGCTGCGCCTGAAGGACGTCCAGTTCGAGGAGTACTAGTCCAAGGCGCAGAGTGTCTCGAAACCCCACCTCCGTGAATCCAGATGACAGGCAGCGAATTCGCCAAGATACTGATGCAAATCGATTCGAGGCTCGATGCGGACCTGATCGCGCGAGCCCACGACTGTGCCGCCTTGGCTCACGAGGGGCAGAAGCGAAAGTCCGGGGCTCCGTACATTGAGCATGCCCGTGAGACCGCTTCCATTCTTGCAGAGCTCAAGCTCGACTCGGCCACGGTTGCCGCCGGCCTTCTGCACGATGTTCTCGAGGAGAGCGACACCTCTCTTGCTGATCTTGCGCGTGAGTTCGGCACGGAGATATCGAAGCTCGTTGATGGTGTCACCAAGATCACGGGGCTGAGATTCGAGAGCCGTGAGCGTGCACAAGCTGAGAACTTCCGCAAGATGCTCCTGTCTGTCGTGCAGGACATTCGCGTCATACTGATCAAGCTTGCCGATCGCCTCCACAACATGCGTACCATCTCTCATCTGACCCCGGAACAGATCGAGCGTATCTCCCGCGAGACAAGGGAGATATTCGCCCCGCTGGCGGGGCGGTTCGGCATGGCGAAGATTCAGCGCGAATTGGAGGATCTGTCATTCAAGTGGCTGGAGCCCGATGCGTACAGACGGCTTGCAGACCTTGTGAAGGCAACTCGTGAGGAGCGCGAGGCGACCATCGAGGAGACGACTCGACCGATTCGGAAACGACTGACGCACGACGGAATGAAGGCGCTCATCGCCGGTCGGATAAAGCACCTGAGCAGCATTCACCGGAAGATGGCGACGCGGGAGAAGAGCTTCGGTGAGATCTACGATCTCTTGGCCATTCGCATCATTACTCAAACGGTTGAGGAGTGCTACCGGGTACTCGGCATCGTGCACACGCTCTTCACTCCGGTTCACGACAGGATCAAGGACTACATCGCGACTCCAAAGCTTAACGGCTACCGCTCGCTTCACACGACGGTAATGACACCGAAGGGGCAGATGCTGGAGATACAGATACGCACACGCGAAATGCACGAACAGGCCGAGTTCGGCATCGCAGCGCACTGGACATACAAAGAGGGCAAGCCGGGAGACGACGAGCTGACCAGGAGTCTCAACTGGGTGCGTCAGCTTCTCGAGGGCAACGTGGATCTCATGGAGGCTCACGAGTTCATGGAGTCGCTCAAGGTCGATCTGTTCCAGGATGAGATTTTCGTCTTCACACCGAATGGCGATCTCAAACACCTGCCCAAGGGATCGACACCGGTGGACTTCGCCTACTCCATTCATAGTGACGTGGGCAGTCACTGCGCCGGAGCAAGGATCAGCGGGCGGCTTGTCTCTCTCCGGCATAGTCTCAGGAGCGGGGACACGGTTGAGATCGTCACATCTGATTCGGCCCACCCCAGCCGTGACTGGCTGGGTTTCGTGGCCACCTCCCGGGCACGCAGCAAGATCAGGCACCATCTGAGGGCACAGGCGGACAGGGAGAGCATCGTGCTTGGGCGGAGGATCATCGATCGCGAACTCAAGAAGCTGGCATCCGGAAGGAAGGACATTCCACTCGATGACATCGCCCAAGGTCTCGGATACGACAGCGTAGAGGACTTCACGGCAGCCATAGGTCGCGGTGACGTCAGCGCGGGGGAGCTGGCCAAGAAACTCAGGCCGAAGCCGCAGCTCGGCCGGGGACTGGTCGAGCGTCTGACGCGGCGTGCGCGCCGCCATGACACGGGAGTCAGGATCGAGGGCATCGGCGAGATCATGATCCACTTCGCGAAGTGCTGCCAGCCGGTCCCTGGAGATCAGATCGTCGGCATTATCACGAGAGGACGGGGAATCTCGGTGCACCGCGTTGGATGTCCCAACACATTCGGTCCCACCGTCGACAAAGAACACAGGATGCCGGTCGAATGGGATGTTGCGGACGGCCAGACTTTCCCCGCCGCCTTCATAGTGAAGGGGGATCTCAGACGCAATTTCCTTGCCGATGTGTCGAGGATCATCTCGGAGGAACATGTGGAGGTCTCTGCGGCAAGCATGACTACAGAGAGCGGACTTGTTATCGTGAGGTTCCGTGTAGACATAGGCAATCTCCACAGGCTGAGAAGACTCATGAAGGCGATCCATGCGCTCAAGGGAGTCAAGAGCGTCGAGCGCAGACGATCGATCCGCGAGCAGTGAGAGGGAGGCGATTCTGAGAGCAGTTCTGCAAAGGGTGTCGCGCGCGTCCGTCTCGGTAGCGGGTGAGACCGTCGGTGAGATAGAGGGTGGTCTCGTCGTGCTGCTTGGCGTTCAAGACGGCGACACCGAAGAGGACGGTCGCTGGCTCGCATCTAAGTGTGCCCAGCTCAGGATCTTCGAGGACGGCGACGGGCGGATGAACCGCTCCGTTCTGGAAACGTCAGGCGCCGTCTTGCTCATTTCGCAGTTCACCCTTCTTGCAGACTGCAGGAAGGGGCGCAGACCCAGCTTCACAAGAGCGGCGCGACCCCAGGAGGGCGAGGAACTCTATGAACAGTTCGCCGTGTTCCTGCGGGACGATGGGCTCACTGTGTCCATGGGGCGTTTCGGCGCCAGAATGGTCGTCGAGCTTGCAAACGATGGTCCCGTTACCATTGTGATAGACAGCTCCGAGAGACACAGAAGCAGGGGAGGAGGTAGCGGTGGCGTGTGAACTCGTGAAGCGGCTCGTGAGCGAGGAACCCATCGTGCTGGGTTCGAGTTCTCCTCGCCGCAGACGCATTCTGGACGGATTGGATCTCGAGTTCATCGTCGATGCTCCTGATATCGACGAGTCTCTTGAGAATGGCGAATCACCTGAGGACCATGTGAAGCGTCTCGCCTGGCTCAAGGCGGCAACAGTGGCCGGACGCCATGAGAAGGGAACCGTTATCGCGGCCGACACCATCGTGATTCTGGACGACAGGATCCTGGGGAAGCCGGCTGACAACAGGGACGCCGTGGAGATGCTGAAGATGCTCCGCGGCCGCCGACACGAGGTTCTGACCGGTGTCGCGGTCCTGCGCTGCTCCGATGGCGCGGGCGCTGTCGGTGTGGAATCCACTGAAGTGCTGGTTCGAAAGCTGTCGGACGACGACATCGAGTCGTACGTGGAAGGCGGCGAGCCGCTGGACAAGGCCGGCTCCTACGCAATCCAGGACTGCGGGGCGGCGATCGTGGAAGAGGTGAGCGGCTGCTTTTACAACGTCGTGGGGTTGCCCGTGGCGCTCTTGTGTGATGCGCTGAGTCGCCTTACTTCCATGGACTAGAGCCGGTTCCGGGCAGGTTTGGGGGAGAAATGATGAGGAATGAGCACGTCAAGACCATTGAGTGGACGGGTGGTGTCGTGCGGCTGGTCGATCAGACGCGTCTGCCCGGGGAACTCGTGTTCAAGGACGTGACCGACCACAGGCAACTGGCCGAGAGCATCAGGCGCCTGGAGGTTCGTGGCGCTCCCGCCATAGGAGTTGCCGGGGCCATGGGCGTGGCGCTGGCCGCCGCGAAGAGTGACGCCGATTCCCTGGATGAACTTCGCTCCGACGTTCGGGCTGCAGCGGAGCTTCTGATCTCAACGCGTCCGACCGCCGTCAATCTACGCTGGGCGATAGAGCGAAGTCTCCGTGTTGCGGGAGACGAGTCGATTCGCGACAGGGACGAGCTTGGCCGCCGCCTGGTCGACGAGGCGCTCAGTATCTGCGAAGAGGACAGAGAGTTGTCCCGCAGGATTGGTCGGAACGGAGCAGTTCTTCTCTCGGACGGCGACGGTGTTCTGACGCACTGCAATGCGGGAGGGCTCGCGACGGCGGAGTACGGGACGGCTCTGGCCGTCATCTATGCGGCCGTGGAGGAGGGGAAGCGCGTACACGTCTACGCGGACGAAACGAGACCGTTGCTTCAGGGAGCGAGGCTGACAACCTGGGAGATGATGCAGCACGGGATAGATGTGACTCTGCTCTGCGACAGCGCCGCCGCCTCTGCGATGGCCCGGGGTTGGGTGAATGAGGTCATCGTCGGCGCCGACAGGATCGCCCGGAACGGTGACGTGGCCAACAAGATCGGTACTTTCCCTCTAGCTCTGGCGGCGCATCGGCATGGGATCCCATTCTATGTCGCGGCGCCCTACTCAACTCTCGATCCGTCGCTCCCAGATGGAACCACCATTCCCATCGAGGAGCGTTCCTCCGACGAAATCACCACAATAGGGGGCTTTCGGGTGGCTCCGGTGGGCGTGAAGGTGTTTAATCCCGCCTTCGATGTGACGCCGGCCGAGCTTGTGACCGCGATTATCACTGATGTCGGGGTCTTCCGACCCCCGTACGGTCCCTCGCTTCTTGCGAAAAACAGGCCATCTGGCGCTTGACAGCGCTCCTGCGCATTGCTACTATTCAAAGTTCGTACCGTGGAGTCCAGACGAGGCGCCCGAATCGCCGGACGGTGTTCCCGACAACATCGGCCAGCGGGTTGGCATGGAAGCAGTCGGTTCGCCTCGAAGTGTGGATGGGCGGAGAGGTCTGCCTGTGTTCGCGGGCGTGTGGCAACAGATAAAAGCAATTCGGAGGACTAGCTGGATGTCGACACATATTACGAAGATCTCGGAGATCGAGAGGAAACACTACGTCGTGGATGCCGACGGGAAGGTTCTCGGCAGGCTCTCCACCGTGGTCGCCTCCGTCCTTCGCGGCAAGGGCAAGGTGAACTTCTCGACGCATCTGGACACGGGCGACTTCGTCGTTGTCGTAAACGCGGCAAAGGTCGTGGTCACGGGGAACAAGCTTGAGACGAAGACTTACTTCACTCACAGTGGCTACCCCGGCGGCGCAAGGTACGTCACGATGAAGAAGCTTATGGAGACCCGACCGGAGGACGTCGTGCGGCACGCTATCAAGGGCATGCTTCCGAAGAACAAGCTCGGACGCGCCATGCTCAAGAAGCTCCGCGTCTACGCCGGTCCGGAGCATCCGCACGAGGCACAGCAGCCTGAGGTTCTGGAAGTCTAGCGCATCGCGCCGTATGCTGTAGCTCGCGGCGATGATTGCTTGAAAGGAGAAGTCTGATGGCGAGTTCCTTCCATGCCGTTGGAAGGCGCAAGGAGGCGGTCGCGCGAGTGCGACTGATTCCGGGCACAGGAGTCAGAGTCGTGAACGGGCGAGATATCGACCAGTTTTTTCCGATAAAGACCTTGGTCGGCGACATCCTGCGGCCTCTCGAAGTGACCTCTACCAGTGACCGCTACGACATTCGGGCGAACGTCCGAGGCGGTGGAGTGGCCGGGCAGGCGGGTGCGGTGCGACTCGGTATTGCCAGGGCGCTGGTGAAGATTGACGAGAGCTACAGGAAGCCTCTGAAGCAAGATGGACTGTTGACGAGAGACTCGAGGATGAAGGAACGGAAGAAGCCCGGCCAGCCAGGCGCCAGGAAGAAGTTCCAGTTCTCGAAGAGGTAGAGTGACACATGCTCCGTGCGCGGACATCGCGTTCCCAGGATGGGGATTGTGATGCGCTGGGGCAAATCCAGCACGCGGTCGGACCGTTACGGGGGTCCGTGGCGAACGTACTCGTCATGGCCTGTCGCGGGATGATGGCCGCGGAAGAGGCAACCAGGCAGTTGAAGGGAGTGAGAAGCAATGGCATCACCAGATGTCCGTACTCTGCTGGAGGCCGGCGTTCATTTTGGCCACCAGACCCGCCGTTGGAATCCCAAAATGAAGCCTTTCATCTTCATGAGGCGGAACGGGATTCACATCATCGATCTCGCAAAGACAGTCGCAGCCATGAAAGACGCGGAGACCGCGATCTTCGAGACTGTTCGTGGCGGCGGCAAGATCCTCTTTGTCTGCACGAAGAGGCAGGGCCACCAGATCGTGAAGGAGGAAGCCGGGAGGTGCGGCATGCTCTACATGACCGAGCGTTGGCTCGGCGGCACGCTGACAAACCTCCAGACTGTCCGCAAGAGCGTCAAGAAGCTCGAGGACATCGAGAAGATGGCGGAGGACGGAACGTACGAACTGATCTCCAAGCGCGAGAGACTCAAGCACGACAGGGCGAAGGCGAAGCTCCTGAACGTCCTTGACGGTATCCGCGACATGAAGAAGCCTCCCGGTCTGGTGTTCATCATCGACACCAAGAGGGAGGAGATCGCAGTGAGCGAGGCCGGCAAGCTCCGCATACCAATCGTCGGGGTCGTGGACACGAATGCGAATCCGGATCTGATCGTCTACCCGATTCCCGGGAACGATGACGCGATCCGCTCGATCAGACTCTTCGCGGCGTTCGTGGCCGACTGTGTGCTGGAAGCCAAGGCTCATCAGCTCGAGGGCAAGGACGCCGTAGAGCCGGATTCGAACAAGGCGCCGGAAGCAGCGAAGCCGGCGGCCGCGGGGAAGCCGGCGGCTGAGGTGGTGTCGGAGGTCAAACCGCAGCAGACGTAGTATTCAGCTTGTCAGTCATCCATGTGGATTCACAGAGTTGGAGAACAAGATGGAGATAAGTGCAGCCCAGGTAAAGGAACTCAGACAGAAGACCGGCGCCGGTCTGATGGACTGCAAGAAAGCGCTCAAGGAGACCAGCGGCAACGTGGAGGAGGCGAGCGACTACCTCCGTAAGAGTGGTGTTCTGAAGGCCGCGAAGCGGGCCGGCAGGACCACCGGCGAGGGAGTTGTCGCCTCATACGTGCATTCCGGCTCGAAACTGGCCGTACTTGTAGAGGTGAACTGCGAGACGGACTTCGTGGCCAGGACCGACCAGTTCCAGAGCTTCACGAAGGACGTTGCCATGCACATAGCGGCGCAGAATCCTCTCGTTGTTTCGCGCGAGGATCTCTCTCCCGACATCCTTGTCAGGGAGAAGGCAATCTACCGCGAGCAGGCGATAGCTTCCGGCAAGCCGGAGAACATCGTGGACAAGATCGTGGACGGACGAGTTGAGAAGTATTACTCGGAAGTCTGTCTGCTCGATCAGCCGTTCGTCAAGGATGGCGATATCACAGTCGCGGATGTTCTCAACCAGACGATCGCCCTTCTCGGCGAGAACGTTCGCATCCGACGCTTCGTCCGCATGAATCTCGGCGAGTAGACTCAAGGGTGGGTAAGGAGCCGAATGCCTGCGTTTGAACGAGTTGTCGTCAAGGTTAGTGGAGAATCCCTGAAGGGTGAGGGGCACAGCCCCATTTCGCTCGATGCGGCCACGTGGCTCGCCGGTGAGATAGGCAAGGCTCACGAGGCCGGAGCGGAACTCGGTGTCGTCATAGGTGGCGGGAACATCCTCCGCGGGGGCTCGGTCGCTCGCGACGGCGCCGACCGTGTGACGGCCGACCACATGGGGATGCTGGCGACTATCATCAACGCGTTGGCGCTCCGTGTCGCACTTGAGGAACAGGGGCTCAATGCGCATGTCATGAGTGCCGTACCGTGCGGCACCCTGGCGGAACCTGTCGATGTGGCAAGGGCGAGGGCGCACCTTTCCTCCGGCGGCATTGTGGTGTTCGCTGGAGGGACGGGGAACCCGTTCTTCAGCACTGACACGGCAGCCGCACTCAGAGCTTCCGAGATTATGGCCGACGGGCTTCTCAAGGGTACGAAGACCGACGGTGTGTACGACGCCGACCCGGTAACCCATCCGGATGCCAAGCGGTATGCAGAGCTTACCTATACAGAAGCAATCGAGAGAAGACTGGCCGTCATGGACATGACGGCCTTCTCGCTGTGCAGGGATCAGAAGTTGCCGATCGTCGTGTTCGATCTCTGGGTCGAAGGCAACATCAGACGAGCAGTCGACGGCGAATCGGTTGGAACCGTTGTGAAGGAGGACTAGCTGATGGAAGAACTCTTCGCCCGTACTGGAGAGAAAATGGCGAAGTCCGTGGATGCGGTGAAGCGTGAACTTGCGAGGATACGTACCGGGAAGGCTACGGTCTCGCTTCTTGACGGAGTGAAGGTCGAGTATTACGGTAACACTGTTCCGCTCAGACAGATCGCCAACATCAGTGTGCCGGAAGCGCGACTCTTGATCGTCCAGCCGTGGGAGAAGGGGATCATCGGTGATATCGAGAAGTCCATTCTCAAGGCGGATCTTGGCCTGAACCCATCGAACGACGGCAACATCATAAGAGTTCCGATTCCCGCGCTCACAGAGGAGCGCCGGAAGGAACTGGTTCGGTTTGTTCACAAGCTGGCCGAAGAGGGACGCGTGTCTGTCAGGAACGTGCGCAGGGACGCAAACGAGGTGCTCAAGAAACTGAAGACCGCCGGCGAGATCTCGGAGGATGATTTCCACCGGGCGCACGACCACACGATTCAGGACATGACGGACAAGCACATCAAGGAAGTGGACGATGTGCTCAGCGCCAAGGAGAAGGAGCTGATGAAGGTCTAGCCATTGTGGCCGGGCCGTGAGTCGATTTTCCAACTGGAGGTTTGAATGGCATACGTGATCACAGACACATGCACCTCCTGTGGCGCGTGCGTGAGCGCGTGTCCTGTCGAGGCGATTTCGGAGGGTCCCGATAAGTACGTGATCGATCCGAACCTGTGCACCGACTGCGCTCTGTGCGTTGACGAGTGCCCGTTCGACGCGATCGAGCAGGGCTAAGGGCCGCAACAAGCCACACAGACGAGCGAGGGCGGCCGGCGCGATTCGGCCGCCTTCGTCTGCGAGTCACGGGAGAGAGCATGGCAGGACGCAATCCCAAGAACGCTCCTGCACGCGCGGGCGTTGATGCCGCGCGCCTGCCCAGCCACGTTGCGATCATCATGGACGGCAACGGACGGTGGGCCAAGCGCCGCCGCCTGCCCCGCATAGCTGGGCACGCTGCGGCACGCGAGTCCGTCAGAGATGTCGTCTCGGCCGCGGCTGGACTTGGGCTGGATGAGCTGACTCTCTACACGTTCTCCATGGAGAACTGGACGCGACCCGGCAAGGAAGTCTCCGCTCTCATGCATCTCCTGGATCAGACCCTCAAGGATCAGATCGAGGAGATGGACGAGAATGACATCACCCTGCAGGCGATCGGTCGGATCGAACTGCTTCCCAAGTACGTCAGGAGTAGACTCGACAGATGCGTAGCGAGGCTGTCCGGGAACACGGGTCTCAGACTCAACCTTGCTCTCTCCTACGGGGGGCGCGCTGAGATCATGGACGCCGTGCGCTCAATCGCCCGCGACGTGAAATGCGGAAATCTGGACCCGTCCGATATCGACGATGACACCTTCCGGCGGAATCTGTACTGCGCGGATCTTCCCGATCCGGACCTCCTCATACGAACGAGCGGTGAGATGCGAATAAGCAACTTCCTCCTGTGGCAGATCGCGTACACTGAACTCTACATGACGGATGTCCTCTGGCCGGATTTCAGACGGCGACATCTGCTCGAGGCGATAGAGGATTACCAGACGAGACAGCGGCGGTTTGGTGGAGTGGGGGCCTAGGTCACATGACAATAGACAGGAAACAGCTTGGCCGACGACTCATGACCGCTGCGGTCGGTGTTCCTGTCGCGATCGTGTTCTCGCTTGTTGGAGGCATTGGCTTCCTCCTTGCCATGAATCTCATCATCGGCGTGGGACTCTTCGAGTTCTACCGGATGATGGAGGCCAAGGGAATCGAGCCCTACAAGAAGTTGGGTGTGGGCGCCGGCCTTGGTGTCTCCTGGTATGTCTATTTTCAGGGTGGGTTATTTTCGAGTCTCTTCATCACGGTCGTTCTTATCAGTGTCATGGTAATGGAGCTGACGCGTCGAGACAACGACTTGGCGGTATTCCACATATCAACCACGATTCTCGGCATCTTCTACGTGGCCTGGCTTGGGAGCCACATCATTCTTCTCAGAAGGCTTGGTCAGACGGCTCCCTGGGGTGACACCGGGGGCTGGTTCGTGATTCTCGCATTCGCGCTCGCATGGGGCAGCGATACGGGCGCGTACTTCTTCGGTCACGCCTTTGGGAAACGGAGACTGCTGCCCAGGGTCAGTCCGAACAAATCGGTGGAAGGCGCCATTGGCGGTGTCGTGATCTCGCTGTTGGTTGCGGTGTGTGCCAGATTCACGTTCGCGACCTACCTTTCGTTTGTCGATGTGATCATCCTAGGACTGGGATCATCCGCCATGGCGACGCTTGGGGATCTCGTGGAGTCACTTCTCAAGCGAGATGTGAAGATAAAAGAGACATCCCATGCGCTTCCCGGGCATGGAGGAATGTTGGACAGGTTCGACAGCGTTCTGTTTGTGGCGCCCCTTGTTTACTACTACCTCTATTTCGTGGTGCACTAGACAAGAAAACCCGTTACGGGAGACGCAAGAGTGGTAGCTCCGAAGCGGATCGCCATCCTCGGTTCGACCGGTTCGATAGGCCGGGCCGCGCTCGAGGTCGTCGCAGCGTCTCCCGGATCATTTGAGGTCGTGGCTCTCACCGCTCTCAGCAATTCGGTTCTCCTCGCCGAGCAGGCAGCTCGCTTTGGTGTTCGACGAGTTGCGATCGGTGACGAAGCTGCAAGCGTGGACTTCGCTCCAGGAGTCCACGTACAGAGAGGTGCTGCGGCTCTCGATGAACTCGCCGGCGATCCGGACCTGGATCTGGTTCTCAATGCTCTGGTCGGCTCGTCGGGCCTCAAGCCCGCACTCGCTGCTATCCGAGCCGGCAGCCGCGTTGCTGTCGCGAACAAGGAATCGCTTGTCATGGCGGGCGAGTTTCTCATCCCGATGGCATCGGCGACCGGGAGTGAACTCATTCCGGTAGACAGCGAGCACAGCGCGATCTTCAGATGTCTTAAGAGCACCCGCACCGAGGAGGTGGAAGGCATAACACTCACGGCCTCAGGCGGTCCCTTGAGAGGCATGTCCTCCGAAGCGACGGCGGTCGCTTCACTCGAGGATGTTCTGGATCATCCCACGTGGGAGATGGGCCGAAAGGTGACCGTGGATTCCGCGTCGATGTTCAACAAGGGACTTGAGATCATCGAGGCCCACTGGCTGTTCAATCTTGAGTACGACAGAATCGACGCCGTCGTGCATCCGGAATCCATCGTTCACTCGCTCGTGCGGCTGACCGACGGGAGTCTCCTCGCACATATGGGGGAGCCCGACATGAAGGTTCCGATACAGTTCGCGATGTTCTACCCTGAGCCTGCGCCTGTCGCCTTCGGGCGATGTGATCTGGGAGCGATCGGCGGGCTCAGCTTCGAGCCGCTCGACGAGACTCGCTATCCGTGCTACGGCCTCATGCTTGATGCCGGGCGAATCGGAGGTACCGCACCGACCATCGCGGCTACCGCGGACGAGGTGGCGGTTGAGGCATTCGTCGAGAGACGGATACAGTTTGGAGAGATAGCTTCGGTCATCGATGCGACGCTCAGGGGAGTTCGGGCCGAGCCGGCCGATGAAGTGGATCACATACTTGCCGCTGAGGACAAGGCGAGAGCCTGTGCTCTGAGCGTTGTGGCACAACTGGTGAGCTGACCCAGCGGCCGCTGCCAGGCACTGAGACTAAAGAGAGCGGGAACATCATGTACGTCTTCTACCTGTTTGCAGCCATTCTCCTCGGGGTTCTGATCATCGTACACGAGGTCGGGCACTTCTTTGCGGCCCGCATCTCCGGCGTTCGCGTGGAGCGTTTCTCGATAGGCTTCGGACCGAGGATCGCGAGTTTCGTCAGAGGTGATACGGAGTATGCCATATCGCTCATTCCTCTCGGTGGGTATGTGAAGATGGCGGGGGCAGAGCACATTGCCGATCCAACGCGTGCTGAGCCATGGACGTTCGTGGCCAAGCCGATCGCGCTACGCGTGTTCATCGTTGCCGCAGGACCAGTGATGAACTTCGTCTGGGCCGTTGTTGTTACGACGCTGGTTCTCATGATCGCCGGATCACCGACACTCGGCGATCCCGTCATCGCTGATGTGCTTCCGGGATCGGTGGCCGAACAGGCGGGGCTCCTATCGGGTGATCTGATAGTCGCCGTGGAGGGTATCGACGTCGACACATGGGCCGACGTCTATGATGAGCTTGCCGTCGCGGAAGACGCCTTCACATTCGGGGTTGTCTCAGAGGATACTGGTGAACGGCGAGACGTTCGTATCCAGTCGGCCGCGAGTGATGATCCTGACGGAGACCCCGTCGTCCTCGGAATCACGCCCTACATCCCTTCCATCATCGGGGGTGTCATGCGCGGCAGTCCGGCGGATCGCGCGGGGCTGCGCTCCGGGGACAGGGTTGTGTCGGTATCCGGCATCGCCGTATCCACATGGTACGAGCTTGGAGATCTGATCCACGAGCGCCCGCTTGAGGAGACCGAGGTTATTTGGGAAAGAGACGGCGTCTCGATGCGGGCCTCTATCGTGCCGGAGGAGGAAGAGGAGCAGATTGGCTCGGAGACGAGGACGATCGGCCTGATCGGCATCATGCGTCCATGGAATACAAAGCGATTGGGACCGTGGCACGCACTGACAACGAGCTTTGCGATCTCAGTGTCGACCTTCTCTCAGATAGGCCAGTTCATCTGGGGGGTTGTGACGCGCCAGGTGTCATCGGAGCAGCTCGGGGGGCCGGTCCGTGTTGTGCAGATGGCGAGCGAGAGCGCAAGATGGGGTGGGAGTTACTTCTTCACGTTCATGGCGTTTCTCAGCTTGAACCTGGGCTTCATCAACCTGCTGCCGCTTCCCATACTGGACGGGGGTCACCTACTTCTGCTTTTGGTGGAGAAGCTGCGCCGCAGGACACTCACTGAACGGCAGTTGCTGATCTGGCAGCAGACAGGTTTCGCATTCTTCGCTGTTCTGATGGTCTTCCTGTTGGTGAGGGATCTGATAGGCCTGCGGTAGAGGATCTGCGTTACTGCCCGCTTTCCGGGCGCGGGACCTTCTCTCTGAGCAGCTCGATCTGCTCATCCACGGATCGCTCGATTTCCGCCCAGTGGACGGGATCATGACGAAGACCATCGAGAGCCGATTCGATGTCGTCATCGTCGAGGATCCTGATCCCAAGTTCGGATACTCTGGAGTCAGCTGCCTCTCCAGTCAGACCTTCCTCGAGAGCGATTGTCAGAGCAGCCATGAAGTTGATGTACTCCGCCTCGGTGACAGTTGAGCCGTCGATGGTCACGTCCTCTGCGGTCGCGTTTTCTGGGGACGGATCGTCTGTGGGGTCGCCGCAGGAGACGAGTCCGATTGCCGCTGCGACGGCAAGAGCTGTGAGCGGAATGCGAAGAGTGTTTCGGATGCGCTTCCCTGTCGACACGGATACTCTCCTTCGAAGAATCCAGCATGAGAATGCGTCTCACATCTTCGCCATGACCGACGCCCGTGTCAACCCCTTCGTTCTTGCCTCTATCGAGTCTCGCACCGGTGCTCCGACCCGGCGTGTCGGAGAGAGCGACAGTGGGTGTAGTTGACATAGCGTAACTCGATGTTAGAATATAGGTAACCCACGGGATATCAAACGGATGGTCTGTCAGATGTCACCCTTGTTCTCAAAGAACGCGTTCATCTCAGCTGTTCTAGCCTTGCTGGTCCTGCCGTCAGTCCAGCCGGACGCCTCCGCGACCAGGTTCGGGCGCAACAAGGTCCAGTATGAGCGGTTCGAGTGGGAGATAGTCAAGACCGAGCATTTCGACGTCTACTACTATGCGGGTGAGGAAGATCTCTCCGAGGCCGTTGCGCAAATCATCGAAGAGGCGAACGACAGCCTTGAAGCGACGATGAACCATGAACTCACGACGACCATCCCCATCGTTGTCTACGCATCCCACAATGAGTTCCAGCAGACCAACATTCTGTCCTCGGATGTCGGGGAGGGTGTGGGAGGGTTCATGGAGCTCTTCAAGAACCGAGTCGTGATCCCGTTCACGGGTTCATACGATGAGCTGAGGCACGTGCTTCATCATGAGCTGACACACGTGTTCATGTTCGACATCATCTATCGAGGTCTGGCAGAGTCCGTAATCCGCCAGGCCTACTTCAATCCCATCCAGCTCTGGTTTGCGGAGGGGCTGGCTGAGTATGCCTCCCAGGGATGGGATACGAACGCGGAGATGATGATCCGGGACATGGTCATTTCTGATGTCGTGATCCCGCTCGAGTACCTCTATGGTGGCTACGCTGTCTACAAGGAAGGACAGTCGGTCTTCAATTTCATCGCCGAGCAGTACGGAACCGAGAAGGTATCGGAGATGATTCACGATCTTGCGCGTACTCAGAACCTCGACAAGACGCTTCGCGAGACACTGGGATTGACGCCGGCCGAGCTCTCCGACGAATGGGAGGCGTGGCTCAAACGCAAGTACTGGCCGGAGGTCGTGGAACGCTCAAATCTCAGCGATATCGCGAAGCTCCTTACCGACCATCGAAACGAACACTCCTACTTCAATATCGGTCCGGCTGTTTCTCCCGACGGAGCCCGCGTCGTGTTCACCAGTGACAAGAGTGGCTATGCGGACGTCTATGTCGCTTCGACACTCGATGGGGCGGAGCTTGAGCATCTCGTAAAGGGAGAGAGAAGTGATGAGTTCGAGCAGCTTCATCTTCTTCGCACCGGATTCTCGTGGTCGCCCGACGGGAAGCAGATATGCCTGGCCGCAAAGGCGGGGAGCAGTGATGCGCTTCACATTCTTGACGCCGAGACAGGGGAGATTCTCAGAAGCTTGAGTTTTCCTCTCGACGGGCTGTACACACCGGCATGGTCGCCGGACGGGAAGTGGATAGCCTTCGTGGGCATCAAGGGAGGGGCGTCGGAGCTCTATCTGACCGATCCCGATGGCAGCCGATTCGACAGGCTCACGGATGACTTCGATGACGAGCGCGATCCCGCGTGGTCACCTGACAGCAGGTTCATTGCGTTCGTCTCGGATCGCGATTCACCGATCGAGCGCGGTTTCCACAGAAGCTACGATCTCTACGTGATAGATGTGGAGACCCGGGACGTTGCGACTATCGTACGAGTCCCGGGGAGAGAGAAGTCTCCCACGTGGTCGCCGGACGGGCGCAAGATCATCTATTCCTCCGATCGCAGCAGATCGCCCGAACTCTACCTGGTTGATCTGGATGTTTCGACGTGCGTGGCTCTTACGAGCCTCATCGGTGGGGCCGAGTCGCCGAGCTGGTCGCGCGAGGGCGACCGGCTGGTCTTCGTCGGATACGAGCGCGGGGGTTGGGATGTCGCCGTGGTGAAGGATCCGCTGACGCACTTTGCCGACGTGATCGAGTCCGGAGACGCCTTCCCAAGCATTGAGTTGGAGCCGGGGGCGGAGCCGTTCGACGAGATAAGGTGGGAGGAGATTGCCGACGCCCCGGGCGACGGCGGCGAGAGCGCGGAGACTACCGGTGACGGCGACGAGAGCGCGGAGACTACCGGTGACGGCGGCGAGAGCGCGGAGACTACCGGTGACGGCGGCGAGAGCGCGGAGACCGTCGAGAAACCCGAATCGACGCAGAAGAGCGAAACCGTGCGCCTGGCCAGAGATGCGTACGACAAGGCGACCGGAAGAAAACCGCGCAGGGCGGATGATGCGACGGAGGAGAGAACGGGCGTCATCGAGCGCTACACGCCGCGGTTCTCTCCGGACTGGATTGACGGAGGCGTATCGTACAACTCTGCCCACGGCGTTGGCGCGGCAGCGGAGGTGGCCATCAGCGACATCCTGGGGAACCACCGTTTCTATCTCATGACGGACTTCTTCTCCTCGATAGAATTCAGCAACGCGCACCTGAGCTACGAATACCTGGCACGACGCACCGATTACTCCGCCAGTGTCTACACGTACCGTCACTATCTGTACTCCAACAGAACTGTGTTTGGTGAAGACCTGGGGGAGAAACGCTACTTCACCGAGCGGCACTACGGCATCTCTCTCGGTGTCTCCTATCCGTTCAGCAGATTCACGAGGATCGAGTTGGATGTCGATGGACTGAGCATGATGCGCCAGTTTGCTGAGGAGAACGAGGAGGGGGACATAGAGCTGACGGATGAGGGGGTTGAGAGGACGCTCGTCATCCCGGCTCTGCGACTCGTCAACGACACGACCCTCTGGGGGAGCGTCGGCCCGATCGGAGGAGGACGCTCATCATTCACGATCACGAAGTCGTTCGGCTTGAACGGGAGGTTTGACTATCTGACGGGGATCGCCGACTTCAGACGGTACGTCAGGATCGGTCAGAGACACAGTCTTGCGATGAAACTGGTGTTTGCACGCAGCACTCAACCCGACGCGCAGACGTTCTTCGTAGGTGGTACCAACAGCATACGAGGACACGACGATTTCGAATTCTCAGGGCACAGCACCGCGATAGCCAATCTGGAGTTCCGCTACCCGTTCGTGGACAGGCTCGACGTAGCGTCGCCGCTGCCGCTCTCGATACGGGGCTTAAGGGGAGTCATGTTCGTCGATCTGGGTGCAGCCTGGGATGGCGACAGATTCCGCGGAATCGTGGATGATGATGGGGTCCGGTTCAAGGACATCAAGGCAGGATACGGTGTTGGGGTACGCACGCAGTTCATGTTCTTCATCCTCCGCTACGACCTCGCGTGGTCAACGGATTTCAAGACAAGGGGCGAGCCGGTCTCGCACTTCTCAATCGGGGCTGAGTTCTAGGTGTGTCCAGGCTGACAGCCTTCGCGCCGGTGCTGCGAAAGCTGCCGGCCGGTGCGGGGTCTTCACAGATCAGGGGAGGGGCGGGGATGATTGATCGCAGAGAGATCGACAGCCTGAATTCGGTGCAGCAGAAGGCGGTCCGCCATGGAGACGGGCCGCTTCTTGTGCTTGCCGGAGCCGGCAGTGGGAAAACGCGCGTACTGACGTCCAGAATCGCATATCTGATCACCGAGTGTGGTGTGAGCCCGCGCAGGATTCTCGCGGTGACCTTCACCAACAAGGCAGCCGAGGAGATGAAGAAGCGCGTGGCGGCTCTTGTTGGTGGGGGGAACGAGCGAGCCTGGATAGGGACCTTCCATTCCATCTGCGCCCGCATACTGCGAACGGAGGCCGACTGGGGTTGGTGGACGCGCGATTTTTCCATCTACGATACGAGCGACCAGCTCGATCTGATCAAGACCTCAATGCTTCGCGTCGGCATCTCCGCGACGGTTCTGGCTCCGAAGGCCATTCTATCCGAGATCTCCAAGGCGAAGGATAGACTCCTCACTGCTGACGGATACGCGAAACGTGGCGGTGGTCGATTCGAGCAGGCTGTTTCCAAGATCTACGCGGAGTATGAGAAGGGACTCGTGAAGAACAACGCCTTCGACTTCGACGATCTTATCATGCAGACCGTCGGCCTCCTGAGGCGAAACCTGGATCTCAAGAACAGCTACTCGTTGCGGTTCCTGCATGTTCTCGTGGATGAGTACCAGGACACGAGCCACGCGCAGTACGAACTCATAAGCATGCTCTCATCCCACCATCAGAACATATGCGTCGTTGGTGATGACGACCAGTCGATCTACGGCTGGCGCGGGGCCGACATCACGAACATCCTGGATTTCGAGAAGGACCACCCCGACGCCGTTGTTCTCAGGCTCGAACAGAACTACCGTTCTACGGGACGCATACTCGCTGCGGCCCACGACGTCGTGAGCAACAACGAGCGGCGCAAGGAGAAGAAGCTCTGGACCGAGCGGGAGCATGGCGCTCCCGTCCGGCTCACACGCGTGTCGAACGAGTACCAGGAAGCCGACGCTATCAGGGACACCGTGCTCATGATCATGAGCGGACGTCCTCTGGCCTATCGGGACTTCGCTGTGCTCTACCGGACACACGCGCAGTCGAGGGTGATCGAGGATAGCCTTCGCAGGGCCGGAATCGCGTACGACATCATCGGCGGGGTCAGGTTCTACGAGCGTGCGGAGGTGAAGGACGTGCTGGCATACCTCCGCGTCATCATCAACCCCGCCGACGAGGTCAGCCTGAAGAGGATAATCAACGTGCCTCCTCGCCGCGCCGGAGAGAAGAGCATCGAGAGGCTCGAGGAGTTCGCTGAAGCCGAGGGGATCCGGGTCATTGATGCGCTCGCAAGGGCCGGTGAGGTGGTGGGTATCCCGGCCGCTGCCAGGGACGGGATGGTGTCGTTGGAAGCGATGTTCGCCAGGTTGAGGAAGACGAGCGACGTTACCCCTGTCAATGAACTCATCGATGATCTGCTCAATGAGTCCGGATACGTGACGTGGCTTGAGGGCAGACGCAGCGAGGAATCGGCGCAGCGGTTGGCCAACCTCGAAGAGCTCGTCTCCGCGGCAAGCGAGTTCATCGAGTTGAGCGGAGAAGGAACTCTGGGCGCATTCCTGGAGCAGGTCGCCCTCGTGGCCAACATCGATCAGTGGGAGGATGGGGCCAATGCCGTCTCACTGATGACCCTCCACAGTGCGAAGGGGCTCGAGTTCACGATCGTTCTGATACCGGGCATGGAGGATGGGCTACTTCCCCATGAATCTGCGTACGACGATGATGATGAGATGGAAGAGGAACGGCGTCTGTTCTATGTTGGGATGACGCGTGCCAAGGACGAGCTTCACCTGTTTGCGGCCGACACGCGGCGGCGCGGGAGCACAATGGACCTTCGGTCGGCATCGCGTTTTCTCCGCGAGATCGATCCAGAGCATGTCGAAGCGGTTTCGGTCGGCCCCAAGGCCCGGCGGGGTACGGGATCGTTCGGTCAGACGCAATTCGGCCGTCGTCGCGCGGCGAGCCCCACCAGTTCGCGTCGTTCAGCAGGTGCTACGCCGCCGCGTTCAGGCGCTGCGCCGCCGCGGGGGGATGTCTTCCCGGACTACGAGGGCATGTCTCAGGAAAGGATGGAGCTCAGAGTTGGAGCGCGAGTTCGCCACGCGGCGTGGGGAGAGGGGATCGTGCTCGAGATCGCGGGCACGTCCGGCGACGCCATCGTGCGCGTGCGGTTCGGTGAGGGCGAGTCTGGAATAGAGAAGCGGATCATGCTAAGGTACGGCAAACTCGAACTGGTGAGTGACTGACGACGGAGGCTACGGTAGTGGCGGCAACGACCGACGACATACGGCACATCGCCGCGCTCGCGAAGCTCTCGTTCTCCGATGACGAACTGGAGAGACTGACCAATGAGATGGACGCCATCCTGAACTACGTGGCCCAGCTGTCGGGAGCGAAGCTCGATGGTGTTGATCCCGCCTTCGCTCTCCTTCGCCGCGACAACGTTTTTCGTGAGGATCGAGTTGGGGAGATGCTCAAACCGGATGACGCCCTCTCAAATGCACCCGATCGGGACGAGGATTTCTTCCGTGTTCCCGGGTTCTTGCCGGAAGGCTGACATCCGCGGGCGGCGCCCATATCTCACATTCATGACATCCGCGGGCGGCGTCCATATCTCACGTTCATGACATCCGCGGGCGGTGTCCGCACACGAGGCCCATGGAACTCCACGAACTGACATTCAGCGAGGCTCGCCGCGGTCTTGAGGAAGGGACATTCTCGGCACGTGATCTGGTCGAGTCTGCCTTGGGCAGGATCGAAGGCGTCGAGCATTCACTCAACGCCTTCATTCGTGTTCGCGAGAGGGATGATCTGCTGGTTGAGGCCGGCAAGACAGATGCGGCTCGCGCGCGCGGTGAGGAACTCGGTCCGCTGGCAGGGATCCCCGTGGCAGTGAAGGACAACATCTCGACGCGCGGACTCGGAACCACGTGCGCGTCCCGAATCCTGGCCGGGTATGATCCACCCTATGACGCGACGGCCGTAGAGCGACTCCGGGATGCGGGCGCGATTACTGTGGGGAAGACCAATCTCGACGAATTCGCAATGGGCTCGTCGAATGAGCACTCAGCCTACGGCGCCGTCAGAAACCCCTGGGATCCGGGTCGCGTACCGGGTGGCTCGAGTGGCGGCTCAGCAGCGGCGGTTGCGGCCGGCGAGGCTGTCCTGGCTCTTGGGACCGACACAGGCGGATCGGTGCGGCAGCCGGCTGGATTCTGTGGGATCGTGGGTGTGAAACCGAGCTACGGACGTGTTTCCCGCTACGGCCTCGTTGCATTCGCTTCGTCCTTCGATCAGATCGGCACGATGTCGCGAGACGTTGACGGCGCAGCCGAGCTTCTCGCCGCGATCTCGGGAGCGGATTCCCGCGATGCGACCACGTCGGAGGTAGACGTGCCGGAGTACACGGGCTTGGTGACGGGAAACCTGAGCGGAGTGCGTGTCGGTGTTCCGCGAGAGTCGACCGGAGAAGGTGTGGATCCAGAGGTTGCCGAAGCGGTGCTTGCTGCCGTCGATGTGATGCGCTCCCTGGGCGCGGATGTGGATGAACTCAAGCTTGAGCACAGCGAGCACGCAGTGGCATCCTACTACCTGGTCGCGAACGCGGAGGCTTCGTCAAACCTGGCTCGATACGACGGCTTGAGCTATGGCCATCGAGCGCAGGGAGCGGATGGTTTGGATGAGATCGTAGTGAGGACCCGGAGCGAGGATTTCGGCGCCGAGGTGAAGCGGCGGATCATGCTCGGGACCTACGCGCTCGCCTCCGGATACTACGATGACTATTACTTGAGAGCGCAGCGGGTTCGGACACTGATAGCCAACGACTTCGCAAGCGCGTTTGAGCGCTTCGACGTGATCGTGACGCCGACTTCGCCCACGCCGGCGTTCCGCTTGCGTGAGCACGCGGACGACCCGCTCGCGATGTATCTCTCTGACGTCTTCACAGTTCCGGCCAATCTCGCAGGAATCGCCGCACTATCCATGCCATGTGGACTGAGCAGCACGGGACTCCCCGTCGGTCTTCAGATCACAGCGAACAGATTCATGGAGCCGATGATGTTCCGCGTCGCGCGCGAGTATGAGGCGGCGTCGGGTGTCCGCCTTCGCGTTCCCGAGGTGAAGAGGACGGAGAGAGACGCATGATGCGTGATGTGGCCATCGGGTTTGAGGTTCATGCGCAGCTTGCTACTGTGACCAAGATCTTCTGCGCATGTGCGAACGAGTCCGGTGGGGCGCCTAACAGCCGGGTCTGCCCCGTCTGCCTCGGTCTTCCAGGAGCGCTTCCCGTTCTGAATCGTGAGGCCGTCGAACTTGGTATCCGCGTTGCGCTCGCCTTGGAGTCTGACATCACCGCACGCTCATCCTTCGCAAGGAAGAACTACTTCTATCCTGACCTGCCGAAGGGCTATCAGATAACGCAGCACCGGACCACGCTCGCCACCGGTGGGCATGTAGATGTGGACGTTCAAGGGACCAGGAAGCTCGTCGGCATCCGTGACATCCACATTGAGGAAGACGCGGGGAAGACCGTGCACGCACCGTTCTCGAAGAACGCGCGCGGTTCGGGTTCAGTCGGCCTCGTGGACATGAACAGATGCGGTGTCCCGCTCGTGGAGATTGTGAGCGAGCCCGACATCTCGAGCATCGAGGAAGCCGACGCATATCTCAGGAAGCTCTACCAGATCCTCATCTATCTCGGAGTCACCGCGGGCGAGCTCCACCGGGGTAACGTCCGGTTCGACACGAACGTCTCGATCAGGAACGCCGTCGATGGTTCGCTTGGAACACCGTGCGAGATCAAGAACCTGAACTCGTTCAAGTCTGCCGGACGTGCGCTCTTGTTCGAGATCGAGCGCCAGTCCCGCGTCCTTGATGCGGGCGGGACGATTGAGCATGAGACGCTCCTCTGGGACGATCGCGCGGAGCGCGCGCTGCCGATGCGTTCCAAAGAGGAAGCTTCCGACTACCGTTACTTCCCGGAGCCGGATCTCGGCGACCTGGTCATCGGGGATGATTGGATCGACTTTGTGAGGCGGTTCATGCCGGAGCCGCCCGACGAGCATGCTCTTAGATTCCGCAATTGGTATGGGCTCAGAGATGACACAGCGCGTGTGCTCACGGCGGAACCGACCGTGGCTATCTACTTCGAGGATACTCTTGCGAACCTGCTTCGTGTGCTCGGTCTGGCGCCCGATAGCATCGTGAATCCAGCCTCAAGGCTTCTTGCGATTTCTGTTGAGGCTCGGGAGAAGATGTCGGTGGTGTTCTCGGAGATGGAGGGCATCAGTCCGGAGCGGCTCCCCGAACTGGCGGAGGTCACTGCCAACTGGGTGACTGTAATGGTCGGAGCGTGGGTCAACGAGAACGGCGTGGACCTGAAGACGCTGGCGCTGTCTTGTCTGCCTGCCGCGCGCCTCGCAGAGGTCATCGCTGCGAGGGTGCGGGGGACCGTAAATGAGCCGGCCGCAAAGCGTCTTCTCGTCGCGGCGATCGACTCGTCCGAGCCTGTGGATGAGTTGCTGGAACGGCTCGATCTCACACAGGTGACGGATGCGAGCACCATTGAGACTCTCGTCACGGATGTGCTTCTTCTGCACCCTGCTGAGGTCGAGCGCCTGAGAGCGGGCGAGGAGAAGCTCATCCGATTCCTCGTCGGGCAGGTGATGAAGCACTCAGGCGGCAAGGCCGACCCGGTCCTCGTGGGTGAGACCCTCGCAAAACTGCTCGGGATAGAGTGAGCCCCGATGCTGGTGCACCGGGGCCCTCTCTACCTGCAATGAACCATCTGAGTGACTGAAGGTGTGACCGAACGCGTGACTTAGGGCGCACCCAAGACGTCCTCGAGTTACTTCAAAAGAACCATCCTCCTGATGTCGGTCTCTTCACCAGCCTGAAGCCTGCAGAAGTAGACGCCTGAGGCAACGCTCTTGCCGGCGGCATCGGTTCCATCCCACGCGACCTCATGATCTCCGGGGGCCAACTCGCCGGCTCTAAGGAGCGTTCTTACGACGCGGCCTGCGGCATCGTAGACGACGATGTCTACAGGTGACGGCTGTCCAAGCTGGAAGGCCACCATGGTCCTTGGGTTGAATGGGTTGGGGGATATGCCGAGGATCCTGCTGCCACGCAGCGGAACGTCGGAATCGATCCCGGACGATTCACTGTTGAGCTCGTGCGTACAGACGAGCGAATAGCTCTGCGAGCTCGCAAGCGCGCCCTTGTGGGATACGACGATGCGGAATTCACCCTCGGTGTAGCTGTCGAGGAAGACCTGCTCTGTGACGTCTCTCGCATTGTCGCCGGTCCCCGGAGCGTTGCCGGGGTTGGACGGGTCGAGAAGGTACGGCTCGTACGTGTCGAGAGCCGGGTAGGTCTGGAGGCGGAGGTCAAGATCATTCACGAGCATCGCATCAGTCGGGTCGAGTGCCGGGGCCGCGGGCGTGCCGGGAGGGTCGGTCCATGCCAGCGTTACACGAATGGGCGCAAGACCGTCGGCCTCCACGTAGTAGATGTCCGATTCACCGTCAGAGAGGGAGTCCTCGATAACGACCTCCGTCCCCGCGCCATCCTCAGAGATGAGCTCCGCAGCCGTCTGAGCGTTGAGAAGCCCCCAGCCATGCTTGAAGTCGGGGCCATCGTAGTCGCCGGCCTCGTCCGCCGTCTGGACCAGGATGGCCTTCATTGTTGAAGCCAGCGGAGTCTCGTCCGAGTGTGTGCCCTCGTAGTGACGAACGAGCAGGTTGAGTGCTCCGGCGAGATTGGGTGTGCTCATCGACGTTCCGCTGTACGATGCGTATGAAGAACTCCCGCTGTCCGTGCACGAGTAGAGCCCGATACCGTTCGCCACGAGATCGGGCTTGATGCGCCCGTCATCGGTCGGTCCGTATCCGCTGAAGGATGCCATCACCACATCTCCGGGAGTACTGTATCCCCCCGGAATATCCTCAACTGCTCCCACCGTGATTATATTCTTCGCGGTCGTGAGCCAGGAGACTGTGTCATAGCCCGAGTCCCAGCCGTCCGCGTTCCGGACTGTAGTGCTCCAGACCCAGTCCTCCGCGTCGTTGTCCCAGGCGTAATGCCCGTCTCCCGGATCGGGTCCGTCGTCGTTGCGGTCATTGCCGGCCGACTTGCAGATCGTGTAGTAGGGAGCGTCGTAGGCTATCTGGTCCCACGCCTGTGCGCTCTCGCCGTAGTAGCCGAACCCGTAATCCTCGACCTCGCTGATATCCGTATCGCCGAACCAGTACCAGTCCGATGACGCCCATCCCCATCGCCATCCCGTCACAAATCCGTACGAGTGGCTGGAGATGTTCATGCCGGCCGCTGCCGCCGTGGCCATCTCGGTGTCGGCGTCGTCCCAATCGTAGGCGGCGATCGTGGCCGCGAACGACATGCCCTGCGCGTCGCTCTCGATGCCTTCGGCGATCATCGTACCGGCGACGTGTGTGGAGTGATAGTGCGTCCCGCCGGGGGAGTCGATCTGAGTAGCGCGTCCTGTGAACTCCTGATGGGTGAGCAGTACACCACCCGCATCCCACACGCCCAGCTCTCCAAGTACCGTTCCGGACCCATCGAGCGAGAGCCCCGCCGATCCCCCGGGCCAGACCTCGTCGGCCGATACGGTCTCGGCCGCGATGAGATTGTCGGTCTCGTAGAAACGGGGCACGCCGGCTTCGTCAACGAACATCAATTCGATATCCCGGTCGGCATTGAGTTCTGCCTGCGGTCCGGTCTCGGTCCCACTCAGTTTTGAGAAGAGTTCCCCGCGAAGCGATGCCAATCGGGTCTGAAGTCGCTCCGCCAGTTCCTCGAGTCTTGAGATCTGCGTGGCCGGCCGGGCAGAAGCTGGTGCCACGGATGTGGCAGACAGAGTTACCGCCAGAACTGCGATCATGAACAGTCTCGAAGGAAACCAAGTTCTTCGATGCAAGGAGACCCTCCGCGCTAGGGGCGAAACAGACGCCCGACAGGTGCATGACAACTTCTACTACCATTGTACCACGTTTCGGGGTGTGATTCCCCATGTCTTTCGATTGCGCTCTCCGCTTCAAGTTTCACAAGCGTGCCTGCGCTCTCCGCAAAAGGAGCACTGTTCCTTCCGGCTTGCCTTGATCGCGTGGGAGTCGTACCGTGTTTTGGGAGATGGGCGGTCAGCGCGGCCGTCCACGCGTTCCTCACCTTGCAAAGGGGCAGGATATGAAACGACCGCACGGTGTCTTGGCTGGTCTCACGGCGATCACGGTACTTATGATCACTCTGACGGCGGGCAGTCCGTCGTGTGTGGCGGCAGCAGAGATGACACCCATCATCTCCGCCATCGAGGCAGGGGAGCACATTGGTGAGTACACAACGGTCTGCGGAATCGTGAAGAGCGCGGTGCACCTTTCGCGGTCCACGGGGCAACCGACATTCTTGAACCTTGGCAGACCGTATCCCGACCAGCCGTTCACTGTTGTCATCTGGGGCTCGACGAGAGCTCTGTTTGAGCGCTCACCGGAGTCGCTTTTCGACGGACGCCGCATATGCGTCACGGGGACCGTCGTGACCCACAAGGGAAAGCCCCAGATCGTGGTCGACGACCCGGGGCAGATCGAACTCGCTGATACGGTGCTTCCCATCGAACTCAGCTATCTGGAGAAGGTTCTTGTGAAGGTAGTCATGGCATCGCTCGGTCAAGATGTCAACTACGGTTCAGGGGACTGGGACGAGGATGCCTCCCGGGCGCTCACTGAGTTTCAGGATGCGGAAGGGCTCGAACCGACGGGGCTACCCGATGCGGCGACGCTCCGCGCGCTCGCCGACGGCGTGATAGGGATTCCTCCGGACGATCAGACGATGATCATCCGACTCCTGCTCTTCAGTCTTGCGCAGCGGGAGGAAGAGCGCTAGAGGGCAGAGCGAAGTCGGCAACGACCGGCAGATGATCCGACGCCTTCCGCGTGTCCTCTGCCCTGAGACCGTAGGAAGCGAGAGTCGCCGGGTTCAGGTCCTCCGTCCAGAGGATGAAGGCGTTCGTCAGTCGTGCAACACTGTCGGAAAAGACAATGTAGTCGAGGCGGCCGGGCGCGAACGCACTCCGGTCGTCTCTCCACGTGTATGCCTCGCGCCCGCTGAGATGATGCGGAGCCGCGTCAGTGAGCGCCGTACCGTCCCAGTCGGCGCGGTGGGATGGTCCAAACCGTTCATGGTCGACGATTGTCCCGGACACGAGCGTCTCGACTTGACGGTAGCTTCCAACAAGATTCATGTCCCCGGCGATCACGATGAACGTCTCGGGCGCGATCTCGACATCACCCTGAGTCTGGATCTCCCGCATCCAGGCCGCGATCCCGTCCAGCTCCTCCTGTCGCCCATCCTCGTTGCCGCAACATGGTGGGTGAGCGCTGACGATAGACAGATCGACACTGTAGAGACTGTCCGGAAGATCGATCAGCGCCCAGTAGTTGCCGGTGCCGTCGATCGACTGTCCCCTGATGATGGGATACCTGCTCACGATCATTCCGTCCTCGGTGTTTCCCCCGTGCCAGGGGGCGTCGGGAAGCGCGAGGGAGACCTGGTCCACAGTCTGCTGCGCGGAGTGTGACCAGAGCTCCTGAAAGCAGATGACGTCCGGGTCGATTGCCTTGAGGATTCGTCTGAACGGAGCGGGGCGCTTGAAGAGCCCGTCGAAAAGGACGTTGTACGTCAACACTCGCAGGTCGCGACGATCGCGTCGAGCGAGCGTCAGCTGCTCGTCCGTCAACGGCTCGCGAAATGCGGTTTCGCTGCGTGACGGTTCGCCGGCCGGTGCTGCACTGGTTGATGCCGCATCGAGCAGGAATGCGGCATCCGTGAGATCCACGGCCGTTCCGGGCATCGCGTCCGAGGGCGCCGCGGCCGCACCAGATTCCGCGTTCTGGAGTGACACCACTACTCCAGGCCCCGTATCCGGAAGGCGGTCGCCACCGGGTGCTCCGGTATCATGGAGGGCGATCCGGATCACGCTGCCGAGTCGGAGGGATGGCAGCGAGCGCGTGATGGAGATCTCAAACACGTCCGATGTCACGGTTGGTCCCTGCCTGAGATCCATATCCGACTGTTCGATGCGCAAGTACTCCTTCTTGCCGTGTGCGCGATGAATGCGTCCCTCGCGCTTGCCGAACGTCCACTCGAGATCGACGCCCATCCCGTCGATCGGTCGACCCGTTTCCGGATCGTCATCGGCGTCAATGAAGAGCCTGATCGCGTTTCCGCCTTGCAGGCCCGTCTCTCTTCCAGTCTCGAAACAGATGTAGAGACGGTTCGTGTCGCCGGCAACCCACAACCGTCCGAAGTCGATACCGCCACCGTCCCCGAGTGAATCGTTCCAGACCGGCTCTTGCTCGGTCCAGTCGTCGAAGCTGCCGTCGATCACGATCTCAGCGGCGTCAAGGTGCCCCGCCGCGAGCACGAGCAGCAAGGTGAGGAACAGACTGACGGCGTGTGGACGTTGTGTGAACAGAAGTCCCTGAGTGTTCATGCATTGTCTCCCGGTCGGTCTCGCTGGACATGTTGGCCCGTTTCTGCCGGCGGACTTCGACCCGCGCGCCTGGACCTGCGTGGGTTCTGTCGACTGTTGCCGACTCTCAATATGCTGTGAAGGTAGCACCAAGGCGGGCCGGTGCGCAAGCCGGGTTGGGAGTGAATCCTTGCACCTGTTTCCGAATCCGAATAGGCTGAAATGCAGAGCGGCATTCAGTCTGATCTTTGACCGAGCGGCAGATGAGTGCCGTGGCTCCGGTCACGCGAGCCGGGACGCCCAGAGCACAGGAGGAGAACGATGGGAAAGGCACAGGATTTTCTGATGGACGCTTTCGCCGGGGAATCACAGGCGAACAGACGCTATCTTGCTTTTGGGAAGAAGGCTGATGACGAAGGGCACCCGCAGGCTGCGCGGCTGTTCCGGGCGGCCGCGGCCGCGGAGACGGTTCATGCTCACAATCATCTGAAGGCCTGGGGTGGCATCAAGGGCACGGCGGAGAACCTCAAGGAGGCGATCGCCGGCGAGACCCACGAATTCACGAACGTGTATCCTGATATGATCGAGGCCGCGAAGGCGGAGGGCCATAGAGAGGCGCTTCGTTCCTTCAGATTCGCGAACGAAGTCGAGAAGATCCACGCGGAGTTGTACCAGGGACTTCTGGACAACCTCGGATCCGGCGGCGACGAGTTCCCTTACCGTGTCTGCCCGATCTGCGGCTTCACGGCAGAGCGCGAAGCACCCGGAACGTGCCCGATCTGCGGGACGAAGGGTGATATGTTCGAGAAGATCAGCTAGCCTGAAGCATGAACAAGCTGCGATATGGGCCTCGCCACGCGGGCGGGGCCCATCTTCTTGGCGTCGGGCTTCAGGGGCGTGCTATACTAATCGTCCATATCACCAACATGATTCCCAAAGAATGGGAGGCAGTCATGCGAGGCACACACGTGCTGGGCGCGCTCGTACTACTGAGTATGGTTCTTTTCGCCGTCACGGCTCCGGCTGTGGAGGTGACGTTCACATTGGAACCGCCTGTTGGCTTCCAGGTGGAGTCAGTGTCTGTTCGGGGCAGCTTCAACGACTGGAGTGAATCGCCGATGGAGGAGGGTGACGACGATTTGTGGTCGTTGACCCTGGATCTCGAGCAAGGCGAATATCTCTACAAGTTCTTCATCAACGGCGAGTGGCCGGGGAACATGGAGACATGGCTCGACGGCGGTCCGGTCGATATCGAGGCGCAGGACTATGTAGATGACGGCTACGGAGGCCAGAACGCCGTTCGCATCGTGGGTGGGGAACCGAAGGCCGAGGAGGAGTTCGGCGAGGCCCCGGAGCTTGCCGATGGTCATGCACGCATCCATTACCACCGCCCGAGGGCCGGCTACGCTGGGTGGGGTCTACACCTCTGGGACGATACGACGGAGTCCGTCGAGTGGATGAGTCCGTTTCCGCAATCGGGCCGCGACGGATACGGCGTCTACTGGGACGTGAGTCTCTCCGACGATGCGGCGATGGTCGGGTTCATAGTGCACCGCGGCGACAGCAAGGACCCGGGGCCGGACATGTCGCTTGTGCTGTCGGAACACGGCAATGAGATCTGGCTCGTCTCGGGCAGGACCAACATCTACACAGAGGCGCCGGACGTTGCCGCACTCGCGCTCGGGGATCTCTCGCGGTTGAGAGCACACTGGGTCAGTGAGAGCACGATCGCCTGGCGTCTGCAGAGAGGGGAAGGCCACCGGTACTTCCTTCACTCATCTCCCGAGGGGCGGCTCGAACTCACGTTAGAAGGCGTGGTCGGCGGCGAGACTATCGAACTTGTGGTACCAGACACCGGGCTGCCGAGCGAGATCAAGAGTAACTTCCCGCACCTCAAGGGGCTCGCCGCGCTCAGGCTTCCCGAAGATGCGTTGGGACTCGTGCCGGGGCTTCTGAAGGGTCAGCTTGCTGTGTCGGTGGTCGACTCCGATGGGAAGCTTGTCGATGCGACGGGCGTTCAGATCCCGGGCGTGCTCGACGATCTCTTCTCGTACCGCGGGCCGCTCGGCGTCACGTGGAACGACGCAGGCGCGCCGTTCTTCCACGTCTGGGCGCCGACAGCCCAGAGCGTTCAGCTGCATGTTTTCGACGACGCAACTGCGCAGGACGCCAACCTCGTGATCGGGATGGTTGAGCAGGACGGTGTCTGGACCGCGCCCGGTCACCCCGACTGGAAAGGCATGTACTACCTCTACGAGGTAAGCGTCTACATGCATCAGACCGGTTTCGTTGAGAAGAGCCTCGTGACTGATCCATATTCGCGCGGGCTCTCGATGAACAGCACACGGACGCTGATCGTGGACCTCGACGACCCGGCTCTGAAGCCTGATGGCTGGGATACGATAGAGAAGTCGGCGCTCGACTTCCCTGTGGACATCGTTCTCTACGAGCTGCACGTGCGAGATTTCAGCGCAACAGATCCCACCGTGCCTGCGGAATACGCGGGCACATTCAAGGCCTTCACCGTCGAATCGAACGGCGTGGAGCACCTGAAGGGGCTCGCGGAGGCGGGTGTGACACACATACATCTGTTGCCGGCGTTCGACATCGCGACCATCAACGAGAACAGGAGCGAACAGGAGAACCCTGGGGATCTCACCGGCTTCGCGCGTGACTCGGAGGAACAGCAGGCCGCGATGGCGCGCGTGCGTGATCTCGACGGCTACAACTGGGGTTACGATCCGTACCACTTCGGCGTTCCTGAGGGGAGCTACGCGACTGACCCAAACGGGACGGCACGCATCGTCGAGTTCCGTGAAATGGTGCAGGCGCTCTCCGGGATGGGGCTTCGAGTCGTGATGGATGTTGTCTACAACCACACGCATGCAAGCGGGCCCGAGCCGCGCGCGGTGCTCGACCGCATCGTTCCCGGCTACTACCACCGTCTGAACGCCGACGGTCGGGTCGAGACGAGCACGTGCTGCCAGAACACCGCGACCGAGCATTTCATGATGGAACGGCTCATGATCGATGATCTCGTTCACTGGGCACGTGACTACAAGGTGGACGCCTTTCGGTTCGACCTCATGGGTCATCACATGAAGAGTAACATGGAGAATGCGCGTGACGCGCTTCACGCACTCACGGTGGAGGCTGATGGGGTTCATGGGTCATCCATCTACCTCTACGGAGAAGGATGGGATTTCGGTGAGGTGGGTGGCGGCAAGCGCGGCGTGAACGCGACGCAGATGAACATGGCCGGGACAGGGATCGGCTGCTTCAACGACCGCATGCGGGACGCCGTTCGCGGAGGAAGTGCGTTCTCCGACAGGCGCGAGCAGGGCTTCGCGACGGGGCTCTTTACTGCGCCGAGCGGCTACAACCGCGACGGAGGACTCGAGCGCGCTACGCTTCTCAACCAGGCTGACAGGATCCGCGTCGGACTCGCCGGCAATCTGAGGAGCTACGAGTTCGTCGATCGAACCGGTCGGACAACGACGGGCGGACAGTTCGAGAACGTCGGTTTCGCGGAGGAACCGCAGGAGACGATCGCCTACATATCGGCGCACGACAACGAGACGTGGTTCGACAAGATCCAGTACGCGGCCGCCGCCCAGGCGACGATGGCCGACCGGGTGCGAATGCAGATGATGGGGCTGTCGATAGTCTCGCTCTCACAGGGCGTGCCGTTCTTCCACGCCGGGTCGGAGCTCCTCCGCTCGAAATCAATGGAGGCCGACAGCTACAATGCCGGTGACTGGTTCAACCACCTCGACTGGAGCTACGAGACGAACAACTTCGCCGTCGGATTGCCGTCGGCCGAGAAGAACCACGATCGCTGGAGCATCATCGGTCCCATCCTCGCGCGGGAGGAACTCTCGCCGGGGCAGGACGAGATCCTGGCTTGTCTCGCTCACTTCAAGGAGATGCTGAGAATCAGACAGACCTCGCGGCTCTTCAGATTGCCGGCAGCGATCGGCGTCGAGGCGCGACTCGAGTTTCACAACACCGGACCGAGCCAGATCCCGGGGCTTATTGTGATGAGCCTGTCGGATGAGATCGAGGGCATCCCGCCGGTCGACGAACAGTACGCTGAGATCGTCGTCCTCTTCAATGCGACTCCGGAGGAGCAGACGTTTGCAGGAGAGGGATGGAGCGGGAAGACATTTGAGCTTCACCCTGTAATGGTGGGTTCAGCGGATCCCGTCGCGCGGGAGGCTCGCTTCGACAACGCTGCGGGGAGCTTCGCAGTGCCTGCCAGGACGACGGCGGTGTTCGTGCGGTAGGGGAGAACGGCCGGCAGCTGCCGGATGGATTCCATCATGGAATGACGAAGGCCGGCCCGGAATGGGCCGGCCTTCACTCTGTTTACCGCTCGTTCCGTCCGATTCCAACGCGGGCAAGCGATTCTATCGCAGAAGCACGATCTTGCAGTGTGCGTTTCCCGCATCGGCCGTGAGCCGTGCGAAGTAGATGCCGGACGGAAGCTCGCGGCCCGTATCGTCACGGCCGCACCACATGTGCGAGCTAGTGCCTGCCGGGAGACCCGTGTCCAACACCGTCGCGACGAGCCTGCCGC
>JAUXGN010000090.1 GCA_030622115.1 Candidatus Eiseniibacteriota bacterium
GAGTGCTACCTTTCCTTATGAGAGCTGCATGACCAACAGGAATGGGCCGCAAACCAGTCTACAACAACAATCCCCCCTCGTGCTTGAGAAGCCACTGTTTTCGTGGGAGGCCCCCTCCGTAGCCCGTCAGACCCCCGTCGCTGCCGATCACCCTGTGACAGGGCACAATGATCGAGACGGGATTGTCGCCGTTGGCGGCCCCGACAGCGCGCACGGCGCTGGGCTTACCGATGGATCGGGCGAGGTCCCCGTACGAGACCGTCTGCCCGAAGGGAATGTTCTGGAGTTCCAGCCACACCTGCTGTTGAAACTCGGTCCCCTCTAGAGCGATAGGCAGGTCGAACTCCTGCCGGGTCCCCGCGAAGTACTCGGATATCTGCGTGACGGCTTTCTCACACATTTCGTTCGTGGCGACCCCGGGACGGCGCTCTTCCACAAAGAAGAGCGAGGTGATCCCATCGGACGTGCCGCCGATCTCTATCAGACCTATCGGCGACTCGTAGTACGCGAAGCCGGGATTCGCCGCGCGCGTTCGGATCTTTCTGGTCATCGTCAGCTCCGTGCTCCGGAGGCCGAGGTGTCCTCCTCCATGATGCAGGAGGTGTTGCTGTCCGTGTCCTTAGTACGCGAGATACGCAACACCAGGAACAGCGGTCGTCGGCTGCACATGCCAGTTGGGCAGGCGCGGATTACTCACTTGTCCCGGTGGATTCGCAGTACTCTGTTAATCAGTGCATCTGAATCCGAGTCTTCGACGAATCTGATAAACTCACATCCAAGCACTTCACCTATGGCAACCTCTCGCTGCAGGTCACCTTGTGGGTCCCACCGATGTCCAATCTCATCGACTTCAATGGCGATATTCCACTCCTCCAAGTAGATATCCAGTTGGAAGAGACCCTTCCTTGTCGTTACAGGGTAGTGAGGTGTTACGGTTACGAGGCCATCGAGAACTGAAGTGAGCCTCTGTCGAATACTCTCCTCTCGCCTACCTTCACCGTAGTCAGTAATTGAAAGACACTCCCTTGAGAAGACTCTTAGCAACGTGTCTTTCTTCTTCTTGGATAGGTTAATCCGGAGTCGACCAATCACCAGGCACGCGCCCTCGAATGAATAGACATAGGGAAGGTAGCGGCTGGAGCGAAACCGAAGCGTCGCCTGGCGCTCGGACCAGGCTGGGATTCGCTTCACTTCGTCCCACTCGGACGATGTCATCTGATATCGATATGGCTCTCTGGCCTCCGCGTATGTGCTTCGCTTGGCAGTCTCATTTACTCTCTTCGTCTTGCAGCCGACCAGTTCAGCGAGTTCGGTATCCAGAATCCCCGGAGGCCTGTTGTCAAGATAGTCAATGAGTGTTAGTCCCATCGCAGTGCCCTTCTAACAAGTGACTGTGCAGCCGTGCGCCCTCGAATCCTCGGGCATAGAGAAAGCAGACGCGCTCATCGCCAAATACCTGCCTCAGGCTAAGCGAATCCCCGCGCGCCCGCCCTCTCTAGCCGACAAGGTCGGTGCGTGAAAGCGTCCACCCCATCGTGCGGGTGTTATACACGAGTTCGTAGAAGTCTTCTTCACTGGTAAGCACCGAGAAGTAGTGGAGCTTGTACTGCCCGTCGTGCTCCTCCCATTTACCGGTGATCCGATCGACGTCAAAGACTCTGTTCTTCCACTTGAAGCGAAGAGGGTCCAGCTGGCCGCCGCTGAATCTGGTCAGAACCGTGACCGGCTCGTTGATTTCGTGGATCATTCCGTCCAGCCCCGTTTCGTAGGTGGTCTCGTGGTGGGACGCATCTTCATCCGATGGCATCGGCGGACGGATGCGGCACAGTTGGCCCGGTGTCGTGTGTAGACGCGGCCGGCGCGTCACTGCTGGCGGACCCCCACCGGCATGATCCCGAGCGGCTCGGCGTTGATCCGGAGGATCTTCTTCACCCCGTCGTCGGAGAACGCCCCGACGAACGTGGTCCCTAAACCCAGGGCCTCCGCCTGGAGGTATATGTTCTCGGCGACGGCGCCCACTTCCATATGAACGTACCGGATGCCGCGATCGCCGTACTTCTCCATGGTCCTCGAGTAGACGCCGGTGATCACGATGTCGAGCGCCGCCTCCTCGACCCACTCCTGGGACAGCGCTTCGTCACAGAGCTCGGACCTCAAGTCTCCCCTTCTGACCACCTCGAGCGAGTGCGTCTTAGGAACGTAGCGATAAACTCCCGGCGCGAGATCGTCGACCTTCCCCGCAACGACGAAGATCTCCATCGGGTACTTCGCGCCCGCCGACGGCGCCGCGCGCTTGACGCCATCCTCGCCCGTTATGCCCTGCGCGGCCCAGAGGAGCTGTGACACCTCGCTCAGAAGCACCGACGCGTCCCCGAACTTCCGGACCGAGCGCCTCCTCGAGATGGCCTCTTCCACGGAGAGCGGCCCGGTCTTCCCCGGCCTCGGCAGCTGCACCACATCCGGGTTCGCCGCCTTGAACTCCGCTTCGCTCTTCGGGATGGCTTCTTCACGAGTGATCTCGCGGACCTTGGCGGGCGTGCCCGTCAGGAGGATGAGCGCCACGACGAAGGTCGCAACCGATACTGCGCGGCGGACCGAATACATTCTTGCGTATATCATTTCTAGAACCTCCGCATCAGTCCGACGACCTTACCGAGAACCCGAACGTTGCCACGCTTGTCGAGCAGGATGTCGTCGTAGTCCGGGTTCTCGGGTCGGAGCATGACCTTCCCCTTTGAGGCCACGTAGGTCTTGACGGTCGCCTCGTCGTCGAGCATTGCCACAACGATGTCGCCGTTCTTCGCATCGGGTTGTGGACTCACGATGACCACATCGTCGTTGATGATCCCCGCGTTCTTCATGCTGTCGCCGTTCACGCGAAGCGCGAAGCACTCCTCGCTTCGAGCTATCATCTCGTCGACCGCGATCCTTCCCTCAATGTTCTCCTCAGCGAGCACCGGCACACCGGCCGCGACACGACCAACCAGCGGGATCTCCACGGTGCTCCGCGAAGGCCCCGCCTTCACGTGATGCTCCAGCCACTCGATGCCGCGCGAGATACCTTTGCTTCTCTTTATGTATCCGAGCTTCTCCAGGATGGAGAGGTGGTAGCGCACACCGTTGGTCGACGAGATACCTGCCCTCTCACCTATCTCGCGGATAGTCGGCGACCGGTCGTGTTTCCGGATCGTCTCGGTGATGAAGTTGAGGATCTCTTCCTGCGTCGGCGTGAGGTCGTGTCTCATCTTTAGAATATCTCCTGCTCGTAAGACCGAGGCGGGCCGCGCTGTATGAGAGGATTGGGCAGGCGAGCTGACCATTTTCCGCTGCCACCCAATGCGCGGCCCCGATACCCCGGCCCGTGGTGAGCCTTCAGTTTCAAGACCTCGAGCGGCTGGCCTGGTTGCCGCCCTGCACATCTGTGCA
>JAUXGN010000069.1 GCA_030622115.1 Candidatus Eiseniibacteriota bacterium
GAGCTGACCATTTTCCGCTGCCACCCAATGCGCGGCCCCGATACCCCGGCCCGTGGTGAGCCTTCAGTTTCAAGACCTCGAGCGGCTGGCCTGGTTGCCGCCCTGCACATCTGTGCACCACACTACTGCACACATGTGCAGGGGTCAAGTGAAAAAGAAAAGGGTCTCAGGTGCCCCTGAAACCCCCAGACTACGGGTCTTTTCTGGTTGGCTCCCGGCCTACGCCACAACCGGCTCGCGCCGGAACCAACCCTGCGTCTTCAGGCAGATCCGCACCAGCATCAGCATCACCGGCACCTCGATGAGCACGCCCACCACGGTGGCGAGCGCCGCCCCCGACGACAGCCCGAAGAGCATGACGGCGGTGGCAATGGCCACCTCGAAGTGGTTCGAGGCGCCTATCATCGCTGACGGTGCTGCGTCCTGATAGCTGAGCTTCATGACGCGCGCGCCCCAGTAGCCTATCCAGAAGATGAGGTTCGTCTGGATGAAGAGCGGAATGGCGATCCAGATGATGGTCAGCGGGTTCGCCAGGATGACGTCACCCTTGAACGAGAAGAGAAGGACGAGCGTGATGAGAAGCGCCGTGATGGTCACCGGCGTCAGGACGTGCAGGAACTTCTCCTTGAACCACTCCTCCCCCTTCACGCGGACGATGCCCTTCCGCGACAGATACCCGGCGACCAACGGCAACGCCACGTAGATACCGACCGAAAGCAGCAGCGCCTGCCACGGCGCCGGCAGCCTTCCCACGCCCAGAAGGAACCCGCCCAGCACGCCGTAGAGCACGAGCATAGCGAGTGAGTTGATTGCGACCATCACGAGAGTGTGGCCGTCGTTGCCTTTCGCGAGGGAACCCCACACGAGGACCATCGCCGTGCACGGCGCTATCCCCAGCAGGATGCACCCGGCGAGGTAGCTCCGCCAGAGCGGCACCTCGAGCATTCGGACGCCCTCGTGCAGCACGATTCTGCCCGCGCCGCAGACTGCACCGACGTCGAGATCGAGTCCGAGCGGCGCCTTGACGTAGTCGACGGCGTCGACACCTATGAACTGGCGGAAGAGCACTCCCAGAAAGAAGACGGAGATCGCGTACATCGTGAACGGTTTGATCGCCCAGTTAAGAACGAGCGTGAGCCCCACCGGTTTCGCGCTCCGCCCCGCTCTCAGAACCTCCTGGAAGTCGATCTTGACCATGATGGGGTACATCATAAAGAAGAGGCAGATGGCTATCGGGATGGACACGACCGGGGCTCCGTTGACGTGGATGGCCAGACCGTCGAGAAAGCGCGCGGCTCCCGGGGCGACCCGACCCAGCAGGATGCCGGCGATTATGCAGAGCGCCACCCACACCGTCAGGTACGTCTCGAAGGCCGACAGCCCCTTCGCTTCCTTCGTGATACATGCTGTCGTCGCCACGTATCACTCCTCTTCTCTCAGAATCGATCCGCGGTCATGGCAACCGCTCGCCCGGCACGACAGCTCCATCGTGAAGCCTCAGCTTCCGTGAGGCCCGATCTGCGGTCACAGGGTCGTGTGTCACCATTATGACCGTTCGGCCCTGTCGGTTTGTCTCCTCAAGGAACTCCAGAATCTGGGCGCCGGTCTCAGGATCGAGATTTCCCGTCGGTTCGTCGGCGAGAATGACGGGAGGGTCGTTCGCCAGCATGCGTGCGAGCGCCACCCGCTGCTGCTGCCCGACGCTGAGTTCCGACGGCTTGTGGTCAACCCTGTCCTGCAGGCTTACTCGCTCCAGCAGACCGGCCGCTTTCCGGGCCTGATCAGGCCCGTCCACACCACGCAAGAGGAGCGGAACCTGCACGTTCTCGAGAGCCGTCAGGTACGGAACCAGATTGAACGTCTGGAAAAGGAAACCCAGTTCGTTCTTCCTGAGGTCGGCACGGTCCTTTGGCGACATGTCGTAGAGAGAATCTTCGCCCATTATCACCCGCCCCCTGGTCGGCGACAGCATGCCTCCCAGCATCAGAAGCAGTGTGCTCTTGCCGCTACCGCTCTGACCAACGATAGACACGTACTCGCCACGGTCGATCTCCAGATCCACGTTGTCCAGCACCCGCACGATCCCGCCGCGGTGTTTGTGGTCCTTTCTTACGCCCTCCATTCTGAGCAACGTCACACCTCCTGAAGCGCATCAAAGGGGTCGATGCGCGACGCGCGACGCGCCGGCAGATAGCTGCCGGCCATGGCGATCGCGACCGAGATCCCAACGCCCCACGCAGCGAGCGAGGGAATGGGGAGAACCGGAATACCAGCGAGCTTCGGCCCGAGAGTGACGGCCAACAGGGTACCGAGCAGATACCCCCCGATTCCGCCGACGACTCCGAGCACGGCCGCCTTCAGAAGGAAGACGTTCATGACGAAGGATGGGCGAGCACCCAAGGCCACCAAGGTGCCAATCTCCCGCCTCCGCTCGAACACGTTGGCGAACATGTAGTTTGCTATGCTGACGCTGCCGACCACAGCGATGATGAGTAGGAACACACCCGACAGGCGGCGCATCATCTGGTTCGTGTTTATCTGTGTCTCTATAATCTGCCCGATCGTGACGACCTCTGCTTCAGGGAGCAGCTTATTGATCTTCTCAACGAGCCCCTGGGAGATCTCGACGCAGCACCCGACTACCTCTATGGCGTTCAGGACGGGCCCCTTGCCGGTAAGTTTCTGAACCGTGTGAAGGTGCGCGAAGACTCGCGAGTCGTCCACCGTGCCGGTCCCCGGAAGAACGGCAATGACTGAGAAGCTTCGACCCAGAAGCGTGAGGTCTTCACCCGATTCAATGCCCACAAGAGAGGCCACATCCGCCCCGACGAGAGCCTCGAACTCCCCCAGGTCATCGATCACACGTTCACGGACCAGAGTCTCTTTGGAAAGCGGTTTGGACAGACCCGGGATGTTCGCAACGACCCCGCATCCCTGCGGGCGCGAAAATATCCCGGCTCCTTGCCACATCGCCTTTGCCTGGAACTCCTGCTTCGGCAGTATCCCCGTGAGCGTGAACGACCTTCCCTCAATCTCGACGGGCACCGACAGCTTCGGAGACAGGTTGTCGAGCCCTTCGAGATCGGACATCACCAGGCGCGTAACGTACTCCTCTGGTATTTCTGAGCCTTCCATGTCGGCGCTGTAGTAGTCCTGTACCGATATCGACTTCGGAAGTACGAGGACGTTGGCACCCAACGCGTCAAGCTCTCTCGAGACGGCCTTCTCAGAGTAGTAGCTGACGGTTTTCACGGAGACTATGACCGCGATGCCGAGCAGTACCGCCAAGAAGCTCGTGATCACCTGCGTCCTTCGTTCGAAGAGCTCCCGCCGTACGATGGTGTTCAGTCGCACTACCTGCCTCCTACTTCTTCGGGCAGCAGCCCGACTTGGCATCGGGCGCGCAGCCCGGGCGGCTGGTCGAGGCCTCGAGTTCCTTTATCAGCGTTGCCTTGTCCGTCTTCCCGACGACCTGCGCGACGGCGGTTCCCGGGGGAATCATCACGATCGTTACTGCGTCCGGCGTCGCGGGGTCGACACCGAGGGTCGCAAGGAATTCCCCTTCCGCCGGATTCGAGGGATCCAGCATCACGACGTCCGCAGAGCCCGCGAATCGCTTGTCCCCGACGAAATCGGCGACACCCCCCATTGCCTCTTCGTTCCAGTGCGTGGAGGCACTCTGCACGCAGATCAGCACAAGATGATTCAATTGAAGATGGGCAAGGCTCAGCTCCATGGCGGGACTGACGAAGGCGGTTCGCAGGACGTCGTGGGTAAGATCATCGGAGAAGGAGCCGGTGATCGCGCCCGTTGGGGCGATGGCAAGCACCATGGGCATCGGAGCGCGTGCGACTCTCTTCCTACGAGCGAACGACACTTCATCGGGATCAGAGATATCCACGACCGCCAGCTCGACCTCGCGGCGCAGCTTGCTAGCGCCAGCGGTGAGTTCTTCCTGCCTAGCCAGTGTCTCAGGTGACTTACCATCATAAAAATAGATGAACAGGTAACGGCCCGCTTCGGCCGCCCTGTCGATGGCCTGCTGCCCCGATCCTGAAGTAGAGGAGCGCCCGTCAGCTCGAGCTTGTGCGCTCTCGGTCACGGCAAACTGGGCTCCGGCATCGGAGCGGCCTGGCGCGAAGACATAGCTACCGGCCGCCACCACAACCGCGGCCAGGGCAACTGTCGCAAGCAACTTCCGCCTACTCATCTTGTTTCTCTCCTCTCCAGCCCACTCAAGACTGAATGCCGGCGGCGCTTACTGAACGAGCCGCCGCGGTTAATCCGAGCACGCGTCGGCCCTTCCCGCAACTATCTCGGAAACTCGCTCGCTGTCCCTCCTGGCCACCGGGTCATCACGCAGAGACGACCGCACCCATTCGATTGCCGCGAGCACCTCGACGGGCGCATCGTCACCAACGAGCCGGTAGTAGATCCAGCGTCCGCTCTTTCGACCCTCGATGATGCGGGCCTGCTTCAGCAACGACAGGTGCTTCGAAACGGTCGAGGGCGCCAGCTCGAGAAACTCTATGAGCTCGCACACACAGAGCTCCTGCCCAGCAAGAGCTGCGACTATCCTGACTCGCCCCTCGTCCGAAAGCGCCTTGGCAGTCGCCATGAAGTTCCTCAATAACACCTCCTATAATTCGCCATATAACGAATTGTATGATAGGTTCGTGCGGGTGTCAAGAACAATGGGGTTTCGGCTTGGCCCCGGGGATGGGCGCTGAGGGCTGCGGTGCCCTGAGTCGCGGTCTGGGGCTCGTAGTCCTGGGCTACATTGGGCTCACGCTCGATAGCTTGTTTCTGACAGGCCCTCGGGCAACGTTTCGACGAAGGCACGAATCTCGTCGCGCACACGGCGGTAGTGCGACATCGCCTCTTCATCATCCGCTGCGTCGCGCGCTAACGCCGGAGGATCGTCGAACCCCACATGGAGACGCTTCGTCGGGCCGGAAAACACCGGACAGGTCTCAGCCGCTCCGCCGCAAAGCGTGACGACCCAGTCGAACAGTTCGTCCATCAGCTCTAGCGCGTCGTTCGATTTCTGTCCTGAGATATCGACTCCAGCCTCGGCCATCGCTCGGACGGCCAATGGATCGACGCCGTGGGGCGTCGTGCCCGCGGAATGAGCCTCGAGCGAATCGGCCTTGAGATGATTGGCCCACCCCTCGGCCATCTGACTGCGACAGGAGTTTCCCGTGCAGAGGAATAGAATACTCGCTCGCCCAATGCGCGTCACTGGCGGCCCCTCCGGGGTAGCGGCGAAACCATCGACGACGATGTGTGCAGCACGGCATGTGATGCACTCAGGCTGACCTCACTACCTCGCGCATCCGCAATCGACATTGCCGGCCAGGATTTCCTTCCAATCGCCGAGGACATCGTGCGTCCAGCAGTCGTCCGCCCCGGCGGCTTCCCGCATCACGAGCGCAAGGATGTACGCGAGTTCCTTGACGGTGGCGCCCGCTTCCAGCGCGCCTTTGAAATGCTTGAGGACACAGGGCTTCGAACGCGCCTCGATGGAGAGTGCGAAGCAGATGAACTGGTAGGTCTTCTCGTCTATCGTCCGTTTGTCTCCGTACAGCTCGTCCATCTGGTCCAGCTGCTCCGCGAACTCAGGGAAGAACTCGGCCAGCATCCTCACGATTTGCCTCCTGGCGGGATTCAGAGTATCAGCTCAGCAGATCCTTGATCTCCTCCACCGACAGAAGCTTGCCGGCCGACTTGACCTCGCCGTCGATGACGAGTCCCGGCGTCATCATCACACCGAACTTCACGATCTCATTGATCTCCGTTACTTTCTCGATCTCACACTCTAACCCGAGCGCGGCCACCGCCTCGTCCACGCGCTCCTCGAGCTTCTTGCACTTCGGGCAGCAGGTGCCCAGTACCTGTACTTTCACCTCGGTCTTCCTCCTATCCAAACAGCGCCCCGTAGAACATTCCGGAGGTCGTGGCCATCACGACCACCAGTGCAACGTAGACCATCGTCTTCTTCGTACCCATCACACTCCTGATGACAAGCATGTTCGGCAGTGACAGCGCCGGGCCGGCAAGGAGAAGCGCAAGTGCGGGCCCCTTGCCCATCCCGCTCCCGATTAGTCCCTGTAGAATAGGAACCTCTGTCAGGGTCGCGAAGTACATGAAGGCCCCCGCGACTGACGCGAACAGATTCGCACCGACCGAATTCCCGCCCACGGCCCGGCTCACCCAGACGGACGGGATCAAGCCCTCGTTCCCGGGACGGCCAAGCAAGAGCCCTGCAACAAGCACTCCCACAAAGAGAAGCGGCAGGATCTGCTTCGCGAATCCCCAGCTCGCCTCGAACCACTCACCCGATTCGTCGTCGCGTGTGCTGATGACGACGGAGAGCCCGATGACACCCGCCGCGAAGGCCAGCAGCGGATACGCCGGCATAGCGAAGGCAAGAACCGCCGCCGGGACCGCCGCTAGCAGAACCTTGCCTGCCGGCACCTTCAACCACCTCACCAGCACAGCGGCCAGACCCGCCGCGGCAGCCGATGTGACGATCCATTTCATGGAGTAGATGGCATTCCACGCGCCCTGTCCGTCCGCTGACTTGCCCCAGTTCGCGAAGACGAGGATCACCGCCATCAGCGCGAGGAACACAGCGTTCTGCCAGAGAGGACGAGACACCTCTGGCTCCGGCATCGTCGCCTGGATCTCGGCTTTCGCCAGCTCTTCCTTGCGGAAGATGAAGTGCATTGCCAGGCCGATCACAACACTGAAGACGACCGCTCCGATCGCGCGTGCGGCCCCCAGCTCCGGACCCAGTACGCGGGCCGTCAACACGATAGCCAGAACATTGATGGCGGGGCCTGCGTACAGGAACGCTGTCGCCGGCCCAAGCCCGGCGCCCATGCGATAGATCCCCGCGAAGAGTGGAAGAACTGTGCACGAGCACACGGCAAGCACGGATCCCGAGATCGAGGCCACACCGTACGCGAGCGCCTTGTTGGCTCTCGGCCCGAGGTACTTCATCACGGAATCGCGCCTGACGAATACGGCGATGGCCCCGGCGATGAAGAACGCTGGGATGAGACACATGAGCACGTGCTCGCGCGCGTA
>JAUXGN010000049.1 GCA_030622115.1 Candidatus Eiseniibacteriota bacterium
GTGGGCGTGCATGATCGTCTGGCCCGCGGACTCCCCGCAGTTGACACCGATATTGAAACCCGTGATGGAATCATCCTCACGGCAGAGCTTCTCCTTGAGGATCCTCAAGAGCTCGTCGGTGTCACCGTGTTCCTGTGATGTCATCGTGAAGTAGTCGCGCGTGTGGCGTGTCGGGATCAGAAGAATGTGTCCGGGTGTTACCGGGAACGCATCCTCGATTGTGAAGACGGTACCGCTCTCGGCGATCGCCCTTGCGCGCACCTCCTCAGAGCAGAAGAGGCAGTCGGGATCGTGATCCGGAGGAGGATCGTTGCGAGGGTCACAGTGGTCCATCGTCCCTCCCGGGAATCAACTCACTGTCTCTTGATACCTTGTAGATCGGTAGGATAACACATTCACGGTTGAGAGCCAACCGGAATCTCAGTCACCGGAGGACCACGCCCCAGCCACGTGGATTCGCATCCGTGGCTTCGTCACGGCCAACAGGCACTCACGCGGTCTTTGATACTCCCCTCACCAACACAACGTGCCTCACCAGGATTGCGGCGCCACCACGCTTCGGCCCGCTCAAGGAACTCGGCCTCGCGGATCTCGAGCGGTGGATGAGACGTGAAGTAGTCCCGGATGGGATCCGCACCACGCAGCCGCGCGTCGGAGGCGTGAGATAGCTCCCGATACTCAAGCAACGAAGAGAACGATCGGCCCAGTCCTCTGGGATCGTACGGGCTGTTGACGAGCATCGTGTAGGCGTATTCGTCTGCCTCGTCCTCCTGCGTCTTGCTGAAGCTGTGTGACATCAGCATCCGAACCGCCGCGTCGACGATCTCACCGAATGTGCGTTCTCCCACCTTCTCCGCAAGGAGACGGAACTTCACGGCGTCCAGACAATGCCCCAGCTCAATGTGCCCGAGCTCATGTCCCAGAACCGCCACCAGCTCAGACTCGGACTCCAAGACATCGAGTAGACCGGTGGTCACGACAATGACGCCGCCGGGCAACGCCATCGCGTTGGGCTCCGTGCAATCCAGAAGATACACGCGGTACTCGAATGGTCTCTTCGCGACCGTGGCCATATGCGTCATCAGGTCATTTGTGTACGCGAAGTCGGGGTTCCCCTCATCGGCTTGGGCATCGTACGCCGCACGCAGCACCTCACCCAACTCCCGCTCGTCAACATCGGTGATCGGGATGACACGAGTGATCAGATGATCGACGGTCTTCACCGGCACCCCCAGAAGTCCGAACGCCGGCGCGAGACTGGAAGGAAGAGGAGTACTCACTCGCCCCAGAGAGAGCACCACCGCGAGAGCAACCCCAGCTCCCAATAGCACAATGAGTCCAATCAGTTGCGCTCTGTTGTTCATGCGAAGCGATCCTTGTACCTGTTGTAGAGGGAGTTCATTCCAAGCATCAGTGACCCGACGCCCACGAAGACAAGGCCGCGTGAGCCGAGACTGGTCTGTGCCATATCGAATAGCAGGAGGCGGGCGAAACAGACGGCGAGACCCGTCAGCGCCATGTACCGGAAGTGGTTTTCCCGAAGAACGAGGCTCAGAACGAAAACTACGAACGCCTCTGCCGACCAGAGCAGGGTGAGCAACACCGCGTCAAATCTCCAGTACGAAAAAAGAGCCGTTCCTGCGAAGAACGGATAGTAGAGCCAGAGCGGCTGCCGCGAGGCGATGGCTCTGGACCAAGCAGAAAGCGCGGTTAGTCCAGGTGGGAACTCGAGCCTCGCCAGAGCGAGTCGCTGCGATCCATATGCAAGATATGACACCTGCAGCGCGATCGCGAGTCCTCCGGTGAAACCGGGATGCTCGTACCACAGGGGTGACGGTGTAGCGAAGCCGCTCGTGACGATGAGGTCGTACACCGATACCCAGTAGAACACCACTGAGTAGAAGCGGAACCGGACGTCCAGTGTGCCACCGAGCGGATTCGTAACTGCGAGGATGGCCAGAACACCCCACACCACGGGACGCCATTGCGTCGCGACTTCCACCGCGGTCACCACGGCGAGAAAGATCAGGACCACCTCGAGGAAGAGCGGATGGACAGCGCGCCAACTGCGTTGTTCTGCAAGGCGGCCGGTCGGACGGTACAACCACCAGAATCCGAGGACAGCAAGTGCGAATCCCTCAATGAGGCCTCGGATCGGAACGGGACCCCAGTAGGACTGCGTCTGCAGAACCACCAGGAGATACGCTCCGCCAAACAATGCCAGATAGGCGTACCCCACGCATAGCACGGGTGTGATCTGATCCCGCTGAACCCGGTTGGCGACTTCCAACACCACCAGCGAGAGGATCAACCAGATGACGCCGGGAACCAGCGATGATATCGGTTGCAGGAGCGTGTACGCGGCGGCGGCCACGGTAAAACCAAGCATATGGATCGCCCAGTGTCGCAGGAAACGGCCCACGCCTGCGGGCGCTGCATATGCGATTGCCGCAGCACCCGTCAGCACCAGCGGAACCAGGTAGTACAGGAGTTGATCCACAGGTGGCACTGGGTGCTTGGCGAACAGGTAGATCCACGAGAAGAGGTGTGCGGAGACCAAGGTGATCCAGGCTGCAACTCCCAATCCCAGGCTACCCCATCGTCTCGCCAGAAGAACAAAAGCCGTCGTCGAGGCGAGCGCCGCGATTCCCATCCACCTGCCGCCAGTGAGGTTGATCAGGGCGACAGCGGTGATTATCCCAACGCCGGATCCCAGCAGTGAGATTCGCTGCGGGCGGTCCCGGTCTGAGAGGCCACGCGATGGCAGAGAACTGAACGCCTCCCCCCGCCGCTTGACCAGGTACAGATGAATCCCGGCCCCCACCAGCGCACTCACAAGCAGAATGAGCGCATTCTGATTCTGCATCGCGCGATCCGGTGCCGAAGCTACGCGCCAGACAATCACACGCGCCACTCCGACGAGGTATGCTACCAGCCCGGAGATCGTGAGCACCGCTCCGGCTACGTGCACCAGGTGAATCCCCACCCGCTCAAACAGTTCCTCGTCTTCGTCTATCCCTATCTTGAGACAGAGGACAGTCTGCAAGAAGATCACAGCCGACACGAGCAGCCAGTTGAGCACGAAGGGATAGAAGGAGACGATACCAACCAGGGCGATGGCCTCCGCGACCAGCGTGTCAGTCAGGTATACCCAACGGATCCCGAGGGTTCGGCCGCGCCGCGCGAGAAAAAACACGACTACCGCCGCGCCCACAAGGGTCACACCACGCAGCGGGGTGTTTCCAGCGTAGACGATAGCCGCTGTCACCAACATGCTCCAACCGGTCAGATGGACCAGGAAGGGCAACGTTTTGATCCCACTTGACGCGTACGTCCTGCGGTAGTGCGTCAGTACCACCATGCAGCCGATCAGCAGGGCTGAGAGGACACCGATAGCTCTGCCGCCAATGTCGGGCGTCAGTGCAGAGCCTGCGGCGTACCACGCGATGTGAAAGACCACGAACGCAGCCGCGGTGATCAGGGAATGGAGATCCCAGCGAGCGCGATACGCCATGGTGAGCCCGACGGCCGTGACCAGCGTGGCCAGGATCAGCGATGGATTGGATTGCGGAATGAGCGCCAGTGGAATCAGACTCAACACAACGTGCAGCGACGCAAAGGCCTGCTTGCCGGCCGTCCAAGCCACGTAGATATTCACCGACACGCCGAGAAGCAGCACGCCGAGAGCCGGGACAAGTGTAGTAATCCACGCGAGGCCGGGAATCGCACTGGAAGCGAAGCAGGCAAACAGGAACACGGCAGCGCCGCTGCTGCGCAGCCACTGACTCAACGGCTTCCACATCTCCCTGCGCCCAAGGAAACAGGATCCCGCAATCAGCAATCCGGCTGCCCCTACGATCATGAGCGAGCGGTAGAACGGGGAAAGCCGGAGACCAGTGTAGCCGCCAAGGAAGGCGATGCCGGCCACGAGGGCAATCGAACCCAGGATGCCGGTCCAGTTCTCGACGAACTGTTGCTCGATGCGCTCCCACCGCTCTCGCAGCTGCGAGGGACGCTGTACTGTCGGTTCCGAGACAGGATGCGCTACGGGCGCCGGCCTGTGGACTGCGGGGGACGGAGAGGGCGGAACCAGAGGGCCTTCCACTTCAGGCGCCGGCGGATCCGTCGCCGGTTCTGAACGCTCGGCCACCGACTCCGCCAGTTCAACAACGGGTGTTGCCGCTGCACCGGGGTGGATACGACGGACCTGCTCCTCAAGAGACTTGAGTCGTTTCTCCAGTCGGCCGTATTGATAGGCCGCCGTGATCAACTCAACGTCCTCGACTCTGTCCTCGACATCGGAGACGCGTTTCCCCAGCTTGCTCCGCGTGACGAGCACCACAACTAGAACCAGCACGCCGAACACGAAAAGCATCAAATCACCTCCTGGGAAACCCTGCGACGTGGGTCGGCGGCGATTCAAGACCCAGAGAAAAGCCCGGCTGGCCGTGCTCGACATCGCCGGGGGCTTCTGCAATCCGCATCGTCGTCACTCCACGCTGTTCCAACTGTCGCCCTCACTAGCCCTGCATCCCCGCAACCACACCCCGACGCTGAAGCCGGTGCAGCTGGTATTTTCTCTTTACATCCATGGAGCCAACACAATCATCACGGCTGCGGAGAGCTAGCACCTTTCTTGGTACTCCGAATCACAACTCCTCCATCTGCCTCAATCGCATCCGGGCGTGCTCTTCATCGAGTGACTCCAGGGCGCGCCGAAAATCGCGCGCCGACTCGCCGACGTCTCCCAGCTGGTAGTATGCCTCGCCCCGCGCCATGAGCATCTCCGGATCGTTCGCCAAGCCGCACTCCTCGATGGCCTCGCAGGCCTCGATCGCCTCCCGATAGGCTCCGATACGAAGTAGCGCTTCGGCCGCGCGCAGCAGGTGCACCGCGCGTCCGTGATCCGGATCGAACGCCGCCCGGAGGCAACGCGTCTCATCCACTCCACCCAACACGACGATGTTGAAATCCCTATCGCGTTCCGAGCTGTACCAGAACTCCTGGGTTCCGATCACCGTCCGGTAGATCCGCACGGCTTCATCATTGCGTCCCAACTCCAGATTGGCTTGGGCCACGAGGAGGGCACAGCGAGTCTCATCATCACACATGTGCGAGTACTGCCTCCAGAGCTCCAGCAGACCTGTCCAATCATCGTCCCATCCCAGCTGCTGAAGCTGCTCATCGAGCGGCTCCGCGCGATAGGCGTACGGGTTGTACTCCGCCCTCCGTGCGCGGCTGTGACCACATCCGGACAGCCCCACGCACGCCACAACCATCAGGATCATCAGCAGACCGAATACCGGAGTCCTCATCCTCATCACACTACTCCTCCTCGAGCGGCCAGCCGGCCCAATCGATTCCGCTCAGGCACGAGTGCACCTCACCGTGCTCCGACATGTCGTAGACAGTCTCGTAGTGACTGGCCATGGAGAACACTCGCTGCCACGTCGGTCTGTAGATCTTGATCCGCATGATCTCTTCCGTGGCGAAGTCGTGGTACCGTGGCTCGGCTCGCATCGCGCTCCGGAACCGAAGCGCATCCTCACCGGCACTCATGACCGTCCCCTCGAACTCACGTCCATCTATGAGCTTAACCCGTCCGTAGAACGGCGCGTGCTGATCGAGGTCCGCGAATCCTTCGAGGTCATTCGGATCGAAGACACTCTGATAGTGGGGCATCATCGTCGCGCGCCCACCGCATGAACTCAGCACCACTGCACAGAGCACGAGCAGGAGTACGCTACCAATCGTAGTTCTGCACATCATCGAGCCACTCCTCAAGTGTCACATCGGGATAGCCGACATCGTGGCTGTCACACCAGCTCCGCCACGTTTCGAGCACACGTCCCACGTCTGTCCGCCGCCCAGTTCGCTCCAGGTGCAGCGAGAGCCCCGCGAACGGCACGATCTCAAGTCCCTCGGGCGCTTTCGTCGCCGTTGCCGAGCACGCTGCCACAGCCTCGTCGATTCGGCCCAGCGCGGCGTAGGCTACCGCCAGAGATGTTCCTGCCCCCAAGTACGACCCATCGCTGACGACGAGCGGTTCCAGTACGGGAACCGCCTCCCCGTACCGCTCCAACGCGACAAGCGCGTGCCCCAGGTCGAAGAGCGCGGCGCCACTCTCGGGGTCAAGAGCAAGAGCCACCCGGGCGTGCCGCTCACCTTCTTCCGGCAGACCGAGCGCATTGCTGCACGCCGCAACGATCAGGTGCGCATCGAGGGAGCCAGGAGCCAACTGGACCGCTCTCCTGCCATGGCGGAGCGCGAACGCAAAGCCGCCCGCGTAGACCGCAGTCGCCGCAAGGTCCAGGTGCGGATCCAACGAGTCCGACATGACATGCTCGGCCGCTACCAGGAACGGCATCACAACGGAGCTGTCAGCCTTGTCCACGAAGTAGTCCGCCAAGAGCGCCAGCTCCAGATATCCAGCATCTTCCACGCTCAGCAACCGCGTTCCCATCTTGTGGGCCAGCCGTGCCGAGTCCGCGAAGCATGCCGCGGAGCTCACCGCCTGGAACACGTACGCATCGTCGTTCCGCTGCCACGGCGCGTCACCGGCAAGCTGGCCACCCAACTCGATGGCATTGACCCAATCCGACTCCCGCATGTAGGCGGCGAGAAGCTCGAGCTGGAAATCGTACTCCAGTGTTGCCAGACGAGACGCCCGCCGGAGCTGGCGGAGGCCCTCCTCGCCCTCTCCGGTATCAATGAGCGCCAGACCCAGCAATCCAATGCTCCTGTGATGGAGGCTGTCACCCGCGGCCGTCTCGCTCGCATGCACAACAGCCTCTTCGAACTCACCGCCCGACACCATCACGCTGGCAAGAACCCAGTTGCCGTTGATGCTCTCCGGATCCAGGTGTACCGCGAGGTCGGCCTCCCGACCGGCGCGCATCCTCTCGCCGGCCATCCAGCAAACGCGTGCCAGCTCTCCCCTGATCGTGCCTTCCCGCTCGCCCGCAAAGACCGCAACCTCGAGTTCGCGGATGGCGTCCTCGTAGCGACCGCCGTCAACGTACGCGAGCCCCATCCAGTACGATATCGGGAAGCCCGATGGCAGTACCCCGGCTTTCTCCGTCAGCAACCGCCGTGCCTCGCTGGAGTACCCCGCACAGACGAGCTTCTTCGCCACGTGCCGGATGGTCACCTGATCATCAGGAACTCCACGCAGCATGCGCCGGATGTGCAGACTCGGCACGGTCATTGCGCTCATCTGGGCCAGGTCGAGCCACGCCAGCTGCAACATGAGACAGGACGTATCGGCACCAGCCGGCGAGCGCAACAGCTCAGTACCCGCCGCGGTACCATCCACCGCATATGTGGCAATGGCGAGACAAGAGAGAACCCACGGATCCCCAGGATCGTCAGCGTACGCCGCGCGCAGTTCATCGAGTCCCGATCGAACCTGGCCGTCGCTGACACGGAAGATGCCCGATACGGCCAGCCCCCAAGGATGCGAGCAGCCAAGCTCGTCGGCCAGCGCGGCAAGCCTTCTCGCAGCCTCGGCATCGCCGCGCGCCATCCGCGACATAGCCAGCATCCCGACGACGTCCGCATCGCGCGGCGCAAGCGCGATGGCACGGGATTCGTGATATTCCGGGTGTTGGATCAGGCCGGTCTCGTGCCCCAGTGTTGCGAGGGCGGCGTGGGCGATAGCACAGTCTGGGCTGTCAACGAGGATGTCCTGGAGCAGAACGCCGGCCTTCGTGAGATGACCGGCGCGCGCCTCCGACAGCGCTTCCTCTGTCTGCGCGCGGCACAGGTTGGGTTCATCCGCCTGAACGGCACTGGCGCAAACCAGCAATGCAAACAGCGCGACACCGAGCATCCGGACTCCGCATGCCGCCGAACGCGCGAGCCGTCTAGAACTCGATCCTGTCATCGTCAAGCCACTCCTGAATCGAGCCACCCCAATGCTCCTTGCCGATCTCATTGCACGCCCTCCGCGACTCCTCGTACGTTGCCTTGAGCAGTGTCGCATCACCGGTTCCATTGTAGTAGCGACCGACCGCCAGAAAGACAAGCGGACCGAATTCCGCGCCGCTGGCGACCGCTTCGTGCGCAAGACCCACGGCGTCCTCGTACCTGCCTGCACCCGCGCACGATAGAGCCATCTCCACTGAAAGGGCAATAGAAGTATCCCCCGCTGCCGCCGCCAGCTCCAGTTGCTCGATGGCAACCTCGTGCTTGCCCTGAAGCCTCAGGGAACGCCCAAGATCGTAGAGCGCCGTGGCACTGCCAGGTGCGAGCTCAAGCGCCTTGCGCGCGTACCGTTCGCCCTCCTGAGGCTCATCCAGCGCGTTGCTCGTGAACGAGGCCCCGAGGTACGCGTCAACATACGTGGAGTCCATCGCGATGGCCTCGAGAACGATTCCCCTCGCGAGTCTGTCATCTCCGACGGCTGACGCACACTTCGAGATGCGGTGTAGCCCTGTCCGCTCCTCCGTCCCTATCTCACGAGCTCTTCCAACCAGTTCGAGCACGAGTTCCCTGTCGGCTCCCACTTCGATCAGCCCATCCCCCAAATCGCTCCGGCTCGTCGCCTCTGCTGCCGCCAGCAGTGCCGCGAACTTCGTCGAGTTCCTCTCGATCAGGCCCCGCCCGGCGCGCGCGCCGCGCTCCGAGTCCCCCACCTCAGCCGCCGCGTACGCGAGGAGTTCGTACAGCCCCTTCTCATCGCCCAGCTGCCACGGTGCCGGGCCAATCACAATGTCAATGTGTTCTATCGCCAGGTCTATTCGCTTCGCCTCGGTCAGCGCATTGACCAGCTGGAACCGGAGTTTCGGAAGGTGCGGTGCGACCTCGACGGCCCGCGTCAGCGCATCAAGGAATGCCTGCTGGTTCCCCAGCGCCTTCTCGTACGCTGCCAGATTGTTCCAAAGCCTGTGGTCGAGCGAATCATGTCTGACAGAACGCCGGGCATGAACAACCGCCTCTTCATACGTGCCTCTCCCCGACAGCAGCGAGGCGAGAACCCACGCCGCCTCCGCGTCACTGGTATCCTGAGCAGCCGTGTGTCTGAATTCAACCGTCGCCCCATCCGTGTCCCCGGCGAACCCGAGGATCTGGCCAAGTTCCTTGCGCAGTCTGAGATCGAACGGTGACTCCTCGAGCGCGCGCCTGACAACAGCCTCCGCCTCATCTAGATCCCCATTCCGGCGCAGTGCCATCCCGTACCAGTACTCCCACGGCAGAGTCGGATCGATTCTATGCGCGTTCTCCGTCAGGAAGGACTCCGCAAGCTCGAACTCGTCGAAATCGACCATCACCCTACCGACGAAGTAGACCGCGTGAGGATCATCAGGAACGGCGCCAGCCGCTTGGAGGAACTCCTCCTCGACAATGCCGGTGCGCGGGCCGATCATGAGCCGCGCTTGAGCGCAGTCCATGAATCCGTAGTAGTCGATATCGGGAGCCCCGCAGAACGAGTCGAGCAGCTCCCTTGCCGCCTCTTCACCGTCCATGAACATCGTCGCCTGCACGAGCAGACTGAACGCCAGACTGGAAGCGTACCCCTCGGCATGCAGTTCCTGCAGGATCTCGTACCCGGCCGAGTAGTTCTGCTTCCGGAGCTCACTCGACGAACGCCAGAGCCGGAATCCGGGGGACTCGATACCGTTTTTCTCGGCCCAGTCGGTGATGTCCGCGAGCTGCTCGAATTCCATCTCGGAGAAACGCACGAACGCAAGGCACTCGAGTGTTGCCGTGTCGTTCGGCGCAATCGTCACCGCACGCCCAAGATGGAACTCCATCGCGCTCGCGTCCAGCTTCGTCCATGCCATCACCGCGGCCAGGCGCGCGTGGGCTCCCGCGCAGTCGGGATCCAGATCGAGCGCCAGTTCGAGCGAGTCACGAGCAGCGCTGAACAACCCTCTGTCCAGAAGCTCCTTGCCCCGTGCGGTAAGCCCATCGGCTCGTTCAAATGTGGTGCTCACGCCCGCATCCTGCTCCAGACACAATACCCCATCAGGCATGGCCAGAGCCAGGACAACGGCGACGCACACCACGAGCCCTGTTCTCATTATCTCCCCAGGATGAAGCTATGAAGGTGACCTGCCCCCGGTTGTTGTACCACATCTAGAGACAGAGTGCCGCCGCTGATGGCCTTGGCATCACGACCTCCGGTGCCGGCGGCCGATACGCCAGAGAGCTGTGTGACCGCACCTGATTGTACTCCCTCCGCCATGCTTCTATCACAACTCGTGCTTCCCGAAGACTCATGAAGAGCTCCCCGTTGAGAAGTTCATCCCGCAGCTTCCCGTTGAACAACTCGATGTACCTGTTCTCCCAGGGGCTTCCGGGTTCGATGTACAGCGTCTGTTCTCCAACCAGACGCTTCAGACGCGCGTTCTCCCGCTCCTTCAGGCGACGGGCCTTGTCCACGTCCATCCCGCCGTAGGTCCGACGCCAGCGGTAGTAGGTGTGTTCCGAGAATCCGAGCTGACGGCACGACTTCGGAACCGTCAGTCCCTGGCCCAGAAGAACCTCTGCTCCCCGGAGAAGGCACACGATCTACTCCGGTGTGTATCGCTTCGCAGACATGAAGAGCCCCCTTTCGCTATCCAGCTCGAGTCTGGCTCGAGAACTCGAGCTGTTCCAGGGGGTCAGGTCACATCCCCTTCCACGATTCGATCTGGCCGCCATCCGTCGCCCTCAATACCCCTGCCTCCCCGCAACCACACCCCTCACCCCACCCATCGGCTCATCCACATCCCCATCCCTCCTCGGGATCAGGTGGATGTGGGCGTGCATGATCGTCTGGCCCGCGGACTCCCCGCAGTTGACACCGATATTGAAACCCGTGATGGAATCATCCTCGCGGCAGAGTTTCTCCTTGAGGATACTCAAGAGGTCGTCGGTGTCGCCGTGTTCCTGTGATGTCATCGTGAAGTAGTCGCGTGTGTGGCGTGTCGGGATCAGAAGAACGTGTCCGGGTGTGACGGGAAACGCATCCTCGATTGCGAAGACGGTACCGTTCTCGGCGAGCGCTCTTGCGCGCACCTTCTCAGAACAGAAGAGGCAGTTGGGATCGTGATCCGGAGGAAGATCGTTACGAGGGTCACAGTGGTCCATCGTCCCTCCCGGGAGTTGACTCACCGTCTCTCAATACCTTGTAGATCGGTAGGATAACACATTCACGGTTGAGAGCCAACCGGAATCTCAGCCACCCGAGGACGATGCAGTCCCCCCTACTGAACCTCCAGCGCATCATCACCAACATTGTAGGTTATAGAAACACCGCACTCCTCGCCTGTCACCTTCGCCGTGGAGCTACCCCTGTCGCCTGGGCCATAGAGCATGGTCAGGCTGAGCCCGCCGGCGGCGTTCGCGGACTTGACCTGGTCGACGTGCTCGTCCTTGTACATGCTCTCCACTCGAAGCTGCTCGCCTGGCTCGAATCCGCCGAAGGTCAGCAGGAAGACGAATCCGCTGTTGGACAGGATCTCAACCGTTGCCCAGCACTCGCCCTCATGCACCTCGATAGGAAACGGCGTGGCCTTCGCCTGCGCGCGCTTGCCACCTGACTCGAGTGCCACATCCAGCGCCTGGCCAGGCACGTACCCGGCAATCATGAGAACATCTGCTCCAAGCACATGCACCATTCCCGCCGAGTCAATCGATGCAGGCATGGCCTTGCAGGCCACACCCTGCTTCATCCACAGAACCGCTTCGGCGTCCGGCGCAAACCCGCTTGCCCGCGGTTCGTACTGGATGAGCGTCTGTCCCTCGAAAAGCTCTCGCGACTTCTCCAGGAGCTCGAGCGAAGTACCAGGTGACGCGTACTCCTCATCCCACTTGAAGGGAATCTCCGTAACCCAGCCGTCTCCCGCTTCCCCAGTACTGGCGCACGCTGCGGAAGCCACGGCCAGGGCAAGCACGACCAGACACATGTACCTGACGATGCTTCTATGCATCACAGACCTCCCTCTTGTGAGTGCGCGCTGGCGCACGTCGGATCACCTGCACGCGCGCTCCAATGCATCGACCGCAGCGCTGTAGTCCGCATCCTCCCTGTGATGCCGCTACTTCAGCAAAACCATCTTCGTCTCCCCCACAAACTCCCCCGCCTCCATTCTGCAGAAGTAGACGCCGCTTCCGAGTTTCTGGCCCAGTTCGTTCGTGCCGTCCCAGATGATCGTGGCGAACCCGGCCTCTCGTGTCTCATCCACGAGTGTACGCACCAGCTTGCCGGCCGTGTTGTAGACGACAACCCTAACATGGGCAGACTCGGGAAGCTCATATGACACGGTGGTCACGGGGTTGAAGGGATTGGGGGTGTTCTGCCGAAGAGCGAAGCGGCGTGGCTGTTCCTCCACATCTTCGACGTGAGTGCCGCACGAACTTGTGACCTGGATGTCGTCGATGTACCACCCCTCGTACCCCATCCACCCGTCCGACGCGAACCTGAACCGGATGCGAACCACTTCGCCCTGATACGCTGAGAGGTCAAACACCTCCTCGCGCCAGTCATGATACCCCGACCAGCACGGGGTTCCCTCCGGCACGCTGTTCGCCGGGTTCCAGCCTACTGCGTGGCTGTAGCCTCCATCCGGAGCAAGCAGATCCCATGTGTTCCCGCCGTCCATCGAGATCTCCACGAGAGCGCAGTCCCACGCGGTCGTCGCATCTTCCTGCTCTGCGTGCAACCAGTCGTAGAACCTGAGTTCCCCGGCAAGACCTACGCACACCTCAGGTGATGTGAGCGCCCCGTCGGCGCCGTCTGAGTACGCGGCCGCACCTTCGCCCCCGAAGTTCCAGCTGTGGCTCTCGGAGTAGAAGCGTTCCGTCTCCACGTGCCAGTCATCCGAATGCCCGGACGTCACGGGGTAGTGTTCCCACTCCCCCTCCCCACTTTCTACATCGTTGGTCATTCCATTAGGAGCGGCGAAGACGGAGAACTCCTGCCAATCGGAGTATCCCCAGTCCGCCCCGATCGCCAGAAGGAATTGTATCTCGTGCAGCTCCGGGCAGTCCGGAAGAACCGTGAACGAGAATCCCGGATCGAGTATCTCGGTGTCGCCACTGGACACGTGCGGGATCCAGCACTCGCCGGTGTTCACCACGATGTAGCGATCGAGCGACGAGAGAACGGCCGTCACACCTGAAGCGGCGGCAGATCCGGTGTTTGCCAGCGACACTGTCAGCGCGATCGTCTCTCCGGGTTGGACACACCCGTCGCCACCCACCGCATCCTCTACCTCGTAGCCCGCGTACTCAAGCGCCGGCGCGCTCACGGGAATGGAGAAATCCCGATCCCACGCCACAAGCGCGGTGCCGATGCGAAGCGTGAACGAAAGCACTTCCCCATCAGCCGCGTCGGGAGCTATCACCAGGTCGTAGTCGTCGTCACAAACGGCCGTCCCGCCCGCCTGCACCGTGCCGAAACTTTCCTGGGCGTCCGTGATGATGACCGAGCAGCTCTCCGAAGTCAGCGCCCCGGATACGTTGTCCGCTGCGACCTGTCCCAGATTCCGCACGGTGACGATGAGTTCGATCGTCTCCCCGGCGTTCAGGATTCCGCCGCCGTTCCCTGCGCTATCCCCCTCCTGGTCATCATCGATCTCGTAACCCTCGATAACAAGGAAGGCTGTCTCGGACGCGACAATGGGCACATCGATGTCCGACCTGAGGAAGTTGTGCGCCGTTGTTGTGACGTGCAGAGTCCCTAGGGCGCTGGTGGCAAGGTTGAAGGTCACAGTCCCGGTGATGTTCGTTACGGCTGTGTCATAGATCGAGTAGTCATCTGTGTAGATGGTCACGCGTGCCCCATCGAGGGCAACGTCCGCCTGATCAGATACCGACACGACGATCTCAGGCTGACCCACGGCGAGCGAGTCGGGACAGACCACCACGAGCGTATCAACCAAGCCCGTCCACAGATGCATGGCTGGGTCACCGAACAGGTTGAGCCCGTACGTGCACCACCTGTTCGCCGCATAGTCGATATTCCAGATGACATCCACCTTCGAATCACCGTTGGCGTCCGCAATCGGCCAGATCGACTCACCGAAGAGGGCATCGAAGAACTCACGGTCGAAATACTGTGATGGCGCATCCCCGCCCGCGGGATCACCCCAACCGAAGCGGGAGTTCATGATGATAGCGACGGCGCCGGCATCGTGTGCCGCGAAGACCTCGGCGAAACAGTCGTCCCCGTAGTGCTCCCACGGATCCCTGTTGTCGAACGACCCGCAGTAGCAGCCCTGGCAATACACGAAGTTGCAGAGATGCTCTGTACCGTCATTGTCAAACGACGAGATGTCGGAGAGACGCAGTTTCATCGCGATGTCTTCGTGGGCGTGCCCGATGCTGTTCACGATGTTCATCCCGTTTTCCATCCTGCTGATCAGCGTGCTCACGGGCCAGTCATTGCCGGACACATCCCTGTCGTAGAGCGTGCCCACATACATGCCCCCCTCCCACCAGTATGGGAAACCAACAGTCTCGTATCCGTTTGCGTCGGACCCGTACCTCACCTGCTCCTTGTAGTA
>JAUXGN010000077.1 GCA_030622115.1 Candidatus Eiseniibacteriota bacterium
CCCCGTCGCGAGCCGCCCGCCCTTCGTGCTCGCCCGTTGTCGTCTGCGAAAGACGAGCGGAAGAAGGATCAGCACGCCTCCCACGAGCACGACCTCGGCGAGGATCGCGACAACCGCTACGTATCCGAGCTCGAGCTTCCTGAACCAGACGTCACCGAAGGCCTCCCGTAGGGCGGGGATCGATCCCCAGCGGAAGAAGTTGTAGAAGTAGGGCCGGTCATCGGTCGCGGGCCGGATGTCATAGACCCAATTGCTGACCAATTCCTCCCGGCGCGGCGAGAAGGCTTCCCGCGCAGCGTAGTGGTAGTAGGAGCCCAGTTCACCAGACGGCCCGGGGATCCGCGCGTACTGCTCGGTGGGCTCGAATCCGGCCATGGGGAGCCATTCCACATCGAGCTGCAACTCGGCCGCGATGGCCAGGATCTCGTTACACTGTGAATCGCTGAACGCGTCGAAAGACGCAAGGGTGATGACTGCGAGGTAGTTGCGCAGCTGGACGACGTGTGCCCCGGGATCGGAGAACCCGAGTGACTCAAGGCTTTCGGCGAGGGTTAGGAGCAACTTCACGTTGTCGCGCGGCGGGTCCTGCTGCTGTCGCGTCACGGCCAGCAGCCCGCCGGGGCGCAGGCGCCGGAGGGCGATCGCGAGGCCCTCACGAGTAAGAAGATAGTTCTCGTGAATCGCCAGCAGTCCGCCCACGGACATCCCTTCCGCACTCACGAGCTGGATCAGGTCGTAGTTCACTTGCCGCGCTGCCTCGAGGAACAACCGCGGGTCCGCAACTATGACTTCGACACCTTCACGCGTGAAGACACCTCCAGAGAGCTCGGCGAGGTCCACCGAGACTAGCGAGACGAGTTGAGGATTCCCGTTCACCACGGTCACGGAGTCGGCGTTCCACCGCTCTGCGAGCCAGACGTTTGGTCCGCCAACCTCACCAAGGAGGAGGACCCTCGGGCGGTCGAGCAAGCGATAGGGGACGCTCATCAGGGTGTGGTCGAGGATCTCGGCCTCTCCGGGCTCGTCGATCTTGAACACCGTGCCGACGGCCCAGCCGTCCGCATAGACAGTTAGCTGGGATGGGGGAGGTGACAAGGCCGTGAATCCTGCGAACAGCGTGTTGTGAAACAACGGAGACTCGAAGACGTCCAATCGGGCTCGGGGGCCGCTCGTCGTCAGGAGGTGCTCCGCATCGCCCTGTTCTTCGAGCAGCAGAGCGATCGCCAACGGCTTGTGAGAGTCGATTTGCAGGGTCATCGGCCAGGTGAGAGCAAGCGTCGCGAGCGTGGCAGCGGCGACGGCGACCGCAATCGCGAGACTCCGGACGCGCACTTGCCCCGGGACACGCATGTGTGGAGCCCCTGCTGCAGTCGGCGGATGATCAGCAAAAGCAGTGACGGTCCATCCGGCGGCGGCGGCGAGCCCCGTGATGCTGGCGATGAGAAGGATCTCCTCTACCGACAAGATAAACATGAGCAGCAGGGCGCCGAGCCCGCCGATTCCGCTCCCAAGAAGATTCGAGCCGTAGACCACGTGAATCCGGCCGCCGAAGTGCATAAGGGCCAGCCCGATTACCGTTGCTCCAAGGAGAAACGGAACAAGCAGCAGTACGTGATACGCGATGAGGAGCCCTGCCTGTTCCCCGCTAAAGAGAACGAACTGGGGATTTAGGGGTAATGCCTGGGCACCTCGGAAGCACACGGCTATCGACAGTGCGAATGCGAGCGTGAAGATTGTCGCCCAAGTGTTGAATTGTCGCACTAGTCGTTTCCCCGCGAACGCGAGTAGCGTCCCGCTCACGCCGAATCCGAGCAAGGCTGTACTGATGACGAAGTATGAGAAGTGGTGCCATTGCGTGATGGCAAGGGCGCGGAGCAGAACAAGCTCGCATCCCACCAGCCCGGCGGACAACAGGAAGACCGCTACGATGGGCGACCATCGTCCCACCTTCGAGGGAGCTGAGGAGGTCACTGGCCCTCTTGAACACTGCCGGTCATGGGCACGAAGCGCACGGGGAGCAACCGCTCCGAGCGGATCTCTCCTTCCTCGTTCTTGGTGACGAGAATCAGGTATTGGACGTCGTAGACCGGCCCCACGGGGATGACCATCCGCCCTCCCGACTTCAACTGCTCGATGAGAGGAGGCGGGATGTGACCTGCCGCACAGGTGACGATGATGGCGTCGAACGGTGCGTTCTCCTCCCATCCGAAGTACCCGTCAGCGACCATCACCTCGATTGTGTCGTAGCCAAGTGAGGCCAGGCGCTCCGAGGCCTCTGCGCCCAGCGCCTCGAGGATCTCGATAGTGAATACGTGGGGAGTCAACTCGGAGAGGACTGCGGCTTGGTACCCGCTTCCCGAACCGACCTCGAGGACGTAGTCTCCCGGATTCAGATCGAGAAGCTCCGTCATGTAAGCAACGATGTACGGTTGAGAGATCGTCTGCCCGTAGCCAATCGGAAGCGGTGAATCTCTGTACGCGTCTCTTAAGTAGTGCTCGGGGACGAATTCGTGGCGTGGCACGTGCTCCATCGCCTCGAGCACCCCCAGGTCGTCCACCCCGCGGGCACTGATCTGATTCAGCACCATCTCCAATCGTTCTTCCTGGCGGTTGTCGAATCGAGGCCTGTTCCATTGTGTGGTGGAAGACGATGTTTGCGTCGCCGACGCTGGCTCCGCCGCGAGAACGGCCAGGGCGAGTTTGGAATTGCGCTGCGTAACGCCAATACCTGCCCGGATGACGACCAGAAGAACCGCGCAGAGTGCGACACATATGAGCGTCGTCCAGGCGGTACGCTTCAGGGTTTGGATTCGCGATCTCATGTTTCTCTCGTATCCCCCGCACTGACATCTCACCGGCGCGGCGCATCAGCATAACACAGACCCTGCTGAACGCCAAACTGAACTCACACCCGGGCGCCTGAGGAAGCCCAGCTGGCCTACAGTTCGATGAGCATATTGCCGCTAGAGATTAGTCTTCCCTCAGCATTCGAGGCGCCTCTCCGACGAGACTGCCCGTCGGTGTTCAGGGGCCTTGCACCGGCATCTCACGCGCGTGCACGCACTACAGAGCTTGGAGAAACGAACGGAGGAACAAGAGGGGTCTTCTGCACGGCTTTATGTGGATATCTGCTTCCAGCCTCTTGGGAGCGTCCGAGGCGCACACTAGAACGACACTTCTGAGGTCCTATGGAGCCTGGGGGACTGAATGTAGAACGCGTTCGTTAGCGGTATCGTGGTGATCGGTGTCAGCTTTGGCGGCTCGAGCACCCTTGCAAACCCTGTTAGGCTCTTGTGGTAAGCCGTTTTCAGTCTCTTCCTGAATCCTCATTCAAATGGGCATGCACTAGCTTTGGATTTGGACCGAACACTTAGGGCAGGTCATCAATCAGCCAGGACGTCGCCGACATTCGGACCATCGAGGGAGAGCGCCAACTCTTGAACTGGGACGCGTAGACCTACGCCCTCAACAACGAACCTCGTCTTTCACTGTGAAGGCCGCTGTTCTTGCGTTTTGCGTCCTTTGGGGGTACAAACCTAGCAACTCAGGGCGATCGCAAGATACCGGGGGAGGAGCCATGCAGCAGAAGTGTCCGGGCCTTAGCATTCAACGACTGACCTCGACTCTCGTTCCTTGTTCGAAATGCGGAACCGAAGTCGAGATCTTTTCCGACGAGCCGTCGGCCAAGTGCTCGAAATGCCGCACTCCAGTGTACAAGCAAGCCGTTCCCACTTGCGCGGCATGGTGCAAGGCCGGCGCGCAATGCATCGGCCCCCGCGACGACGACCCGGAAGAGACGAAGAAGGACGCAGCCTAGCTCTCGTCGATACTGGCGGATGAGCATGCCGGATCCGACAAGCACTAGCGCACTCCCTGGCGCTAGAATGGCGTCTGGAGGTGTGACCTTCACCCTGACCTTCACCCCGAAAACAGGACCAAGGATAACACGAAAACCGACCTTGATTCACGTCTACAAGGGAAGTGATTGGCACGCGGAAGTCGAAGTTCCAGCAAATCGAGGCTGATGGTTGATCGGGCCGGAGAGCCTAGGGGATTCGAACTCGAAAGCGCAGACCCTGTCTTGCGAAGCTAGAATGCTGGATTCGTAGACCCGATGTACGGAAACTAGGAAAGCCAGACGTCATCAGGTATTCATGAATCTCTCTGGAGCCTGGGTGACTGTACCTGGAACGCGTTTGTTAGCTGTTTTGTGGTGACAGCGCCCGGCTTATCCTACGATGTGTTCTCAAACCCCGACATCAACCGTCAGGCAATGGGACTACATCAGGGATTCCAGCCCTCAGGAGTACCTGAACAGCGTATTGAGTGATGATCTCCTCTCCCGGGTTTTCTCCGTAGCGTTCCTCGGGGTTTGACCAGCTGCCATCCTCCTGCTGGTGCTCGACTAGATACCCCGCAAAATCCCCAAACCACTCTCTCAGCTGAGGCCAATCGTCAAGTCCTCCGATACGTTCGATCGGCAAGAGTCCCCGAGCTGCGGTCCATAAGTAGTAGTAGTGCCACTGCTTGCCGAAATTGGGATTCTCATCAAATCTGTAGTTTGCCTCTAACCAAGCTAGCCCATCTTGGACGCGGGGATCGTTGTGTGGGATCCCCATGGCGCCGAGCTCCCAGATGGCAGCGGCGGTCATGCTGCCGTAGGAACCCTGGTCGGCAAGTCCCTCCGGCGGTTGGTAGCCATATCCGCCGTCAGGGTACCGGCAGCGGGTGACCCAGTCCTCTGCCTTTGCCCAAGTCTCCTGAGGTATTGCCAGGCCAATCCTCTCGGCAACGGCCAGCGCGATGATCGCGAATTGCGTGTTGGAGTTGTCCGACCATATGAACGATCCGCCATCCGGCTCTCCCTCGAGTTCTCGCACACAAGTAGCTCGATCGTAGCACCACCCGCCGTATGCCCAGCAGGATGCGGGACCCGGGCATTGCAGGCCGGTCTCATAGACCTCACCCTCATCATTCTGTGCATCCACAAGCCACAGGGCGGCCGCTTCGATGATTGGCAGGTATTCCGGATTGCCGGTCGTGCCTAGAGCAAGAATTGCCAGTGAAGTCTCGTAAACTGCGCGACCGCAGTCAGGGTCTTCGCTTCCGAAGCTTCCGTCATCTCTCCTGTGAGCAAGGACGTATTCAATCGCACGGCTCACGATTGGGTCGCCTTCGTGATGCCCCGCGAGCAGGTACACATATGCTCCTTGTGCGGTCGCGCCAACATTGGGTCCGCAGCCGGTCACGGCCCAGGCGCCTCCCTCTTCTTGCCGAGTCTCCAGCCACGCTAGTCCGCGTTCGATAGCCGAGGCGATCTCTTCAGCTTCTGGAACGGCCCGTTCCGACGTGATACCCAGGGCGGGCAGGACAACCAGTGCACCAAGAAGCACTAGAAGGAATGCTCTCGTTCTTGGGCCCCATGAGTGAGCTTGCTCTTGCATGTCGCACCTCCTCAACAGCACGCCGCAGGGCTGAGACACTGACTCGGACCACCGATTGGCCCTTAAGGCAACAGTCCGTGCGGCGGATGTGAGCACGACTGCTGCATAGGCTTGGCGCTGTGGCCCTGCGCTCTGATCCATTCTAGCCCCACCAACACTGAATGTGAAATCGACCTGCCTTGGGCCCAGGCCCGGCCGAGCAAGGAGGCCACCTCGGATGCCAACTGGACGGAATAGGGAGCACATCACTGCACTGGCAACCACCGCACTGACTGCGGAACGGCAATTTGGAGCCTGGGAGACTGAATGTAGAACGCGCACGTTAGTTGTCTCGTGGTGTCGGGCGTCCCGATGTTCGTGATTACGACGTCGAATTTCGTCGGAGTCTACGGCTGACCGTCCAAGCGGCTACAACCAGGAGCAGTGAGCCCATCCCCACGGGGAGCAGAGAGAAGTGCATCCCCCGCAGCCGGAGCAACCACAACGTCGCGATCAAGACAGCTCCGCCGACGAAGAGCTGCGTGAGTCGCTTCCTCTTGAGGGCGTACAGGAGGAGGCCGATGCCTAGAAGAAGGTAGACTCCTGCGAACAGGAGCTCAGGGCCTAGTCTGTTGAAGAAGCTTCCGGCGGGTAGCTGGAAGCCGCCGTCTGGGAGTCTTTGTGCATTGATGATTGCTGAAGGTTGAAGCCAACCTGCATCTGTCGGGCAGGGCTTGATCCACCCTGCCTGCCATCGCCATTCTCCGGCGCTACCGTAATCCTGCCGTTGGCCGGCGCGTATGCCGAAGTGAACCTCCCCGCCTACAAGGCG
>JAUXGN010000087.1 GCA_030622115.1 Candidatus Eiseniibacteriota bacterium
GACGCCCAGCAGCAAGGTAGGGTTCTCTCCCTACACGGTCTGAGTGTCGCGAGCGAGGTGGTCGGCTTCACCATCACCAACGGGCTAGTCGATGAGCAGGGCGGTGGTGGCATATACTGCGAGCAGTCCTCACCGATGATGAGGAATATGCTCTTTCTGTCCAACGCAGCGCATGGAGAGGGCGGCGGCTTGTTCTGCGATCATTCGTCTCCTGTTCTAGTCGATGTTGCTTTCGTAGACAACTCAGCACTCAGCAACTACACAGGCGGTGGAATATACTGCAGGTGGTCATCACCAACTCTCACTGGAGTCGATTTTACCCACAACACAGCAAGCAGGAATGGCGGTGGGCTGTACTGCATCCACTCCTTTCCTGTGTTGGAGGATACTACCTTCGACGGCAATGCGGCGGATGTCCACGGCGGCGGCATGTACTGCGCTACAGCTCCAGCGATTCTCGAGCGGGTTGTATTCTCTGACAATGCTGCCGGTGGCCATGGCGGCGGGCTCTTCTGCGTTCACTCCTCGGGGTCCATCGTAGATGCCCTCTTCTCACACAATGCTGCCGGCAATAGGGGCGGAGGTCTCTACTGCTCCGATTCCAGCCCCGACGTACTGAACACGACCTTCTGGTCCAACGTGTCAGAGACCTGTGGAGGTGCGGTCTCCTGTGGGGATCTATCGTCTCCGGATCTTGTGTCTGTAACCATGGCAGCCAACTCCGCGGCAGACGGGGGAGGAGGGGTTTTCTGCGACGATTCCTCGCCACATCTGGTCGGCGTGATCGTCGCCTTCTCTGCTTCCGGTAGCGGTCTCTTCGGTGTGGGGGGCTCTGATCCGTTGGTCACGTGCTGTGACGTATACGGCAACGTTGGTGGTGATTACGGCGGCTCAGTCGGGAATCAGACGGGTGTGAATGGCAATATCTCTGAGGATCCGATGTTCTGTGATCTCGGAGAGGGCGACTTGACCATTCACGCGTCGTCCTCGTGCGTTCCGGAGAACAACGGTTGTGGCTTGCAGATCGGGGCTCATGGCATCGGGTGTGGTACTGTCGCAGTGCAGGCAATGAGCTTCGGGGCGATCAAGGCCATGTTCCGCCATGGTTCCTGCCCATCTGATTAGCGTATGCAGCAGCCAGGCTTGCCTGTTACGGCAGACTGCACCGCACTTCAGCACACGCACGGAGCAACCATCATGAGCACATTCCCCAATCCCATCCAAACCCTCCCAAGCGCCGACATCCCGTTCGAGGGTGTCACGGCGTATTTCTCACAGGGGGAGGGGCATCAGATCGTGTTCATGGAGTTCGAGCGTGACTTGGATGTGCCTGCGCACACCCACGCGGCTCAGTGGGGCGTCGCCCTCGCAGGGCGAGTGGACCTGACGATCGATGGCGTCGAGCACACATACACGACAGGCGACCACTACTTCATTCCAGCTGGTGTCGAACACTCTGCTCGTATCCATGCGGGCTACGCCGCGATGGAGTTCTATGACGAACCCGCCCGGTGGAGTGTGAGGAAGGCGTGAATCAGAAGCACCCAGCCACCATCATGCATCGATGTGACTGTCCGATCTGAGACCATCCGCCCCTTACGCACGCCACTAGAGGTCGTTTATACAGAACTTATTGGGACTTTGGTCTCTCATACCGAATTTGGGCAGTGAGGGCGTGCCCTCGTTTCTCACGTTGTTATTGTTGCACCCATAATGGGAACAGGTTATACTCTACCGTAGTGGTAACAAGCTCCCGCCCCGGATTCCCCCAACGACCCCTGGCTTGAAAGGTGCGCATGGAGGTCATTCGGCGAGGCAAGCTGACAGCGTTCATCAAGAAGCACGCGCAAGCAGAGGGACCCGTGACAGCATGGCTGACAGACGTAGGATCCTCGGAGTGGCGGTCGCTCTCTGACATTCGCAATGTGTACAGACGCGCCAGCCGGACCAGGATGGGGAACACGATCTTTCGTCTTGGCGGCAACAAGTATCGGTTGGTCGCGAAGGTGTGGTTCAACAAACAGGCAGTGTCCGTGGTCTGGATAGGGACGCACGCGGAGTACAGCCGCCGCCAGTTCTAGGGGGAGATCATGCTCAAGGTGTTGAAGACTGAGAAGGAGTACGAGAAGGCTCTCACGAGAGCTGAGAAACTACTCGCGCGCGACCCCGCTGACCAAACCCCCCAGGTGGATGAGCTTGAGCTGCTCATCCTGATCATCAAGACATACGAGGATGAGCACTTCCCAATGAGGAGGCCGACGGCGATTGAAGCGATCCAGTTCCGCATGGAGCAGCAGGAGTTGACGCAGCGGGATCTCGTGCCGTTCCTGGGGAGTCGCAGTAGAGTTTCCGAGGTACTCCGTGGCAAGAGAGCGTTGACACTCAAGATGATCCGGGCTCTTCATCGAGGTCTCGGAATCCCTGCAGACATCCTGCTGCAGGAGGCGGGAGCGAGGCTGCCTGAGAATGTCGAGGGTGTTGAGTGGGCGAAGTTCCCGATCAAGGAGATGGTCAGTCGGACATGGCTCAAGTTCGACGGATCGTCGCGTGACGTGAAGGACCATGCGGAGGAGCTCATGCGCGGGTTCTTTTTCGGACCCGGAGCGTGTGGACTAGATCATGTTCTCTTCAGGAGTCATGTTCGCCAGGCCTCCGCCATGGACAGCCAAGCGCTGGCTGCTTGGTGCTCACGGGTAATGCAGCTGGCAGCGACGCGGGAGCTCGATACGCCGTACGCGAGTGGAGCGGTCACTGATGAACTCCTGCGTGATCTCGTCAAGCTCAGCTACCTCAGTGATGGCCCTGTGCTCGCGAAGGAGTTCCTCGAGAAGAGCGGTATCCACCTGGTACTTCTGCATCACCTTCCCAAGACCCACCTTGACGGCGCGGCGATGCTCCAGGAAGACGGGACGCCCGTCGTGGCGCTCACACTGCGACACGACCGGCTCGATAGCTTCTGGTTCTCTCTTCTCCACGAGCTCGCGCACGTGGCCCTACACCTTGGCGAGGGAGACTCGCCGTGGTTCTTCGATGATCTCGATGTTGCTGGAGACGCTCTGGAGTCACAGGCGGACGAGATGGCCGCGAAGGCGTTGATTCCGGAGGATGAATGGAAGCGGGCGGGAGTGCGCACGAAGAGCTCGCCCGCGGAAGTAAAGATGCTCGCGGAGCGGCTGCGGATCAGCCCGGCCATCGTCGCCGGACGGATACGTCACGAGCACAAGAACTACCGCATCCTTTCGAGGCTCGTCGGCCACGGGAAGGTGCGAGAACACTTCCCGGGCCTTGATGCTGGAGTCGCGTAGGCGTCAAGGCGCTCGACGGATGCTATGATGACTCCTGCCGAAGGTGGACCAGCTTGGCGAACCCGAACACAGGAGTCCGACGACACATGACTGTCTGGTTCACACGTGCCGGCGGCTCTCCGCAATTCTGGGTTGGGCTGCACCGGGCTCGTCTTGCCGGGCGCACTACCATCCCCTCAGTCCGACTCGATGAAGGCTGATTTGAACTCCGCCGAAGGCTCGATGTCGTGGTAGCAATAGACGATGACTCCCGAAGGGTCAACGACGCCGAATCCACGATCGCCCCACGGGTGGTCTTCAAGAGGGATGAGCGGCTTCAGGCCCTCTTCCGTCAAGCGTGTGTGCACGGCATCGACGTCCGCGACGTGCAGGTTGAGCGTGACTCCGCCCTTGAACTCAGGTGCATCGTCGCGCGGCTCCATGAGACTCACCTCTGGCCCCGCGTCCGCTCCCGAGAGACGGAGGACGACGTACCAGCCGCAGTCGAATATTGCCTTGGCATCGAAGTGCTTCTCGTAGAAGCGGCGCGTCTCCAGGAGATGCGACGTTGTGAACGTGGCGCTGGCTGTGCGGATATCCATGCCAATCCCTCCGTTTGGGGTTGAACCCTGACACCAAGACCTGTCATGCAGCAAGACTATCAGGTAGGCTGGCGGAGTGTCTTGAAGATTCCGGCCAGTCCGATAGCACAACGATCCTACGGTAGAGGAGACACCATGAAGAACTGCTGGGATCTCAAGAAGGAGTGCCCGTTCGCGGGTACCGACCGCGCCGGCTCGCAGTGCCCGGTCTACGCGAGCGAGAGGTCATGCTGGGAGTTCGACTGGCTGAGCTTCTACTCCGCGATGCCCGAGGGCTCAGAGAAGGACGAGTGGAAGCGCGATATGCTCGACTGGTGTGCGAGGTGTGAGATGCGC
>JAUXGN010000070.1 GCA_030622115.1 Candidatus Eiseniibacteriota bacterium
GTGCAATGGGTTCGCTCGGGACTATCATCGGAACGTGGTTGGCCGGCTTCCTCACGCTGGCAATACTCTCGTTCCTCTACAAGGACAACCCGTTCTACAAGTTCGCCGAGAGCCTGTTCGTGGGCGTCGGGGCCGCATACTGGCTCGCGCTCCTCTACCACGAGACCCTCGTTCCCAAGCTGATCACTCCTCTCTTCCCGGGGGAGAGTGGGGATCCGGTCCAGTGGATTCGCATCTTTCCGGGGCTTCTTGCCATCTTCATGCTGCTCCGGTTCTTCCCGAAGCTGTCGTGGCTGTCGCGGTGGTCGCTCGGCTTCATTGTCGGCATGTACTCCGCGGTGAACATCACGGGCTTCGCGCAGGGCGATTTCGTCGCCCAGATCCATGCGACGATGAACATGCCCCTGAACTCCGGAGGCCCTCTCGCGATCACCCTGAATGCGATCTCCATTATCGGGATCTTCGCCACACTCATCTACTTCTTCTTTTCCAAGGAGCACAAGGGAGTTCTGGGCGGAGTGGCAAAGGTGGGCATCTGGTTCCTGATGGTGGCGTTCGGCGCATCGTTCGGCTATACGGTGATGGGGCGTATCTCACTCCTCATCGGGCGAATGCAGTTCATGCTTGGAGACTGGCTGCACTTCATAGATTGATCTTCGCTTCCCAGGGAACCACCCGCCGGCGACGCTGTTTCGAAAAGAGAGCACCGATGCAAACGTGGCGTTTCCTCAATGACGGTGCGCACGATGGCGATACGAATATGGCCATTGATGAAGCTCTGCTCCTCGGTGTCAATAAGGGTTCGACCCCACCCACTATTCGCGTTTATGCATGGGATCCTCCAACCGTGTCGGTCGGGTATTCGCAGGCGCTCGATGCGGAGGTCGATGTTGACGCTTGCCTGCGCGCAGGGGCCGGAGTTGTCAGGCGTCCCACGGGCGGCCGCGCCGTCTTCCATGCGGGCGAGCTCACCTACTCGGTCATCGCTCCCTCGGGGACGCCACCGATAGGCAGTTCGATCATGGAAGCATATGGCGCGATCGCGGATGCCCTTCTGGCCGGCCTTCGTTTGCTGGGGGTAGAGGCGGAACTGGCTTCGGTCGCTCCTCTTGAGCGGGACCGCGATGGTGGGGCAAGTCCGCCGTGCTTCGTGAGTTCCGGGCGCTACGAGATCGTAGTCGGCGGCCGAAAGCTGATAGGGAGTGCGCAGCGCCGTGTGGGAGGAGGCATGTTGCAGCACGGCTCGATCCTGGTTGACGCCACCCATGAGAAACTCGCTGATTTCATGCTGGTCGACAGTGAGGAGCGGCGCGGAACTGTGCGCCGGTTGTTGAGTTCCAAGACGACCAATCTTACGGCTCTTCTGAGTCGGCCCGTCAGTCTCGATGAAGTTGCCTGCGCGGTCATGTCCGGATTCGATGAGGCGTGGGGGCTCAAACTCGCCGAGGGCGAACTCAGTGAAGACGAAATCCGGGCTTCTCGGATGCTTGCAACTGAGTACCGCGCGACGAGTTAGCACTGGGAAAAAGCTATTGACAATGGTGATAGCCGGTTGTAGTATGCCGTGTAGAGAGACGATGAGCGACCGACCCTCGTCCATTCAGGGCGATGAGGTGGGCATCTACATGCCGGACCCCCCCGAGGAGATGATGAAACCATGAGACTTCCGAGACCGAAGTCCCGGGAGCGCGCCCTAGCGTGTGTCGCTGCCCTGATTCTGGTGGGTGTCGTGTTTGCGGCTGCGCCGGCGCTCGCTCAGACCACGGGCAAGATCATCGGCACTGTCAAGGACGACGCTGGGACGGCGCTTGCGTGGGCAAATGTGTCGCTCCTGGGTACGCCCTACGGCAGCATGACAAACCAGAACGGCGCGTACGTCATCGACTTCGTTCCCGTCGGGACGTATGTACTTCAGGTTGGCTACATGGGTTTCGAAACTCAGAGAATCGAGGGTGTAGTCGTTGACGCTGATCGCTCCACCGAGGTGGACGTCACCTTGTCGGAGGAGGTACTCCAGACGCCTGAGGTCGTCGTGCTGGCGGAGCGTCCGCTGATCGACGTAGAGTCCACAGGGTCCCGACGCGGAATGGACAGCGAAGAGACGAAGATCCGCCCCATCAATACTGTTGCGGAGGCCATTGCTACACAGCCGGGCGTCGTTCTTCACGACGGACAGATACACGTCAGGGGCGGCCGTTCCTCAGAGGTAAAGATGTATGTTGACGGTATCGCCATTTCCAACAGTGCGACCGGAGGAGCAGGGCTTGAGGTGAGCCTCTCCTCACTTTCGGAGTTTGACCTCCTTTCCGGAGGTTTCGATGCTGAGTACGGGAATGTGCAGTCCGGCGTTATCAACCTTGCGACTCGCGAGGGTGGCCGCGATTTCTCGGGTGAGATGAAGTACATGACCGATGACTACGGGGCTCCCGAGAAGACATTCGACAACTTCGACAACATCGCACTCGGCTTTGGCGGTCCCTTGTTCACTGAGAAACTCCGCTACTACGTCTCCGGTGAAGGGCGGTTCACGGACACATACCTGAAGACGGACGAGCCGCGTGAGGGAAGCGAACCGTTCTGGGGAGTGGAGTTTCGGCCCCGACAGAGCATGTTCATTACGACGCAGGGCAAGCTCTCGTACTTCGTGACACCCACGCGGAAGCTTACGGCGGAGTATCTGTTGTCCAAGACCGAGCGTGACTACTACAGTCACAGGTATTCACGGTCAGGTTACTGGTCGGCCGAACACGAAGACTGGTCTCACGTACCGCTCGATGAGACGTATGGGTATTACAACGCGGCCGAGCACACGCCGACCGTAAGGAGCCAGTTCACTCAGAAGAAACTGGTCTGGCGCGATACCGTCAGCCCGTCTGTCTTCTACACAGTGAGGTTGGCGCTTTTCGAGTCGGAGGAGAAGTTCTGGCTCCACGAGGACCCGAACGACTACTGGTGGCAGGCCTACGTCGGCGGAAACAGGACGACCGATCCGGATTCGGACAACGATCTCAATCCCGAGACCGGCTATTTCCGTACCTGGGGTGACAATCTGGGTTGGTCATACCAGACCACGAGCGCGACGACTTTCAAGGCGGATGTCACGAATCAGCCGAATGAGACGCATCAGTTCAGAACGGGTATGGAGGTAATCTACAGCGAACTCTCAGTTCAGAACCTTAGCCTGGGGGCGTTGATTCCGAGCGCGAGCGATACTCTCGCTGAGGGTGATGATTTCGAGTTCTTCAACTGGGACGAAGCTCTCTACACGGACCAGCGCTTTCGCCACGACATCTACGAGGGCTACCCGGCGAATGGGGCCTTCTATGTTCAGGATCGTATGCGATACGAGGGCATGATCGTCCGCGCGGGATTGAGGCTCGACTGGTCGGACCCGGGTGGGTCATCGGGCATCGGTGAGTACGAGATCTGGCGGGAGAGGATCTCTGCGGTTGTGAGTCCCAGGCTTGGAATCGCGCATCCCATCTCCGATCGGGACGCCCTTCATTTCCATTACGGCCGTTTCTATCAGATGCCCCGCCTCGTGGCGTACTATGCCTCGGGCGAAGATCTCGAGGAGGCCGTGGGGGGCAGGGTCATCGGGTTCTCGGGACTGGAGCCGGAGGTTACGACCTCGTACCAGTTTGGAGCGGAGCACCAGTTCTCGCAGAACGTCGCCATAGACATCACGGGCTTCTACAAGGACATCTTTGGACTCCTTGCTACTGAGGAGTACCAGAGAGGTCCGACTGAGGGCTCCGTCTACACGTACGTGAACAAGGACTATTCGTCTGTTCAGGGCATCGAGTTCAGATTCACGAAGAGGTTTTCGAATTTCTTCTCGGGCAATGTGTCGTACACGTGGCTTCAGGCCACAGGCGTGAGTTCCGATGAGAACCAGGGCGCCAATGCAGATGCGCTTGGACTCCCAAGACAGCCGCTCAAGGAGATCCCTCTTGCTTGGGATGAGCGTCATACACTGACGGGATTCCTCTTCGTCAGCGACCCCGGCAACTGGGAAGTGACTTTCGACTACAGCTACGGTAGCGGGACGCCTTACACCCCGGTCTATCTTGGCCAGAAGGAGATCGATCCCGAATCCGTGAACTCAGGCAGGCTCCCGTCTCACACTATGGTCAATCTGCGTGGGACGAAGAAATACAGGCTGTACGAGCGCGAATTCCGTCTCTTCTTCGAGGCGCTGAACGTGTTCGACAAGCGAAACGTCGGTGGTTTGGGTAACTACGGGGCCGAGTACTACACGGAGACCGGGAATCTGGGAGGAGCCTATCTTGAGACAGATCCCCAGGGGCGTGAGGTCCTCGAACCCCTGCACGATCCGTCTACCTTTCATGAGGGGCGCGTCATCAGGGTTGGAGTCGCCGTCGACTGGTAGTCGCCTTTGCGTCAAGTCGAGCGGGAGATCTTCTTGACTTCTGTCGACCGACGCGTAACGATCGCCGGAAAATCAGTGCGGAGGTTGTTGATGATTCTTGGCACGAATAGTCAGAGAAAAGGACGCGCCACTTCCCCCGGGGCACGACGGCTGGTAGTAGCGATCGCACTTGTGTCTTTCGTCTCAATGGCGGTCGTCTGCATTCCGGGCGATGTGGAGGCGAGGATGGACCCGACCGATCGAGCTCGCCACGACAAGGCGATGCATACGATCGAGAGCCGGATCTACGTCTATTTCGGCTGGTATCACAGCGTCGGACAGGTGTTGCTTCACGTCAGCAATCTGGGGTTCTTCGGCAGATTTGGCGGTGACCTCAACAATCCGTCCTGCGAGTGGCCGGCGGGCAGCAACAACGAGTACCTGTTTGCAGCGGGTCTGTGGTTCGGGGGTATCGTTCGGAACGACGTGACCGGGCTTCCGGATACGCTCGTCACCGCGGCCGTCTACCAGCAGGAATTCCGTCCCGATCCTGAGGACTTCCTGGCGACGATCTATGAGGCCTGGGAGGGTGGTGCGAATAGCACGCGGCTTGCTGACGATGACGGCGACTGCTCGGACCATGTCTTCTTCGAGGATGACCCGTTCGAGTGGTACGATGAGGATCCGCTTGACGGGGTCGACAATGATGATGATGGTCTCATAGATGAAGACTTCGCCGCTATCTCGCAGCAGATGTTCCGAATGGTCTATGCGGACACCTACGAGGAGGACGTCAACGGGAACGCGTCGATAGATCTTCACAGGAGCCTGGGTCTCAGAGTGGTTCAGGAGAGCTACCAGTGGACGAGTGAGAAGACAGACGATTTCGTCGGAATCAACTACCAGATCACGAACGTTGGTGACGATACGATCCGCATGGCGTACGTCGGCTTCATGGTGGATGCGGACGCCGGCCCCGACATCAATGATCTTTTCTACTGGGCAGATGATCGCGGCGGCTATATCGACACAGCGGTAGTGAACCAGAATCCGAATGATCCTTCGTTGCTCGATACGCTGGATATGTCGCTCTGCTATATGTTCGACGACCCGTATGGGCAAGACGGCAATGTTGCCGGTGGTTACATCGGCTGCATGTTCCTTGGTCACCCAACGATCGATGCCGATACGTTGCAGCCGGGGAATCTGCCGAGTGCCCCTACCAAGGTCCAGGTTCACGCGTTCAGCATCTGGTCGATCGGTGCTGAGGATCCGAATCATGACAGAGACCGCTACCGCCTTCTGAGGGGGGCCGCGGACTTCCCTCTGCTGGATGGCATCGACAACGACAACGATGGCGATGTGGACGAGGACGACGAGAACCTCGTCAATATTGATCATGACGCCGAATCACCGCAGGACTACCGCCTGCTGCTTTCGGCCGGGCCGTTCAGGGAGATACTGCCGGGTGACACACTCGAGTTCCAGTACGCCTTCGTGCTGGGGCAGGGCTTTGGTGGGATGATCGAGAACGCCGCGACAGCGCAGCAGATCTACAACGGCATTACTCAGAGTGTTCCGAACTGTGTGGGGGAACCGGAGAGCGTGCTCATCCACTGGGTTGCCGATACTCCTCCTCCTCCTCCGGGCCAGGAGATCACGGCTGGAGATCACTTCGTTCGTCTCGAATGGGATGACTATCCGGAGGACATCGAAGATCCGCTGACCAGGATCAGGGATTTCTTCGGCTATCAGGTGTGGAAGGCTGTCGGGTGGACGAGAGAATCGACTGAGCCGCGCGACCAGGACTGGCAGCTCATCCTCGACATTGACAGGGGAGACGGTGGTGGCGAGCTGGAGGATTGGGACACGGGGCTTGAGGGTATCGGGAAGTACGCATTCGTCGATACGCTCGTGAAGAACGGTTTCGCCTACTGGTATTCCGTTACCGCATACGACAGCACGGGTGAGGGCTATCACTACGGGAAATACACGCAGAACAAGACCCTCGTCATACCGAATTCGGGAGTGCGCAACACGCTGGATGACGTGCGCGTTGTGCCCAATCCCTATGTCGATCACGAGTACATGGCACGTTGGAACCTCGCACCCGACGAGACTGACCCGACTGGAGAGAAGATATGTTTCCAGAATCTGCCGCGCGACGCGATCATCAGGATCTACTCGCTTGGAGGGGAACTCGTTCAGACGCTCCATCCGGATGCTGAGGACACAGGTGGAGATGCTTGCTGGAACATGATCTCTCGAAACAATCAGATCATTGTGAGCGGTGTCTATCTATACCACATCGACTCACCGGTGGGAGAGACGATCGGGAAGTTCGCGATCATCAAGTAGCTGATGTGGTGCCGGCGGCATGAGCCCGGACGCGCCTGCCGACCGGCGGAAGGAGGGAGTTCTTGACTCGGAAGCTTCTACTGGCCCTGCTCGCTGTGGGTGTTCTGGCGGTGCCGGCGTCAGCCACAGAGATGTTCGAGAAGGTCGGCACAGTCGGCTTTCAGTTCCTGGA
>JAUXGN010000085.1 GCA_030622115.1 Candidatus Eiseniibacteriota bacterium
CTAGGAGCAGTACTTCCGGGGGAATACCTGACGTGTGAGAGGGATGCTAATGCTCTTGAGGGCTGTGTGATCCGGCGGGTTTGCGACGGCGCTACCGATCTCGCGGTCCTGGAGATAGACGCGAGTCGCCTCAGGGTGGGGCGTGTAGAAGGTCATTCCCTGGAGTTCCTCGAGCGTGGGTATCCTGAAGCCGCCCAACGGCTCCATCACGCCGCCAATGCGGATGGCCAACTCACTTCCTGTGCTGTCCACATCCCAAACCAAATGGTTGTGAACGAGGTTGTAGATGAGCAGCTTCTTCGTGGTTGTCACGCAGATCTTGCCGTGTCGGTGTCGGGCTGCAAGGTCCCGAAGGGCGTCTTGAGTCTCTTGCGGAAGGATGTCGGGGCGTTCCCGATTCCTCCAGAGATGTGTGTAGATGATTGTGTAGCCGCCCTTCGCCTGTAGTTCGTCGAGGACGCGCTTGGAGATCAGCTCGGGCAACTCCTCGGATCCTGCCCTGCGCAGACCGCCGCGCTTGCCCGCGAATCTCCTGAAAGTGTACACGAACTGCCCGTCGTCCAGGCGTAGGGTCCCTAGCAGTCTATTTGAGAAGAGCGTCCGGGCTTTCCATTCTCCTGCTCGCACGGCATACAGGAGGAGCTCGACCGCCTGCTTCAGTCTGTCCAAGAGGTTGCACGGTGCGTCCTGTCCGACTGTGTGGACGATCTCGAACCTCTCTGCGAACCTGATCCCGTAGGGGAGAAGCAAGTCTGTGTGGTATTCCTCGGCATCCCTGTTGTCTCCCCTCTGCTCCGGTAGGCTCCCGATCTGTTGGGTGTTGCGGTCGCCGCCGTGGTTCACCCACACCTGTAGCCGGAGGCCTCTGGCTGCCAGGTACTCCAATGCCTCCTTTGCGTATCGGCGCTCGAAGCCTCCCTCGCTGAAATCGCCGTAACCGTGGATGAAGTCCAGGTGTCCAGACTCGATCAGGTCCTCAATCAATTGTGCGTTACAGGAGCGTTGAGAGGAAACGCCCTGGAAGAGCGTGAAGTCGCACCCACCGCACGCATCGTACAACCAGAAGCCAAACCCAGTCTCGAGGCCGAGCCCCGGGCCCATCGCTGTCTCATCGGTCGTGTTAAGGAAGCGAGCTACAGCCAGGAAGTCTTCCCGGTTGCGGAGGTCGTCAGGGTCGCACGATATGGCGAGAGCCGCGACATATGGGTAGGGGAAGTCCCTCAATGCCGTCAGTGCGCGCCAGGCTGAGGGATTGGCGGGTCGTTGTTCTGGGCTCTTTGCCATGCTGACCTCCGGATGGCGCCGCCCGCGTGAAGTGTGGTGGCGCGCCGAAGTGGTCCCAGTTCCAGCGATTGAAGCATACCACAGCATCTCCACAGTATGCTACACCGAGTTCGGTCATATGTTGCGAGAGATTCCATCTGCTGGTGCCGCGCGGCGCCCAGGTCTGCGGTCGCTCGCATCGGTAGACAGGCCCGCGGCGCCCTCTTCTCGCCGCGCAACTTGCTTTACTGTGGTGCCAGCGCGCTGTAGGCTCTCGTCATGGCCAGCAGGCATGAATGCTCCTCGCGAGCCAAGTATATGCGGACGCGTGTCGAACGGTTTCGCCGGCTCTCAGTCGGCCAGCGGTACCGATTCCTCATCAATCGCCTCGAACGGGCAGCCCGGGCTGAGAGACTGCGGACGGGACCGAGAACCCTCGATATCGTCCCGACGCATCGCTGCAATCTCCGCTGTGTAGGCTGCGTGCACTACGAAACCGTGGGGCCCGCTGACCTCAGCATCGAGCTCTTCCGAGAGATACTCGAAGAGAGCGCTCCTTGGGCGATCCAATACAGATTCTGCAGCCTCGGCGAGCTTTTTCTCAATCGAGACGCGCCGGAGATGCTCCGCATGGCCGGGGAGCGCGGGATCGGCTGCAACATCATGACGAACGGCATGCTCGTGACCCCCGAGCTGGCCGATTTCCTCGTGTGTTCCGCGCGGGTCGACATGTTCACTTTTTCGATCGACGGCGCGAGGGCCGAGACCGTCGAGCGGCTGCGCAGGGGCCTGCGTTTCGACCGGCTGCTGTCTGGGATCGCCGCCGTCGTCGAGGCAAAGAGACGTCACGGTTCGAGCGCACCGGTGGTTCAGGGGAACTTCGTCGCGATGCGCGAGAGCATCGAGGAACTCGTCGACCTCGTGCGTCTGGCCGCCGACGTCGGCATCGAGGATCTGAACGTCAACTACCTTACGGTGGAGGGGGAGACCGATGTGGCCGACTCCCTCTTCAACCATCCCGAGTTCCAGAGAAGCGTGTTCGAGGAGGCGAGACGCGTCGCCGAGGAGACGGGGGTCGTGTTGCATCTTCCCCCGGACATCCAGGACGGCGGTTTCCGGGCGCGGTGCGTTCTCCCGTGGGACACGATGATTATCGACACGGACGGGACGGCGCGAATGTGCTACTCGTCCTGGGAGGAGAGTGTCGGGAACGTGCGCACGGACGGAGGGATACTCGCGGTCTGGAACAGCGCCATCTATCGCGAGGTCAGAAGAACCATAGAATCAGGTTCGCCCTTCTATCGGTACTGCGAGCACTGCGGGCGGCGCGTGGGCTTCTCACGTCTCGAGGCACACTTGGGTAAGGGCGAGGGGAACGCCGAGCTGTTCCGGTTCGATTGGGATCGTTCCGGTGTTCCAGAACGTCCGCACGGGACGAAGCTCGTGAATCCCGACACCAAGGCTGCCTCGTAGATGTTCGGCGACGGACGTCCGCGCACAGACTCACGGGGCCCTTCGCGCGCCGCTAGTTCAATCCGGCACGATCCGTCAACGCCGCCGCCGTCCGCCTCGCTTCGCCCGGTCTTCGTTGACCACACGCTCCACGATTTCCACCTCGATCGCCTGACGTTCCTCGATCGTTGGGATTCTCTTGTCCACGGCCCTCCGGGCGGCCTCCGCCAGTGTCTCTCTCTTCTCGTCGTTTGCCAGAAGCTCGAGGATGATCCGGGGAAGCCTCGGGAGATCATCCTCCTCAAGCAGGATCCCGGTCCTCCCGTCCTCGATGGCGCCGGCGGTTCCTCCGGTGTTGAGCGCGATGACCGGTACACCCGACATCATTGCCTCGTGGAGAGTGTTGGTGGCGTTCGAGCGGTTCGACAGCATCACCTGGAGATCGGCGCTCGCGTAGACACCTGGGAGGCTCTCATGTGGGATCGCACCGGCGAAGATGACGTGGTCGGCGACACCGAGTCGGTCGGCCAGCTTGCTGAGCGCCGGTCCTTCCTCCCCGGTGCCGACAACAAGAAAGGTAACATCATCGCGCACCGAGAGGATCTCTGGTGCAGCGCGAAGCAGACGGTCCACATGCTTCTCTTGATCGAGTCTCCCGACACTGAGAACCACCCTGTTCCTCTTGGGGACACCTAGGTCTGTGGCACTCGGACCCGCGGGCTCGACAGCCATGAAGGCCGCCTTGTCAAGGCCGTTGGGCAGGAAGGCGAATCTCTCCATGTCGACCCCGAGCATCGCGCCCATCTTGTCGCCCGCGGAGCCATCGTTGCACATGATGATGAAGTCGGCCGGTGCTCTGAACGCGCAGATGTCGCGGTAGCGGAGCATGAACTTGAGCCTGTGTCCGACGACCATGTCTAGTTCGGACCCGAAAAGACGTGTAACGTTCGGGATGCCCCTGAGGAACCCCACCAGAGACGCCGCAGGGGCTCCCAGCTTCTCCATGCCGAAGATGACATCGGGTGAGACGCGCGCCGCGAGGGCGAGACCCGCGGGCACTGCGCGAACGAACCAGTAGACGTATGTGGCGAGGAGTCTGATATGGTGGAGGATCCGGCCTCCACGGAATGCCGGCACGAACGCGACCCCCGTTCGGAACCGGTGAAGCGTGGCTCCGCGGTACTCCTCCTCGCGAGGCACTCCGCGCGGGCCGGGGATTAGAACGTGCATCTCGTGCCCGTGCTTCGGGAAACTCGTCACGGACGCCATGAACGACGGCGTGCCGCAGCCCTCGCCCATCGACCAGAACTCGGGCCACGAGTACATCGCCAAGACGACCATCCGCGAGCGCTGGGGAGGCATTTCAGTCATCACCTTGAGAACCATCCGAGCTGGAGACTCGCCCTCGATCACACCACTTCTCCTTGGCGCTCCACGGGTGTCGTGGTCTGCTACCGCAGAGCGCTCCCAGCCGCGTGCCGGCACACGGCTGGGGGAAGCCTAGCACGGTGCGTGCGACCCCGCAAGGTGTCGGGGCGTCGGTCCAGGGGCGTCGGTCCCGGCCGTCGTTCAAACTGGAATCCGTTGCGTCCCCGTCCCGCGGGCTGTAGTATGCAATCGGCGTGGCAGTCGCACGCCGGTTTTCGTACATCAGGCGCACGAACCGCTGAACTGGCCCAG
>JAUXGN010000005.1 GCA_030622115.1 Candidatus Eiseniibacteriota bacterium
CCAAAGGGGGCAAAACACTTGATCCAGGTCTACATGGCTTCAAGACCGGCTCCATAGACACAGAGGACATTTATGCTCTGCTGTTAAGAGGACACTTTCGCTTTGCTACAACAGCTCCTCAAAGTTGCAGTGAGGGAACGCATGGGTACATGGTGACCCACCCAGCCGGTTGAGGAAGCTGGCCTGCTTCGGCCCCAGGACCCATAGGCAGTTGAAGGAGATCCTGGCCTCTGAGAGCTTCAGACGGCCCAGACGCCGCTCCAACAGAAGAAAGGGGGACACAAAGAGACGCCTCCGTTAGACTGCGTGTCGATCAGAACCCGCAGACAGAGAGGTGCTCATGTGTCCCGATGGATACTATAACATGATCCGATCCAAAGACTACACCTTCGATCTCAGGCTCAGGATGGTACAGAACGCTCGTAAGCACGGCATCAGAGCCACAGCACGTGACTTCAAGTGCGCCAGGAACACTGTCAGGAAGTGGGTCAGAAGACACAACTCCGAAGGTCTCCGAGGACTCAAGGACAGGAGCAGAGCTCCACACTCCTGCCCACACAAGACCTCTCCCGAGACCGAGAAAGCCATCATTAGACAGGCCAGGAAGACTCCAGGCTTCGGAGCAAGACATCTCAAGCATGAGTTCGACCTCCCCTACGGCATCGGCTCCATCGCTCGAGTCAAGCGTGAGAACGGCATCACAAGAAAACGTCGGAAGAAGCACCAGCGAAGGAACGATCTCAGGGCTATCAAACAGGCCTGCAAGCCCTTCACGCGCTTCCAGATGGACGTCAAGCATCTAAACGACATCCCAAACTACTACCCATGCATCAGAGCCCTCAACCTACCAGGCTTTCTACCAGGCTTTCAGTACACCGTCAGAGAACTTGCCACTGGAGCGCAGTTCGTCTCCTACGGGGACTGCCTCTCACTGAACTACGCCGAGATCACCGTCAGAAGGATCCTCGAACATCTCCAGGAATGCGGCATCGACACCACCGACGTCAACATACAGACCGACAACGGATCCGAGTTCGAGGGCGGAACAATCAGAGAGAAGCTCTCAGGCTTCGTCCACACCATCGAAAAGATCATGGGGGCCACCCACACCTACATACCGCCCGGCTGCTGCAATGCCAACGCCGATGTCGAGTCCGTACACGCAACCATCGAACCACACTTCTTCGACATCGAGACCTTCTCATCGAGAGATGACTTCTTCGCCAAGATCACCATCTACCAGCACTTCTACAATCTCGCACACAAGAACGCTTCCAGAGGTGATCGTTCCCCGCTCCAGATCCTCCACGAACGCGACCCCACTCTTGACCCAAGACTCTTCATGCTGCTACCGTGCGACCTCGATCGAACCTTCAGAGACGCAAAGGTGGGTCACCTTGTACCCGGTCTGACCGCTCAAAGTTGCAGTGCTCTTTGAGGTCGGACCTGTTGGTCAGACGCCCAGGATGGAAGCGGTGCTGCCTACCTGTACGTGGCTTTGATAACCCCCCAGCTTGTCGGCTCAACGGGAACCACGCCGTCGTTCAAATAGAATAGGTTCTGGCCGAAACCGTCAGAAAGGAACAGGTCAGGATCCCCATCGCCATCCATGTCTGCCAGCTCGATGCCCAGTGCAAACCCATCAGGAGGGAACCCTGCGCCCACGATCATCTGCGGGTTCTCCACGAACTCGAAGGACTGCGGCGTTCCGATGTTCTCGAAGCACTCGGGCTGGGTATGGAGGGTGATCCTCACGATATCAAGATCACCGTCGCCATCAAGATCGCCGAGAGCGTGTCTGGCGTTCGAGCCCATCAGCGGGATCTCCATGATCTGACCCACGTACTCGAAGCTCGGAGCAGTACTAGTCCCCGCGTTGCGAGCGTACAACGTCCTACCCGTAGGACCCGCATACAGAAGATCCAGATCGCCGTCTGCGTCCATATCAGCCAGCCGTGGCTGACCACCACCCATAGGCATGTACAATCCGGCGAAGACCGTCAGATCCTCCTCCCAGTACGCCGCCGCGCAGCTGCCTGTGTTCCAGTAGAATCGCACGAAGTCGTCGTCGTAGCAGATCACAGCTAGATCCAGATCCCCATCTGCGTCTAGATCACCAAAGCCACCGCATCGGTAGTGGCAGTAGTCCACCTCGGAGAACTGCGAAGTATCCTCGGACCAGATTGGCTCCTCTGCAGAGCCCACATTCCAGTAGTGTCTGGCTGGGTTGACGCCTAGCATTGTGATGTCGATGTCTCCATCGCAGTCGAGATCACCTGCTGCGAGATTCGAACTCATCCCCTGTGGCGCCCAGTCATGCGCCGGCACCCACGCGATGTCCTGCGCCTCTGCTGCGAGCTGGAACATAGAGCTTGCCAGCAACACCACTGCAATAGCACTCCGAATCCACATATTGTCCCCCCTTCCATCGGTGCTGGCCGATCATCTTCAGATAGGAGCATTGGCCGCTGGACTTGTTCTCTTCTCCGTGCGACGCCGTTCTACCGATCGCCATCATCATGCTCTACATCCATCGCCCTCGGCGTGTACCAGACAGTCAGTGTGGCAACGCCTGCCCGCAGGCCACCTGCGAACTCCGGCAGCATGCTGCCTTCCTCGCCGGCCGATGGAGCCAGCATGAACCCGCGGTTGGCTGCCGCGTCATCCGCCCAGATCGCCGCCATCTCGGTCACATCCAGGCGAACGAGCGACGAGTCTCCAGCCGCCACACCCCACATGGCGTGAAGAGCACGGTCGAAGGGCTCTGCACCACTACCGTCGAACCCCGTCCAGTCGACGAGGCCCTCATCCCAGTCCTCGGTCACGAAGAATGCGTTCAGGGTCATACCGCCCACCGAGGCATCGCACTCAACCACCGTAGCGAACTCGACCACGGCAAGCTCGATCTCCGCTTCCTCGAGATACTCCGGCAGATCGAACTTCGCCAGGAACCTCATGGGAGTCTCGGTACCGGCCTCGATCACAGATCCCGTGACGCTTGACTCAAGCTCGACCCTGGCGGCGCGGCTGACACCCGCTGCGCTTGCGAGCAGCACTACGGCCATCATGGGGATTACGTAGCACCGACTGTTCCATCCGTTCATCGGGCGCCTCCTACTTCAATAATACCACCTTCTTGACCGATGTTGAACCCTGCGATATCAAGCGACAGAAGTAGACGCCGGAAGAGACCCTGTGCTGGGCATCATCCCGACCGTCCCAAACGATGTCGTGCCAGCCGGGATCCATAGTGCCATCCACCAGAGTCGTCACACGCCTGCCCGCAACATCATAGATGGACAGAGTCACGGCCTGCCGGGCCGGGAGACCGAACCTGAGCGCGGTTACTGGATTGAACGGGTTCGGGGAGTTCTGGATGAGACAGAATGGGATCCCCTCCTCGACCTCATCACCGTCGCCGGATCCCCCACGCTCGAACGGATCGGCTACAAGGAACGGATGCCAGTCCACCAGCCCCATGAACAGCGGCTCGCCTGGGTTCGCCGTACCCCACCAGTTCGCCTCCGCTCTGACCGTCGTGAGGCAATATGGGTCAGCGCGCACTCCGTAGCGGAGCAAGGTCCCATTCACACTGTTGTAGCCGCCGTCTCCCATTGTTATCCCGAGATTGGGGCTCTCGTCGAGGCCGGTAGCCTCTTCGATCCAGAAGCCGTCTCGCTTCTCGACGATGTGGTTCCGCCTTGGGATGGCCTTGGATTGGTAGAAGTACATGCCCTTCGATGTAGTGGAGACCTGCTGGTCGAGGATCGTGTTGTCTGTAACGTACACCTTGGTCTTGCCCGAGCCCTGAAACCCACACGTGATGCCACTGGATCGGGCGTTTGTGATGCTGTTGTCTGTGACGTAGGCCGAGCCTGATTGCACATTCAGCCTAATCCCCGCGAACGGTCCACCGGAGGCAGAGAACGGGAAGGAGATGACATTCCGCGTGATATCGGAGCCTTTGTCCCATGCCATGCTGATCCCGTAACTGCCGCAGTAGGTGATTGTGTTCGTATCTACCGTCGCGTCGCACCGTTCCAGATCGATGCCCGTCTCTGCATCCGAGATCAGATTATGGAAGATAAGGATGTCGCTTGTGCCGACGGCGGGGCCCTTGCACTTGATACCGGTCACTTCGCAGCTCTCGATCACGCAGTTCTCCACGGCAAGAACATCGGGCTCGGTGGCCGTGATCCCGATGAAGGCATCCTTCACAGTACACCCGTCGATCTCACCCGTTCCATCCTCACACACTCTGATCCCATACCAGTCGCCGGGCGAAGGCTCAGAAGCGGCGGATGCAAAGACCGTGGGGGCAGAGGCTCCATCTCCACTTGCCACCATTTCGCCATGGATGATCAGTTCGGCAAGGCCGGTTTCGACGCCGGAGTCCTGATCGTCTTCACCGGCGACAACACGCACGGTTGTGCCGGGCTGGACAAGGAGGCTCGATGTGGCATCGATCGTCACATCGCCTGTGAGGAGATAGTCACCCCACCAGGAGGCTTCGGTGGTCTCGGGATAGGGACCTGAAACCGGGGTCTCATACACACCCGTGTGTCGGGCGTCGTGCTGGAAGCACGTCCAGCGGGACAACTTGCCCTGTACCGGTGGCTCAAGCTGTGCAAGATCGAGGCAGTGAAGAAGCCCCTCGCCATCGGCAATCCAGATCTCAAGGAAGCCATCCAGATCCGTATCGGCAACAAGAGGTGATGCAGTGCATCGACCCCAGAAGAGCAGAGGGCGAGGGAAGCTCGTGTGACGTATGAGTTCCCCTGCAGGAATGTCGAAGTCGAAAGTGAACACGTGAAGCTCTGTGACAGAACCCAGCCACGGTCCGAACATCTCGTCATGGCTCGCAGTTACGACAATCTCCATCTTGCCGTCCGCGTCCAAATCGGCGAGCACGGGCTGCGCCAGACAGGCCCCACCGAGCCCGAGGGAATCCAGCACTGCCCCGTCATCATCGACCACATACAAACAACCAGCGTAGTTCTCCAAGGAGGTGAAGTTGAGGTGCGTGCCCGTCACGATCTCGAGCGAGCCGTCGCCAGTGAGATCACCGATCGCGAAACCGGCTGCATTGCCCTGCAGCTCGATCTGCCAGCATTCGTTTCCCCGACTGCTGAGGCACGTGAGATGATCCGTTCCGCAAAGCAGCTCAATGCCCGCGCTGTCAGCCACGACTTCCGCTGCAGCAACGCTGCATGAGAACTGAGAACCGCCGGCTTCCACCAACGCGAACCACAGTTCTGAACCGTCGTGTCCTCGCCTCGCCCCGATGCGGACAATCTGCTCCTGCTGATGCATGTGCGCCACAACCACATCCCTGCGGCCATCGCCATCTAGATCGACGACCGTGGGCGAGTGCCCCACGGGAGAAGCGCGAAGGAACGTATCATCCAGCTTCTCCCACACGAGGGAGTTCCAGTCCGCGGCTACTGCGGCTACTGCGTGCGTGGGCATCCCGCTGTGCACAGTCCACTCCCGCTCTACCACAATCTCGATATCCCCAGCCTCAGTTCCAAGCACGAGGTCCGCGAGCGCGGGGGCGCCACAGAGACCCGTGAGAATGCCGTACTCGCCAACTGAGGTCCCACTCTCAAGGTTCAGCGCTTCAATCTTGGTTCCCCATGAGACGACGACCTCTCGTACGCCATCGACGTTGATGTCACCCACTGCCACAGGACCGTGGACCTGGCTCGCCGAAACAGCGGGTTCACTCCAAACCGTGTCTCCGTCGCAAGTGACTACGACAACGCTCCCCGGTGCAACCGAGCCGGAGATGACTTCGAGGCCGGCGTCCGAGGTCGCGTCCACGGCCAACGGCGCAATGCCCGGCGCCCCTCCCAGTTCGATCGGGAACCCATCTCGCTCTACCTAAGTGCAGATCGGTCGGCATGCGGTGTTATTCTCAGTGTCAAGCTCTGCCGGGCCGGTCGTCGGCGTGACTATGACGCTGACCTCCACGTGCCCCAGGTGGGCCAGTGTGGGGGTCCAGGTGACGCTCGCGGTCTCCGAACTCCACGTCCCGGGTGCAACCTGGGCAGTGTCTGAGAAGATCGTGCTCCCGCCCCCCACCTCTCGAACCTCGAATGCCACATCGACGGGACCGTCCGGGACATAGTTGCTCTCATTATGGATCTCAGCCAGAAGCGCAACCTCCGCGCCAACATTGGGAAACGGCGGATCTGTAGAAAGATCATCCTCGTCAATGGCGTAGTCGGGCGCGGAAGCATACCCCGCGCTACCGGTGTCCGTGAGGAACAGATCCAGAGCAGGGTCACCCAAGAGGTTGAACCTCACGAAGTTGATGTTCGCCAGAGTCAATGGCTCCGTATCAATGAGGCTCAAGAACTTAATCTTGGCAAAGCCGATGGCCTCGCCGACCCTGTGGTGATCATGGTCGAACATCCCTTCCCACAGATAGGTCCCGACATCCCTCCAGGGAGCGCCGGCGTTCTCGCTCGAGCCGAAGAATGCAACTGCTCCACCCAAGTCGGTCTCGTGCATGAGATTCTCGCCCAAGCAATCCCACGGAGTACTTGGATTCTCACTTGGTAGATCATAGGCACCTGTCATGCATGAATAACTCATCCAGAAGGCCAAGCTGTCCGCATTCGTGAACTCCGGGACACGCCCATGCTCCAAGCCATTGCATTCGTGAATGGCTCCGTGCGTGCACATCTGCACGAATCGCGCACCGCCGTTCACGGCATCGATAAGGAGGGGATTCATGCGACCGTATTGAACCACACAGTGGGCCGGCGGCAGAAGCTCATGTGCGTGGATCTCCTGAGTCAATATCCCGGCTTCGTCCAGGTAGGTCCCCGCCAAGGCGAAGGCTGCATGAGCGCCGGCCGCCATGTCCTCGTCGATGGCGTCGCACTCAAACCATGCGAACCCGCACGCGAAGAGCGCCCTGGACCGCCACGTCTCCGCAGAAACGGCACCGACTTCATAATCGATAGTCCGGGACGCCTCCTCTAGGAGTTCCAGTGTGTCACTGACACACATCCGTCCGATGCTGAGATCTGGAAGGAGATCATCCTCATCGACGCACGCGTACAGGTGGTCCGTCGTACACATGGAATTCAATAGGCCGTAGGGCAGTTCCTTTGCAGGAAGAAGGAAGTGGGGCTCCCCCGCTCTCGCATCTCCCACAAGGAGTACGTAGCCCAAGCGACCATCAGCCATGTGTTCGGCATTCCCCAGTTCGTAGACGTCCTGGATGAAGTCATGGATCGCCTGAGCACTGATGGTGCCCCCGCCGGTGGCGTCGGCAACCGTGGTATCAGGCACGATCGCGACGTTCCACCCGTTGTACGTCGTCCGATGTGCCGCCAGCGTCCTGAGGGCATGGGAACCCATCAAGCTCCCCTCGACGATCATAAGGTAGTCGACGCCCAGCGAGTCACAACCCGCCAGTGATCGCTTGACTCCCCAACTCCCATTCTCGCCCGGTCCGCGCCAACCTATCGCTCCAGCCCCGCCGTACCCGAGGACCAGTCTTGCGGCGATGTCCGAAAAGGGGCCAAGTTCTTCTGAGGTAGTGCCGGAGCCCCCGGTGATCGTGAGAGTCACGAGCATTGACGGAGTGATCCGCAGTTCTCCGGTGGATGGCGTGAACTGAATCGGCGCGAGTGCAACTCGCGCCACGCCCTGCCCTCGTAAGCTCGCCACCTCCTCTACCTCGGCCGCGAGCCACGGAGAGCGGTCGCTCGTCGAGTAGGCTGCAGGATCCTTCGCAAACTCCTCAGCGAGATAGGACCAGCCCTCGTTGGTATACCGCGTGACCAGATCCTCAACTGGATAGACGAGAACATCCGAGAAGAGGAGGGAATCGAGGAGCACGGCAGAGACAGAGACGTCGCAGCCCTTTGGCACAGCGACGAGATGTCTCACGGCCGGCATCGCGGGGTGTCCAACTGCTCCCGAGTACTTGTAGCCCGGAAGCTCGAGGCGATCGTACTCATCTCCTTCATGGACGATGCGCTCCACGAGCATGCCAGGAACCGTCAGTCTGAGTATGACCTCGGACAGGCTCGAGGAGATCACCTCAACACGGGCCGCAGCAGGAGACGTCGTCACTCCATCAAAAGAGACCCATCCTTCCTCCGGTCGTCCCGCGCTGGCCGACTCGCAGGAAAGGCAGAGGAACATACAGGAGAGACCGAGCAGGATTGTCCACTCCACCATGAGGATGAACATCGACGCCCCGGTGTTCGCACACTTCCATTCGGGCATAGTCTTCTTCATCTCGTCTCTCCGGAAATAGAAACCACCTATGATTACTTGCGTCCGATGCTGCCGTACGCTCCCCCGCTTTGTCAATCATGTTCTACGATTGGGTGATCTGCCGGTTTGGCCCTGTTGCCCAACGTGTGGTGTTCTTGCAGATCGCGACGGGGTTGATCGAAGATGGTCTAGGCGGAATCGCAGATGCCATTGGGGGGTCGCTGCCTATGGTCGTTCCATACTCAATTCGCTCGTATCAGGGCACTCGCAAAGATCCCCGGGTCGAACACCTCTATATCGTCGATGCCTTCCCCCAACCCCACGAGATGGACGGGAATCGCGAGTTCCCGCGCGATCGCCACAGCGATCCCACCCCTGGCCGTCCCGTCCAGCTTGGTCAGAGCGATCCCGCTGATCTCAACTGCATCATGAAACAGCCTGGCCTGTGAAAGGGCGTTCTGACCCGTGTTGGCGTCGATAACCAGCAGAACCTCGTGAGGAGCCCCCGGCATTCGCTTCCCCAGCACACGTCGGATCTTGGTCAATTCCTCAAGCAGGTTCTTCTGTGTGTGAAGTCGCCCGGCCGTGTCGACTATGAGCACGTCGGTGTCGCGAGCGATGGCAGCACTCAGAGCATCGAAGGCCACAGAAGCGGAATCGCCGCCCTCCTCACCCGCAATGAACTGCGAACCACTGCGCTCGGCCCAGATGCTCAACTGTTCACGCGCGGCAGCCCGGAACGTGTCGGCAGCTGCCAGCATGACGCTCCGTCCTGCACGTCTCTCAAGCGCCGCCAGCTTCCCTGTTGTTGTCGTCTTCCCGGTTCCGTTGACGCCGACCACCATGATGACGTGCGGCCGCGCACGCTCAAGCCCGTTCCGCATCGTTCCGGCCTGCCTGAGCACCTGCTCGATATCGCGTGCGATGAGATCCACTGCCGCGTCGACACCGCCCGATGAGATCTTCGCGGTGTTGCTCCTCAGGAGTTCCACGAGGCTGAGCGCGGTCTCGACTCCTACATCCGCGGCGATCAACGTTTCCTCAATAGACTCCAGCGCGTTCTCGTCGAGTGCTTGAGAATTGCCGAGCGCGCTCCTCAGGCCCTCCAGGATAGCAGTTCGGGTCTTCCCGAGGCCGCTAAGCAGCCTCGTAAGCGATCTCCTCACTCTCAGCCTCGTTCCTCGCAGCATCAAGTCGCACAGAGACAACCTTGGAGATCCCCGACTCCTCCATCGTGACGCCGTAGAGCCGGTCGGTGGCCTGCATGGTGACCTTGTTGTGGGTGATAACGATGAACTGTGTCCGGTCGGCGAACTCTCGCAGCATCCGAATGAAACGCTTCACGTTTGCGTCGTCAAGCGGCGCGTCCACCTCATCGAGTATGCAGAAAGGCGAGGGTTTCACCATGTAGATAGCGAAAAGGAGTGCGATCGCCGTGAGCGCCCGCTCACCGCCTGACAGCAAGCTGAGCCGTCCCAGCTTCTTCCCGCCCGGGCTGGCAACGATCTCGATGGGCGAGTCAAGAGGATTGCCGGGCTCAAGAAGCCTGAGATCCGCCTCACCTCCCTCGAACAGGCGTGAAAACATCCTCGTGAAGTTCCGACGGACAAGCTCAAACGTCTTTACAAACATCTCCTTCGCTGTTGCATTAATCTCCTCAATGGTCTCAGCGAGCATAGTGCGCGCCTTCTCGAGATCCTCGTACTGCGCCGTCAGGAACTCAAGCCTCTTGCTCTCCTCGTCATATTCATCAAGCGCAAGTAGATTGACCGGTCCCATCGATCGGAGCCTTGCCTTCAGCCGCTCGGATTCCACTCTTGCAGCCTCGACATCGAACGACGCTTCATCAGCCGACGCTTCCTCGGGCGAGTCGGCATCGCGACCGGCAAGACTTGCGATCTCGATTCCGTAGTCCTCGCGGATGCGATCCGCGAGCGCTTCACATCTTCCCCTGAGCTCTGTGTCTCTGAGCTCTATCTCGTGCAGCTCTCTCTGGAGTCGGTCGCGAGACTCACGCGCCTCACTGTTGGCCTCAGCAATGCTCTCGATCCTGCCGCGAAGAGAGCGTGACTCGCTGCCCGTGCTCTCGCAGCGAGCCCTGAGATCGTCCCTGGTGAGTTGCAGCTCTCCGAGATTCCTGTCATCCTCCTCGATCTTTGAGGCAAGCTCCTCAGCGACTCGAACATGCTCAGTGCGCTCAGCGGTCTTCCTCTCGATCGCAGATCGAGAGGCCGTAGCCGTCTCAGCAAGCTGCATTCGCTCGGCTCTCAACTGTCTGAGATTCCCCTGCGAAGACGCCACAGCGACCTCGGCCGACCTCTGTGCCTCAAGGGCCCTCTCTCTTGTCTTCTCAACATCCTCGAAGTTCCTCTGCAGCACATCAAGACGTTCTCCTACCTCATCCTCTCCCCTCGACAAACCGGCCAATCGCTCTGCGATGCCAGTGATATCCCTTCTGGTTGCCGCCATTCTGTCGGCGAGGCCGTCCCGGCGAGAGGCCAGATCATCGGCCTTCTCAGCGAGACTTGTTCTTGCAAGTTCAAGCTCCGTGACCCTTCTCTTCGCGTCCCAGAGATCCGCTTCCGCCTGCTCGACGAGAGCTCCCGCCGACCTGGCGTCCGTCGACATGCGCTCGACGGACGATGAGTGGTCTGAAACGGCCCTCATCGCCTTGTCGAGTTCCGACTCCAGCCTGATCTCGTCCTGTCGCGCGTTCAGAACGCGTTCGCGTCTTCTGAGAAGTCCCGCGTCATCACTTGGCAGCCGGCCTCCACCGATGAGACCCGACGAGGAGACTATTTCGCCATTCAGCGTGACGAATGCGAGGCCCGTACTGTCGGAGCGGTGTGCCAAACGCGCAGCATGGTCGAGATTCTCGACCACGACTGACCCCTCAAGAAGGAACCATGCAAGTGTGCGATGCTCATCTGCGCACGTCACGAATTGCTCACAGCTGCCGATGACACCCTCACTCGAGAGGATCTCACTCGGGATATCTCGATGGGTCATAGCACCAAGTTCGCGGAGCGGAAGGAATGTGGCTCTGCCAAGTCCGCGCTTGGCAAGATGCGCGATACCCGCACGTGCCGACGAGATATCGCTCGTCACGACGTACTGCACGGCGCCGCCCAGAGCAGCCTCGAGAGCGCGGGCCATCGATGGTTCGACGTCAAGGATGTCTGCGACCGTCCCGAGCAGCCCCGCAATCTCATGGGATCTGTCGGAAAGAAGGGCACGAACGCCATCCTGATACCCGCCGTAGCCGTCCCGGATCTCGGTTAGCAGTTCAAGCTTGTGCCGCGCCGATGCCAGCTCGCCTCCAACCCTTGCCTCTCTTTCGCGAGCACTCAGCAGTTCCTCGCGGGTCCTGTCCAGGTCCGCAGAGTTCGTCTTCTCGCCGGCGCGCGCAACTCTGGATGAGTCGATGAGCACCTTCTCATCCTCCAGAGCTTCGAGGATGCCCATTTCCTTCTCCGACAAATCCGCACGCGCTGAAGCCAGCGCCTCCTCGATACCTACGTGTTCATTCATGAGGTCATCGAGTCTCGCACGGAAGCTCTCCAGCTCGCCCTTGATTCCCGCTGAGCTCTCGAGTCCCTCGAGCTTTGTCTGCTTCTGACCTGCGACATCCGTCTGGAGGGTCCTGTACTCCCTCTCAATGTTCTTGAGGAGGGTGGATCTTTCGAGCAGCTTCGCCTCGAGTTCCTGTGCCGCAGCTGCTGCGCTTTCCACATCGGCTTCGAGCCGTTCCGTCTTCTCCTGGGCCAGAGAGAGATCCGCTCTGGAATCGGTCAGCTCCACATCAAGCTCTTCGGCGCGAAGCCGCGATGACCTCGTCCGCTCGCGCGCCACGAGCAGGCCGTCGGCAAGATCCCGTGTCCGAGCTTCGAATTCGATAAGCTGCGCGTCGAGGGTCGTCAGCGCTTCATCTCTCTCGCGCAGGTCGACTCGTATGGCAGCCGTTGTCTCCTCGTCACCCTTCAGGATCTCCTCAATGGCGCCGAGTTCTTCCCTCAGGACGACTGCACGCTCGTGCGACCCATTTCGGATCTGATCCCATTCAGCGTAGTCGCGCTTGCCGAGAAGGAGCTCCATGCGTGTGAGTTCGTCGGCGTAGCGCCGATGCCTCCGAGCCTGCGAGAGCTGCCTCTTGAGGGAACGGACCTGCTTCTCCACTTCCCCGATGATGTCTGCCATGCGCTGCATGTCGGATTCTGTCGCAGCAAGTTTGTTCTGCGCTGATCGCTTCCGGACCTTGTACTTCATTATCCCGGCGGCCTCTTCGAACATGAAGCGGCGATGTCCGGCAGAATCGGAGAGAACCGAGTCGACCATCTTGCGCTCGATCAAGGAGTAGGTCCGTGTGCCTATGCCCGTGTCGAGAAAGAGGTCGCGGATGTCGCGGAGGCGACATGTCGACTTGTTGATTGAGTACTCGCTCTCGCCCGACCGATAGATCTTCCGGCCGATGAGGATCTTGGCGTAGTCGGTCGGGAGGTAGCCGGCGCTATTGTCTATGGTCAGTGTGACTTCGGCTCGTCCCAGGCGCTTGCGCGCCTTCGTACCATCGAAGATCACATCGGACATGCTGGCGCCGCGAAGCTCGTTAGCGCTCTGCTCCCCAAGCACCCATCGTATTGCGTCGGCGACGTTGGTCTTGCCGCATCCGTTCGGTCCGACCACTCCCGTGATACCCGGGCCGAACTCGAGCGACAGCTTCTGCGCAAACGACTTGAAACCGAAGATCTGCAGCTTCTCGAGATGCACGTCTCCTCCTACTTTCCGGAATCCAGATCCATCGTCGGCTCACGAAGTCTCTCAATCCACGCACCTTCGTATCCAAGTTCCCGTACTGTCTCAAGAAGATCCGTTGCTTCACCTACTGTTCCAAAACCCGCATCGATTGCTACTCTGTACCAGACTCCCGACTCCTCAAGGTCAACCGCGACGAGAGCCGCGGGAAGGCCGGATTTCAGCAATGCGCCCATGTCGTAGTGTGCGGCGGTCTCTCGCTTGTGCGAACTGGTGAAGATGACATAGTGCCCCACGGACGCCGGCGTCCAGTAGAACGCAGATTCTGCATCTTCAGGGAGGGAAGCACGTGACCCCACACTGGTGTGATTCGCTGGTTCCTCATCTGCCGCATTATCATCACGCGCTCGCGCAAGCTCGTTATCGGGCATGCCCTCGATCGGCTCTTGAGCAGAAGCGATCGGCGCGATGGCGGCATCCGCGGTGCGTTCAGGCTCAGGCGCGCCTTGCGACGTCTCGAGTGCTCTTCCGCCTTCCTCTGGTTCTTGAGCGGCCCCGTGCCAGAAGATCCGGTACTGCCATCCAACGGCCAGGATTGCGACAATCAGTACTGTGACAAGTGGAATCCACGAGCGGCCTCGCCTTCGCACCCTCACAACAGCATCGGCGCTGACCGGCTCCCGCGCTGTGACCACGGCGCCTGTGACGTTGGTTTCCGCGTGTGTGCCGGCGTCCTCATCATCAGGAGCGACATCGGCGGCGGCTGCTTCCTCGCGGGTTCCCCTGTCGGAGACAGTGTCATCGGAGGCGACATCATTGGGAATCGCGTTTCCGGAGTCCACTCCAGTGGAAGCGACTCCATCGGGAGGTCCTTCATCTACGGGCACGTCCTCTTGAGAGACGGTCTCTGTGATCTGCACACGTCGCTCCTCGTGAGGAGGAACGCCCGGGATGCTCACGAGAAGCCGCATGACGTTTCTGAGTCCGGGGCGGACCGAGTCAGTGCTGACCTCCTCGACAGACGAGATATCTCCTACCGTGCGGCCGACTGCAACCACAGAGTCGAGAACCCACAGAGCGCGCTCCACATCATCCCGAGGAAGAACCACAAGGACGAGAGCTCCATCACGGGCAAGTTTATCGAGAACGACGCGGAAGGCGTCGGCGCCAAGCACGCGATTCCTGGATATCGCGCGCGACCCCGCCGTCACCAGGTTTACGCTCGTGGCCAGAGTCCGGCGTGCCACGATCGACGTCGAAACACCGAATGCGACGGCGTCGACAAGGCCCTCGTCACCATCATCAAGAAGCGCCTTGGCAATGACCGGATTCTCGATACACGCATCGACCAGAGTGACCTGCCGCCCTCTGGCGCCCATCCAGGCAGCGACCATTGAAGCGATAGACGCCGTCAGCAGCGTGTCGCTTCCTGAAACGCCCACGATTGAACCCCTGCACTTCAGAAGAGCTTCCTCGACGTCAGGCATCCATCCCCCGACGAGGTCGTCAAGGACGGGTCTCACCGGAATCGGCCATTCTGGAGCCTCGCGGAGGGAGATCTCGACTGTGCCGGCCATCAGTTCACTCCGTTTCCCATGTTCGCATAGATCATCCGTCATCATCAATCACCGCCTCTGCAACGGCGTCGATCAGGATCGAGTCCTGCTCTCTGGGCACCGTTCTCAGATCGAGGAGAAGGGTCTCCCCTGTGGTTCGTCCAATCACGGGCGGATGCCCGGCGCGCAACCTTGCGGAGAGCGACGCGGCGGAGCAGCCGAAATCGGCCAGCTCCAATCCGACGCTCGATATCTCACTTCCAGGCACCGCTCCTCCTCCAACACGCGCCGTGAGTTCACAGACTCTTACCACCGCTCTCGTCCCAACGCGTTTCTGCAAGCGCAGAGTCGCGTCCCCGGACCTGGCATGGAGTTCCTCCACAGAACTCGCCATCATGCGCAGGACCGGTATCTCTGTCGATTCAAGACCGTTCAGATAAAGGCCGAGCGTCGCCTGCAGCGCTGCCAGTATCTGTTTGCCGGGTCTCAGAGCTCGCATCAGTGGGTTCTTTCTCATTCTCGCGATCGTATCGGCCTTGCCGACCGCGATTCCGGCCTGTGGCCCGCCGAGCATCTTGTCCCCGCTGAAGGTCACCACGTCCGCGCCCGCTGACACGCTCTCTCCCACCGTCATCTCCCCGGGCATCTTGAGGACGTCGGCATCCACCAGCGCGCCGCTCCCGAGATCGTGGATTACGGGGATACCCCATCTGTCGCCGAGCCGCGTCAGGTCCCGGATGTCGACGCGCTCCACAAAACCCTCGATAGAGTAGTTGCTCCAGTGAGCGCTCAAGAGAGCGCCGGTCCGACGGTTGAGAGCGTCTTCGAAATCAGCGAGTGAAGTTCGATTGGTCGTTCCCACTTCGACCATGGTTGCTCCGCCTCGCTCAAAGACCTCGGGCAGACGGAACGAAGCACCTATCTCGATCAACTCACCTCGAGAGACGATCACCTCACGGCCAAGCGCCAGCGTGTTGATGGCCAGGAGCACGGCCGCCGCGTTGTTGTTTACGACCAGCGCATCCTCCGCACCGGTCAGAATGCACAAGGCGTCGAGCACCAAGAGGTCGCGTTTGCCTCTCGTTCCCTGAACAAGGTCGTACTCGAGATTCGAGTATCCACCTGCTGTCTCTGCGATGGCTTCAAGCGCAGCTGACGCAAGCGGCGAGCGGCCGAGATTCGTGTGCAGGATTACTCCAGTCGCATTCAAGACGGGCAAGAGAGCCCTCAGATCAAGCGTCTTCACCTCGCGTTCGACCTCGGCAAGGATTGACCGCCGCATCTCCTCGAAGGCACTTCCGTAGGAATGCTTTCCTGACTGGATCGAAGCGCGCGCACCGGCAATGACTCTCTGCACAGAGCGCGTAATCACGCTCCGTGGGTGTCCCTCTCCGAGACCAGACGAATCCAGATGCTTCAAGGCGGATTCAACAGAGGGAATCGCCCGTAGTACGTCGCCCCGTGTGTCGTGCAAAGCCGTCTTCCCCAGTGTTGTGCGAGAGGCCTGAGGGCCACATCAGCCGCAGGCAAGTACACCTCCCCGACTCTCGGAAACATTCCGGCAGTGGGCCAGCGCCGTCAGATTATCCCGCTATATCGCAGCTGGTCAAGAGATTTCGGGCATGCGCGCTGCACGAGCTGATTCGCACTATGCGATGTAACAGACCACCGTACACAGCACATCGCCTGGAAGCGGCAGATCAGGGAGGTGATCCTTCACCGGAGATCGCCTGCGGAGGGGGCGCACATGTACGTGTCACGGGCGTTTTTGGCACATCGCTTGCATCTTGGTCCCCGTGAGAGCCTGAGAAGAAGACACTTGCTCTGAACGGAGCGCGCGGAAGGAGGCGAACTGGACACAGCTAAGGGCGACCCCGGATCATCCGGGACCGGCGGAAACGCCGGATTGGTGGCAGAGGGAGGCAGTGCCTCCAACAGTTCTGAGAAGGATCAGCTGACGACAAGGAGAGGACCCATGCACAGGAATATCGTATTCGTGTTCGTGCTCGCCGTAGTACTCATGGCCTGTACGGTGTCGAGTCTCGCTCGCATGCAGGAGGCCGACTACACAACCGGCACACTCGATTCCGGGATCCGCAGTCCGATCATACTCTACTTCGACGATATGGAGAGCGGAATCAATGGCTGGACGCACACGGACAACACAGCGACCGCCACACCGAAGTTCCATCTGGACACGTACTACGCATACCAGGGCACATACTCCTGGTGGTGTGGTGAACTGAACGGCGCCTTCGCGGGCGGCGACGGCTACGGCAACGGATGGGATCAGCTTCTTGTGCTCCCGGATGTCGATGCCTCGGCTGCCTACTACCCCGTTCTCACGTTCGCCTACCGCTATGACTCCGAGCCCGGCTACGACTTCACATACGTCCAGGCCGAGAGCCTCGGTACCTACGTCAGCATGAACTCCGGCTACAATGGCTCGAGTGCAGGCTGGCAGGACTACGGTGACTACGGCTTCATCATGGCGAGCTACGACAACCCCGTGCGTGCCCGCTTCCGCTTCATCGCCGATGGTGCGTACGCTGATTCAGACGGCAACTACGACTCGGACGGCGGCGCGTTCCACGTCGACAATATCAAGATTTTCGACTTCTACGGCGGAGCCGTCTACTTCTACGACGACTGCGAGGCTGGTGAACTTTGCACACCTACCGTGCCGGCATCAGCGGGCGACTACTGGCACCAGATCACGAGAGCATGCCCCGCCTACAGCGATCCCACAAGCTGGTGGTGTGGCGATGACGCCGATACTTCTCTCGTACCGCCCAATCTCAACAACTCGCTGCTCTCGCCGCAGGTCAGCATAGTCGGAAGCGCGATCTGTACGCTGCGTTTCCTCCTGCACGCCGAGGTTCCCACGGTGGACAACGACTACTGGACCGAAGAGATCTCGGTAGACGGCGGTTCCAACTGGTATCTCACCGGCGCGTGGTGGGGGGATTTCGCACAGTGTGATGGTTGGGGCACGGCAGGAATCGCCGGTACCGACATGACTACGATGCTCCCTGGTTCTCTGTTCCAGTTCAAGCTCACGTTCCACACCACCGACAACGGTTGTGGTCCTGGCGCGGCCGGCGGAGCCGGGATCATGCTGGATGACATCTGGCTTGAGGACTGGACCGGTTCAGCGGTAGAGGTGACGACCTGGGGCAAGTTGAAGGCCCTCTACAGATAGCAGGAGTACTCTGGATGACGATCGACAACGGCGGGCAGTCACGAAGCGACTGCCCGCCGTTTCGTTGTGCTGCCGATCTTTCCTACGAGTATCTGAGAAGGATGTAGGCGCTTGCGATAGAAAGGCAGATCGCAGTCAGCGGAATTCCAGCTCGCGCAAACACTCCGAATGTGAGCGGCTCCCGCTGCTTCTGAGAGAGTCCGAGCACCGCCATGTTCGCCGCAGCACCCACAACCGTTCCGTTCCCCCCCAGACATGCTCCCGCGGCAAGAGCCCACCAGAAGGCATGCGCGAGTTCGGGCGAGCCCGTACTCGAGAAGTGGTTTACCACGACTTGGACAAGGGGAATCAGCACGGTGACCGTGGGAACCGCAGACAGAAGGGATCCTATCACGGCCGTTCCCCATAGCAGCAAGACTATGAGAATCTGCGGGTTGTCCGATATGGCAAGGAAACGATTTGCGAGAAACGCCACAACGCCCACTTTATCGAGCGCCCCCACAAGCACGAAGAGACCAATGAAGAAGAACAGCACGGGCCACTCAACTTCCACCAGGACTTCCTGTGGATCGATTCGCGTCACAACCAGCAGGAGAGCGGCGCCCGCCATGGCCACGGTGGCCGGCTGAAGTCCCATCTGGTGATGAAAGAGGAATCCTAGAAGAACCAGTCCGAGAACACCACCGGCTCTTGAAAGGAGGCCCCGGTCCTTTATCGCCTGCTCCGCATCCATCGACGCGAGGGCAACCATCCTTTTCTCGTCCGGCGGACTGAAGAAATCTCTTCCATTCCAGAAACGCAGATAGATGATCGCGACCACCAGACAGATGAGTACCAGTGGACCGAGGTGGATCATGAAATCCGTGAAGGTCAGGTGTTCCCCAAGTGGCGGAACTAGTGCGCGACTTCCTATGAGAATGTTGGGTGGATCGCCGATCATGGTAGCCATACCACCGATGTTCGCCATGATGATCTCCATCACGAGGAACGGCACGGCGCTCTTGCCCATGAGATCGGCTATGAGGTAGATGACCGGAACGATCATGAGAACCGTGGTCACGTTGTCGATGAAAGCCGACGCAACGGCGGTTATCGCTCCGAATCCGGCGAATATGAGGAAAACCCGCCCGCGACCCTGCTGCGCCACCTTGAGTGCCAGGTATCGGAATACACCCGTCCTTTTGAGCACGGCTACGATGAGCATCATTCCTACGAGGAGACCAAGCGTGTTGAAATCGATGAAGCCGACAGCCTCTTCCTGGGTAAGCGCAAGCCCCGGCAGGAGCAGCACAGCGAGGGCGCCTGCCAGGGCCACTGTCGTTCTATTGATCCTCTCGGTGACGATGAAGTAGTAGGTGACCGCGAAGATGGCCGTCACCGCAACGACGGGGTACATGCGCTTGTCCTCCGCTCAATGGTCCGAGCGCGGCTACCTGGAAGAGGTTGGGGCGCCTTCCTCAAGAGCAGGTGTCTCTTTGCCCATGTTCTCGATCATCCACTCCGCTGACTCTCTCAGCTCAGAGTCTGGGTACTTCTCGAGGAGTCGCTCAAGCGCATTCTTCGCCGCCTCCAAATTCCCGATCTCCTCGGCCTGAATGAAGCCCACCATGAACTGCGCCTCATCAGCGTGCTCACCGTCGGGGAACTGAAACACCAGCTCTGAGTAGTACCCGAGTCTCGCCATCGGGTCCTCGGTGTTCTGCGCCAGCGTGAAGAGTTCTTCCTCGCTACGCGGCTGCTTCCTGAAGGCGTCCTCATTCACCGTAACGTTGAGTTCCACCTTCAGCTCCTCGAGCCTCTGGAGGTAGTACTCCCGTGCCTCACCCGGCTTGAGACTGTTGACGATTCTCTCGCGCACCTCGTCCAGCGGTTTCACACCTTCCTGGGTCAGCTCTTCGATCACGACGATATGCCATCCCCTGTCGGAGCGCAGCGGCTCGGTGATCTGTCCAACGACACCGTCAAACAGACTCGCGATGAATGCGGCCGTCATCCCCGCGCTCGGAAGCGAGTCGCCCTGGTTCAGGGCGCCGACAAGTCCGCCCGCGTCCCGTGATGCCGAATCCTTGGAGAGTTCACGCGCGACAGACGCGAAATTCCTGCCTCCGATCACCTGGTTGCGGGCTTCTCTGGCCTGAGCCTCGGTGTTCGAGAGGATATGCCTGAACTTGATCCGTCCGACCTGCTTGAACTGCTCCGGATGCTCCTCGAAGTATGCCAGGACATTGTCCTCGGAAACCGTCACTGCGCCCTCGATCTCATCCTTGTAGTACGCCTGAATCATGGAGCGGCGCTGAACCGCTTCGACGGTCCTGACAACTACTGGATCTTGATCGTAACCTGCACGCTTGGCCGCCTGGTACAGCACCTCCTCCTCGATCACACGATCAAGGAACTCCATGAGCCCCTCAGGACCGGTGAATTGCTGCTGCGTGAACGGGGCGAGTTCCGCGAATTTGGCTTTGAGCTCACTCGCTGTGATGCTCGTACTACCAACCCGCGCGACCGTCTTCCCTTGCCCAGCCTCATCACATCCCGAAACAAGAAGGGCCACGACAAGGATCGCCAACAGTATAGTCGGCAGTGTCTTCCTCAGCATTCGTTCCTCCTCAACTACTGACCGGTATCACAATGGAGCGTGGTGTGCTCCCGTACCGGGGGGGGCCGCCTACTCCCTGATGACCCACACCTTGATCTCAGCGTCAACGTCCTTGAAGAGATGGATCGTCACCGGGAACACTCCCAGCATCTTGATGTGTTCGTCCATGACGATAGACGCCTGATCGATCTCCAACCCCTGATCCTCAAGTGCCGCGATTATCTCCTTCGGCCCAACGGAACCATAGAGTTTGTCACCCTCGTCGGCCTGCACGCGGACTGTGCATGAGACCCCGGCGAGTCGATCCGCCACAGCTCTAGCCTCGCGCGAGTCCTTCCGGACACGGAGATCCTTGAGCTTGGCGATATCCTTGAGTCGGGCCATATTGGCATCCGTAGCCGCCATGGCCTTGCCCGTCGGTATGAGAAAATTCCTCCCGTACCCGTTCTTCACGGTGACCAGATCACCTTCAGAACCGAGTCTCGGGACATCCTGTGTCAGAATGACCTTCATCACTGCCCTCCTCGAGACCGCCGTCCTGTCTGGCTACCCGTGTCTGTGGTGCCTGCCCACGTATGGCAGCAACGCCATGAACCGGGCACGCTTGATCGCCTCTGCCAACTGTCTCTGGTGTCGCCCACATGTCCCGGTCACTCTGCGGGGAACCATCTTCCCCTGCTCCGTGACGAAGCGCGCCAGCCGCTTCTCATCCTTGTAGTCTACCCGCACTACCTTGTCCTGGCAGAGACGGCAGAATTTGCTCTGGTATTGGCGCTTTGGCATCAATCCCTCCGTGAGTGGGAGAAGGCCGTTCTACTTGCCCAGCCATTCATCCATGTTGATCATCATGTGCCTCAGGATCCTCTCCTCGAGACGAAGCACAGGCACAAGCTTCTCGATCGCGGACGGTTCCGCACTGAAGCTGAGAAAGGCGTAGTGGCCCTCCGTATGCTTCTTGATCTCGAATGCGAGCCGTCTCTTCGGCCATCGATCCCACTTCTCGGTCGTCCCACCCTCGTTCTTCACCATCTCATCGATCTTCGCCATCATCTGCTCCACCCCGGAATCATCGAGCGTTGGGTCGAAGATGAGGGCCATCTCATAGGATCTCGCCATTACTTCCTCCTCTCGGTCTGAGATCCGACCCCACCTTTCTGGCGGGGTGAGGAGACCCGACAGCTGCTGCATCATTGCATCCCTGTCGGGGTTCCCACGTCTTGCATCACCCATTGCCTCCCGCCAACCCCGGCGGTCGATCGAAATCACATCCAGGTGACGCGCTACTAATGGAAGTGAACTAGGACCACTTCCCCATCGTGTACCAGGTGATCGCGTCCTTCGGTCCTGACGCGGCCGTGATCCTTGGCCACGTGCATCGAACCGGCTTCGATCAGATCATCGTAGCTCACCACTTCCGCCTTGATGAACCCCTTTTCCATATCAGTGTGTATCTTGCCCGCTGCTTCCGCCACGGTAGTCCCATCCACGACCGTCCACGCTCTCACTTCGGTTCCCTTGATCGTGAAGAACGTTATCAGTCCAAGCAGCCGGTAGCATGCCCGTATCAACCGTGGGAGTCCGGTCTCCGGTAGACCCAGACCCGCCGTCATCTCCGTGCGATCTTCAAGCGAGAGCGATGCCAGCTCGGACTCAAGCTCGCTCGAGAGCGGTAGCACTTTCCACTCGGCTTCCCCGCTGGCCGCTGAGAGCAGCTTCACCCAACGATGCTCTCCATCACCCATATCGCTCTCAGAGATGTTCGCAACATAGATCGAGTCCAGAGCCGTTATGAAACGGTATCCCGCGATCTCGTGTCGGCATCGATCCGACAGGTCGAGTCTCCTGACTTCGACTCCGCGCTCAAGACCCGCCGCGACCTTCTCGAGAGGCACAAGCCTCGTCTTCGCTTCCTTGTCTCCCCTCGAGGCGTCTTTCTGCAGCTTCCTGACGCTCTTCTCGGCCACTTCGAGATCGGACAGAATCAGCTCCGTCATGATTGTGTCCAGATCCCGCGCAGGATCGACAGTACCCTCCACATGACTCACCGTCTTGGATTCAAAACAGCGGAGGACATGGACGATGGCATCTACCTCACGAACGCCTGCAAGGAAGCGGTTTCCGAGCCCTTCGCCCCTGCTTGCTCCCTTCACCAGCCCCGCGATGTCCACGAAGCGTATCGTCGTAGGAGTCAGCTTCTCCGGCTGCAGGAGTTCGCCCAGGCGCTTCAGACGCTCGTCCGGAACCGCCACAACCCCCACGTTCTCATCGATAGTACAGAATGGGTAGTTGCTGCACGCAGCTCCCGCATTCGTAAGGGCGTTGAACAGTGTCGACTTTCCTACATTAGGGAGTCCAACTATTCCAAGTTCCAGAGACACCTACTGCTCCTGCACAACTCGTGACCGAAGACCTAGCCTCTCATGAAAAGAGGCGCCAGAACGAGTGCTATGACGGACATCAACTTGATCAGGATATTGATCGATGGTCCGACCGTATCCTTCAGAGGATCTCCGACGGTGTCACCTATGACTGCAGCCTTGTGCGCCTCCGAGCCTTTCCCACCGAAGTGTCCTTCTTCAATGTACTTCTTCGCGTTGTCCATTGCTCCGCCGGAGTTCGCGGTCTGGATGCCCAGCACAATGCCGGTCACGACCGCTCCGATCAGGAGTCCGGCCAGCGCCTTCGGATCGTATAGACCCACCACGACGGGTACGACTATCGCCATGATTCCCGGCTTCATCATCCCCTTGATCGCACCCTTCGTGCTTATGTCAACGCACGTCTTCGAATCAGGCATGACCTTGCCTTCGAGGAGACCGGGGATATCGCGGAACTGTCGCCGGACCTCATCGATCATCTCGAATGCGACCCTGGAGACTGCACTGAAGAGCATTGATGAGAACAGGAACGGCAACATCCCACCGACGAGGAGTCCCGCCATGACCTTCGGGTCCGACATATCGACCACGTCGATCCCCACCGAAACCATGTAGGCGGAAAGAAGTGCGATGGCCGCGAACGCCGCGGACCCGATCGCAAAGCCCTTGCCGATGGCGGCCGTTGTGTTGCCGACAGCATCGAGGTTGTCTGTGACCTCGCGCACTTTCGGATCGAGCCCCGCCATCTCGGCGATGCCGCCCGCGTTGTCCGCCACCGGACCGTACGAATCGACCGCGACTACCATGCCGGTCGTAGCCAGCATGCCGAACGCCGCCATCGCTATGCCGTACACCCCTGCCAACTGGTGCGACACGATGATCGAGATGCCAAGAACAATGACTGGCACCGCCGTGCTGGCCATGCCGACCGCCGTTCCCGCGGTCACCGTGATCGCCGGGCCGCTCTGTGCCGATTCCGCCAGGTCCTTCACGGGCCTGTATTTGCTCGATGTGAAGTACTCACTCACGAACCCTATGATCACACCACTCGAGATTCCGGCGAGCGTCGCATAGAAGGGACCCATGAGGCCGTAGGTCGTGCCGGCAATCGTGAACTCGCTTCCAGTGTTTCGGACGATGAAGAAGCTGGCAAGCGCCGTCAGTCCTGCGGCCACATACGTTCCACCCATGAGGGCGGCCTGAGGGCTTTTGCGACCCACTGTCTTCACGAACATGATTCCGATGATCGACGCGATTATGCCCGCTCCCGCAATGTAGAAAGGCAGCGTCATCAGCGTGTTCCTGATCTCCGCCACACCGATGAGGACTGCGGCCAGAGCCATGCTCGCGATGATTGATTCAACGTACGACTCAAGAAGGTCGGCGCCGAGTCCCGCAACATCACCGACGTTGTCGCCGACGTTGTCGGCAATCACTGCCGGATTTCGGGGATCGTCCTCCGGGATACCCGCCTCGACCTTTCCGACGAGGTCGGCGGCCATATCGGCCCCCTTCGTGAAGAGGCCGCCGCCCGAGCGAGCGAAGAGAGCCACGAGACTGGCCCCCATTGCGTACCCGTTCACTATCACCGGCTCTCTGAATATCAGATAGACGATGATCAGACCGAGGAGCGCCATGCTGGCGACACTCATGCCCATGACCGAGCCGGACGAGATGGCCACACCCAGGGCCCCCTGGACTCCGTCGTCAGCTGCCGCCTGAGTGGTTCTGGCATTGGCGCGTGTGGCGATGCTCATTCCCACATAGCCGGCCAGCGCCGAGACGATCGCCCCAAGCACGAAGGTCACCGATGTCTTCCAGCCAAGCACCAGATCCGGGTTTCCCGTCAACGTCGGCGCAAGCGCGATGAGCAGAGCCACCGCGGCCACGAGAACCGAGACATACGCGTACTGACGCTTGAGAAAAGCCTGTGCTCCCTCTTGGATCGCCTTCGAGATGCGCACCATGAGGTCGTTACCCTGGCTCTTCTTCAGCACATCGAAGACGAGGTAGATCACGAAAAGAAGACCTACAACACTGGCCAACAAGGGAAGTCCCAGCTGCCCCATACGTCCTCCTACGCGGCGGTGGGTCCGTCGAACCCCACCCTCTTGTTGTATGTGTTCATCGCCCTATCTAACCCATCGACAACAACAGTTCGTGCAACCCCACGCGCCTCAGTTTCCATCACTTCGGCAACCGGAGTCTCGTCCTCGTTGAACTCCCGAAGAACATAATCCGCCAGGTCAAGATCGTCCGGGGGTTCACCGACGCCAAGCCTCAGACGCGCAAACGCTTCGGTGCCCAAGGCTTGAATGATCGACTCAAGCCCCCTGTTCCCGCCGTCGCCACCCTTCCTTCTCACCCGTAACCACCCGAGCGGCATGTTTACGTCGTCGCAGACGACCAGAAGAACGTCGGGGCTCTCCCCGCGCTCCTCCAAGATGTGCGCGACTGCGAGCCCACTGCGATTCATGTATGTAAGGGGCAGGACAAGTAGCACGTCCCGCCCCGAGATGTTGCCCTCACCGACAAGATAGTCTCCACCGCTGGACCGCATCCGGACACCCATCTCCTGAGCGAGCATCCTCACCACGCGGAACCCGGAATTGTGACGAGTCCGGCCATATTCGTCACCGGGGTTCCCAAGTCCAACGATGATCCTTACCACGATCCTGATCGCCCTCTTCTCGCAGCTGTTCGTTGTCAGACGACTACTTACCCTTCTCTTCAGACTCCTTGCCGGACTCTGAGGCAACGGCTTCGTCCTCACCCTCAGCAGGAACCTCGCCCTCAACAGGCTCCGCTCCTTCCACTTCATCTTCCACAAAGAGGGTCGGGAGAAGGATGTCTACGACAGGGCGTTCCGGGATATCCAGGAGTTCGACGTTTGCGACCGTGATATCCGAGACGCGTATGACACGCCCGATGTCAAGTTCACTTACGTCCACCTCGATGTTGGCCGGGATATCCTTGGGCAGACACTTGATCTCGAGCGTTCGCATGGCGTGATCCAGGATTCCTCGCCCCTCGCTCACGGCAAGACACTCGCCCACGAGAAGGACAGGGATCGTCATATTGATGGGCTTGTTCTCGGAGATTCGCTGGAAATCGACATGCAGAACCTGACGCGTGATCGGATTTCTCGTTATGTCTCGGAGCACAACGCGAGTCATCTCGGCGCCATCTCGCGTCATTTCGATGATGACGTTGCGTCCCGCCGGCGTTGAGAGGGCGACCTTCAGCGCGTGCTCGCCGATCTCCAGATTCACGTTCTCAAGCTGCTCACCATAGAGGATGGCCGGAATCAGTCCCTGCCTGCGAACGCGCTTGGCGCCCTGTCTACCGAGCGCCGTCCTTACTGCTGTTTGTAGCGTGACTACTGCCATTATGTGATCTCCGTGTCTTCAATGGGTCGTCGACTCGAACCGCGCGGCGCACATGTCGCGATGACCACCCGGCAACGTGAATCAGACAAAAAGCGAACTGACGGACTTCTCCTCGTGAATCCTCTCGATCGCCTCACCAAGGAGTTCCGCCACTGACAAAACCGTGATCTTCGAACCTGTATCACTTCTAACCCTGAGTGTGTTGGTCACAACAACCTCAGCGATAACAGACTTCGCCAGTCTTTCTTCCGCGTCCCCGGCAAGCACGGCGTGAGTCGCCCCAGCGGTGATGCCCAGCGCGCCCAACTCCATGATGGCCTGCGCAGCCTCTATGAGCGTGCTGGCGGTACACACGATGTCGTCGATCATGATCACATGCTTACCATCCACGTCGCCCACCACATTCATTACCTTCGTTGCGTCCGGTCTCGGTCTTCGCTTGTCAACGAATCCCAGGGAAGCTCCCAGCCTCTTGGCAAAGGCGCGTCCCATCTTGATGCTGCCGGTATCAGGGACCATCACCACGAGGTTGTCCTTGATGGTCTGGTCAAAGTACCTGAGCAGCACAGGGGCCGCGTAGATGTGATCGAGCGGTATGTCGAAGAAACCCTGAATCTGAGGAGCATGAAGGTCCATCGTCAGGACTCTGTCTGCTCCCGCCTTGGTAACCAGATTCGCAATGAGCTTCGCGGTGATCGCGACACGCGGTCGATCCTTCCTGTCCTGACGAGCATACCCGAAGTATGGAATGACCGCCGTGATCCTGCGCGCTGAGGCCCGCTTGAGCGCGTCCAGCATTATGAGCAGCTCAAGCATGTTGTCGGCCGGCGGCCCCGTCGGCTGGAGCACGAATGCGTCCACGCCTCTGACGTTCTCCGTGATACTGACGCGAATCTCGCCGTCCTTGAACGTGTCCACGACAGCGTCGCCAAGACCGATACCGAGATACTCACAGATTTCGACTGCGAGTTCCTTGTTCGCATTCCCGCTGAACAGCCTCAGTTCGTCACGCATCACTCTCTCCAGTTTTCACTCCATCCGTCGATTCCGGCGCCCCCTCTGGCTGGGGCGGGAGGATTCGAACCTCCGATGCGGGAACCAAAGTCCCGTGTCTTGCCACTTGACGACGCCCCAGCGCCATCGCTGATGCGATTGCCCGATTCCGGCGGCGCTCGTTGCACCTCCGTCTGGACGTGTGGATCTACTTGTCGTATTCCTCTGCAATCACCAGGACCTGGTCGCCGACAGACTCCACCTCCACGCGCGTCGGCTCCATCCCCACTTCGAGCTGCCGTCTGTACTCACCCATCACGGCATCCTCGATCATCTCTCGCGTGCTGTTGTTGATGGGGTGCGCTATGTCTCTGAACTCGCCATCCTTCCGTCGACGACTCGGCATGGCCACGAAGAGCCCCGTGTTACCATCGATAACCTTGAGTCCCCTGACCACGAAGGCATCGTCGAAGGTGATGCTGACAAACGCTTTGAGACGTTCCTCGCCCCGCAACGTCAATCGTACCTCGGTAATCTCCATACGTCTCACCGCCCTTTGCCTGAAAAAAGGGACAGGATCATCTCCGGGACACACCTCATTGCGCCGTCGCGCTACGGCGCGACGCTCCTATGCGCCCTCGACCCGACACCCGGAGTCGATCGGCTCCACGATATGCATCTCCCACCCACGCCCCTCAAGGCGTGTCGAGAGATCTGTCGCTTCCTTCCGAGAACGTATCAAGCCAATCACCGTCGGTCCGCTTCCGGACATGACAGCGGCCTGGACGCCCGCGTCGAGAAGCGTCTCCTTCGCCACTCCAACCTCGGGGTAGCATGAAACAACTCCGGGCTCAAGGTCGTTGCGGAACGCCGTAACCAGCGATCCCAACTCCCCTTCCCGGATAGCTGAACAATTGAGTTTAGTGTAGCTTCCGTATCTTGTCAACCCGATTCTGGCCGCCCTGTACGCCTCTTCGGCGCGGACACCGAACGCCGGTGTCACGAGGAGAAGCCAGAAGCCGCTGAGCGGGGTCGTCGGTTCGAGGATCTCTCCTCTGCCGGAGCCTCTCGCAGTACCACCGTGGAGCAGAAACGGGACATCCGAGCCGATCTCGAGCGCGAGGGCGGCCAGCTTCGCATCTGGTACTTCGAGGCCGAATAGCGCTCGTCCTCCCACGAGTACGGCAGCGGCATCAGCGCTGCCGCCCCCCAACCCCGCTGCAACCGGAATTCTCTTGATAAGATGAATCGCGATCGCCGGCATCGAGAACTCGCGGCTGAGAAGGGCCGCAGCCTGCCAGGCCAGATTCGACGGCCCGCCCGGCACCTGAATCCCCTCGCATGATAGAGTGATTCCGTTGTCGGATGGCTCGATGAGAAGGGTGTCGGAGAGTGAGACCGTCTGGAAGAGCGTCTCGATGTCATGATAGCCATCGGGCCTGATGTCTCCCACCGAAAGCCACAGATTGACCTTCGCATGGGCCTCAACCTGAATGTGTTTCATGAACGCCCTCGTCGCAATCGTGAATCGTGCCGGATCCCCACTGGAAGAGCAGCTACAATGAGTAGACCACATAGATCACGACGCCGACCCACAGCAGAACGGCAACTGCGAGGTGGATATCCGATGTCAGCGCCTTTGACGGCTTCGCTCCGCCGCCGTCTGCAAGGACCATGAAGAGATACCGGAAGAGACCGTAGACCACGAACGGGATCGTATAGACGAGACCAGCACTGCCTATCTTCTCCACGGTCCCGGGCCAGATCGTGTAGATGGAGTACGACACGATCGTCGACGCCGTTACGATTCCGATGAGTCCGTCTACGAACACGATCGGGTAGTGGTCAAGAGTCGCGCGGTGTCCTCCCCTGCCCTCGCCGAGCGAGATGGCCTCCGCCCGTCTCTTCCCAAGCCCCAGAAAGAGAGCGAGAAAGAAAGTGCAGATAAGGAGCCAAGGAGAGAGCTCCGTACCGGGGGCCGCAACTCGCAGCACCTCAACGCTGGCGGCAGCTCTAAGCACGAATCCGATCGCGATCGACATCACGTCGAGGATGACCACTCGCCGGAGGACGACGCTGTACAGCATATTGAGGAGGAGATAGCCCAGCGACACGTGTCCGAAACTCGCGTGGATGCTGTAGGCCCAAGCCAGTCCCCCGGCCGCGGCAACCGTACCCGCCGCCGCGGCGAGTCCCATCGAGAGTTCGCCTGAAGCAAGCGGTCGCATCCTCTTCTCGGGATGTCTGCGGTCCTTTGCGAGATCAACGATGTCATTGATGATGTACACGGCCCCGGACAGCAGGCAGAACACCATGAACCCCGAGGTGGCAAGTCCGATCAGTTCGCCGTCCGCAAGGCCTCCCGCGAAGATCAGCCCGGCAAAGAGCACCAGGTTCTTTATCCACTGATGTGGCCTCAGCGTTTTGAGGAGACCGCGAAGCTGTCTCATTTCACCTCCACAACTCACTGCCCTAGGACAGGATATCCTTGAGCTTCGTTACGATAAGGTCCACAGCGACGACGTTCCTACCGCCTTCGGGAATCACCACATCCGCGTATCGCTTGCTCGGTTCCACGAACTGCAAGTGCATCGGCCGGACCGTCTTCAGATACTGCTCGATGACCTGCTCCACGGTCCGTCCCCGCTTTACGATGTCACGCCTGAGCCTGCGGATGAACCTTTCGTCGGCATCCGTATCGACGTAGAGCTTTATGTCCAGAAGATCCCGGAACTCCGGCTCGGCCAAAACGAGAATGCCCTCCAGAAGAACGATCCTCGCCGGCCGAACCCTGACCGATTCGTTCCTCCGTGTGTGGGTCTCATAGTCGTAGATCGGCTTCTCTATCGTCTGTCCGGCTTTCAGCTTCTTCAGATGCTCCAGCAGAAGCCCACTCTCGAAGGCGTCCGGGTGATCGTAGTTGATGCCCTCCCGCTCGCGCGGTGTCAGATGGCTCCGATCCAGATAGTATGAGTCGTGGTGGATAGTGACGACGCTGGCACTCGGAAAGTGCTTCAGAACCTCCCTCGCCACCGTCGTCTTTCCAGAGCCCGTACCTCCAGCGATTCCGATGATTACCGGATCCACGGCTACTCCCTCCAATGTTGCAGGCGCAAGAACCCTACGCCCTGAAGAGGTCGTCCTCAACGATCTCGCAGATCGCGTGACCGATTGCGATGTGAATCTCCTGGATGCGTTGCGTGTCGTGAGACGGCGCTCTCAGTGAATGATCACAAAACTCCTCCATCGCGCCGCCGCTCTCGCCAAGAAGTCCGACGGTCACAAGTCCCGCCGCCTTGGCCGCCTTCAGTGCCGCCACCACATTCGGCGATGAACCACTCGTAGATATGCCTACCAGAACGTCGCCGGTCTTCCCTAGAGCCTCCACCTGTCGTGCAAACACAGCTTCATAACCGTAATCGTTCGCCACAGCCGTCAGCGTGGAGGCGTTCACCGTGAGAGCGACCGCCGGAAGAGCGCGCCGCTCAAGCCTGAGCCGACCAGCGAGTTCGGCTGCCAGGTGCTGCGCATCCGCAGCACTTCCTCCGTTCCCGCAGAAGAGGATCTTCCCTCCCCCCTTCAGGGCTTCCACCAAAGCCGCCGCAACTGTCGCTCCGATTGTGGGAAGCGCCTCGGCCGCCCTGGCCAAGGCATCAGAGGAATCGCCCAACGCCGTCCGCATGCGCAGAGCCGACGCGCCTGTGTCTTCTCTCATCCCCCCTGCCTTTCCATAAGATAGTCCGCCAGCGCCTCCCGCCAGGACCGCGGCTCCCAGCCAAGTGACTCGGTCAGCCGAGCAAGCGACAGCACGGATCGCCTCGGACGCTTTGCCGGACGCGTAAACTCCTCGGTCCGCACGGGCTCAACGCGGACATCTGAGAGGCCTGAAAGATCCAGGATAGCCCTTGCGAAGCTGAACCAGGTGCAGCTTCCTGAGTTCGTGGCGTTGACCAGGCCGCGAACTCCTGTGGACTGAAGGTCCGCGATGATCGTGGCAAGATCCGCCGCACTCGTCGGCATTCCCTCCTGATCATCGACGACTCTCAGCCCGTCCCGTTCTCCCGCAAGACGAAGCATCGTTTCAACGAAATTTGGGCTGCCGTGACCGTAAAGCCACGCTGTGCGCAGTATGAGATACTCAGCCCCGGATTCCGCAACCGCCGTCTCGCCCGCGAGCTTCGACTCGCCGTAGACATTGAGGGGATTGGGTGTGTCGCTCTCCGCATAGGGTGAGCTGCTCTCTCCATCGAACACATAGTCCGTACTCATATGTACGATGAGCGCGCCAATGTCGTGTGCGGCCAGTGCGACATTCCCTGCGCCGTTCGCATTGACCTGGAAGGCCAGGTCGCGGTTTGATTCAGCGCCATCGACATCGGTGTACGCCGCGCAGTTGACGATGATATGCGGCGATGCCCTTCGCACGGCCGCCAGTGTCGCAGCGGCATCGACAATGTCGAATGCCGGGATGTCAACTCCAATGACTGCACATCGGCTACTCAGAGCCCGCACGACCGCGCGTCCCAGCATGCCGTCCGCGCCCGTCACCAGGACATCACTCATCACGGCACCTCGATGCGGCTCGCATCACCTACCATGAACCGGTATGCCCGTGGCATCGTCCCGCTCTTCACGATCTCCACATCCTTGCCGATGAGACTCCGTTCCATGCGCTGGCCAAGATTGACGATCCTCGAATTCTCGAGCACGATACTGTGTTCCACCTCGGAGTTGTGAATGACAACATCGTGGTATATCGATGTGAACGGTCCGACGTATGATCTCTCTATCCGCGATCCGCGCCCGATGATCAGAGGTCCTCTGAGGACACTGCCCTCAACCACGGCCCCGTCCTCGATCACAACGCTGCCGTCAATCCGGGACGCTGCATCGACCATCCCACGATTCTCTCCCTCGAGCGTCTCAAGGATCATGCGATTGGCCTCAAGGATGTCCTCGAGCTTCCCCGTGTCTTTCCACCAACCCGTCACCTTGTGCGCTCTCACCGTTCGCTCGTGGTCGACCATGTACTGAATGGCATCGGTTATCTCGAGTTCGTTTCTTTGCGACGGTGTGATGTTCCTTACGGCCTCGAAGACTGTCTCGTCGAACATGTAGACGCCAACGAGCGCCAGATCGGATTTCGGGTTCTCCGGCTTCTCCTCCAGTCGAACGACGCGGCCGCCGTCGAGTTCGGCCACTCCGAATTCCGACGGATTCGGAACACTCGCGAGCAGGATCTGAGCATTCGGTTTCGTCTTGTGGAACTCGTTCACAAACTCCGTAATGCCACCCATGATCAGGTTGTCACCGAGATACATCACGAAGGACTCTCTGCCCATGAAGTCCTCGGCAATGGCAACAGCATGGGCCAGACCCCTGGGAGCATCCTGAAGCAGATAGGTGACTCTCAAACCAAACGCTGAGCCGTCTCCCACGGCCGCTTCGATCTCAGCCGCCGTATCGCCGACCACGATCCCCACATCCACAATGCCCGCTGAGCGAATGGCCTCCAGACCGTAGAAGAGAATGGGTTTGTTGGCGATTGGCACGAGCTGTTTCGCGCTCGTGTGTGTTATCGGCCTGAGACGTGTGCCTCTGCCTCCGGAGAGTACAAGAGCTTTGATCTCGATCACCGACCTTTCGATTTGCGGATGTCTCGCGACGCACCGAGAGCCCGCGTGCGATCCCGCCGGAAAGCATGACCAAGTTGAGCGCTTCAGCGCCTTTCAGTCCGCCGGACTCGCATCAGCCGTGGATGGCCGCCGCGAGTTCGGACACCAGTTCCAGATCTCTGGAGCGCTCTACAACATCCCCCGTCACAACGAGACGGGCGCCCGCTTCAACAAGTTTGGCGGCTGCTTCCGGCGTCCTGATACCCCCCCCTACCATCACGGGGATATCCACGTAGCCTGCGACTGCCTGCACCATCTCTGTCGGCACGTGGGACTCCGCTCCGCTACCTGCATCCATGAAGGCGATCTGCATCCCAAGATACTGTGCCGCGAGCGCATGGGCCATGGCGATATCCGGCTTGTTTCTGGGAAGAGCCCGCGTACCGCTCATGAACTCGACCGAAGTAGTAGCACCCCCTTCGACCAACATGTACGCCGTGGGGATCGCCTCCAACCCCATCTTTCTCATTATCGGAGCCGCCTTCACGTGTTCGCCGATCAGAAGCTGCGGGTTTCGTCCACTTACAAGCGACAGGAACAGAACCGCGTCGGCCTCAGGAACCACGAAGCCCAGATCCCCGGGAAAGATGACGACCGGCAGAGCAGAGGCTTCCTTCACTCTCCTGACGGTTTCTCCGATCTCACCCCCCATGGAGAGGCTTCCACCGATGAGAATGATGTCGGCGCCCCCTTGAGCCGCAAGCGCGGCCAGGTCCCCATTCTTGTCCGGAGTGAAACTGTCGGGATCCAGAAGAACCAGATAGAGAGCCTTCTGTGCTTCGAGCTTCTCGTGGATCTGTCTCAGAATCGCATGGTCCATTTCGTTGGCTCTCCAGAGTCTCAGGGTTACGCCTGCTCGAGAAGGGCCCCTACAATACCGGGCACTTCCTTGAGGGCCGCATCGAGCTTGCCGGCATCGCCGCCACCTTGGGCCATCCGCGGTTTGCCCCCGCCACGGCCACCCATCACTGCTGCCACGCGTCCGACAAGATCGCCCGCCCTAAGGCGTCCGCTTTTTGACAGATCGTCCGTCACGACGGCGATCAGGACTGCTTTCTCGTCGATCACAGTCGCAAGCACTCCGGCTCCCCCCACCTCCAGACGCTCGCGAAGGCTGTCGGCCAATGATCTGAGCGACGAGATATCGCGGGCCTCGACATGGCCAGTGACCGCGCGAACGCGGTCTTCTCCGACAAGAACCGCTCCATCGATCAGCGAGCCGATCGATTCGCCGGCTGCCTCCTGGCGCGTGTGGGCCGCCTCTTTCCTGAGACGAGCGTTCTCACTCAAGAGGCCATGCGTGCGATCGAGAAGCTCGTCCGGTTCTGTCTTCATTGCCTCGGCCAGAGTTCGCACGAGACAGGCGTCGTTCCTGCTTCTCTGTTCCGCAGCTGCGCCTGTCACCGCCTCTATTCTCCGAACGCCGGCCGCGACACTCGAGTCGGAGATGATTGTGAATGCTCCTATCTCTCCAGCTCGCCGCACATGTGTGCCGCCGCAGAGCTCCAAGCTGACGTCGCTAATGGCAACAGTTCGGACCTGCTCTCCATACTTCTCGCCGAACAGAGCCATCGCGCCTTCCGAGATCGCGTGGTCCAGACTCACGAGGGCATCGCGAACCGGAGGATCCAGCCGGATCCAGGCGTTGACGGTTTCCTCTATCGTTGCCACCTCGGCGTCCGAAAGCGCCGAGAAATGTGTGAAATCGAAACGCAGGCGATCGGGTCCCACCCAGGATCCGGACTGGTGAACATGATCACCGAGGGTCCTTCGAAGCGCCGCCTGAAGCAGATGAGTGGCGGTGTGATTCTTCTCTATCCTCCACCGCCGGGCAAGATCGACCGTCGCGTCAAGATGGCTGCCGGCCGTGACGGGCCGGGCTGTGGATCTTGCCACGTGCACGGTCCGGACCCCCTCGACATACGTGTTCAGGACATCGAGTTCGACGCCGTCTCCCGTCACACGGCCGGTATCGGCTACCTGTCCTCCGGACTCGGCGTAGAACGGGGTCCCATCCAGTACGAACTCGACGAGCGATTCGTCTGCGCTTGCCCTGACTCGAGTTACGACAACACCCAGGGGATCAGAGAAGACACCTGTCGCCTCTCGTTCCACCCGCTCCGGGTCCCGGAGTTTGAGCCCACGTCCCACAAACTGAGATTCCTCTGCAGCATCCTTCAGCTCATCGGTCCAGTGACGGTGTCCTTCGACCGCGTTTGCGAAGGCCGAGGTCCTCCGACCGCGTTCTCTCTGCTCCTTCATGGCAGCTTCAAAGGCGGGTAAGTCGACGTTGAGTTCGCGCTCGCTTGCCATCTCTTGAGTCAGATCGAGGGGAAATCCATAGGTGTCATACAGTCTGAAGGCGTCATGACCGTCGACAGTCCGGCCCCCGCCGGCCAATGTCCGCTCGATGATCTCCTCGAAGAGCGCAGTCCCCTGAGCCAGAGTCGATTGAAAGCGCTCCTCCTCAGACTTGATGGCCAAGGCTATCTGCTCACGCCTGGACACGAGATGGGGATGTGCCTCACCCATCAAATCGATGACCACTCCCGCGATTCCGTAGAAAAAGGGTTTCTCAATGCCGAGCGATAGCCCTCTTCTGACGGCGCGTCGTATGAGCCGTCTGATGACGTACCCCTGACCTTCATTGGAAGGCAGAATGTTCTCGGCAAGTGAGAAGGTGACGGCTCTGGCGTGGTCCGCGACAATGCACACATCTATCCCTATCTCGTCCTTCGGCGCACCACCCCCGGAATCTCCAGCAGCGCGAAGCGTGGCCTCAACGATAGGCATGAAGAGATCCGTCGCGAATATCGTGCTCTTCCCCTGAACAACTGTTGTCAGGCGCTCGAGTCCCATTCCGACATCAATGCCGGGACGCTTCAGGAGTTCCCGCGTACCGTCGCGAGCCTGAAGGAACTGCGGGAACACGAGGTTCCCGAGTTCGAAGAATCGTCGGCAGTCACACCCCGGTCTGCAATCGGGGCGTCCACAACCCACATCTTCCCCCATGTCGTAGTGAACCTCCGAGTCAGGACCGCACGGTCCCGAGTCACCCGCGGGTCCCCAGAAGTTGTCTTCGTCTCCCAGCGGAACGATCCTGTGCTCAGGAATGCCGATTCGCGTCCGCCAGATGTCGGCAGATTCCTCATCCGTCTCGTGCACTGTGATCCAGAGACGCTCCTTGGGGATAGACAGGACATCTGTGAGAAGGTCCCAGCCCCACTCAATGGCTTTCCTCTTGAAGTAGTCACCGAACGAGAAGTTCCCGAGCATCTCGAAGAATGTATCGTGATAAGGACTGTGACCGACCTCCTCGAGATCGGAGAGTCTCAGACACCGCTGGCTTGAGACGGCTCTCCTCATCGGCGGGTCGTCCATGGTGTAGTACCGCTTGAACGGCACCATCCCCGCCGAGTTGAACAGGAGGGTTGGATCGTCCTTCGGGATCAGAGGCGCGCTGGGAACCACTTCGTGTCCCCGCTCAGAGAAATAGTCTATGAACGCGCTTCTTATCTCCGACGAAGTGCTGATCTTACTCATCAACCTCACCCTCTATCTGTTTCATCGCCTCAGCCGCCGCGTCGAATGAAAACCCTCGCCGCAGAAGATGGGCTTCGAGCCGCGATCGCCGACGCCTGTCGCTTGCCATACCCGTCTTGCCGACTCGCTTCCTCAAAACAGCGAGGGCGAGATCCGCCTCCGCGTGTTCCGTGTAGACCTCATCCACAACGGCTGCGATCGTCTTGTCTGCGATACGCTTCGCACGGAGTTCGTTTACAAGGAGCATTCTCCCAATCGGTCGCAGGCGAATGCGCTCCTCCGCCCACAACCGAGCGAATGCTGAATCATCAACCAATCCGGCGACCTCAAGAGCAGAGAGTACCCTCTCGGTCGTCGTGGTATCGAAGCCCTTTCGCTTGAGCCGGTCCAGGAGTTCCCAACGACTCCGCGCCCGCACCGCCAGAAGCCTGAGCGCCGCGTCGCGGGCCTTCGCTTCGTCCGGACATCTCTCCGACGACTCCCCGGTGTCTCTGCCCAAAAGGCGCTCCCCGGAGTCCGTCAGTGTCGCGCCGACCCTCAGATCCATTTTGCGGACGACGCCCGCAGACACTGTGAAGGCGGGCTTCCCGTCCACGTAGACCGTGAGCGCCGAGCTTCCCTCGACGCTCCGGATCTCCGTGATCCTACCGATCAACGTCTGCTCCCGTCAGGTTGTGACCACCAAGGCTCAGGATTGATCCTCACACCTACTTGGTCGACCCGACGGCCAGCTCCTCGACCTTCTCACCCTCGGGATCCTCAGACGAAGCTCCGTCATCATCCGGTGGTATGAGGCCAACCGCCTGGCGGATCTCACGCTCGAGCTTCCGACTCACCTCACCATTCTCCTCAAGGAAGGCCCGAGCCTTCTCTCTACCCTGGCCCAACTGAAGCTCGCCGTAGCTGATCCAGGTGCCCTTCCTCGAAAGAGTCCCCTCCTCAAGTCCGAGGTCCAGAAGGTCACCCTCAAGAGATATCCCCTTGCCGTATATGAGGTCGAACTCTGCGATTCTGAAAGGCGGCGCGACCTTGTTCTTCACCACCTTGACCTTGGTACGATTGCCGATGATGGAATCACCTGACTTGATCGCGCCGATCCTCCGGATATCGAGCCGTACACTCGCGTAGAACTTGAGCGCCCGGCCGCCCGATGTTGTTTCCGGATTCCCGAACATCACGCCGATCTTCATGCGTATCTGATTGATGAAGACAACGCACGTTTTCGATTTGCTGATGGCGCCCGCCAGTTTTCTCAGAGCCTGAGACATCAGACGAGCCTGCAAGCCGACATGCGAGTCTCCCATCTCGCCCTCTATCTCAGCGCGTGGGACAAGGGCGGCAACGGAGTCGATCACTATAATGTCAACTGCTTTGCTTCGAACCAGCATCTCGGTGATCTCAAGCGCCTGTTCACCCGTATCCGGCTGCGAGATCAGGAGATCGTCCGTGTCCACGCCGAGAGCCCGCGCATACCCGGGATCCATGGCGTGCTCCGCATCTATGAAGGCCGCGACGCCGCCGAGTGTTTGCGCATTCGCCACAATGGAAAGCGCCAGAGTGGTCTTCCCCGACGATTCGGGGCCGAAGATCTCAATGACACGTCCACGCGGAACCCCACCGATACCGAGAGCCGCGTCCAGAACCAGCGAGCCTGTGGGTATAGCCTCAATGCCCACCCCGACCTCATCCGAACCCAGACGCATTATGGATCCCTTGCCAAACTGCTTCTCTATCTGCGACACCGCCAGTTCGAGCGCCTTGGTCTTTCCCTTCTCCTGAGACATCTTTCCCTCCGCTTCCAGAATCCGTATCCTGAGACTTCTCATTGACCGACTGAACCTCTGGTTCCACCGAGCGGCACAACAGCCAAGCGCTCATGCAGCGCGCCTCCCCTTGCGAGGGTGCTCTTCATCACCTCAATCTCCGTAACCCATGTCCTCTCATCAGGGGCAGCCAGACCGGCGAACACTCCTCCGCCCTCCCGGTCATCACTCGAGTTCAGTGGCTCCCGAAGTCTCGCGATCGTGATGTGGGGTTTGAAGCGGCGATGCTCCTCCGGAAACCCGAGAACGCAGAGCTCCCGCTCGATCCCTCCCTGAAGCTCGTAGAGTTCCTGAACCGGCTCCACACCAACCCACAGAATGCGCGGCTGTCTGAGCGACGGGAAGGCCCCCACCGAACGCGAATCAAACGCAAACGGAGACACGTCGGAAGCAGCGACCCCAATCGCCGCCACTACATCCGGAATCAGAGCCTCCTCGACATCTCCCAGGAACTTCAGGGTAAGGTGAAGCGTCTCGGCTTGAGGCCAGCTCGCCCGCACCCCTCGACGCTCAAGTTCCCTTGCAAGATTCAGTATGCCCCTCTTGAGTGCGCCGGACAACTCCAAAGCGACGAACGTTCTTATCGGCCCCGCTGGCTCCTCAGGGCACATCGGGCGCTCCAGGCAGATTCAGGAGCACTCTTCTCAGCACGTCGAGCGCAGCCTGACAGGCCTGCTCTCTCACGCTGTCCCGCCCCCCCGCGAAGCGGAACTCACGAACCTTCTCGCCCCGTATGCCGGAGACCGCGATGTAAACGAGCCCCACGGGTCTCTCATCGCTCCCACCTCCGGGTCCAGCTATGCCGGTTACGCCGATGCCGTACCCCGAACGTGTCTTGGTCTTGACGCCTAGAGCCATCGCTCGCGCCGTCTCCGCAGATACGGCTCCGTGCTCCTTCAGAATCCCGGCCTTCACGCCCAGAAGCCGTTTCTTGAGCTCATTTGAGTAGGCGATCATCCCGCCGACGAAGTAGTCCGAACTGCCTGGCGTCTTCGTGAGGGTCCAGCCGAGCCGTCCTGCCGTGCACGATTCCGCGACTGAGACCGTCTTGTCCTTCATCACCAAGAGGTAGCCGACAACCTGCTCCAGCGACTCTTCTCCTCGAGCATAGACGCAATCACCGAGTTCGTTCGCCAGGCGCTCCTGCGCGGACTCCGCCGCTACGTTTGCCTTCTTCAGCGTGTCGCCCCGACCCGTGATGCGTATGTCGACTCCCGTCACCCTTGGAAGATACGCCAGGTCGATGCGGGCAAGTCGCTTCGCGATCCCGCCGATCCGCTGAGACAAGACAGATTCCGGAACACCGGTCGTTCTCAAGAGGCGTTCCGCGGTCAGTCTCTTGAGACCTCTCCCTTCGAGATACGGGCCGACGTAATTCTCAAGCATTGCCTTCATCTCCACCGGCACACCGGGCAAAACGAAAACGAGCGTCTTCTCGTGCTCCAGAAGCAGCCCCGGCGCTGTCCCTGCACGATTCTCCAGGGCGCGGGCGCCCTCCGGTACCATGGCCTGCGAGAGATTCGATTCAGGCATCGGAAGCCCGCGTCTCTCGAAGTGAGCCCTGACGGTGGCCAGAACCGCTTCATCAAGCACCAGCTTTTTCCCGAGGACGCGCGCGATGGCCTGCCTCGTTCGGTCGTCCGCCGTCGGACCCAGCCCCCCCGTGACAACCACGACGTCCGCCTCCGCGATTCCGTTCTCGATTGCTTTTCTTATGAGTTCGGGGTCATCGGGCACTGTCGTTGCGCGCGTCACCGACGCGCCGAGTAGAGTGAGGCGCTCACCGATGAAGGCCGAATTCGAATCTACGTGCCCTGTTTCGAGGAGCTCATTGCCGATGGTGATGATCTCGGCCTTCACGGAAGGACACCTCCCGACGATCTGCTAGAGACCGGTTGCCAGAAGCATGATCCGAATCAGTATGTTGGCGTAGAGTCCGGCCACCAAGTCGTCGAGGACAATCCCGAAACCCCCGGGCAGCGCCTCGGCACGCGCGGCCGGGAACGGCTTCAGAACATCGAAGATCCGGAACAGGAGAAAGGCCGCGACATATACGATCAGCGTCTTTGGGAGAAAGAGTACTGCGATGACGAACCCAGCGAATTCGTCGATGACGATTTTCGATGCGTCATGGCCGAACACGGCCTCGGCTTTGGTCGATGCCCATATGGACATGGCGATGAAGGCCAGAACTGAGATTGAGAGCAGGAGGATCGCGAGCGATCCACTCGCTGCGATATCGTTCGGCATCAGGAGCCACAGGAGCACTCCGCAGCCCAAGGTTCCCGCTGTACCAGGAGCTAGAGGAGAGTACCCTAGCCCTCCTCCCGTGGCGATAAGCCAGACCACCGGGTGAATATGAGTCTGCGCTCGAGGCGTCAAGGAGTCACCTCCCACGATGGGTTTTTCCAGCGGCACGACCGTTCATGGCTATCGAAAGGACTCTTCCGTTTATCATGTACTCTACGCCCGAGACCAGAGTAAGAGCAACGGCAATCCCCCCAACAAACAGAAGAACGGACTCGAGCCTCCCTCCAGCCAGGCTGTGAAGGGGGGAGTCCGTTCCAGTAGTCAGCGAGAGGTAGAGCAGCACAAGTGCGACCCACCCCATCTGCGCGGCCGTCTTCCACTTGGCGGCGCGGCTGGTGACAAAGCCCTCTCCGCTTTTCAGCACACCCGTCCGGCATCCGAGAATCAGGAGCTCGCGCCCCACCACAACCGCGACCATCCAGAACGGGACGTATCTGATTCCCGAGCGCCAGAACGCGATAAGCAGCAGGGAGACGAGTACCTTGTCGGCGAGGGGATCCATGAGCTTGCCGAGTTCGGTCACGCTATTGGAGCGCCTGGCGAGGTAGCCATCGCAGAGATCGCTGATCATGGCGATGACGAAGAGCGTGAATGCAAGCCAGAGCCTGCCGCTCATGAGGACTGCAACGATCACAGGCCCCAGAATCAGCCGTCCCAGCGTCAGTCTGTTCGCCCAGTTCAAAAGCCCCCCAGAAGCTGACCTACGCCTGAGTCAACTCTTCACGCTTCAGGAGCAGCTCCCACTTGCGATCCACCTCAGCTTGTATCTCGTCGATGATTCCCTTGTTCGCTTCCTTGAACAGGTGTCTGAATCGTCCCTGTCCCTCGAACCACTTGGAGACCGGAAGCTTCTCCTTCGGCTTTCTGTTGATCTTGATGACCCCATACTCCACTTCGTACAGGGGCCAGAAGCACGTCTTTACGGCAAGTCTCGCATACTCCATAGACTGCTCCGGCGGGAAGCGCCACCCGCGCGTGCACGGAGTCAGCACGTTGATGAACGCCGGACCGTCTATCGCAAGCGCCTTTTCCACCTTGTCGCTGAAGTCCTTGGGGTATCCCGGTGTCGCCTGCGCAACGAACGGGATATCATGCGCGATCATGATCTCAGTCAGCGGCTTCGGGAACTGCGTCTTCCCGGGTATCACCTTTCCGGCCGGCGTCGTTGATGTCGCCGTGCCCTTCGGTGTCCCGCCGGACCTCTGGATCCCCGTGTTCATATACGCCTGATTGTCGTAGCAGATGTACAGCATGTTGTGACCGCGCTCCATCGCTCCGGATAGAGCCTGAAGACCGATATCGTACGTGCCTCCGTCGCCACCCATCGCAACGAAGTTGATCTTCTTGTCAATCTTGCCTTGCTTCCTGAGCGACACGTACGCCGCCTCGGCTCCGCTTATGGTGGCTGCAGAGTTCTCGAACGCGTTGTGGATGAACGGCGTTCTCCATGCCGTGTACGGATAGATGGTCGTCACGACCTCCACACAGCCCGTTGCGCATCCAACAACCGTGTCCTTGCCCGCCGTCAAGAGCATCTGTCTCATTGCCGTCATCGGTAGACATCCCGCGCACGCGCGGTGCCCACCAGCCAAGAGTTCCTTGCGCTCTGCCAGTTGCTTTGGTGCCGGCATCTGGTATTCCTCCTTAGCCCCTCAGTCCGATGAATCTGACCTCGTCTGCCGGGATCGTCTTGCCGGCCAGCGTCTCGAGCTCCTCGAAGACCGTGCGAATGTGATCCAGCGAGATGTCGCGTCCACCGAGACCGTAGAGATAGTTGACCACCGTAGCATCACCGGTTCCGCTGAGTGCCGCCAGAATCTCCTTGTGCACAGGGCCACCGGGAGCGCCGAACGACACCGATCTGTCGAGGACCCCGACCGCCTTGGCTGAGGCGAGTCCGGCGAGGATCTCGGCATGCGGGAACGGACGGAAGGAGCGTATCTTCAGAAGCCCCACCCGCTTTCCCTCAGCCCTCATCTCGTCCACAACGACCTTTGCAGTTCCACAGGTCGACCCCAGTGCGACCACGACGTAGTCGGCGTCGTCGGTCATGTAGTTCTCAGTCATCCCGTAGGCTCTGCCGGATAGCTTCCCGTAGGCCTCACCCACGCTCTTGATAACGCCTGTAGCGTTGTTCATCCCCTCGATCTGCTGCCTCTTGTGCTCGAAGTAGTAGTCCTGCAGATCAAGCGGCCCAAAGGTGGCAGGCTCATCGGTGTTGAGAAGCGAGTAGGTGCTCTTGTAGTCGCCGACCCAATCGCGCGCATCCTTGTCGTCAAGAGCATCCAGAACTTCCACCGTGTGACTGATGATGAACCCGTCGAAGGTGACCATCACCGGTAGAAGAACCTCTGGGTTCTCAGCGATCAGGATTCCCTGAAGAACATTGTCATAGACTTCCTGGGCGTTCTCCGAGTAGAGCTGTATCCAGCCCGTGTCGCGACAGCCCATCGTGTCACTGTGATCACAGTGGATGTTGATCGGTCCCGATAGAGCCCTGTTCACAACCGGCATCACGATCGGGAGCCGGTTCGACGCCGCAATGTAAACGATCTCCCACATGAGCGCGAGCCCGTTAGCCGACGTCGCGGTCATCACCCTTGCGCCGGCCGAAGCTGCACCGACCGCAGCGCTCATGGCGCTGTGCTCTGACTCCACCAACACCATCTCGGCCTTCACGTCACCGTCAGCCACGAACTCGGCGAACTTATGCATCAACTCGGTCTGTGGTGTGATCGGAAAACACGTAACCACATCGGGATCGATCTGACGCATGGCCTCTGCGGCCGCATCGTTACCCGTAAGCGTCAGTCTCCTTGCCACGAATCCCTCTCCCTTCCTGAAACCTATCTTTGTGCGCTTTCGAGCATGCGCCTAGTCGTTTACATCCGTCTCGATCTTCATCTCGATGGCAGAGATCTTGTCCGGGCACTCAAACGCGCAGATTCCGCAGCCCTTGCAGTGAGCGTAGTCGATACCGATCATCTTCCCATCCTCAAGCAGGATCGCTGAGTCGGGGCAGGCTATCCAACACGCAAGACAGTGAATGCACTTCTCCGGATCCCATATCGGGCGGTACGTTCTCCAGGAACCTGTTTCGTAGGTCTCGGCATTCCCTGCATCCTCTATGATCCCGCCGATGGGAATCTCTCTCCACGACTTTTCCCTCATTCGGACGTCACCTCCTCGTGCGCCCTGTTTATCGCGCGCACGTTCCCATCCAGCACCTCCGGCCTGAAGCCGTGCGAGAACTTCTTCCTGATCTGCTCGATAACCGAATCGAGCGCCAGAAACGGCGACACCTTAATGAGCGCACCAAGCATCGGGGAATTCGGAATGGGTCTTCCTATCTCATCGATCGCGATCCCGGTCGCGTTCACGGTGTAGATCGTCCGCCCCTTAAGCCCCAGTTCACTCCTGATTGCCTGCGGCGGCTTCAGCGTATTGACGATCATGATCCCATCATCCGGCATGCCCGACGCGACATCTGCAGCAGTGAGCAGAGTATCATCGAGCACCACGACGATCTTTGGTGAGTAGATAGCGCAGTGCACCCGGATGGGCTCTTCGCTGATCCTGTTGAACCCGCGCATTGGCGCACCCATGCGCTCCGGCCCGTAGTCAGGAAACCCCTGACTGTACTTTCCCTCCATCGCGGCGGCCTCGGCCAGAAGCAGGGACGCCGTCTTGGCTCCCTGACCTCCGCGCCCGTGCCACCGGATCTCCAGCATTTCCGCCATAGTAGATACCTCCTTGCAGGCGCAGGAACCACCCCCACGCTCAGATAAATCAACTTGGGAGGTTAGCACCATCAAATGCGTCGGTCAAGGGGAAACCAGAAGGGCAAACCGCTCAGACAGCCCTGCGCTCATCGAGGGCTGTCCCGAGCGTCAGTTCATCAGCCAGATCGAGTTCGCCACCAACGGGGAGACCGCTTGCAAGCTTCGTCACGTTGATCCCCCGCTGCGAAAGGAGCCGTGCCACGTAGAGTGCCGTGGCCTCCCCCTCGGCCGTCGGGTTCAGCGCCAGAATTATCTCTGCGATCGTCTTACCTTCAAGCCGATCGAGCAGCCGGTCGATTCTGAGATTCTCGGGACCGATCCCGTCGAGCGGCGAGAGCAGCCCCCCGAGCACGTGGTAACGTCCTCTGAACCGTCCGGTTCGTTCCAACGCGAGGATGTCACTCGGCCGCTCAACCACGCACACGGTGGATGGATCTCGTCGCGCATCGCTGCAGATCGCGCAGGGATCGTCCTCCGTAAGACCGCCGCAGATAGAACACCCGATCGTTCGCGTTCTTGCGTCCATTATGGCGCCCGCCAGCTCGGCACACTCGGCCTCCGGTGACGTGAGCAGCTTGAGAGCCATCCTGGTCGCCGACTTGCGTCCTATCCCCGGAAGCCGGGTAAAGAGCTGAACCAGTCGTTCCAGCGATGCGGGAAAACCAATCATGCTATCTCCGGGAACGGCCATCTACCCCAGGCCGGGCGGCATCAAACCGCCGGTTACCTTCGCAAGCTCGGTCGCAGCGATCTCATCCGACTTCTGTTTGGCGTCACCCATCGCTGACATGAGCAGGTCCTCCAGCATCTCGACGTCCTTGGTGTCCAAAACCTCCGGATCCACCTTGATCGAGATGACCTCATGATGCCCGTTCATAGTCACGCGGACGACACCCCCGCCCGCCGTGCCCTCGACTCGCTTGGAGGCCAGTTCCTCTCTGACCGCCGTCATGCGCTTCTCGAGCTTCTGAGCCTCCTTGAGCATCCTGGACATATCGTTTCCCATCCGTCTTCAGCTCCTGTCAGGATCCCTTGACGATCTCGCCATCGAAGATCTCGATCACCTTGTTGAGCATCGTGTCATCAGTCTCGACGGCCACCACTAGGGCGGGTTTGTTGGCTGTCTTAGGTCGGACCGAAGCTGTCGGCGCGAACCTCAGTGTCAGCCTCACGGGTCCGCCGTAAACCGATCCCGCCACTCGCTCCATCAACTTCATATTCCTGCGGTCCTCGAGCTGGTCTCGGTGAAAGCGGGAGCCGTTCCCCACCATCACTGCCAGCTCTCCTCCGGAGAACTGAGCTGCGTCCGCCTCATTCAGAAAGGCCCCGAGCGCCGGCTTCTCGCGCCGGATCGCCGCGAGCACTTCCGGCCACAACTCTACGCCGCCCGTGTACTCAGCTTTCCGTTCGAGGGTGTCTCCTTCTCCAGGCTGGGGCAACGCCGGCACTCTCTCCACGCTGATTCCGCCGTCAGGCTCTCGTGACCCACTGGAACCTCTCGCCGGAGGTGCGGCCCGCGTCATGGATCGCCCGGAATCCCGCGGATCCGGAACGCGAACGGACGCGACGCTCTTCTTGAGATTCCCGCCGCCCCCCTTTCCCTCACCTCCGCTTCCGGCGATCGAGCGCACGACGTCGTCAATCGAGACGGTTCGGTCGAGTCTTGCCATCCGGATCACCCCGAGTTCAACGAGAAGCCTGGGCTGAGTACTCCACTTGACCGCCGATTGGGATTCGATGCCGATTCCGAGAAGGCGTACCAGATCGTCCGCAAGCATATTGAGCGATGAAGAATCACGATCGCCGTAGTCCTGAAGCCGTCCGGTGAGCTTCGCCGCATCATGAACGGACGTCGCCAGCAGGAGATTGCCAAGGTGTTCCACGAGGCCGTCGATGAGATCCCGCGGGTCGAAGCCGGCTTCGAGTGCAGCCGTCAGCGCCTCGAGCGCCGCGCCGGCGTCATGGTCGGCCACGGCATCAGTCATCCGGAAGAAGACGTCCATGTCGGGAATCCCCAGGATGCTCACTACATCCTCCGGGGTAACGGTCGTCTTTCCCACTGACATCAGCTGGTCAAGAAGACTCTCGGCGTCACGCATGCTCCCGTCCGCTCGCGCCGCGATCAGACGAAGGGCCCCTTGAGCAACCTCAAGCTCTTCCGACGTCGCAATCTCAAGAAGACGTGATTCGATCTCCGCCGGGGAGATCCTGTGGAAATCAAAGCGCTGGCAACGTGAGGTAATGGTCTCGGGGATCTTCCCGGGCTCTGTTGTCGCGAGGATGAAGACGACGTGCTCCGGAGGCTCTTCGAGTGTCTTCAGGAGGGCATTAAACGCCTCCCTGGTCAACATGTGTGCCTCATCTATGATGTACACCTTCTTGCGACCCGAGAGGGGAGCGTACTGCACGGTCTCTCTGATACCGCGTGCGTCCTCGATCTTCCGATTCGACGCGCCGTCTATCTCGATCACGTCGAGGTTCTTCGCCTTCAGTATCTCGGTGCAGGAGACGCACTTCCCACAAGGAGTGTCAGTGGGACCTTCGTCGCAATTCAGGGCCTTGGCCAGAATTCTTGCCACCGTGGTCTTTCCAACTCCGCGGGGCCCGGAAAAGAGATAGGCGTGGGCTATTCGTCCCGATCGAACGGCGGCGCCAAGCGTGGCAACAACGTGTTTCTGGCCGACCACATCGGAGAACGTCTCCGGACGCCACTTCCTGGCAAGTACGACGTAGGACATGCGTTCTCTCCCTTCGCGGTCCATCCAAGGATGCTCTTTGGAGATCTGAAACCCTGACACGCATCCACTCCGACCCTCGGGACGGAAGCGTAGACCAGCAGTTGGCTCGAGTCAAGCTTCCCCACGGCACATCGTGTTACCGGCTTACGGCTGCTGCCTTCCGGCCCTGACCGGATTCACCGGACCCGATTGCGCGGGACCTGACCTTCAACACTACTTGCTTGACCGCGTCCCCCGCACCGAAAAGCCTCGATGGGTGTTCGACCCCGCTGTAGCGGATTGCGGGTCACAGGGCACCGCTAGTTCCCCGTCTAGCGTGTCAGGGTTCTCAGATCTCCGGGAGAAGATCGGGGCTGGTCGCTTGCCGGGCGGATGCACACGCCCAGCAACTGCCCGCGAAGCCCACCCGCTCTGAGATGAGCGAGCGGGCTTCGAGAGTAAGTCTGGTGGAGATGAGCGGGTTCGAACCGCCGACCTCTGCCTTGCGAAGGCAGCGCTCTCCCAACTGAGCTACATCCCCGTATCTATCTGTCACACTTGCGCGCTTGATGGCTGGCGGAGAGGGTGGGATTCGAACCCACGGTACGCGTAAACGTACACGCGATTTCCAGTCGCGCACCTTCGACCACTCAGTCACCTCTCCGGACCGCATTCTGGCGGTGGGGGTGGGATTCGAACCCACGGTACCCAGAGGGTACAACGGTTTTCGAGACCGTCACGATCGACCAGCTCCGTCACCCCACCGTGTACCGCCGGCGTACGGCGATCTCACCTGCTCCGCGCTCGCAAGGTCGCGAAGAAATCAGAGAGTAGCGCTCCACACTCGGTTTCCATTACGCCCGAGCTGATCGCCACGCGGTGATTCAGACGCGGATCATCCGGAATATTCCCCAGAGACCCACAGTAGCCACCTTTCTCGTCGGCACATCCGAAGACAAGGCGGCTCAGGCGAGCATGCACAATCGCTCCCGCGCACATAGGACAAGGCTCCATCGTAGTATAGATGCTGGCCCCAGTCAAGCGCGGTACGCCCAATGAGCGAGTGGCGGCTCCAATGGCGATGATCTCAGCATGCGCAGTGGGGTCTCTGAACCTCTCGACCTGATTGTGTCCGCGACCGATGATCCTGTCCCCAAGAACCACGACGGCGCCCACCGGCACCTCCCGTTCCTTGAGTGCGAGTTCCGCCTCTTTGAGAGCGGCCTCCATCCATCGCCGGTCCGTTCTGTGTCGTGCACTCGCCCTGATCTCCAAGTCCCTCACCCCCATCCGGTCGCTTGCCAGCGAACAACGTAGCAACGACTCGATGCCCTGTCAACCGCATCCAGACCCAACAGCGGGAGACCCTGCTCAACAGGCAGGGCCTCTATAGGTAGCGAGACTGATCACGCCGGATTGTGCTAGTTGACGGTGTCGCCTTCGTAAACCATGACGCGGTTCCTGCCGGCGGCCTTCGCCTTGTAGAGCGCCCGGTCCGCAGCTTCTATGAGTGTGCTCTTTGATGATGCGTGCACCGGGAAGGTAGCTACGCCGATGCTGATCGTGAGCCGCCCCAGGGGCAGTACTTCCTCGCCCTCGAACTCCGTCTCGTCGACCAGGGTGCATATCCGTTCGGCCATCCGCAGAGCTGCATCACCGCTGATTTCCGGCACGATGATGGCGAATTCCTCTCCGCCGTATCTGGCCACGTAGTCGCAACTCCGCGAAGCACGCTGCAGCGTGTGGCCCATCTGCTTCAATGCCTTGTCGCCTGCCGGATGGCCGTGGGTGTCATTGAAATGCTTGAAGGTATCGATGTCTATCATCAGAAGATTCACGCTGCGCTCGTATCGCGCCGCGCGACTGATCTCCGTCTCCAGTATCTGGTGGAAGAACCTGTGGTTGTAGAGGTCGGTCAGTCCATCCCTGCGCGACAGTTCCTTGTAGAATTCACCCTCGGCAGCCTGCTGCCGGAGCCCTCGCTCCTTCACCCGGTTTGCCACAATGATGCGTATCTGATCGATGTTGAACGGCTTCGTGATGTAGTCAACTGCCCCGAGCTTCATCGATTCGACGGCGGTCTCCATCGACGCATACCCCGTCATCACTATTACGTCGACTTCGTATGGAAGCTCCTTCGCGGCTGCAACAACTCCGAGCCCATCAAGCTCGGGCATCACGATATCCGTCAGCACGATATCGAAGGTGGAAGCAGTGAGAAGATCAACGGCCTCTCGACCGGACGCCGCCAGTTGAATCTCGTAGCCTTCCTCGCGCAGAACCTCATTGAGGAAGGTCCGCATTATTTCCTCGTCGTCCACTATCAGGAGCTTGATCAAGCGTCCGCGTGACCCAGCGTCCTCCAGTTCGTAGCCCTCGTCTCTCACTGTCTTCTTATTCATGTGATCAGGCATAATCAACTGCGCACCTATTCCCTTCGTCACCCCGCGTCGAATCCAGCCCTGTCACTGCAGCTGGCAGCCGCACGACAAACGTGGAACCCACACCAGGAGTGCTCTCAATCTCTATCTCTCCACCGTGCTCGGAAACAATGCCGTAGCTGATCGACAGCCCCAGCCCTGTGCCACGACCCACTTCGCGCCTCGTGAAGAACGGCTCGAAGATGCGCTCCATATCCTCTCTCGCAATGCCGCACCCCTCGTCGGCAAAGCACACCACAACCTCGGGTCTCTCAGTTTGTGCACCAGAAAGTCTGGATGACAGGGACAGGCAACCGCCCGTCTCCATCGCGTCTCTCGCATTCAGGGCCATGTTCATGAACACCTGTTTGAGTTCTGCTGCGCTGCCGTGCACGTCGGGAATGGAATTCGCGAGATCAGCCTCGATCTCGAGACCCCTCATTCGGAACTGTTCGGCCATGATCTCAACGGTCTCGCTCAGGACCTCGTTGATGTCAACGGTGGCCCGAACTGACCCGGATGGCTCTGAGAATGCCAAGAGGTTCGACACGATGCCGCTGCACCGCCTGGCCTCGCGCTCAATCTGAGAGAGGTGACCGACGAACCTTCTCACTTCGTCCTGCCCGAGTCCCTCCGACCCTGCATCGGAGAGCCTCTCCAGGTCGAATTGCGCAAAGCCCAGAATCCCGCCGAGTGGGTTGTTGAGTTCGTGGGCAACTCCAGCCGCGAGTTCACCCACAGCAGCCAGTCTGCCTGATCGGACTACGTTCGCCTGCATATCCTTGAGATCATGAGTCCGCTCTTCCACCCTCTTCTCGAGATCCTCGTTCAACGCTGCCAGCTCTGCCTCCGTGGCTCGCAGGGTGGCCGTTCGGGACTTGACCTCCTCCTCAAGACGGGAGTTCCATTCCTCGACGATCGTTCGTGACTCCTCCAACCGCTCGTGGAGTCGGATATTCTCCACGATGCGTGCAAGCCGCGAGGCAACTGTCTCGAAGAACTCGAGTTGCTCCCCTCCCAGGCTCGCCGCCGCGTGCCTCTGAAGCGAGAGAACGCCTATCTGGCGCTCTCCGATCAGCAAAGGAAGACCGAGCCAGCTTCTCATCCGAACAGATTCCTCTCCTCGGCCTTCATGCTCCTCCAGCGCCTTGCCGTATCTGTCGGTCTCCTGGGTGAGATCGTCTATCTGAATCGAGCTGTTCGCCTCAACAACTCGCCTGACGAGAGATTGCTCAAGCCTCAGCCTTGAGATCTCAGTCTTCTCGCCATCGGCCATGCAGATACAATCCTCCCCGGTCTCACTGATCTCATCGAGGAGTGTCAGACAGATCCCATCTACTCCCAATCGCTCCCGCAGGAGTCCGTGCGTCAATGATATGAGTTCATCCAGATGGAGTGTCGAGGAGATGCCCTGTCCGATGTCGTTGAGCAGCTTGAGCTGCTCGACCCGCACCGCAAGACCTTGGCCCGTCTCCCAGAGCCCCTTTCCCGCTGCGCCGACTACGACCAACACAGTGGCCAGAAGTGGGAACGTGGCCGGCTCTCCCGGAATGTACGATGCAACCATCAGCATCGCGAGCGGGAGCATTGCCAGCTCCGCGACAACGCCACGCGTCCGCAGCCACTTGACATACTCGCCGAGTGGTTCGTTTCGATAATCTCCCGTAAGCATGTGAAGCACATTTGTCACGGCCCCGAACGCCACGAACATCGCGGCGAACCTGCCGACGTCGGTCAACTCGAGCCCCATGAGAGGCATCCTGCCGCCGATTGCGAAGTAGCACGCGCCCGCCGCGAGGATGCCGAGCACACGACTCGCGGTGTCGCGGAGCGCGTACAAGATCTCGCTTCTGAGCACGAGTGCAGTCAGGATCACTCCTGAGATCGTGACAACCCAAACTGCTACTGCAACTCCGAAGAGAGCGAGAGTGGCCGCATAGACCGCCATGCCGAAGGAGACGTAATGGCGCTTCGCCACCGGGAACGCGAAGAGTCCCGCAGCCAAGGCTATCGCGCTCATGATGCCGACCGCTCCCCAAGCGATGCAGTCCATCCGGAACCCGACAACCGCGACGACGACCCCTGCGACTCCCAACAACAGCCAACCCCTCACCTTCACAGCCCCCGTCCCCCGAGGCATACCACTACCGTTCTCAAGGTCTGTCGTTGTCCCGCCGTCTGCCAGGAATTCCAAGCTCCGGTTCCTCCCCCAAGAAGTGGTCTCCACTACCCCATTCCGGTTCGGCACGCCTCTACATCAATCGGGTCAGCACATCGTACCGTGCAACCATGTGCCCCTCCAGACCCGACGGCAACCCCGTCGGGATACTGATCCAGCTCCATAAGTGCAAGTGGCGTGCCACGCTGAGCCGATTGAGTGATCTTCGCCGAGACACCATGAACAGGCCACTTCCAGCATGGTTTGGCAGAGATCGCCCTCCTCCGAACGCGAGCGCGGGGCGTCTCGAAAGCCGCCCCGCGCCTCGTTCTGTCGCTGGATTCAGAGCCTCAGTCGCGAACTGCATCCACCGCTATCTCGTGATGCGACAGTCCCCCTGCTACTGATGCTCCCGACAAGGAGATCCTGTTGTGCCCTGAAGCGAGTCGCCACGGCCCGAATCGCCCTGCCGCATCAAGGGACTCCGGCCCACGTGTACCGTCATCGTTTGAGAGAGCCACTGAGATCGCCGGCGCCGGCCGCCCCCCCTTCTCCACGCGACCCGTCAGTTCCGCGAAGCCGCCGGACCACTCAAGCAGATACTCGACCGTGATGCCGCCTTCCTCTCGCCAGAGCACGTTCACGGCAGTGTGGCGCGATCGTGCGGCCGCCGCCAGAGGCACATGGGGAGCAACGCTCCAACCCAGAAGCTCTTCGACTGAGGCTGCCACGGTTCTCGCAGTCGTCAGAGTCTTCTCCGATATCCTCACCAAGAGTGTCCGCCGCTCCTCTGTGAGACGCTTCATGACGCGTTCGATGGTCTCCTGCCTGACATCGCATTCGTGGGATTCTCCCATCGCCCACATATCTGCCAATTCAGCCAGGCAGCTCCTGCAATGAACGAGATGTCGTTCGAACTCTGCAGCTCCGGATGAGTCCAGTCTTCCATCAGCATAGGCCAGAAGTTCATCCGACCTGGTGCAAACCGTGTCCGGCACTGCCGGTCCGGCGCGCTCTCTGAGGGCATGCGTCATTGCCGTCAGGATCGCCAGTTCTCTTCGGCAGCTCGGACAGTTGCGAAGGTGTTTCTCGAGTTCGGCGCGCTCAACTTCAGTCTCAAGGCCCTCGATGTAGGCAAGAAGCCGTTCGCGTGGTGGGCATACCATGATCGTCAGTCCCCTACTCCGTGTTCCAATGTTCTCTAACTCCCCCGTACTCCCTCATCTTACCAAGCGCCCTGTAGACCATGCCGCTGACTGCTCCGACCGTCATCCCAAGTCGTTCGCCTACATCTCTGTACGTGTAGCCCTCGAAGTAGATGAGATGAACGGCCAGTGCCTCCCTCGCCGTCAGAACCTGATCAATGGCCTGTTCCAGCGACAGCCTGAGATCCATCCGGTCCCGAGCGGAACTCCCATCATCCCGGACGGCCGTCGGTGCTCCTCGGTCGTCATCGGCCTCTTGAACTTCCCCTCTGCGTGCCGCCTTTCGAAGTTCATCGATGCACACATTCCGCGCGATTCTGTAGATCCAGGTCTCAAGGCGACAACGCCCCTGCCAGGATGTGAGCGCGGCCGCATCGCGGCGCAAGAGCTTGAATAGCACATCCGCGAACAGGTCTTCCATGACAGCCTCGTCCCATCCCGCGCCGTACCGCCCATTCACCCTGTTGATGGCGCTGTAGAGAAGCCGTCGGTAGCGCTCAACGAACTCCCTCCACGCTTGAGCATCGCCCGCCGCAAGGCGCGCGATCAGCTTCACACTCTCGTTGTCACGGTCCTTGGTAGAACGCAATGGGATTCCCTCGCCACACACTTCCGACGCGCCGGAGACCTTGGTTCTTCGCGCCGTCATCCGCCTCTAGTCGATGAGTCTCGCAGTCGGGTCTCCGTACAGGATATAGTTTGCCCATGAGAAAGCGTGGAATCTGAAAGATCGCTCACGTGCAGATCGAACCGCTGCGCCCAGTGTATCGCCATTGAGAACGCTGCCGTAGAAGGCCAGCGCGAAGGCGGCGCTCCCGGCGTCATGAAGCTCCCAGAGAGTCCCCAGATAGGCCGGCACACCAGCTTCGGCAAAGGAGAGAGCAAGCCCGCCCCCACCGACCGTGGTCCTTGTTCCCTCTCCGCATGCGTTCGAAAAGACAAGAAGCGGTATTGTCGCCGGCGAAAACAGATCTCGCCCATCGACTGTTTCACCGTTCGGGAGCACCCAACCCACGGCGCCGCTCTCATCCTGACCGGTGTGCCCCGCATAGTGAACGATGTCATACCCTTCATTCAGCGTGGCAGCAAGCTCACTCCGATCACGTGGCGACCGCCTGACCACGCGTAGGAGTTCCGGTCGCAGCGCTCCGAGTTCGAGGATCTCCTGCGCCTCGCGCTCCGCTTGAGGGAGGCCGCGCCCATCATCACCGTATTCCACATCTGCTATGAGGAGCATCCTGAGAGGTCTTACGGGTCTGCGCCAAGCTGTCTCCCTTGAGGCGTCCGTCCTGATCTGCCGGGAGACGCAGTAGAGCTGCCACAGGGGCTGACCTCCCGATAGGGGAACCAGGAGTTCCCACGGGAAAGCGCTCAGCTCGCGCTGGACTCTCAGTAGCAGGTGGTCGCCCGGAAGATCCACCAGTTGTTCCATCGCACCGCCGTCATCGTCTCCGCCCAGGATGGACGCCAGGCTCCGTCCAAGAGCGTAAACGCGGCGATGCGCATCGGCGATCTCGTCGGCGCTCGGCAATCCATCACCGGCCTCGAATGCCACGCTCCGTCTGGCCAGATCATCGAGCTCGCGAAGAATCTTCTGCTCGTCCTCGCCGCGGCGATCCAGCGTGTAGTCTTGAGCGATGGCGCCTCGACTGCCGGTGAAGACCAGCGACAGTCTTCCTTCCGGCTCTGCTCTGATGTGAACATCCGGCGCGAGCACCGCATCAAAGACAGGATGCCTCGCTCGCCGAAGCCCAGCGAGCCAGAGCATGGTCGCCGCTATGACCAGTGCAGCAATCCAGCCGGGATGACGGAATCCCTCGGCCGTGCGTGTCAGCATGCGATACACGAGCGATCTTGCTCCGAAATCCGTGAGATTGAGCGCGATCCAGATCGCTACCAGGATCGCAACAAGCCATAGGCTGAATCTACGCATCCCGCGTCCGTCACGACGCATCTGCGATGGCGGCACTCGGCCCCACGGCAACTCCCTCCTGGACTCGGTTCCACACGACTCGCAGTGTGCCAGGCGCACAAGACGGGCGCTCCCGCGGCTCCAAGCCTCGCGTTCAACAACGGTGGTCCCACCACACATCGGACAGCGCATTCCCATATCGGACTCCCATGAAGGCCTTCCACTGCCCTCATGTTCTCACTCCGCGCCCTCAAGCGCAACGACGCAGATTGAACTCGACGTGCGTATGTCTGTCACTTGGGTGGTCAGGAGGATGGTGTCTTGATGGAGGGTAGCCTGATCAGGTTGACCGGCTGCTCGACGCCGTGGTCCTCACACATGCAGGCGATCACCTGGCGCTCTGTCGACATTTCGCGCATCAGTTCCAGAGCCAGCTCTCGACGCTCCGGGTCGCAATTGACAAGAGAATCATCGAGTATGAAGGGCGCTCCGTCCTGTGAAGAGAGGAACTCCAGAAGAGCATAACGGGTGGCGAGATAAACCTGGTCGACCGTGCCGGTGCTGAGATCGCTTTGCAGCACATTGTCCGGGGCCCCGGGGAGGAGCGAAGGGTTGTCCACTGAGACCTCAAGGTCCTTGCTGACCGACACGCCTGAGTACCTTCCGCCAGTGATCCGCTCAAGAACTCTGCTGATGATCGGTGTGAGCACCTCAGCGGCCTCTTTCTTCGTGCTGCTGAGCGCATCCTCGAGTCCACCTGCCGCCAACTGCATGATCCTGATGCGACGCTCCACTCTGTCGATCTCGGCCACGACGGATTCCTGCCTTGCCTCAAGATCCGGAAGAGCGTCTCCTTCCTCGTCGCGCTCCATTCGGATCTGATCGTCGTCGTTGGCACGTTGCAGACGAGCTTCGAGTTCCTTCTTACTGTCTCGCTCTTCCCGAAGCTTCGCAAGTCCAGCCCTGTCGACAAGCAGCTCGGCAGCGTCGTTTCCACCGAGCAGCCCGTCGAGTTCTGCTCGTCTGCGGCCCAACGACACGGCCTCTGTGCGAAGCTGCTCCTCGAATTCCTCGGGGTCTTTGCCGTCACAAACCTCGTCCAGCTGAGCCCTCGAGATCTCGGCGCGACGCCAGAGCGTATCTTGGATCTCTGTGATGCGCGCGAACTCCGCGTAGCTTGGCACACCAATCTTCATGAGAGCGGACTGAAGGGCAAGCTCCCTCTTTCCGCGCTCCCGCATGTGATTCCTCAAACCACGCTCGTACTCGAGTATCCGGGCTAGACGACGGAATTGGACGATCGACCAAAGCAGTAGGACCGAAGCAGCCCCACCCAGCAAGATACGGGTCGTAGGATCGTCCACCGTGAAGATCGTAGCTGAGGCAGTCGCAAGCCCAACGATGACCAGCGCAGCGCAGACCGCACCGGTCTTGGAGCTTGAGACTCCCTCCTTCAGGGTTGACCCCTCTTTGAATTGACTTATCAGCCGCTCCGTCGCCTCGAGGTCGCCCCTTGCGAACTTGACCACCTCGACCTCCACTGCCGGAACGCTCTCCTTCTCGCATCCGGCATCGTCCAGATCGGCCTTGAGCTTCCGGATTCTCGCGATCGTGGTCTCTCTTTCAAGCAGCTTCCCTCGAGTCAGCTCAAGTTCCTCAGATAGCTGAATGCTCGATTCCTGCTCCTCCACAATTCTCACGAGGCGGTCCAGGTCGTCCCTAACGGCGGCCCACTCCTCCCGTCTGCGCGCGTGCGCCGCCTTCCTTGACAACTGTCTGGTCCACTCCTGGCTAACCAGAGCAATCCTCTGTGCCAGTGTTCGTCCTTCATCCACCAGACTCTTGAGGCGACCAGGGCGTGCCGCCGGCCGGTCCATACCGACACGGAGTTCCCGAGTGTGCTCCAGAAGCGCTGCGACAACTGCGGCCGCATCGACTCGGCCGCTCGCGCTCGTCATTTTGCGTTCTATCATCGGGACAAGCTCGGCCCGCCTGCTCTTGCCCGGTTGTCCGCCAAACGCAACCAACTCACCCTGTCGCACCATGGCAACCGACTCGAATGCCTCACGGCTCCCGAACCCGATCATCTCGGCGACGAATTCATTCACCTTGCCGCGTTCAGCCACGAGCCCGATATCCGGACCGCTGAGTTCAACCCGTCCGGTTCCGAAGTCCTTGCTGAGTTCGTACTCTCTTCCGCCGTGCTCGAATGTGAGTTCCAGACGCATTCCCCCCGTCGATCCCCATGACTCGAGATCTCGGACGGCCTTCGCCTTCGTGCTCGAATCAACGAACAGCACGACCCCGAGCGCGTCGATGATCGTGCTCTTCCCTGATTCGTTGCTGCCGATGAGGAGATTGAGACCCGGAGCAAGATTGAGCTCGTAGTCCCCAAACCTCCTGAAGTTCCGCAGCCTGAGTCGCCTCAGTCTCACGCCAGCACGTCCTTCCCCTGAAGCAGTGCAACTCCCATCTGAAGGGCCGCCTCCAGATCCTCCCGCTCGTCAGCGTCATCGGCAGCGTCGATCCGCCCCTTCATGAGCCGAACAAACCGCCCTATGACGAGCCGTTCCGGAAGCGCTTCCAGATCATCCTGCCCAAGTCGCACTTCGTAGTTCAGCCGCGGCGACCTGACATGGAAATAGTCGGGTCTCAGGATCTTCAACAGCGCTTCCGGCTCAAAGCCGGAAGCAACATGCATGAGACCAGTCAGTGTCACCGAGAGGATCGCGTTCGGGTCCTTGGGGTGCTCAAGAGCAACCCGACGCGCAACGTCGTCTGTATCCATCGCCCCACCCACGTCGATCTGCACGCTCGACACTGTACGTGCACCCACTCGCACTTTCGTTACCCGCGCCCCGTCACTGCCGAGACCGATCCGCGCAATGTGTCCGGATCCGCCCTGGTCGGTCGCAATCACCTCCGGTGCTCCCGGGTAGACGGCCGGTGGACCGTTCCCCTCGATCTCCCTCCAGGAGTGCCAGTGCCCAAGAGCGAAGTAGGACCAGCCTGGCGCCAAAAGCTCCTCGCGCGATATCGGATGGTCCTCCGGTTCCACAGGGAGCACATCGACCGAGCCGTGCGCTATCGCAATGTTGTACTCGTGGCCCGCATCCGGCCTGAGCTTCGCGAGCCTGTGCTCACTCGATCGGTTCGCACGCGGCGGGTCTCCGTGTACGACCAGACTTGCGCGGGGGATCACGACCGAACGCAGATCACGCGCGCCCAGAATATGGACGCGCTCAAGCTGGGCGAACTCGTCGGCGTAGCAGGAGAAGACCGATCCCTCACCCATGTGATCGTGTGAACCCGGCAGGATAACGGCATGAGTCTCGGAGGAACCACCCAGACGCAGGAGTTCGCGCAGCACGAACCGCACCGCCGACGCTGGTGGCCGGTTGCTGTCGAAGAGATCTCCGGCGATGATGAGGCAGTCTGCGTCCTCCTGAATCGTCAGATCGATGATCGACCGGAAGGTCTGCCGGAGCTGGTCGCGCTGATCGGATGCGCGCGCTCCAAGCCAACCGAGCGGCGCCCCGAGGTGCACATCAGCTGTGTGAATAACAGTAGGCAAGAGACCTCCACAAAACCGCACACGGCACGAGTGATCCGGACACAATCCCCCACATTGCTACAAGTCAAGTGCCGTGCCATGTTACACGCGTAACAGCTCACATCCTCAGGATAGGACAGCCCCGGCACTCTAGCGCCAGTGTTTCTCCTCCCAATCGACAAGGAGTCGCCAAGTGTCGTTCGTCATCCCCGGGAATATCCCTCCATAGGCCGGGTCCGGACCATCGAATTCCGGATCCGGGAATGTGATCGGCTCGGTAACATACATCGTGTCGCCGTCGACCGACCACGTGTGCCACGGCAAGTAGCTTCTGAGATCGGGAAGTGGATCGTTGAATAGGGACTCAAGGCTGACATGGATGTCGATATCCGGTGCATCATCTTCGTACTCATGCAGGTTTACGATCCCCTCCCCGAACAACACTTCCTCAAGAAGGTCTGCCGCGTCGCGCAGCGTCTCCACCGCGCCCGGCCCCAAAACATCATCATCCTCCAGAACCACCCACCCCGGCTCGGACACCGTGATGAAATCCCACTCCTGGTCGTCGCTCTCGCCTTCGAGAGCATCGCATGCATCGCGGAGATGGTAGACGGCTCCCATCAATTCAGCCTCCGCTGAACTCATGAAGTCAGCATCGTTCAAGGTCAGGAAATCCGCGTCCTCTTCGATCAGATACTCCAGATTCTCTGCTCCGGTCGTGTCGGCGTTGTAGGAAATCCCTAGATAGCAGAGCGCTTGCATGATGTCGACAGCCACGTGCACGAAGTAAGCATCGGCGACATCGAATTCCAGGTAGTCCGGCAGCTGCAGCGAATCCGGTAGAGCAGGATCTGTGTAGAGAACAACCACCCCACCCAATTCCTCAAATGTGCTCAAATAGACATCCACCTCATTGAGCGACGGAAGCACTTCGTCTGTGATGAACTCCTGGATGTCCGAGAAAACGAAATCCCCTCTCCTGCTCGCCCGGATGACACTCCGTATCGCCTCGGGATCCGGCAGGGTGAGATACCAGAAGAGGGCATTGTGTCTTGCGCTCCGTGTCTCATCACCGAAGAGCTCCTCCATGATGCGACCGAGCTCCTCATCGCCGGCGGTCACCATCGTGCGGCAGAAGGCCGCCATCAGGAGGGCGTCGTCATTATTCGGATCATTCTCCAGGACCGACTCGAAGCACTCGAGATGCTGCTGAAAATCGACATCCCACTCCCAAGGCAACTCTTCCATGTCCATATCCACAAGGTCCGCCTCGAGCACAACGAGGCAGCTGAGTTCGGTCGGCCCGTTCTCCTCGGTCGAGCAGCCCGATCCAACCAGCACGAGTATTGCTGCCAGGAAGAGCAGTCCTCTGAGTTTCGCCATCTGCATTTCTGGTGTCTCCGGTGCAGTGGCCCGATACGGGGCCGTGAATTGCTCGCTTCCGGCCCTTGCCGCACCGATGTGCGGGAGGCCTCTATCGACCTCGACACCGTACCGAACGCATTTGGGCAAGTCAACCATCAAGAAAAGAGACATCCCCGCGCCCTTTCGGGCCCGGGGATGCATTCTGGTACGCCCAGGAGGACTCGAACCCCCAACCTTCTGATCCGTAGTCAGATGCTCTATCCAATTGAGCTATGGGCGCTTCACTGATCTGGCGGAGAGGGAGGGATTCGAACCCTCGGTACACTTACGCGCACAACTGCTTAGCAGGCAGCCCCCTTCAGCCGCTCGGGCACCTCTCCGTCCTGCCTTTTCACCTACACCATCCATTGTGGCGGAGGGCGAGGGACTCGAACCCCCAAGGGCGCAAACCCGGCGGTTTTCAAGACCGCTGCCTTACCAATTAGGACTAGCCCTCCCCTCGGTCACGCAGTATAGCAATGTGAAGGGCGGCTGTCAAATCGCTACTGCCAGGATCGGTCGCCCCGACGCTTCGTCCGTCCCCTTCCACGTTCCTCTTTCTCCCATTGCTTGAGCTTCCATCTTCTCGCGCGGACTCGGAGCACAACAGCGAGAACGACGAGAACCGCCGCCGCCAGAAGGAGGGGATTCCACCCGGCCAGGAGTAGGCCTATCCCGAATCTCTCCCGGAAGAACCCGTCGGCCGCGATATAGAAAGCGGCCCGCGTCATCCCGGTCTGCCTCTCAAGCGCCGCATCGAAATCGCCGTCGGCTTTCACCGCGTTCACGAGGTCGCCCACGCGCTCGTGTTCTGTCGCTCGTCTTAGCAACTCGACGGCACGGAAGCTCTCCGCATAGGCAAGCCTGGCTTCCTGAGTCCCTTCCGGGAATCTTCCTTCCAGTTCGCCCAGAGGAATGAGTCCATTGAACAGTGCTGCGGCGGCCATCGCGCTCGACTGGGTGAGTCGCCACTGCCCAGCCACCGTCATTGCGACTCCCTCATCAAACCACCGAGGCACGCGCACAGATCCAAGCACTCGTGCAGTCGCTATGTGAGCCAGCTCGTGAACGACCACCTTCTCGATCTGAAGCGGATAGTCAACGATCCGCGGGCTCTTGAGGACGATGAGATCCTGACTCGCGATCGCACAGCCGACGCCCCAGTCAGGCACTCCTCTCTGCGTGAGCTCCGCGAACTTCCTCTCATTCTGAGCAATAAGGACACGGAGGGGGCCGAGTTCCGTGAGTCCCATCTCATCCAGGACGTCCTGCTCCCGGGCCGCGATGATCTCACCCACGCGTGCGCCTGCTCGAGCATCAACCCGAGAGAAAAGCACCGTGGTTCTTCCAGCCTGGAGGCTCTGCCATTGCTCTCCATCCGGGGATGCCGAGGCCGTACATACAATCAGCAGGAGGGCGACAAGCGCCCCCCCTGGGATCCGGCCTGCAACTGTTCCACGGTTCATCGGCGCCTACGCTCCATCCTCTAGGGGCGAAATCGCCCTCAGGCGTTCCACGATACCCGGCATCAGCGCGATCACACGATCTACGTCCGCTTCCGTTGTGTATCTCCCCAGACCGAAGCGGACAGAACCCTGCGCCACGTTGGGTTTGATTCCCATTGCCGCCAGGACATACGAGGGACCTGCCGCGTCGGTCGTGCAGGCGGATCCCGTGGAGACCGCTATGCCCTCCATGTCGAGACTCAGCACAATGCTCTCGCCCTCGACATAGAGGAAGGACAGATTCGCCGTGCCCCCGATTCGCTTCTCCCTGTGTCCGTTCAGCACCACATCAGGGATCTCCCTCAGAAGGGTGTTCTGAAGGCGGTCCCGAAGTGCCGCCAAGCGTACGCGCGCCCGCTCCGTCTCGTCCACCGCGAGCTCGACTGCCTTGCCGAGCCCGACGATGCCCGGGACGTTCTCAGTGCCGGCCCGCATACCGCGTTCCTGGCCACCTCCATGTGTGAACGCGTGCATCCCGGTCCCGGCGCGCACGTAGAGCGCGCCCACACCCTTCGGACCGTAGAATTTGTGCGCAGACAGCGAAAGCAGATCTACTCCAAGCACATCCACATTGACTGAGACCTTCCCCACCGCCTGAACCGCGTCCGTGTGAAACGGAATCCCGCGTTCACGGGCGATGTCGCTTATCTCATCCAAAGGCTGGATGGTCCCGACCTCATTATTCACCTGCATGACAGTGATCAGACATGTGTCGTTCCGCACCGCGTGCCCCACATCCAGGGCACTCACCAGGCCATCTGCATCCACGGGTAGATATGTGACCGCGAAGCCGAACTCGCGCTCGAGGTACTCACACGTCGCGAGAACCGCATGGTGTTCGATAACACTCGTGATGATGTGTCCGCCTCGCGGCAGCTGCGCGAACGCCACACCTTTGATGGCAGCGTTGTCTGATTCCGATCCACCGCTCGTGAAGATTACCTCGGCGGGCTTGCACCCAAGGCCCGAAGCCACTTGTTCACGCGCCCGTTCAACGGCAGCGCGCGGCTCGTGAGCCAGGCCATGCGGACTCGATGGATTACCGAACCTCTCCGTGAAATATGGCAGCATCGCCTCCAGGACCCGCGGGTCAGTAGACGTTGTCGCATTGTTGTCCATGTAGATAACACTCATCGCGCGCCTCCGGGGTCCTTCTTCCCGAGAGATCGGCCGGCCCGCTTGCGGACCGGCCGATGCTGCCTCATCCAATCTCTTGGTCCGGTTGCAGCGCAAGCTCACCGGACTCCTCGAACCACGCCGATCTGCTAGCCCTGATTCCAGCGGTCACGTGCCGCCTTCTGCTCCCTGATCTCGATCAGCTGGTGCTGACGTTCTATCTCCATGAGCGCGTGGCTCCGCCACTCCGGGTCATTCTTCGCCAGCTCGAGCTTCGTGATAGCGCCCTCGTAGTCGCCCTGCTTCTCGAGAGCCTTGGCCCACGCAACGTACGCGCTCCCCGATCCGGCTCTCAGCGCGAGCACCCGCTTCGCAGTACTGATCGCCGACCCATACTGCCCCACTTCGTTGTATGCATCAGCGAGAGCAAGGAGATACGACATGTCGTCCGGTCTCTCCGCAAGCAGACGTTCGTACTGCACTACCGTCTTTTCGAAATCGCCCATGTCTCTGTACACACCAGCGAGATTGGCCCTGGCCGCGACATTTGCAGGCGTCTGCTGGAGAACGGACAGGAACAGGTTCTCCGCCATGTCCAGATTCCCGAGCTTCATGTAGAGGAAGCCCAGCGTCGAAAGCGTATAACTGCTGGCCGATCCTCGGACTCGAACCTTCTCGTAGGCCGCTATCGCCTGGTCGTAGATGCCTGACCTGTAGTAGAGGTGAGCAAGCGACTGCGACGCCCGAGTATCATCCGGCATCAACTCCTGAGCGCGGCGATAGGCCTCCACGGCCGCCAGATCCATCTCCATCTTCTCATACGCGTATCCCAGATTCAGAAACGCGTCCGCGTCGTCTGGGTTCAGCTGCACTGCATCGACGTATGCGTCGACCGAGTCCTGGTACCTACCCATCACGAAGTAGGCATAGGCCAGGGACGAATGAGAGTAAGGATCATCGGGAGCCATGCTCCGAGCAAGTTCGTACATCTCCATAGCCTTGTCGAACTCCTGCGTGTCGACGAGGTAGATGCGGCCGAGTCCGTAGAGTGGATCCACATAGCCGGGGTCAAGGTCCCTGGCCCTCTCGAAGTTCTCGATCGCCTTGCCGAGTTCGCGCACGCGATAAAACTCCGTCGCGCTGTAGTACGCCTTCTGCGCCGGTGTCACATCGGCCTGCGGAGAGGTCGCCCCCTCCGATCCTCCGATGATCGTCGTGACCTCATCTGTCGTCGGGGCAGCCGTCATGCAGCCGCCGAGAACCAGACAGACAGAACCCACGACAAGAAGAACCGACAGACGAACGATCATCGTTTGTTTTGTCATCGTTGCCCCTTTTCCCGCGATCCACACAGGACTCGGCCAGCCTACGGCTTCGCGTCACCGCGAAACTCGCCGATCATCAGGATATTGTCTCTGCAGACTCCGGCGGCCGCACTCTCGGGCGCCAGTTCCACTACTTTCTCCCATTCCCGGATCGCCTCGTCAAAGATCTGCGCGTCGGCGAAGGCTACGCCCATGTTGAAATGAGCTTCCACATTGCCTGGATCCATGTGAAGCGCCACACGGTACATGTCGACTGCGTCGGAGTACCGCAGCTGGCCGTAGTAGGCACTCCCGAGATTCGTCATGATCATGGGGTTCTCGGGATCGAGGCCCAGAGCCATCTCAAGCTCATGGACAGCGTCATCCAGCTTCCCCATGTCCGTATAGAGTGTGCCCAGATTCAGTCTGGCGCCGGCGTGCGTCGCGTCTATCTCCGTCACCGTGAGGTACGTCGCGAGTGCGTCGTCGAGCATGTTCGTCTCGTAGTAGATATTGCCCAATTCAATCAGTGTGTCAATATCAGTGGGGTCTTCCGCAACCCGACCTTCAAGCTGAGCTATCCTGAGAAGAACCTGCTCCGGAGTCGCATTCTCAGCTCCGGGGAAAGCCACACCGGCCACTAGAGAGATCGCCGACAGAAGCGTCACCGCGAGCGCGAGAACCAACACATAAGCGAAACGTGTCATCAAGACAACCTCCACGCTACCACCAGAAAGCGGTGCTGTAGCTACTCCGCCGTCACGCTCTCGACGCGCAGGCTGATGATCGTATCGGGATCGTCCACCGCACCGTTACCACCGGTGCCCTTCTTGATCAAATCGATGACATCGAGACCTTCGATGACCTCGCCGAATGCCGTGTACTTCCCATCAAGATGGGACGCCGCCGCAAGCATGATGAAGAACTGACTCCCGGCGGAATCGGGATCGTTGGACCGTGCCATCGAGACCACGCCGCGCACGTGCGTCAGGCTGTCGTCAAACTCGGCAGGGATCGTGTAGCCCGGTCCGCCGAAGCCGCCCTTGTGCTCAACGTCACCCGTCTGTGCCATGAAACCCGTGATCACCCGGTGGAACTCCACACCGTCGTAGCGACCGCTGTTCGCAAGATGAGCGAAGTTGATCACAGTATTCGGCGTCTTGTCTTCCCACAGAACGATCTTCATCGTTCCCTTGCTCGTCTCGATCGTCGCGATCTTCTGTCCGAGCGGGAGGTACGGGACATCCATCGTCATGCGAGTTCCGCCCTCATCGAAATAGGTCAGTGTAGCAGTCACCGGTTCAGCCATCTCCTCTGTGCTCGTCTCTGTCGGCGTATCCTTCTCTGTCACTTCGTCCTTGGCGGCCGTACTCGGCTGGTCTCCGCCCTCGGCCGTCGTCGAGCACCCGTTCGCCGCCAGCAGCATTAGCGTCAGCAGCGCGAGCACAAGTACTCTTCTCACGTGGATCATCAGATTCCCCCTCTTCTACCGTCACGTACGTATACTAGGGCCATTTTCAACCTTAATCTAACCGTCCAAGAGCGGAAGTGTCAAGCTGCTTCTGTCCCCGAGCCCGCGACGCCCCGCTGCAACGGCCGCACAGGCAGTGTGCTTCATCCTTCCGGGGATTGACCTGCCCTTCATTTCGCGCTATACTCATTGTCAGAAGCGGTTGATCGGTTCGAGGGCGCGGCTCATGGAGTCACGCCCTCTTGTTCCCCGACGGAGCACCAGACCATGGAGAGAACACACGTGAGTGAGCTTACTCGCAAGCTTCAGCAAGCCCGGAGTCCTCAGGAACTGCTGCAGATCCTCGATGATTCGTCCGTTGCCTTCCTGGATCTTCGGTTCACCGATCTCCCGGGGCGCTGGCATCACGTAACTCTCCCTCTCTGCGCAGTCGGCCCCGAGCTCTTCGAATGCGGCGTCGGATTCGACGGTTCGAGCGTCCCCGGCTTCAAAGCAGTCGAGCGGGGTGACATGGTGCTCATCCCCGACCTCGCGACCGCAAGTGTCGATCAGTTCACAGAGCGTCCGACGGCCGTGCTCATTGCCACAGCCGCCGAAGCCGATTCGCGTGAACCATTCTCCCGGGACCCGCGGATCATTGCGGCCAGAGCGGAGGAGATACTCGCCGCCTCGGGACACGCTGATGTAAGCCTCTGGAGCCCCGAACTCGAGTTCTATCTCTTCTCAAGAGCCTCCTACGGCGAGGGACCCAGCGGAGCTCACTATGAGGTCTTCTCGGATGCAGCTGGATGGCCGGACCCTGAACTCGGTGAGGATCTCGGCTACCGTATTCGGAAGGGCGCAGGCTACCACGCGATTCCGCCATCCGACATGACCTTCGATCTCAGGAACGAGATGACACTCCACATGCAGAAGGCGGGCGTCCCCGTCAAGTACCATCACCATGAGAACGGAGCGCCCGGACAGGTCGAGATTGAGGTGCTCTCTGAATCCCTCATCAATGCAGCGGATCATCTCATGCTGAGCAAGTACATCGTTCGCAACACAGCCGCTCAGTGGGGCAAGGCTGCGACATTCATGCCCAAGCCGTTGGCCACTGAGAGCGGGAACGGAATGCACTTCCACGTCAAGCTGATGCGCGACGGCCATCCCGTCTTCTACGATGAGACGGGCTACGCTGGTCTCTCCGACAAAGCCCTTCACTTCATAGGCGGCATCCTCGAGCATGGCCGCGCACTCGCAGCCATCACGAACCCGACCACGAACTCCTATCGGCGCCTGCGTCCGGGATTTGAAGCCCCTACAAACCTCTTCTTCTCTGCAGCGAACAGAAGCGCCGCCATTCGTATTCCTGCTTACGCGACCACGCCCGACACCAAGACCATCGAATTCCGCCCCTCCGATGCCACTGGGAACCCGTATCTCATCATGGCCGCCCTTCTGGCCGCCGGCCTCGACGGCATGGAGAAGCGCCACGACCCGCGCGACAACGGCTTTGGGCCGTTCGATGTCGACATGAACTCCTTGCCGCAAAACGAGCGAAACAAGATAGTGCCACTCCCTTCCCGACTCGAGGAAGCGCTGGATGAGCTGGAAGGCGATTCCGCATTCCTCACTGCAAGTGGAATCTTCCCCAAGGGTTTTGTCTCGGTCTGGATAGACATGAAGAGACGCGAGGCCGAAGAAGTCAGGACAAGGCCTCACCCTTACGAGTACGACCTCTTCTTCGACTGCTAGTCACGGCGGGCACATCTGTTCTCTGTGAAGCCCCTAGGGGCGAAGGCGCTTGAGCATCCGTGGGAACGGAATCGTCTCGCGCAGATGGTGGATTCCACAGACCCAGGCAACCACGCGCTCAAGGCCAAGACCGAAACCACCGTGCGGAACTGAACCGAATCGTCTCAGATCTATGTACCACTCGTAGTCGGCCCGCGGAAGCGCTCCTTCGTCGACAGACCGTTCGAGCACGGCGAGATCGGTCACGCGCTGCCCTCCGCCGACTATCTCACCGTAGCCCTCCGGCGCAAGCATGTCCACGGACAGCGTCAGGCGCTCGTCCTCCGGATCAAGCTCCATGTAGAACGGCTTCACGCTCTTCGGGAAATGCGTTACCATGAACGGACGATCGAAGGTCTGGGAGATCACGGTCTCGTGTTCCGCACCGAAGTCATTCCCCCACTCAAACTCAACTCCGTTCTTGCCAAGAAGCTTCACCATCTCCGAGTAGGTCACGCGCGGGAATGGCGGCTGAACACGTTTCAGCACCTCCGTATCGCGCTCGAGCATCTCAAGTTCGCGCGCTCGGTCCTTGAGAACACGACCGACGATCTCTGATACCAGCTCTTCCTGGACGTCCATGATGTCGCTGAGATCGGCGAACGCTATCTCCGGCTCTATCTGCCAGAATTCAGTCAGATGGCGCCTTGTCTTGCTCTTCTCCGCCCGCAGCGACGGTCCGAAGCAGTAGACCTTTCCGAACGCCATCGCCGTCGCCTCGTTGTACAGCTGACCGCTCTGGGTGAGGTAGGCGCTCTCGCCGAAGTAGTCCGTCGAGAACAGCGTTGTGGTTCCCTCACAAGCCGCGGGCGTCAGGATCGGCGTGTCGAGCATCGTGTAGCCACGGGAATCGAAATAGTCGCGCGCGGCCGAAATGACGGTCGCCCTGATCCGGAGGATCGCGAACTGTCGTGACGAACGTATCCAGAGGTGTCGGTGATCCAGCAGGAAAGCGTCTCCATGCTCTTTGCGGCCGATCGGGTACTCATCCGCGACGTGCACGATCTGAAGGCCCATCACCGAGAGTTCGTAGCCTCCCGGAGCGCGGCTGTCCGCCTTGACTGTGCCGGTCACCTTGAGAGACGACTCCACGGTCAGCCCGGCCGCCGCCTCAAAAGCCTCCTCTCCAATGTCCGACTTGCTCGCCACACACTGAATGAAGCCGGTGCCGTCGCGGAACTGGAGGAAGAGTATCTTCCCGCTCGAGCGCTTGCCGGTAAGCCAGCCCTCAAGCGTCACCTCACTGTCCACATGCTCGCCTATATCCTCGATGTAGTAGCGCTGCCTCATCAGGCCTCCGGGGGGATGCAGGTCATGTTGTCCTATTCCCATGCCACTCAAGCCGGGTGTCGTCGGCCGCGGCTCATCGTCATCCTCCGCGACGCGTCGCCGTCGTCGGCCGCTAGTCGTTGTCGTCGGCTGCCAGTCGTTCAATGGCCTCATCCGGACCATTCACCAGGAGAACGTCTCCCTCGTTGATGATCGCCTCGGGATCGAGCAGAAGCGTCTCTGGATACTCGCGCTCATCGCTTTCGGACTTGATGACTGCGACAACGTTCAGTTTGTAACGCTGCCGGAACTTGAGTGAAGCCAGTGTCCTTCCCCACATCTCCTGCGACGTCTTGATCCTCGCAAGACTTATGCCCGGCGACAGTTTGACCGTATCGACCAGACTCGGCGTCATCATCCCCTGGGCCAGCTTGTGCGCCACGAGTTCCTCAACCAGAACCACCTCGTCCGCATTCACGAGCTTCAGAATGCGAGCTTCTTCCTCGGTAACGGCGCGCGAGATCACGTGCTCGATCCCGAACTCCTTGAGGATTGCGGTGGTAAGCACCGCCGCCTGGAAGTTCTCCCCTATGGCCACAAGCGCCGCATCTACCTTGTCCACCCCCTGCCGCAGCAATGCCTCCCGATTCGTAGAATCGAGACGCACCGCCAGCGCCACGTCATCCGCGATCTCCTGAACCAGCTCCTGATCTCGGTCTATGGCGATCACCTCGACTCCTCTGATCGCCAGATCCCGCGCCACAGTGCGACCGAGAAGCCCGAGGCCTATCACCGCAAATCTCTTCATGATTACCTCCACGGACGCTACAGAGCGCGTCGCTACCCGATAACGACCCGCCCCTCAGGGTAGTCGTACCGGCTTCGCACCTGTCTCTGCCCGATGGCCAGCGCAAGCGTCAACGGACCGATCCGACCGGTCAGCATTATGATCATGAGGGTGAGCTTCCCCGCCACAGAAAGGCCGGGTGTGATTCCCGTCGATAGCCCAACCGTCCCAAACGCTGAGACTACTTCAAACACCACCTCCCTCAAAGCCAAATCCTCGAAGATCACGAGCACAAAGGTCCCCACCGTCACCACCATTATCCCCATCGCGACCACGACCAGAGCCTCGCGAACGATCCTGTCGGGTATTCTCCTCTTGAAGAGCTCCACCCTACCCTTGCCGCCGAACGCCGACGCCATCGATGCGAGAACCACACCGAATGTCGAGGTTTTCACACCTCCGGCAGTGCCGCCCGGCGATCCTCCGATGAACATCAGCCCGGCCAGAAGGAACAGGGTCGGAAGACCAAGCCACGCTGTTCTGACCGTGTTGAAACCGGCCGTCCTTGCAGTCACGGAGGCGAAATAGGAAGTCAGGATCTTCTCCCCGAGCGGTTTCCCGGCGAGGATGCCATCGTTCTCGAGAGCAAGGAAGCCGACCGTCCCGATCACCAGAAGCGCCACCGTCATGAACACAACCAGTTTCGTGTGAAGCGACCACCGCGACGTCGTGGGCCGGCGTCCAGCTACCAGAGGCCTCCGCCCGAAAGCGTTCATGATGACTGGAAAGCCCAAGCCGCCGATGATGATGAGCGACGTCATCACGAGATTGACGGGAATATCGCTCGCATAGCGCTCGAAGCTCGTCGAAAAGAGAGAGAAACCTGCGTTGCAGAAGGCCGATATGGAATGAAAAAGGGAGAGGAAGATCCCATCTCCGACCGTGCCGTACGATCGTCCCCCGAGCGCATAGAGCAGGCCCGCACCCACGAGTTCCAGCAAGACAGTCATGGCGATCATGTACCTGAGCGTTCGACCGATGCGCCCGACGGCCTCGAACGTCATCATCCCTCGAAGCACGAGGCTCTCTCGCACACCGAGCCCGCGTCTCATGACGATCGCGAAGAACGCCGTCAACGTGATGAGACCGAGCCCCCCGATCTGTATGAGGCCGAGGATGACCCCTTGTCCAAAGCGTGTGAACTCGCTCCCGGTGTCGCGCACGATAAGACCGGTTACGCAGACGGACGAAGTCGCCGTGAAGAGGGCGTCCACGAAGCGGATCGTCCCGTCCGGTGTTGCCCGCGGCGTCGACAGCAACAGCGTGCCGACCACGATGACCAACAGGAAGGAGAAGATGACGGTTCTCGCAGGCTTGATCTTGTAGGAGGCCAACTGTCGATTGAGCCTCACCATCTCACCGACAATGAAGACAACAAGATAGCCCTGAAGCACAACGATGTAGCCCTTCGCCAGCGAGAATACGCTTCTCACCTCCAGGAACGGCGCCAACCACCCTCTTCCCCGAAGCATGGTCACAAGACCGATCTGAGCAGCTATCAGGACCACGATCACAAGCCCGGGCCAGCGCGCCCGGACAAACGCCATCTTGTGACGCGCGAGGGAAAACCTGACGACGGCATCCAGCATGAAGAGCGCCACGATGGCGATATCTATGATATGGAGAAAATGGAATTGGGACGGGCTCAGATAGAACCCGTATTCCGCGATGAGTGACACCGCAGCCACTCCGGCAACAGCCAGCATGACCCGTGACAACCTGTCGGTGATGCGTTCCCTGTTCACGGACGTTTCTCCTCCCAGAGCCTCCTCGAATGTGGCGAGAATACGGAGACCGCCGGAGCACTGTCAACCGAAAAGCCCCAGAGTCGGGACGCTGAGCAAGCTTCAAGGGGGATCAAGGAGTGCCGGGTCCCGGATAGCTGATCCCGAAACGCGTGCGATAGTACGCTCGTGACACGGCGAAAACGCCAACGAGCATCACCAGAAGATACGGAGACCAGATACAGACAAGGAGTCCGAAGACACCGACGGACATCTGGTTTCCCAGAGTCCGGTCTCTGCGACGCCCTGATACGTGAGCACGAACGAGTCCGGGAAGCGAAAGGAGCGGACCAAGAACGGCAACCGGTTCCCGCGCGATCACGCCCACAACAAGTGCGGCGCCGAGAAGGATCAGTGTCAGAAGGCTCGTGGCGCGCTCCCCAAGCTTGGAGACGGTCGTTGACAGCCCCGTAGCTTCGTCGCCCTCGAGATCAGGGATCGTGGTCGAAGCGGTTATGCCGGCCACAGCCAGCACATAGGCGACTGCTGGAAGAGCGTGTGCACCGAGTGTCCCTCCGGAAGCCGTCCAACCGGCCGCCGCTCCCAGCGCGCCGAAACCCACCGCGTTCCACAACAGATCCAGCGGCGCTCGTGTCTTGGCACGCACTGGTCGGTTCGAATAGGTCACCGACAGAAGGAGTGAGGCGGCAAGGACAAGGGCGAAGCGAACAGGCAGCGCAAGGGCCGCCGCGAGAGCAAGCACCCAGACCGCGGCCAGTTCGAACCTGGCCGCACGCACGGAGATGATCCCGCGCGGGAGTAGAAAGAGCTTGTCGTTGAGTCTGTCGGTCTCGATGTCCGCGATCTGGTTCAGTATGTACGCACCGCCGAGCATTGAGCTCATCGAGACCAGCGCGAGGATGGTTCTCACAGTGGGCAACAGAGTGGGAGACCAGACACTCTCCGGACCGGAAGCGAGGCGGGATCCGTGGACGAGGAAGAGCCAGAGTGGCACCATGACTGCCGGCCGAAGCAGAAAGACGAAGTCGAGTGGACGCGCCTTCATGCTCTCAGGATCTGTCTCTCTGGCCCTTGTCAAAGCGATCACTCCCGATCATGAGTCACGCCGGTGTGACCAAAACCGCCGTCCTGTCTCTCAGTCCTGGCCAGTTCATTTGTCTCAACCCAGACGACATCGGAGACACGCGACACGACGATCTGTGCGACTCGATCACCCCGCTCAATCCTGAACGGGCCCGCTCCCAGATTGGCCAGTATCACGCCTATCTCACCTCTGTAGTCCGCGTCTATCGTTCCCGGGCTGTTTAGCACAAACACCCCGTTTCCGGCGGCCAGTCCACTTCGAGAACGCACCTGCGCCTCATGCCCCTTTGGAACAGCGATAGCGATTCCCGTGGGTATGAGAGCGAAGGCTCCGGGCTCTATGGTCACGGGCCTCTCGACCGCCGCGTGGAGGTCGGCGCCCGACGCGCCCTCACTCATTCGCCTGGGAAGCGGCAGATCGTCGGCCGCCCTCAAACGGGTTATCTCGATTTCGAGTCTCTCAGTCAATCGACATCCTCTCGCAAGACCGGCGCAGATTCGAGCAGCGACCGACTATACAATGAAAAGGGCCCCTCACAACAGAAAAGGCCCGCCGGCGAACCGGCGGGCCTTTTCGCGAACTACCTGCGATTCTTTCTATCTCCACCTGAGCGTCCACCCGGTCTCGATGGCCGCCGTCCTGGAGGCCTGCTGGGACGCTCAACGTATCCCTCTGGCTTCTCCATGAGGGCTCTCCGACTCAGGCGAACCTTGCCGTGGTCCTCAACCCCTATGACCTTCACCTTCATGATGTCACCCAACTTGCAGACATCCTCGACGCTGTTCACCCGGTGGTACTCAAGCTCTGAGATGTGCACCAGGCCGTCCCGTCCCGGCAGGATCTCGACAAAGGCGCCGAAATCCGTGATGCTGCGGACGGGCCCCTCGAAGATCTCTCCGACCTCGGGTACCTTCATCATGAGCTCGATGGTCGTCTGTGCCGACTCCACGCCCCTGGCATCAGTACCGGAGATCTTGACGATACCCTCGTCATCGATGTCGATCTTGGTTTCGGTCTCCTCTTGGATCTTCCGTATGACCCGTCCACCTGGGCCGATGATCTCGCCGATCTTCTCCGGCGGAACCTTGACCATCACGATTCGGGGAGCGTACTGCGACAGATCGGATCTCGGACCCTCAAGCGACTCGGACATGATACCGAGGATATGGAGCCGTGCCGTCTTGGCCTTGCCAAGCGCCTCCGAAAGAAGCTGCGACGGAATGGCGCCGATCTTCGAGTCCAGCTGGAAGGCCGTGATGCCCGCTTCCGTTCCTGCCAGCTTGAAATCCATGTCGCCGATATGGTCCTCAAGTCCCTGGATGTCCGTCAGGATGACGTAGTCATCGCCTTCCTTGACCAGACCCATGGCAACTCCCGCCACGGCCGACTTCGTCGGCACACCTGCGTCCATGAGCGCCAGCGAGCCTGCGCACACCGTGGCCATACTTGACGAGCCATTCGACTCCAGGATGTCGGAGACAAGGCGGATCGTGTACGGGAAGACCTCAGTGGTTGGAAGTACGGGCTCTATGGATCTCTCCGCGAGCATTCCATGGCCGATCTCGCGACGGCCGGGCCCCCTGATCGGTCTCACTTCGCCGACCGAGAAGGACGGGAAATTGTAGTGAAGCATGTAGCTCCGCCACGATTCGCCTTCAAGAGCATCGATCTTCTGCTCATCTCTCGTCGAACCGAGCGTCGTCACACAGAGAGCCTGTGTCTCTCCCCTCGTGAAGACGGCGGAACCGTGAGTCCTCGGAAGGATCGACGTCTCACACGTGATCTTCCTCACGTCGTCGGGACCGCGACCGTCAACTCTCACACGGTCCCTGATGACGCGACCACGTATCGCTTCCTTCTCAATATTGTGAAGAACATCGGAAACGGCCCAGCCGGCGTCCGGATACTCCTCGGCCAGTGCCTCGCGCGCTTCATCACGCAGCGTGTCGAGCACCTGAGTGCGCTCCAGCCTGTCGCGGATATCGGTTGCCTGACTGATCTGCTCGCCGTATGCCCCGCGAACGCGTGCATCGAGTCCTTCGGGGACTTCCTTAGGCGTAATCACCAGCTTCTCGGCCTGCCGGCCCTCGATGAGCTCATTCTGGAAGGCCACCACCTTCTTGATCTCGACGAGCGCCAGATCGAGTGCGCCCTGCATCTCGTCCTCAGAGATCTCAAGGGCCGAACCCTCGACCATGACCACGGCCTCGTCGGTTCCCGCGACGACTATGTTCAGTCGGCTCGTCTCCAGCTGCTCAAAGGTCGGGTTCACAAGGTACTCGCCGTCCGAGAGCCCGATCCTCACGGCTCCGACCGGTCCCGCAAACGGGACGTTCGAGAGGCACATCGCCGCACTCGCGCCGATGATGCCCAGGATGTCGGGATCATTCTCGCCGTCAGCCGAGAGGATGTTCACGAAGACCTGAATCTCGTTCCTCATGTGCGAAGGGACAAGAGGACGAAGCGGCCGGTCGATCTGCCTGGCGCTCAGGATCTCCTTGGTCTGCGGTCGGCCTTCTCTCTTGAAGAACCCCCCGGGAATCTTGCCCGCCGCATAGAACTTCTGTCGGTACTCGACGAAGAGCGGAAGCCAGTCGCGGTCGATCGCGCGCTTCGAACTCACGACGGTCGCCAGAATGACTGATTCCCCGTACTGGACGAGCACCGCTCCCCCAGCCTGTTTCGCCAGACGTCCCGTCTCCATCGAGAACGGTCTCCCGGCCCATTCCTTCTCTAGCTTGAACTGCATCTCTACTCCTCCACCCATATCGGGGGCATTGAGCAAAACCCTCCCAACTGCTCGCGGGAGGGCCAGCTCTATAGGGCTTGCGCGCAATCACTTGACATTCGCACTACCTGCGCAACCCAAGTTCCTTGATCACTGCTTTGTAACTACTCACCTTGTTCGACTTGAGATAGTTCAGGAGGCGTCGCCTCTTGCCGACCATCTTGAGAAGACCCAGCCGAGAGTGGTTGTCCTTCTTGTGATGGCCGAAGTGCTCGGCGAGCGTCTCGATTCTCTCCGTCAAGAGCGCGATCTGGACCTCCGCCGACCCGGTATCGCCAGCGTGGGTCTCAAAGCGACGGACTATCTCTTGCTTCCTCTCCTTCGACAGCGACAAATCCCAGCTCCTCGTGTTCTTGCCGAATAACTGTAGCTCATCTTCAACTTTCGGAATCTAACACACGTGTCTATTCATGTCAAAGACAAAATCGCGCCCGTGCCCGGGGGCCTACATACCTACAGCTCCCCCGCGAGCGCACGGCCCTCTGCGACATCCAGCAGAATCTGCTCCGCCAGGGCCTCTTCCCCGTCGAATCTCCTGTCGCCGCGAAGACGCTTTAACACATCAACGACGAGTCTCCCACCGTACAGATCAACGTCTACGTCGAAGATGTGGACTTCTACGCGCCGTTCTGCCTTGCCGAACGTAGGCCGTCTGCCGACATACAGGAGTCCGAAGGCGCCCCTGATCGAGGACACTCGGACAAGGTAGACGCCGTCACCCGGAAGAAGCTTCGTCTCGGCCAAGCGGAGATTAGCCGTCGGCGTGTCGAAACGGCGACCTCCTATGCCGTCGCCGGCTACCACCTCACCTGCAAGCCTGTAGTCTCTGCCGAGCATCCTTTCCGCAGCGACAACATCGCCGTCGGTCAGGCTCTTCCGTATTCGCGAACTGGATATCGGGATCTCGTCGTGAAGCACGGGCGGGACAACGTCAAACCCGTATCCCATCTTCTTGCCGAGTTCGCCAAAGCGTTCGAGTCCACACGCCCTGTCGTGACCCATGTGGAAATCATACCCGAGCACGAGATGCGCTCCCCTACCGATTCCCAGCCAGACAAGGAAATCCTCTGCGGTCATCCGCGCCATCTCGTGTGTGAAGTCGACTACCAGAAGGACATCGATTCCCGACAGAGCGAGGAGCTCTTCACGCTCCTGTTCCGGACTCAGAAGCCCCGGGGCAACGTCCGGCGCAATGACGGCCAGCGGATGAGGCACAAAGGTGACACCGACGGATGTCCGCCCATCCTTCATCCCGCTCGATATGAGATCGGAGAGAACGGCCTTATGCCCTCTGTGAACACCATCGAAGTTACCGACTGTCAGGCAGAGATCAGCTGGATTCTCCCGCAAGTCCCTGGGACTCCTCAGGATTTTCAAAGAGCCTCCCCCGGAAAGACCCGGACCGGACGCACCGTCACTCCCGCTCCACCGTCTACCTCTTCCGTCGTGGCTATCGCCAAGAGACGGTTCCCGTCCGCCGTCAGTCTGACGTACTCGGAAGGCGATGCGATTCGCGTGGATTCGACCTCTATGCTTCCGCCTTCTGAAATCCTGTCTGCTTCCTTCTCGTCGAGAAGAAGAGATGTGAAGTGTCCGAGAGCCTCGAACGGCGAGTACCCAAGCGTCTCGGCCTTGTCTCTCGATCGTTCGAACTCGGCCAAAGGAATCGCCATCCCCGAGTCGAAGGATCCCACTCTGGTCCGTCTGAGTCCGCTCACGTGAGCACCGCAGCCAAGCCGTTCACCGACGTCGCCCGCCAGTGTACGAACATACGTACCCTTCGAACAGACGACCTCGAATCCCACCGACGGCGGCTCGAACGACGTGATCTCGAAGCGTTCGATCCTCACTGGCCTCGGCTCGCGCGCAACCGTGATGCCCTTCCTTGCAAGAACGTATAGCGGCTGTCCGCCCCGCTTGATCGCCGACGTCATGGGAGGAATCTGCTCTATGTCGCCTGTGAGTGACGCGAAGGCGCTCTCCACCTGCGCTCTGTCGATTCCCGTACTGTCGCCGGTTGCGATGACCTTCCCGTCTGCGTCCTGCGTATCCGTAGCAACCCCAAGCACCATCTCCCCCGCGTATTCCTTCTCAGTCTCCACAAGAAACTGCGCAAGACGTGTCGCATGTCCCGTGAGAACAAGCAGAACACCCGTCGCAGAGGGATCCAGCGTGCCGGCATGTCCGACACGCCTCATCTTGAGCACACGCCTCACGTGATCGACGACATCGTGCGATGTAAGTCCGGAGGGTTTGTCGATGACGAAGAGTCTGTTCATGGTCTGGTTCAATCCAGGGCACTCCGAATAGCAGCGAGGACGATTCCGCGTGCAACCTCGATCGGGGCATCAACTGTTGCTCCGGAGGCTGCCTTATGACCGCCGCCTCCAAGGGTCGCCGCGATGACGTTCACATCGACCGCCCCCATGGATCTGAGATTGACCCTAGTGGCGCCCGACTCTTCTCTCAGGAGCACGGCAACCTGAACGCCCCTTATCATTCTCCCGTAAGCCGCGAGTCCCTCGAGCATCTCTTCGCAGACACCCGCACGCATTCGCATCTCGTCGGTGAGCAGCATGACAGACACGCGTTCATCGAACTCGAGCTTGAGTGAAGCCAGAACGAGTCCCAGAAGATGTATCTGGCCCGCCGGCAGCTCTCCAAAGACGTTTCTGAAAAGCTCCGCCGGATCCGCGCCCATCTCCACGAGGCGGCTGGCTGCGGCCAGAACACGTGCGTCCGTGTTGCCGTGACGAAAACCCCCAGTGTCGGTCAGGAGTCCGACGTAGAGTAGCGACGCGATCTCGGGATCCGGGGCGGCGCCTGCTTCTTCCATGAGTTCCAACACAATGAGGGCGGCAGCGGCGGCAGTCGTATCGACGAGATTCAGGTCGCCGAATCCCGTGTTCCCAGTGTGATGGTCAATGTTGATAATCATCCGCGTGTAGCCAAGGAGACCGCTCGCGTCTCCCGCCCTCTCCATGTCGGGAGAGTCCAGGAAGATCACGACCGTATCGGCCAAATCCCGCGGCAGCTTCTCAACAATATCCCCCACCGCGCGAATGAAGCGGTAGTTTGCCGATACGGGATCCGGCATCCAGACTGTCACGTCCTTGCCCTGTCCTTCAAGCCACGCGGCGAGAGCGAGGCTCGCCCCGATCGCATCGCCGTCCGGCCTCCGGTGCGATACGATGAGGAACGGTCCGCTACTCGCTAGAGTCCTCTGTATCTTCGCTCGCTGGTTGGCTTCCAGCACGTTTTCTTTCCTCCTCGGCATCGATCTCGTCGAGTACGTTCTTTATCTGAATGTACTCCTCGGCTGAATCATCGCGCACGAACTTGAGCTCTGGGGCAACTCGCATCCGGAGTGCTTGGGCCAGCTCGCATCGAATGAAGCCCTTTGCCTTCACCAAGCGCCTGATAGCGCGCATCTTGTCCTCGGCATCACCCAGAGTCGTCACATAGACCTTCGCGTGGCGAAGATCATCGGACATATCGACTCTGGTTACCGTCACGAGTCCGAGTTTTGGATCGTTGATCTTGTGGTCCAGAATGAAACCGAGTTCTCTCTTCGTGGCCTCGGCGACCCTCAGGACGCGTTTGTGCGCCACTTCAAAGACCTCCCACTTTTCGTCTTCACTATACCCCCAGGTCGAGTACCTGTCCCACAACCTCGACTCTGGGCTCCGATTCGATGAGTCGGAACACCTTGGACAGCACCTCATTGGCGAAACGGCCGTCATTCGAGACGACCGCCACACCCAAAATCGCCCGCTGCCATGACTCCTGCTCGCTGACATCGGCGATCGACACGTTGAACTTGGACCGAATCCTGGCTTTCAGGCTGTTCAGGATGCGCCGCCTGTCCTTGAGCGAGCGGCTCTCCCTGAGGAGCAGATCCACCTTGAGCGTAGACAAGAGCATGCTCTTTCTCACACTTCCCTAGGTGTTCGTCGGCGCTCCCAGCCTTCGCGCGATCTCTTCGATGTCATAGACTTCGATCAGGTCACCAGGCAACACATCGTTCATCCCCGCAATGCCTATTCCGCACTCGAACCCCGTCAGAACCTCGCGGACATCGTCCTTGAAGCGCTTCAGAGATTCAATCACGCCATCGCACACGACCAACTCATCGCGAACAAGCCTCGCCTTGACATTCCTTCTAACAACACCCGAGAGCACATAGGAACCGGCGATCGGTCCCTTGTTCGGAATCCGGAAGACCTCGCGCACCTCGGCGGTGCCCACCACTACCTCACGCCGTTCCGGCTCAAGCATGCCTTCCATTGCCGCACGGATATCCTCAACGGCCTCATATATCACCTTGTAGAGACGTATCTCCACATGTTCTCGACGTGCCAGTTCCCTGACATGCACCGACGCGCCGATATGGAAACCTACGATAATGGCATTCGAGGCAGCAGCCAGCAGGATATCGGTCTCAGTCACGGAACCGACAGCCTTGCGTATGACCTGAACTCTGACCTCGGACGTCGACAGCCGCTCCAGTGAATCCGCGAGCGCACCGACCGAACCATCGACATCGCCGCGTATGACGATGCGTAGCTCCTTCACGGCACCCTCAACAATCTGCTTGTGAAGATCTTCAAGCGTCACCCTGTGCTGGAAGCGCGTTGTGCGCTCCCACTGCTGCTGGCGACGCTTCGCACTGATGTCACGTGCCCTTCGCTCGTCCCCGACCACGGCCAGAACGTCTCCAGCCTGAGGAACCCCCGTTAGGCCAGACACCTGCACCGGCTGCGACGGCCCTGCTGACTCGACGTTCCTGTTCCGCTCATCGAACAGAGCGCGAACCTTGCCGTCCGCAGTGCCGACAACAAAACAGCCGCCGATCCTGAGAGTACCTGTCTGAACCAGCACTGTTGCGACGACGCCGCGTCCTCGCTCCTTCTCAACTTCTACAACAACGCCGCGCGCCGGTCCCTCTGCAACCGCCGTGAGTTCCATGAGCTCAGACTGGATCAGTATCATTTCCAGAAGCTTGTCGATACCGGCGCCTGTCTTGGCCGACGTCTCAACAGCAACGGTCTCGCCACCCCACTCCTCGACGACCAGCCCTTTGGCGGCAAGCTCGCTCTTCACCTTGTCGGGATTCACAGTTGCAAGGTCCATCTTGTTGATCGCAACTATCACCGGTACGCCTGCAGCCTTCGCATGATCGATCGCCTCGATCGTCTGGGGCATCACTCCGTCGTCGCCAGCCACGACCAACACGACTATGTCGGTAATCCGAGCGCCCCGGGCGCGCATCGCGCTGAACGCCTCATGACCTGGCGTATCAAGAAAAGTGATCTCGCGCCCATCCACATCCACCTCATAGGCGCCGATGTGCTGCGTGATGCCTCCGGCTTCTCCCGCGATCACATTGGATTTCCTGATGAAGTCCAGAAGCAGCGTCTTGCCATGATCTACATGCCCCATCACGACCACGATAGGAGCCCTGCCGCTCGCACTTGCCTGCGCGTCGACCGTGTCGCGCGCCTCCTCCAGCAAGTCCTCACCGTACTCACGCAGGAACTCAACGTCCTCGCCGAACTCGTCCGCCAGAAGCGTCAGTGTGTCCCCGTCGAGCCGCTGGTTGATGGTAACCATGAGACCCAGGTCGAGGCACTTTTTGATCACCTCGTTGGGCTCAACTTCAAGCACCTCTGCGAACTCCGCTACGGATGCGAATTCAGGGATCTGCAGCTTCTCGGGAATCTGAGTGACCTCACCCTCTCCCCGTTCCCTTCTCCGCCGATGCTTCGCCGGCCGCTTGTCCCCGCCTGTGGCAAGCGTCCGTCTCACGGTCGCTTCAACGGTCTTCTGATCCACCCGGGGCTTGCGCTTCCTGCGTCCGCGGCTCCCGGCCGCGCTTGCGTGCGCAGGCCTCGTGGGAGTCACACCGGTATGTCGGCGATCGGGCGACGTCTTGCTGCGGGAGGCCTGTGGCGTCCCCCCACTACCGGTTGTGCCCACCTTCGCAGACGGTGCAGCCTTCGGGTGCGTCGCCGCCTTCCCCTTACCCTTCACATCCACCTTCGGCGGAGATGCCTGGCTCTTGGAACGCTCGCGCGCCGCCTTCTTCACCTTCTTGGCGTACTCCTTCTTGACCGCGTCCTTCTCCTTCTCGAACTCGGCCCGCACGCGCTCGATGACGGTCTCGTCTATCGTGTTCATGTGGCTCTTCACCTCGATACCCAGCTTCCCGAGCATCCCGATGAGAGCTTCGGTCGATATACGAAACTCCTTGGCGACCTGATATACTCTCTTTTTTCCCATAGCTACCTCCGTCGATTCTGGATATCGAGCCCTCACGCAGAGCTAGTGCTCGTCCTCATTGCCCGCGGTGGTCTCGGATGCTTCCTCGTCGCTCTGTGCGTCCTCGGGTTCCTCTTCGTCACCCTCCGTACCTTCGGATGCTTCCTCGTCGCTCTGTGTGTCCTCGGGTTCCTCTTCGTCGCTCGGATCTGCATCCTCTGCGACTTCGCCGGCCTCTTCAGTCTCCAGCGTATCGTCCAGCTCGGCAGAGTCATCCTCATCCACATCATTGTTCCTGGCGAGCTCTGCCTCCATGGCTTCCGCGCGAGCCCGCTCCTCCATCCCTCTGATGAGCGACTGTTTCTCATCTTCAAGCACTTCCAGCACAGCTGCGACCGCGATCGATATCTTCTCGGCCGTCTTCTCACCCACGCCGGCGACCAGAAGCAGCGCCTCTGTCTCAACGCCGTCCAGATCCTGCACATGTCGGTAGCCGGCAAGACTGAGAGCATCAGCCAGTTTCGGCCCCACACCCGGCAATTCGCTCACCGGCACACGCTGCGCCATAGCTACTTCAAGATCGCGGGCGTGCTCCTTCTCTCCGACGATGTCGATCTTCCATCCCGTGAGCTTCGCGGCAAGCCTCGCGTTCTGCCCACCTCGCCCAATGGCAAGAGATAGCTGATCGTCCGGCACGATCACCCTCACGGAGTGATCTGAGTCGTTGACCACAGCCTTCGATACTTTTGCCGGATTCAACGCACGGCCAACGAAGACTGATGGATCCAGGTTCCAGGGGACTATGTCGATCTTCTCTCCAGCAAGTTCCCGCACTATGGTCTGGATTCGGGAACCCTTCACTCCCACACACGCCCCGACCGGATCGACGCGTTCGTCGTGAGACACGACCGCAACTTTCGAGCGTCCACCAGCTTCTCTCGCGATGGCCATTATCTCCACGACCGAGTCATATATCTCAGGCACTTCCATGCGGAAGAGCTTCTTGAGGAAATTCGGATGCGTTCTCGACAGGATGATCTGCGGTCCCTTGGTAGTCTTCTCGACCGACACCAGATAGGCGCGTATCCTGTCCCCCTGCCGGTATCGCTCGCGACGGATCTGCTCTCTCGGCGGCAGTACCGCCTCCGTCCGCCCCAGATTCACAATGATCCCGCTCCGCTCGATCTGCTGAACATCACCGGTGATGATGTCACCAATCCTGTCCTGGAATTCGTCGTATATCTGCTCCCTCTCCGCCTCCCGTACTCTCTGAACCACGATCTGCTTTGCTGCTTGGATTGCGTTTCGGCCAAACTCGTCCAAGGGCACTTCCACCAAGACTGTTCCACCGAGTTCTACGCTGGGATCGATCTCCTGCGCCTCCTCGATATCCAGCTCGATAGTGCCGTCCTCGGGCACCTCTACGACCACCTTGTTGAGAAAGACACCCAGCGTGTCGTTCTCTTCATCAATCGTAACCTGTATGTCAGCGGCCGGCCCGAACTTCTTGCGAGCCGCCGACAGTATGCCGGCCTCCAGCGCATCAACCAGGATGTCGTTGTCCAGCTGCTTCGTGCGAGCTACCCTTCGTAGCGCTTCTAGAACTCCGGTGTTCATCTGGTGTCTCCCCCTGCCTCGCAGGTCGGGGCTCCTGTTGCCGGCCCCTTGATCCTCTTTCCGGTCATCCGAGTATCGTCCCAAGATCCGCCGGCTGTCACGGAATCTCAATCTCGAGACGTGCCCGCGCGATGTCCGCGAGGCGGATCTCGGTCTGTTCGGCGCCATCAGGCTTGAATATCACGATTCCACGCTTGGCCCCGACGATCGTGCCGATCACGACACCGCCTCCGCCCTGGCCTCGCAGTACGAGCCTGGCTCTTCGCCCGGCGAAATGCTCGTATTCGCGCTCCCTCAAGAGATCGCGGTCGAGCCCTGGAGAGGTCACTTCGAGCTGGTATGCTCCAGCGATCTCACCCTCAGCATCCAGAAAGTCGGCGAGTTCACGACTCACTGATTGACAATCGCCAACCGATACGCCACGAGCGTGATCTATGCAGAACTTGAAGACCCTGCGACCATATTCCGTAACGTCACGCACGTCCACAAGTTTGAAACCCATACCGGACACGAGTTCCAACGTGAGTTCGAATAGTTTGTCATCGGCTCTCTGCATCACTTCCTCGTTACGTCGCCCAAACACTCGGAAAGTGGGCGCGTGCCCACTTCGATAGAAAAAGTAGCACGAGACCGCCGGGGACGCAAGGAAAAACTTCCACATGGAGGTGGAGGTTGCGGACGGAACACCAGCCCTCCGCAGCCTAGTAGATAAGCCCCACAAGTACGCGTCCCACCTCGGCCAGGCTGGCCGGACAGCACTTGTCAGGGGTATCCGCGAGGGTGTGCCAGTGGGGGTAGTCGAAGTCGATAACGAGCACTGATGGGATCCCCGCTCTGATAAGCGGGATATGATCATCGTAGAGAGCCGTTCCGCCACGCCTGACGAAGTCCCTCGCCTCGACCCTTTCAGCGACTGACCACACGCGGTCGACTTCCAGCGGGCACGCCGCCCAAGAGTTGGGTTCTATCGGGATGGAAAGCTCACAGTCTCCGATCATGTCGATGACCACCGCGTATTCCGGACAGTAGTCTCCAAGGTGGGTCGCGTAGTAGGTTGATCCGAGGCACCACTCCCCCAGACCACCCTCGTCCCCTCCATCCTCACCATCGAAGAAGACCAGATCGACGCCTACCGGCGGCTCCCGCTCGGACATGAGCCTCGCGAGTTCGAGGAGCACTGCGACACCTGATGCCCCGTCGTTCGCCCCAAGAATCGGGGTCTCCCGATTGGCCGGGTCGGGGTCGCATTCAGCAACCGCACGCGTGTCCCAGTGAGCGCCCAGCAGAATGCGCCGCCGTTCGGAAACCCCGAACGATGCGATCACATTCGTGAGTTCGATCGCCCCGTCCGGTCCGGCGATCTCAAATGTCTGCACGGACACTGCATCTGTTCGCCGGCTTACCTCACCGATGAGCCAGTCACGCATCCTGCTGTGCCCCGGACTACCGGGAAATCGCGGTCCCAGGCTACACTGCTCTTCGATGAGTCGGTGCGCTACCTCACCATCAAACTCGGGGCGTCCACATCCCGCCAGTGACGCCAGTACGACAGCGCCCAGCAGCGATGCTCCCACCCCCCTTCGCCATCCTCCACCTTGCTTCATCAAAACTTGAACTCCGCGGTGATGTGAACGCCTATCGTCCTGCGGGTCTGGTCCCTCTTGAGATCCTTGCTCTGAGAGAAGCTCATCTGCAATCCACCTGAAATGCTCCGCGAGAAGCTGTACGTTCCATCTCCGATCACGGAGAAGTCCCTCGTTGAAGATGTTGGGTCCGTATTGCCCAGAGCGTGCTCGTCCCTCGCGGTTCTCGAATCCTTCGCCGACGTCCTTATAGTAAGCGACGTGCTCAGGTTGCTTGTGAACCTCAGCTTCTGCCCGAAGAACGGCAACTTGAGACCCTGCGGCGCCGAGAATCTGTAGTTCACGGTGAGATTCGTGGAGCTGGTCAGGTCCTCCGTTATCGAGCCGACGCCTCCGAGACTGAAGGTGCGAGCTCGTTTCTTGTCCCAGGAGAAACTGCCGGTCACACCGTTCTTGAACGATGTGTCGACCGAGAATACGGGACTCATGGAGAGCGAGTTCCCCCTGGTCGACGGTTCTCCGAGGGGGCCGGAGTAGGATCGCCTGTACTCAATGCCGCTTCGCGTCCGCACAGACTTGAACATGTTTGACAGTGGACCGATTCTCTCGAGCCCGGACCATGACAGAGATCCCTTCGCGGTCTCGTTCATCGACTCCGTTCTCGCGAGCAGAAACAGAGAATCCGAGATCGCGTTCTTGTACCATCTGCTGCTCACGGTTCGCTTGTAGTCTCCCTTGAGGCGAATCTGGCTCGTCAGCTTGACACCGGTCCCCAGATCGATGGTACGCTCCTCAGTGCGGTCGTCCGCCGATTCTGCCTCGACAAGTCCCAGCCTGTAACCCCAACCAGGCACCTCGTCCCAGGGAATCCTGTCGAATCGCGAACTCCGCTTCACGGAATACCGGGCATCGATCGCATCCATCCTCCTGATGAACGTGAGAACAGGGTCCAGGAGCGCCCCGAAACCAACGTCCTCAGCAACCACGTCCGGTTCATCTTCCTGTTCATCCTCATCCTGACTCTCTTCTTCTTCGACACGTCCCCTCTGCGGAGGCCGCCCTGTCCTCGCCGTAGAAGTCCCCGTCCCGATGAGCTTCTTGAGATCGAAGGATACCCTCACCTGGTGACTGCTCTGCGCTCTGATATTCCGCACGCCCACCGGGTCTCCGGTCCTTCTGACTTCCGGACCGTGCGCATCCGTGAAGCTGGATGAGAAAGTGTACTGTGGCGACAGCCACTTGCCGAATTTTGGGTTGAAACTGACACTATTGGAGTACCTGCGCTCGGTTTCGCATCCGATGTTGAGTTCCGCCCACGGCCGATTCTCGTCAGCCAGATCACGTCTGACCGCCACGGTGTGTGACGTTCTCAGATTCTCCAGGAACTGGAAATCCACGTTGACATCACCGTTCAGCTTCTTGTCGTAGGTCTCGTTTCTCTCGGTCTTCACGCCGTCGGACGCGATGTCGAAACTCTGGCTGTGGATCAGGTGCGTGTCCGCGTTGAAACGGATGCTCGTCGGCTTGAGGAATATCTTCGTCTCCCCGAAGATGCGGATCCCGGCTTTCTGCGGCGCATACTTGTACGACAGACGCCCGCGAATCGTCGAAGAGGTGTCTGCTCGTGTCGGAGCCAGCTTCTCATGAGACGCCATTGAGCCTCTGAGCGAGAGACCATCAACGAGCAGGTGTGTCCAGAAATCAGGTGACTGTCGCTTCCGTGAAAGCGACACGCTCACACTTCTGTCAAGTACCGTGGTCTGTTCGGTATTGCTCTGCTCGTCGGACAGCACGATATCCGAGCCGGTCGAGAACTTGGGCCGCGTCACGGACCTTTTGATCGACGCGTTCACTGGAGCAGATACGCCAAGCGCACTTATGAATCTCCCGGCATTGAGCGTGGTATTCACATTATAGGTCAGGTTGTCCTGGCCCAAGCCGCGAGTCTGTTTCAGAGAGTGGAACTCGCCATCGACGTGCCTGAGATCGAAATCCACGCTGAGGAGGTCGGCGAAATCCGCTCCTATCGTCAGTCTCTCCGCAAGACCAATCTCCTTCCGCACGTCGCTCAGCCGAACATCGTCCACCCATATCTCTCCCGATATCCGACTCGATATGGAGTCCTCATTCCCGTTTCGCACGCCGATCGTGATGCCCTTGACTCTCGAGAGCGACGGCCAACCGACCCTGGTGATGGTCTCTCTGTCGATCCCAGCGGTACTTCCCACTACCGATACCGTATCGGCCTCGGCGGACTCGTCAAGCTTGAGATCGGTGAAAAGTGTGAAGGGGATCTCGAGTCTGTTCGCCGAGTCACCAGCTCTTTGACGCCACCCTGGACGCACATTGAACCGATACTCGTAGTAGTTGAGCGAGTCTGCGCCCAGACGAACGAAGAACTGCGTGCCGTCTTCGACATCACTCGCTCCGTGAACGTAGAGTTCCACGGACTGGTACCCTGTGTAGTCCTGATCTGAGAAGAACACCCGCCGGGCACTGGCTGTGTGCCCACTACCTAGTTCATCGAAGAGGAACACAAGCGACTGCTCTCGCTTCGGAAGATCCGTGTCATCGTCGCTGCCGGGATCGTACGGGGGCTCGTAGTCCAGATCCTCCTTGGTGTTCTTAGACGTTACGCCAAATGACTCCCCGAAGAGCTCCAGCTCGTCCTCAGGAATAGCGCCGCCTTCCTCATCGCGAATCTGCCCGGGTTCCCATTGGCTTCCCACTATGTCCATACCGCCGATCATCAACGGATCGCCTCCGGCCGGCAGTCCCTCGAACCAGAGCCGGGCTGACTTGACCACAATCCAATCCAGCATCCCGTTAACAGAGATCGCTTCTCTCAATGGAATGCGGTAGAGGCGCCAGTGGTTCCCGCTTTCGACCAGGCTGTTGTTCTGCACAAGATACGCGGTGTCCGACAGGTCGACCGTCAGTTCCCAATACTTGTTGCTCGTGTCGAGGTCCCAGTTTCCATTAAGGTCCTCAGTATCAAGCCGTTCGTTGTTCTCCGTCCCATTGATCTGGGCATACTTGTCGGGGTCGTCGGACCCGTAGGTGAACGAATAGTCGTCGTCTCCGTCGTCGCCCGGGATCGAGTCCCCATCGTCGCCATCGACGAGATCGAGACCCGTATCCTCGTAGTAGTCAAACCCATTCCGGTCCACGTCCTCACTATCGAACTCGCCGTTCGGACTATTGAGAGGATAGTAGTCCTCACTGATGGTACCCAGATCTATGTGGATCTTGCCCTGTCGATTACCATTGTCGTGAATCCACAGTTCGAGGAACTCGTACCTCGAGTAGTCGTTTCCGGTCTTCGCCAGAAGCCGCATCAGACCAGCCCACGACGCCGACCCAGTCCCATCGTGGTCGATCTCAAGCACAGTATGTGTGTCGTTGGCCTCCTGGGACGGAAGGTCCGGATGAAGATCGCCTTCATGCACCTTTCGGTCCGGGTTGTACCAATCGATGTTCACCCGGTCGGCCGCCGACATCCCCATCGGCTCTATGGGAACACTTGAGGGCACCCAGAGACGCCGGGTCACCCCCAATCTGCTGACATTCTCGGTTCCCTCCATGTCGTCGATGGCAACAAACCCCTTCGTGTTGGGTTCCGGAATCGAGACAGCCATCTCTGCCGCCACCTTGAGCGAGGATTCCGCGTCCGTATCAATGAACGGGATCGCATCTGCGATCCGGGTCATGAGTTCGGGCCTGAACTCCGCGCTGAGATTGACATCCCCGACGACGGTACGGGACGGCTCCTCGCCCAGTCTCGGCTGATCGTCCGGCGTCCCCTTGCTCTGGTACATCCAGGTCGTGCCTATCTTGATGTTCTGCCCCCAGCTGTAGACGGCACGTGTTCCCAGTAGTGTTTTCTCTCCGCCGATACCGAACGGCTTGTAGTCATACTCCACCGTTACCTTGGCGTCCTCGTCCTTCGCCTCCTCCGTGAGCAGTGTCAGCTGACCTGCCGGATAGTAGATCGTGTAGTCAACGCCGCGCGTGAGCCGCACGCCATTCAGCCGGACTACCTCGCTGTTCTCGATGATATTGATGTGCCCGAGATAGAACGTCGTCTGCGGGTTGTTGTAGGATGCTTCGATGTAGTACATGTCATCATCAGCATCGAAGATCTCCTTCGAATACACACTGCAGTTCTTCTCTTCCAGTTCATCCGCCACGTAGATATCGTCGGGACCTCCACCTTCAGGATAGTAGAAGGCGGTCGTGTCGTAGTCGGGGCAGAACGGCGTGAGATGGGGAAAGACCAGATAGCCCTTCTCGAAATCCACCCACTCCAGATCGATGATGCCGTCAGGCTCGAGGTCGGTTCCGAGGCCGTGCGTGTCAAGTCCCAGAATCTGCATATACGGCACGCCGTTCTCCGATTCGGGATCCTCTCCTGACGATGCCCGCTTTTTGATCGTGAACTCGAAGCCAAGTTCCGGAATGTTGTCGCTTCCAAGATCGTAGATGTGCTTCAGCTCGTAGCGCTGGATCGGCGCCCAATCCGTGCCGCCGACGCGCTCTTCGCGCTTGATCATCTTCAATCGAAGGCTGTCGCCGTCGACGCCGCCAACCGTATACCCGTCGTAGCGCACAAAGCTCACAGCGAGCACCTCATTCGTCGCGATCGCTCTCATGAACTCTATGACACCGCTCTGATAATCGAAGAGGTAGTCCTCGAGCTCGACCAGTTCATCAAAGTCTCCGTGTTGAGTCGGGCCGCCTGAAGGGGGCACAGCGTTCACGGGATCTTCCAAATAGGCCCGGCCCGGCGCGGCGCCCGTCTCGATGTTGTTTGAGCCGTTCCGGTCATCCACGTAGATGTGGATCTCCTGAATGGAGAATTCGCTGTTCGAGTACTTGAGGGCGTCGCCATCGACCGCGAAGAAGGTCCGGGCCTTGTATGAGATGTCGTTGATCTGGAGCGAATCGGATTCCGAACTCCCCGTGAAGCCCGCTCCGGCCGACTCACCTTCCTCCTTGCTGGCGATCACTACGAAATCCAGCCTGCCGACCCGTGCCAACATCTTCGCTCCGAAGAGACCCTCGTGATGGCCGCTGTAACTGACGAACTCTGTTCCGGGCAGTGACAGGTTGACCTCACCCAGCTCTATCTTCTGGATCACCTCATCCTCATCACCGTCGTAGTGAACGCGTATCTGGTTCGCCTTGCCTCCTCCGAACGTTTCTCCTCCGCTTCTGTGATCGACATAGACGTGAATCTTGCGCCCAATCGTTCCCTCGAGATTCACGGTCAACTGCTGTTCCATGTCCAGCTGCGGCCACCGCGAGACCGGTCCGGATTCCGTTTCCAGCGCCTCCACAGTGTAGCTGGTCTGTCCTCCGAACGTGATGCGCTCGCTACCGCGCACCTTCAGATTGGCGCCGGGTCCAATCGCCTTGACAAAGGGGCCCGGGAGCGGCATCGGGATATCGATGTCCAGGAGACCACCCGCCTGTTGCTCTCTGGACGCGGCAAGTTCCCTCTTGAGCGCAGCCAGCCAGGCCGCCTGCACGGAGCGCCTCCCAACCTGCCGCTGGAACTCATCGAGGGGACCCGCATACGCCAGGATGGATAAAACATCCCCGCTTCTGGATTCAACCGCCACGAGTCCCGTCTCCAGATCGATGAGAAGGGTGTTCTTCACCGGAGCGCTCGTCAGCACGAACCTCGGAAGCGGAACCACCACGGTGGCGGACTCGGAGAGATGAATGCGCGGCCTCCGGCTCCAAGGGCGAACGAACTCACCCTCCACCTGCCAGCTGAGCGGAAAGCCTATCGCCAAGGGGTCGATCGGAACTACGCTGTCCGCCGCCGCCGGAGCAAGTGTGTCGGATGGCGCTACAGCAAGCGTGTCAGCCGGGACGACGGCAAGCGTGTCAGCCGGGACGACGGCAAGCGTGTCAGCCGGGACGA
>JAUXGN010000002.1 GCA_030622115.1 Candidatus Eiseniibacteriota bacterium
CGATTACAGTTATGATCAACGTTATAGGGAGAGCAGCTGCGCGCTCGCCTTTGAGTGTTCTGATCCAGTGTCGCATCGTGGCTCTCCTTGTGGTTTGCATTGACTGGCTGCAGCATTCGGCTGAGAGTCTGCTGGCACTAGTCCAAGTTGCACAGAGTGTGCCATGTTGCAGGTACAAATGGGGTGGGAAAGACAGATTTGTCAGACAGGACGGATGGTATACTTATATTGCACCTAGTATACTGGTCACTTCTGTAAGGATGTGCAGAACGCAGGGACTCAGCTGCGGATTGGAAGCAGAAAACAGGACTACCAACGCGTCACGGACCGTGAGCATGGAGATGTGTTAGGTGGGGAGTTGAGGTGGCTGCTACCAGCCGTCGTGGGTCACGAGGGTCGCTATGCAGATCGATTCTGCCGGTTCGTCCCCGATGTTCTGCAATTCGAAACCGGACATGAGGGAGAACTGGATGGTGTCACCATCTCTGAGGACGACCGCGAAATCGCCGACTGCAAAGCGGAGCATGCCGGAGACGCACAAAACAACGATCTCACCGAGGGCCGGGGAGCGGCACGCAGTGGCGCCGGGCTGAGTGATCTTCTTGAAGATCCTTGTCATGGTCCACGGGACGGTGTGGGTGAGGCCTTCGGTTTCGAGTATCTGGTTGTGAGAATCACAGAAGTAGGCCTTTTCTCTCTCGCTCCTGCGCGTGAGGACGGCGAGCGAGCTGGTGGTCTCCTCGACGAAGTGTGCCGATCGTTCGCCCAGTGCTTTGGAGATGCGTTCGAGCGCACCTATTGTAGGCGAGGTCTTGCCCCGTTCTATCTCGGAGATGTGCGTTGCCGACATTCCGGAGCGAACTGCCACCTCCTTGAGGGTCATATCTCGCCTGAAACGGGCCAGCTTGATGCGGCGTCCAACCTCTTCCTTCGTAGGCATACTGGTGTCTCCTGTGATAGCGGTCGCTGGATCCGGATGTCCCTCATTACTTCAATTCCTTTGTGGCCGGAACTGCGCATCTCTGAAACGTCGATCGACAGATCTAGGTGAGAACCGGAGAGGCGTAGAAGGCCACGCCCTCATGCTCTTCGTCACCCAGTATCTCGGCTTCGAAGCCTTCATCGGTCCTGAACTGGATGGAGTCACCCTCTCTCAGAACGGTGGTGTCGTTGCCAATAGTCAGCCTGTACATCCCCTTGAGGCAGACGATGACCATTTCACCTATCTTCGGTTGCATCGAGAGAGCCTCGCCCACCGGGACGGTTCTAATGTAGACTTGCATGATCCCACCGGGTATGCCGGGACCCACGATCTCGAACCGGCTAGGCTTGCCGGCGGCATCCGCTACGTAGCGATAGCACCCATGTCCCGCCTTTGTGAACAGAACAAGAGGCAGAGATTCCTCTCGCACGAACAGCGAGGGGTTCTCACCAAGAGCGGCCGAGATCCGTTGGAGGGCGCCAATTGTCGGTGACGTCTTTCCGCGTTCAACTTCGGAAATATGTGTGGCTGACATCCCGCAGCGGGCAGCGACTTCCTTGAGTGTCAGTCCCTTCTCGAAGCGGACGAGGCGGAGTCTACGTCCTAGTTCCTTCTTGGTTGGCATCAATAATCTCCATTGTTCAATCTCCGAGTGCCCCGGTCAAATGAACGCACCGCTGTCCCTATGTAGAGTTGCTAGTCCTGTCCATGACCGTTGAGCAAACTAATTTCACGGAAAGGTATCATGATATGGGAATACGGTCAAGAGGAAAGGTTGACCGCAATTCATGTCCTGGGGGTCTGCAAGGTCCCTTCCGGAACCTGAAGTCTGACGCTTGACACCCTCGCATGTCACTGCTAACCTCAGATGTTTCGCTCAGACAGGAAAAGGGAGTTTTGGTCTTCCACACGGCGTCTTTTCCGGGAGGGGATATGGTCAGCGATCTTCAGGGGCTCTTCTCAACGAATGCAAGAGGGATGAAGAAGTCGATCATCCGTGAATTGCTCAAGCTCACTCGGAGACCGGAGGTCATCTCGTTTGCCGGCGGCTTGCCCGATCCGAACGCTTTCCCGATAAAGGAAGTGGGGGAGATCGTGCTCGATGTCCTTGAGCGCGAGGGCAAGATGGCGCTGCAGTACAGCCCCACGGAGGGCGATCCGAAGCTCAAGGACCAGCTTATCGCCTACCACGAGCAGGAAAACGGCATCAAGCTCAACCCGGACAACATCCTCATCACGGTTGCCTCCCAGCAGGCCTTGGACCTTATCGGGAAGTGCTTCATCGATATCGGTGACCCGGTCATCGTCGGGCAGCCAACGTACGTCGGGGGGTTGAGCGCCTTCCACAACTACGGCGCGCACATGATCGGAGTTCCGTTGGACGAAGGCGGGATGCGGATGGACCTCCTCAAGCTTGAGCTTGGGAAACTGAAACAGGTGGGAAAGAGGCCGAAGTTCATCTACGTCATTCCCGACTTCCAGAATCCGGCCGGTCTCACGATGAACGAGGAGCGTCGGCGGGAACTCCTGAAGCTCGCACGCGAGTATGATTCGCTCATCGTGGAAGACAGTCCGTACAGAGAGCTGCGCTACGAGGGCGAGAGCGTCAAGACGATCTACGCTCTTGACGGAACGGGACAGGTGCTCGGGCTTCACACCTTCTCGAAGATCCTGTTTCCGGGGATGAGACTGGGATGGGTAATCGGAGATGAGACGGTGATCCAGAAGCTCGTGACGGCGAAACAGGCCACCGATCTGTGCACACCGGCTTTCACTCAGGCTATTGTGGCTGAGTTCATGAGCAGAGATCTTCTCAGCAAGGTGGTCGAGAAGGTCAAGAGTATCTACTCGGAGAAAATGGCAGTGATGCTCGGCGCACTCGACGAGTACATGCCCGACATCGCCGATCTGACGTGGACGCGGCCCGAGGGTGGGCTTTTCCTCTGGGTCACGCTGCCGGCGCATATGAACTCGGAGGAGCTTTTCTACGAGGCGATCGAGAGCAACGTGGCGTTTGTTATTGGCTCGGCATTCGACTGCACCGGCGAGGAGACGAATACGATGCGGCTTAACTTCTCCTTCCCGTCGAAGGAGGACATAGTCGAAGGCATCAAACGCCTTGCCAAAGTCATTGAGAAATCAGACCTGAGCCACAGGAAGTCAAGCGGCATCATTGCTACGCCGTAGGTGCGTGCGGTGGGAAGCATGGTTGCCGCGTTCTTCCTCACGATGCTATGATTTCGAACTTGGCGAGAGCAGTTGACGTGGAGAAATTCAATACGGTTGTGGTGACCGACAGAACCAGGAGAGAGATGCATGGCGAACATGGACAAGACCGCTGATCTGGCAGGGCCCGGAATCAGCACGTACGACGAGGTGGCGAAGATTCTTCCCGATGGTTACGAGCCGATTCTCCCTCCGATGGAGCGTATGAAGGCGCTCTACGAGATCAAGCGGTACATTGAGGACGGCCTTGCCAAAGAGCTGAATCTACAGCTCGTGCAGGTCCCGCTTATCGTGGAGAAGAGCAGTGGCGTCAACGACGATCTGGATCGCGACGGGTCGCGTACCCCGGTCGATTTCCCGTGCGGTCTCGGACTCGACAAGCGGATCGAGGCGCAGGTCGTTCAGGCTGCCACGAAGTGGAAGCGGCCGGCCTTGAAGCAGTTCGGGTGTGGTGTGGGTGAGGGGATCAACACCGACATGCGTGCCGTGCGGAAGGACTACTTCCTTGACCACGACCACAGCTCCTACGTGGACCAGTGGGACTGGGAGAAAGTCATCACCGACAAAGACCGCAATCTCGATTACCTGAAGGACACCGTCCGGAAGATATGGAAGGTCCTCTACGGTGCAGGGATGCACGCGCAGGAGCTCTTCCCGGAGCTCAAGACCGACAAGTACCCGGACTTCCCCGAGGAGCTTGAGTTCTTCCATGCTGAAGAGATTCTCGAGATGTACCCGGACCTTCCGAGGAAGCAGCGCGAGACGAAGCTCATCATGGAGCATCCGGCGGTCTTCATCATTGGTATCGGCTGGGTTCTCAAGGACGGGTACCCGCACGAGATGCGCGCGGCGGATTATGATGACTGGGTCACCCCGACTGTCTCCGAGAAGGGCGAGCCGATGCACGGGCTGAACGGCGACATCCTCGTGTGGAATCCGGTCACGAAGCGGCGTCACGAACTCACATCGATGGGCATCCGTGTGACCAAGGAGACGCTCAAGCAGCAGCTCGAGCTCACAGGTCAGATGGACTTCATCGACCGGCCGTACCACCAGGCCATCATGAACGATGAAATCCCGCTCTCGATAGGTGGTGGTATCGGGCAGGCGAGGACCTACATGTACTTTCTCCGCACGGCGCATCTCGGCGAGGTGACGGTCTCGATCTGGCCTGAGAAGCTCAAGGAGATCTGTGCCGCGAAGAACATAACCGTTCTGGAGTAGTATGGAACGCCGCAGGATGAACACAGGGTCGGCGAAGAGGTAATCGCCGCACCCGGGGACAGAGGGGGCCGTCTGTGGGAAAGCACCGCAGATGGCCCCTTGTCTTGCAGCCTGGAGCTCGGGGTTTGGTGCGAGACCGATCTGTGCTATCATTCTAGGGTTCTGGGCGGTTCTGTTCGTCGAGCAAGGAGATGCGCCATGTCGGGAGCCCTGAGAGTTCTGGCCGTCAACCCGGGCGGCATGACCACCAAGATCGCCGTCTACGAAGAGAACTCGCGCGTCTACGAGGCGACCGTGGATCACTCGCGCGAGGAGCTTTCGCAATTCGATACCATTCCCGATCAGCTCGACTATCGGAAGGCCGCGATCAAGACTGTTATCGAGAACGGAGGCTACCTCGACAGGCCGTTTCACGCGATCGTCGGTAGGGGAGGTCTCTTCAAGTCGATCCCGAGCGGGACCTACGTCGTCAATGAGGAGATGCTTGAAGACGCGCGGGCCGGGTATGCAGGACAGCATGCAAGCAATCTCGGTGCGCTTCTTGCCGAGGCGCTCAGACGGGACCTCGGTGGTAGGGCATTCGTTGTCGATCCGGTCTGTGTAGATGAGTTTGAGCCTTTGGCGAGATACTCAGGCCACCCCGAGATCCAGCGCAAGAGCCTCCTGCACGCGCTCAATATCAAGGCCACGGCCAAGAAGGCGGCCGCGAAGCTTAAGAGCCGCATCGACGATATCAACATGATCGTCGCCCATCTGGGAAGCGGGATCTCGATCGCCCCTCTCAGGAGGGGGAAGATGGTGGATGTGAACAACGCTCTCTCGGGGGGCCCTTTCTCGCCGGAGCGCACGGGAGCGCTGCCTCTTATCGAGATGTTCGATTTCATGATCGAGAAGGGATACGACCCCAAGAGAATGAAGAGGTTCATCGCGAAGGAAGGTGGGCTTCTGGCGTATCTGGGCACAAACGACTTCCGTGAGATCGAGAAGCGCATGGAGGGCGGCGACCCGGAGGCGCGGGAGACCGTCGAGGCCATGGTCTACCAGATAGCCAAGGAGATATGCGCGATGGCCGCCGTGCTGTCCGGTGATGTTGATGCGATCGTGCTGACCGGAGCCATCGCCAACTCGGAGCTTCTGCTGGGCCTTCTCAAGAAACGTGTCTCCTTCGTGGCTGATATCCTCGTTTTCCCGGGCGAGAACGAACTGGAGTCGCTGGCCGAGGGTGCACTGGAGGTTCTGCGAGATGAAGCGGCCCCGAGGGTCTATCCTACAGGCTGCGCGGTGGAGAGAGAGGGCAACGTCCGCCGGTAGTGCCGCGGCATGCGATGGCGTCTGCCGGCAGTGCTGCGGCAAGCTGATGACTCCTGCTGATGGCCCGGCGACGAACGACTGTAAATCTCTGTAGCATTTCTGGAATCGAGTTGACGAAAGGAGTACGCATGGGTGGAGCACAACCGCCAAGGAGTTTCGACGAGCTCAAGGCAAGGGCGCTCGAGTATGGGAAGGAACATGGAAGAGCCCGGCTCGGTCTAGCCGCGGCTCGGGATGAATGCGCGCTCGAGGCGGCGCACGACGCATGGAAACTCGGACTTGTCGACCCGGTTCTTGTAGGAGCCCCGGATCTCATTCAGGCGGCGGCCAAGAGCGCCGGTCTGGACATCTCATCGTGGCGCATCGTCAAGGCGGATGGGCCGGTCGAATCAGCCCGAAAGGCCGTGGAACTCGTGCGTCAGGGCGAGGTCGACTTCCTCATGAAGGGCAAAATGAACACTGCCGTGCTCATGAGGGCCGTTCTGGACAAGGAGACGGGAATTCGTGCCGGCGGACTCATGAGCCATATCGCCATCGTCTGGACCCCGACCTTCGGTCGCCTGCTCTGCATGTCCGACGGAGGCATAGTGCTGGCTCCGTCTCTGGAAGAGAAGGCCGATATCATCAGAAACGCCGTCGATGCCATGCACAAGCTCGGATGGGAGTGCCCGAACGTAGCAGTAGTCGGCGCTCTCGAACTCGTCAATCCGAAGATGCCGCACACTATCGATGCCGCCGCGCTGGCGAAGATGAACGACCGGGGTCAGATTACTGGTTGCATCGTCGACGGTCCGTTCGCGTTCGACAATGCCATCAACGAGGATGCAGCCAGAACGAAGGGCATCAAGAGCCCGATCGCCGGGAAGGCGGACTTCGTCACGTTCGCCGACATAGACGTCGGAAACGTGTTCTACAAGGCTCTCTACTTCATGACGGAGGGCGTTCAGAACGCGGGCGTCCTGATCGGGTCGAAAGTGCCGATCGTGCTGCCGTCGAGGGCGGACGGTCTTGACACGAAGCGAAACTCGATCATTGTCGCAACCGTCATAGGGCACGCCTCCGCAGAGTAACATACGGAGGTCTGTGGCGCGCGAGAGTGGCGGAACTGGCAGACGCGCTGGATTTAGGTTCCAGTAGGGAAACCTGTGGGGGTTCGAGTCCCCCCTCTCGCACCATGTGTCAAGGATGTGGTTTCTCAGACTCTGCAGGCGTAGTTTATGCAGCCGTTCATACAAAGGAGCAGTCGTTGCTGGTTCGCGTAGAAGAACTCGACGGGTGGAAGAGGAAGCTCGTAGTCGTTCTGCCCGAGGAGGACATCGCAAACAAAGTGAGCGAGCTCTATCTTGAGCTCTCGAAGCGTGCCGACGTCCCGGGTTTCAGGAAGGGGAAGGTTCCCCGCAAGATGCTCGAGGGGCTTCACGGCGACGCCGTGAGGGCCGAAGCGCTCGATACGCTCATGGGCGAGGCGTACGTAAGTGCAATCCGGGAGTCGGGCTTGAAGCCCATTTGTGACCCGACCGTTGAGAGCCTGGACACTGAGCTGACGGACGGCGAGCATACCTTCGCGGCAGTCGTAGAGGTGCAGCCGGAGATCGAAGTCTCAGACTACAGCGGTTTTGAGTTCACCGAACGCATTCCGAATATCGCCGACGAGGATGTGGGGCGCGCCCTCGACGAACTGAGGGAACAGCGAGCGGAGCTTGTGATTGCTGGGCGTCCATCGGGCGCCGGCGACTTCGTTATTATCGACTACGTCCGCTTGGACGACCATGGGAATGCCATCGAGGAATCGAAGCAGGTCGATTTCCCGTACGAGGTCGGCAGGGACGGTGTTGTGAAGGAGTTGGAGGAGGCGCTCACGGGCGTGAGTCCCGGTGACGAGAAGAAGGTAACGGTCCGATATCCGGATGACTACGGAAACGAGGCCCTGAACGGGAAGACGATTCTGTTCGACGTCACCGTCAAGGAGATCAAGGAGAAGAAGCTTCCGGTCCTTGACGATGAGTTCGCTCGGACGCTGGGCAAGTTCGAGACGCTTCTTGATCTCAGAGTTCAGGTGCGGAACAGCCTGGAGGCGGAGGCGAAGGCGGCAGCACGGCGGAAGCTCGATGAAGATGTGATCAACAAGCTCGTCATGGAGAACCCATTCGAGCTACCCGAGTGCCTTGTTCAGGATCGCCTTGAGCGCATGTACAAGCGCATGACCGACGGCCGTGAGGAAACCGATCTGCCGGATCGTGACGAGTTCGATCGTGCGTACCGTGAGGTGGTGGAGCGGCAGATCAAGTCCGGCATCGTGCTCGCCAAGATAGCGGAGACGAACGGCATCAAGGTGAGCGAGGATGATATCAAGACACGTGTTGGCCTCGTGGCTGAGCATCAGGGTCGCGAGCCCAAGAGCTTCTTCGAAGATCTCAAGGGGACGGATCTTCTATCGCAGATAGAGGATGAGTTGTGGCTCGAGAAGGTTCACACGGTCCTCACGAACGGAGTAACGATCAAGACCGAGATGATAGACCTGCCGCGAGCGCCCGCTGAGGGACCCGCGAGCGAGGCTGACGGCCGGGGTTAGGGGAGACGGGCTTCACACAGGCGATATCACTGGAGGACGGCACGCAATGGGACTCACACCCTTTGTCATCGAGCAGACACGAACGGGAGAGCGCTCGTACGACATTTTCTCGCGACTGCTCAAGGACTACATCATCTTCATTGGCGTGCCGATAGACGACAGGGTCGCCAACATCGTCATAGCGCAGCTCCTGTTCCTCGAGGCACAAGATGCCGAGCGGGATATCTACATCTACATCAACAGCCCGGGTGGCCACATAGCCGCGGGACTCGCGATCTACGACACCATCCAGTACATCAGGTCCGACGTGCACACGATCTGCATGGGGCAGGCGGCCAGCATGGCGGCCGTGCTCCTCGCAGCCGGGAAGAAGGGGAAGCGGTCGGCGCTGCCGCACGCCCGCATCATGATCCACCAGCCCATGGGCGGAAGTCAGGGGCAGGCGAGCGACATCGAGATATACGCGAAGGAGATCGTCCGGATGCGGGGAGAACTGACCGACATCCTCGCGGCGCACACCGGCCAGAACAAGAAGAAGATACTCACAGATTCAGACCGCAACTTCTTCATGTCGGCCGAAGAGGCTCTCAAGTACGGGATCATCGATGAGGTTATCACCAGGAAGCACGATCCACCTGCGAAGTCGGCACGGACATAGCGAGGCCGAGCGCGGTAGGAAGCTGCGGATCCGGGGCAAGTACGTCAGTTGCGGGACGCGACCGTCCAGACTATGTTGTGGACTGAGTGGCAGTGGTATCACGTGTGTTTCCCGCCTCGCGCGTTTGCGAGGCAGACTGCCGGATTCCCAACGACCCGGCGGTCGGGGGAACGGACAACGGGAGATGAGATGCTACGAATAGTCCATGACGATGAGACCATCGAGTTCAGCGAGAAGCTGCCGATCGTCCCACTTCGGGATCTCGTTCTGTTTCCGCGCATGATCGTGCCTCTTCTCGTCGGGCGTCCGCGTTCAGTGAGCGCTCTCGAAGAGGTCATGCACGGCGACAAGATAATGTTCGTCGTGACACAGCGCGAAGCCGAGAAGCAGGAGCCTGCATCGGACGATCTCTACCGCACAGGGACGATCGTTCGTGTTCTCCAGCTTCTGCGTCTGCCGGACGGAACGATGAAGGTCCTGGTTGAGGGGCTGGCTCGTGCCACCGTCAGACGGTTCGTTCGTGGCGAGAGCTTCATCCAGGCGCGGGTCGAACTCGTTGATGAAACGGTCGAGCGCACCGTTGAGATTGAGGCGCTGATGCGAAGCGTCTCCACCCAGTTTGAAGAGTATGTCCAGCTTGCAAGGAAGATACCGCAGGAGGTGCTTGCATCGGTTCTCGGCATGGAGGATGTTGCACGATTCGCCGACACGGTTGCGACGCATCTCGCAGGGCAGATCGAGGACAAGCAGCAGATTCTCGAGGCCTCCGATGTGACGACCAGACTTCGGATTCTGGCGAGAGCGCTCTCGGGCGAGCTCGAGATCCTGCGGCTGGAACGGAAGATCGAGAACCAGGTTCGCGAGCAGCTTCAGAAGAGCCAGAAGGAGTTCTACCTTCACCAGCAGATGAAAGCGATCCAGGAGGAGCTGGGGCAGGAGGGCGAGGGCGCGCCTGAGGTTGTCGAACTGGCGAAATCGATCGAAGAAGCCAACATGAGCGAGGAGGCGGAGAAGAAGGCTCTCTCCGAACTCGATCGCCTGAAGAAGATGTCGCCGATGTCGCCCGAGGCGACAGTCGTCCGGACCTACATCGAGTGGATGACGACGGTCCCGTGGGACAAGCGGACCACCGACCGAGAGGACATCGGAGAGGTCGAGGATATCCTCGAGGAGGATCACTACGGCCTCAAGAAGCCGAAAGAACGCATCCTCGAATACCTGGCGGTGCTCAAGCTCACAGAGAAGGTGAAGGGACCCATCCTGTGTCTGGTCGGTCCTCCCGGCGTCGGCAAAACATCGCTCGGCAAATCGGTCGCCAGGGCGCTCGACCGCAAGTTCGTGCGCATATCGCTCGGCGGAGTGAGAGATGAGGCGGAGATAAGGGGGCACAGACGGACCTACATCGGTTCGATGCCCGGCCGCATCATTCAGGGTCTGAGGAAGGCCGGCTCAAAGAACCCCATCTTCCTTCTGGATGAGATAGACAAAATGAGTTCCGACTTCCGGGGCGACCCGGCGTCGGCGCTTCTGGAGGTGCTCGATCCCGAGCAGAACTGCGCGTTCAACGACCACTACCTCGATGTGGATTTCGATCTTTCAGAAGTGATGTTCATCACCACGGCGAACGTGCTGCACACTATTCCGCCGGCTCTTGAGGACAGGATGGAGACGATCCGGTTGCCCGGATACCTGGCCCAGGAGAAGCTGCAGATAGCCAGGAAGTTCCTGGTTCCCAAACAGGTCAAGGCGAACGGCCTGTCCGATGTCGGCGTGGCATTCTCCGACGCGGCAATCGTCAAGCTGATCGAGGACTACACCCGGGAGTCGGGCGTTCGGAACCTCGAGCGCGAGATAGCGAACATATGTCGGAAGATCGCCAGAGAGCATGCTGCGAAGAAGAAGGTCACTCACCGAGTGACACCCGCTGCAGTGCGCCGGTTCCTTGGTATGGCGAGGTTCCTGTCGCAGGAGGTAGAGACCGAGTCTCGCATAGGAGTGGCGACCGGTCTGGCCTGGACGAGCGTCGGTGGAGAGATACTGACGATCGAGGTTCTTACCATGAAGGGCGATGGCCACCTCACGTTGACCGGCAAGCTGGGGGAGGTCATGCAGGAGTCGGCTAAGGCCGCGCTCTCGTATGCGAAGGCCCACGCTCAAGAACTCGGTATCGACGAAGATATGCTGGCAAGCACAGACATACACATCCATGTTCCTGAGGGCGCTATTCCGAAGGACGGACCGTCCGCCGGTGGAGCGATGGCTACGGCTCTGGTCTCCGCCCTCACGGGGCGGCCGACACGGCCGGAGGTGGCGATGACGGGCGAGATCACACTCTCCGGGAAGATGCTGCCGATCGGTGGCCTGAACGAGAAGGCGGTCGCCGCCCACCGGGCCAGGATCACAACGCTTGTCATCCCGGCCAGGAATGAGAAGGACATGGCCGAGCTACCGAAAGAGGTCAAGCGCGATCTCGATATCAAGCTTGTCAGCAGCATCGATCAGGTATTCAAGATTGCGTTCGAGGATTGGGAAAAGACCGAGGCCAAATCGGAAGAGGCCAAGGGTGAACAGCGCCCGAAGCCCCCGATGACCCCGGCGCCGCACTAGTATTGTCGGCAGAATCGGGAAGGGGGCCTCGCTTGCGCGGGGCCCTCTTCTTGTGCACCCGCGTATCCCGGGGGGAGAGGCAACATGGTAGTGAAGAGCGCCGAGTTTCTTCTGGGCGCGGCGAGTATCAGGCAGCTGCCAAAGGACGGTCTACCTGAGATAGCACTGGCCGGGCGTTCAAACGTCGGGAAGTCATCGCTTCTGAACAAGCTGACCGGCAGGAGGAACCTGGCGAGGATCTCGGGCACACCGGGAAAGACCAGGGAACTCAACCTCTACCGGATCGATAAGGGTCTCGTCATTGTGGACCTCCCTGGGTACGGATTCGCGAAGGTTCCGGAGAGCGTGAAACGGAAGTGGGGAGTGCTGATAGAGTCCTATCTGAACGAGCGTCAGGAGCTATCGGGCATCGTACACCTCGTGGATGCTCGTCACACGCCCAGTCGGGGGGATGTGCAGATGCACGAGTGGATCAAGCACACTCGCGTCCCGGCATTGATTGCGATCACCAAGACTGATAAGATATCCAGGGGCAAACGAGCAGGCGCCCTGAAAACGGTGCGGGAGACGCTCGTGCCCGATGTTGAGACTTCTATCGTTTTCTTCTCCGCTGAAACGGGGGAGGGAACGAAGGAAGTCTGGAGCTGGATTCGTGAGGCTACTGGTACGAGAAGGGCCTGAGATTCAGGGTTCATGAGGGCCCTGTTTCACAATGGAGGATGTCGATGAAGTCAAAGCTCTTCACGCCGGGTCCCACGAAGATCCCGGGAGCCGTCCTGAGTTCGGTCGGCAAGCAGGTTCTGCATCACAGGACCCCCGAGTTCTCCGTAAAGGTCAGACACGTGCAGGATGAGTTGGGCCGACTCCTGAGCACACGCAACGACGTTCTGCTTTTCACATGCTCGGGCACGGCAATGATGGAAGCGGCTGTTGCCAACCTGTTTTCGCGTGGTGACAAGGTCATCTGCCTCATGAACGGCGCGTTTGGCGAGCGGTGGCGTGACATCTGCAATGTCTATGGCGTGAATGTCGTCGAGTACGCAGTCGAGTGGGGGCAGAGCAACGATCCTGCCAGAGTAGGGGAATTGCTCGAGCAGCACCCCGATGCCAAAGCCGTGCTTGTCATTCACAGCGAGACTTCCACGGGAGCTCTGAACGACATCAAGGCGATAGCGAAGGTTGCCGAGGGCCACGATGCCGTCACCGTGGTGGATGCAACGTCGAGCGTTGGTGTCCACGAGATCTACATGGACGACTGGGGCGTAGATGTGCTGGTGGCCGGAACACAGAAAGCGCTCATGACGCCTCCCGGGATCTCGTTTGTGGCTATCAACGGGAACGGATGGCGGTGTGTGACGAAGTCCGACCTGCCCGCGTTCTACTTCGACTTCACGAGGACATGGAAGAGGCTTCAGTCAAAGGGGCAGACGCCCTTTACACCTGCCGTCTCGCTGATCTACGGTCTTGAGACCGCTCTTCAGATGATGGATGACGAGGGGTGGAATGAGATCTACGCCCGTCATCGGACGATGGGAGAGGCGACGAGAGCGGCCGTGAAAGCGCTCGGGTTCGGCATTCTGCCCGAGAACCCCGTCAACGGGGTCACGGTCTGTGTCTGTCCGGAAGGCATCGACGGGAATCAGATAGTGAGAACCATGGATGATGACTTCGGCGTTCGCGTCGCCGGCGGACAGCTGGGGCTTTCGGGCAAGGTCTTCCGCATCGGTCACATGGGTGGGATTCGCGAGCGCGATCTACCCATGGTCATCGGAGCGCTTGAACTGGCCATGGCGAAGCTCGGCTACAAGGTTGAGATTGGCAGAGGACTCTCGGCTCTTCAGGATGTGCTGCGCGCGTAGTGAGTGGTTGCACGTAGCGCGAGTCGCAGTGGCGACGCACGGAAGCGCGGTGCGTGTTCGAACGGGCCGTTAGCTCAGTCGGTAGAGCACCTGCCTTTTAAGCAGGGAGTCGCTGGTTCGAGCCCAGCACGGCCTACCATAGAAACAGAGTCGCATGGGTGCGTGCACGAGCAGACGCCCACGAGCGGCAGACATAGCGTCCCTATCGTCTAGGGGTCAGGACACCGCCCTTTCACGGCGGCAACACGGGTTCGATTCCCGTTGGGGACGCCACTTGCAGAGAACCCCGCCCGAAAGGGCGGGGTTCTCTGCAAGTGACTCGCCGGATACTGTGAGTTCCGAGGGTCGGCGGTCGCAGTCGCCTGGGGGGAACAGGAGATGGACATGAGCCGGAAGGACTACCGCGAACTCACGCCCGAGGAAGAGGCAGTGACTGTCAGCAAGGGGGCCGAGGCGCCCTTCAGCGGAGGATGATGGCTGACAGGCTGCATCCCGGCGCCAGCAAGGTGGCCCCGTAGTCTCCGCATTCGTGGGGTCTCTCTCTGCCGTCCACGATATTGACGTCCCCGGATACTTGGACTAACATCGTGCATGTACTCGCAATCTGCCGGGGTTCGCTGGAGCTACGGAAGAACCTACTCGAGAGCCGGGGGGAGAGATGAAGCGGACACTACGATTTATTGCGGCGGGCTTGATCGTTGCTCTTGCATCCATCATAGTTTCCGGCGGCATCGTGTCGAAGCCACGGCACAACATCGTCCTCATCGTCATCGATACGCTCAGAACAGATCACCTCCCGTTCCACGGGTACGAGAAGAACACGGCTCCTTTCCTCAGCCGGCTGGTCGAGGAAGGTGTGGTCTTCGAGCGGGCGCACTCGACATCGTCCTGGACCGCTCCGGCCACAGCGTCCCTCGTGACATCGCTCCACCCGATACAACACGGAGTTCTCACCGGTTTCCGAGCGACCCAGATGCTGCGTCAGGCGAACCCGACGATCACACTGAATCGGATTCCCGGAGAGACCACGACCATGGCCGAGGTACTCAGGGATGCCGGTTACTCAACATGGGCGGTGAGCGACAACATCAACGTCAGCTACGAGCAGGGCTTCGATGAGGGATTCGGGAAGTTCCGGAAGACGGATTTCCAGGGAGCGGCGACCGTCAATGCCACGGTGAAGGGATGGGCTCCGGCGATCCAGGATCGAGAGCCGTACTTCCTCTATCTCCACTACATAGATCCCCACAGACCATACGAGAAGCAGTCACCCTGGTACGAGCCGGCGGAAGGGGAACTGCTGGACTCCATCTCCGCCTACGACAGCGAGATCAACTACGTCGATCAGAAGATCCGCGAGCTGTTTGAACTCATGGAGTGGGACAAGAACACACTGATCATCGTCACGTCCGATCACGGCGAGGAGTTCCTCGACCATGGCGACTGGGATCACAGCAGGACTCTCTACGGTGAAGTCTTGGATGTGCCGCTCGTCATGTACTGTCCCGGCGAGATCCCGGTCTCGCAGAGGATCGCGGAGCGCGTCTCTATCCTCGACATCCTCCCGACGCTGAGAGAGTTCGCGGGACTCACCTCAAGCGAGGTCGATCAGGGCATCAGTCTGCTATCGGCCGCCCGTGGTGAAGGAAGTCTTCCCGGGGACAGGCCGCACTTCTCCGATCTCCGCAGTCCGCCGTGGTTCGGCAGCCGCATCCTCAGGGCCGTCATCCGTGGGGATGAGAAGTACGTGCTTACCGAACCTGGTATCGAGGAACTCTACGACCTGGTGGGCGATCCGGACGAACTCCACTCCCTGGCATCAGCGCGGAGAGATCGCTGCGCTGAGATGAGACGTGAGCTGGAGGACTTCGAGGAGAGCCGCATCATCTATACGCACGAGGAGTTCGGCATTACCATGGACGAGGAGACGCTGAAGAAGCTCGAGTCCCTGGGATACATCAACTAGCCTGAGGTTCGATCACTCGGCCTTCGGAGGAATCCTCTTGGCAGCACATACCAACACACCGCGCGGCCTCGAGTCGTTCCTCAAGCAGTGCCCCGAGTACGGAGAGACAGCCGTGCTCGACGAGCTTCGCGCAACCGAGTTCTCACGACTGGACAGGCTCGGCCATATCTATCTTGACTACACTGGAGGGGGGCTCTACGGCGAGTCTCAAGTGAGGCAGCACTCTGAGTTTCTGCTCGGCAATGTTCTGGGCAATCCACATTCCTCAAATCCGACATCGTCGGTATCCACCAAGCTGATCGAGCGCTGCCGCAACCGTGTACTCAGTTTCTTCAAGGCTTCATCTGAGGAGTACGTGGTCGCATTCACCGCCAACGCCAGCCACGCGCTCAAGCTCGTGGGGGAGGCCTACCCGTTCTCCGACGGAGATGAGCTTCTCCTGAGTTTCGACAATCACAATTCGGCGAACGGGATCCGTGAGTTCAGCCGGGCTGACCTCGCAACCACCCGCTACCTTCCGGTTGCGCCCCCGAACCTGTGCATCTCCGATGATATTGTCGAACGAGCTCTCGGCGAAGGCGCAGGTGCGAGGAACAAGCTCTTCGTCTATCCCGCTCAGTCCAACTTCTCAGGTGTTCAGCACCCTCTGAGCTGGATCGAGCTTGCGCAGTCGAAGGGGTGGGACGTCTTTCTCGACGCGGCGGCGTTCGTGCCCACGAACAGTCTGGATCTCAGCCGCTGGCATCCCGACTACATCTGCGTATCGTTCTACAAGATGTTTGGCTATCCGACCGGTGTCGGTGTGCTCATTGCGCGACGGGAAGCGCTTGGGAAGCTTCACCGCCCGTGGTTTTCGGGAGGAACCATTACCGTGGTCTCCGTGCAGTCCGACCAGCATCTCGTGGCGATGGGGGCGGCCAGGTTCGAGGACGGCACACCGAACTACGCGTGTTTCCCGGCCGTGGAACGGGGTCTCGATTTCGTCGAGTCGGTTGGCATCGAGACCATACACGAGCGCGTGACGTGCCTCACCGCCTGGCTTCTCGATCGAATGGTCGAACTCAGACACGATGCGGGTCGTCCGGTCGTCAAGATCTACGGTCCTGAGAACATGGAGTGCCGCGGCGCTACCATCGCTTTCAACGTGTACGACGCAGAGGGCGCCACCGTAGATCATCTGGTGGTCGAAGAACGGGCCAACGAGTGGGGCATATCGCTCCGTACCGGCTGCTTCTGCAACCCCGGAGCGGGGGAGATGGCGCTCGGCCTCGAGAAGGATGAGATAGACGCGTGCTTCACCGATGTCGACGCAAGGATCACACTAAACGAATTCCGCCAGTGCATAGACAGCAAGGCCACGGGAGCCGTGCGCATATCCCTGGGGATCGCCACGAACTACTCTGACGTGGGCACGTTCCTGAGCTTCCTTGAGACCTTCCGGGAGAGCTAACGTGCTCCCACGGTGTGTTCCTGCAGGGTCGGCGTGCTCCCGCTATTTCACGAGGCTGACCTTCCTTGCGATCGCCTCGCCATTTGCTTCAAGCCTGATGAAGTACGTACCGCTCGAAACCGCTCGCCCCTCATCATTCCGTCCATCCCAGTGCACTTTATGCTGACCGGCGTCTCGGTAGCCGGTATGGAGCGTTTGCACACATCTCCCGGCCAGGTCATACACCGTGATCGAGACACTCGCCGGCTGAGACAGAGCGTACACCACCGTCGTGCTTGGATTGAACGGGTTCGGGAAGCTTGCGAACTCGGCGATGATCTTCACCTCGGCGACCGCATCACCTACACCGGTCACATCATCCAGGTCGATCGAGTACATCGAGCGTCCGTGGGTTCCCGCAACGAGCGTTCTCGTTGGCTGATGAATCTTGAGGTCGAAGATGGGCGCCGGAGGGAGTCCCGTTCCGAGCACGTCCCAGTTCGCACCCAGATCCCTGGTGAAGAAGCAGCCGACGTCCGTGCCGATGTAGAGCACAGATGGCAGGTCAGGGTCGACAGCGACCACATTGAACGGCGTATCCGGGAGGTTCCCGCTGATGTCGGTCCAGGTCGCGCCGAAGTCGTCCGTTCTACAGACGTGGGCGATGTCCTCATCCCATCTCAATCCGGAGAACGTAACGTAGGCGACCGCCGCGTCGCTATGATCAACAGCGACACGCGTGACCCAGCGATTCGGAAGCGTCCCGGAGACATTCGACCAGCTCCCTCCGCCGTTCTCGGTGACCCATACGTTGGAGTCGTCGGTTCCCACGTAGACGACATCCGGGTCGCTCGGGGAGACCGCGATCGTCGTGATCGTGCCGTAGCTGCCTTGGTCTCCGTTTGTGAGGTCGGTGCTGATCGCGTTCCACCATGAGGCGCCGTTGGTCGTGCGCCAGAGCCTGTAGGTGCCGAAGTAGAGTGTCTGTGGGTCGGATGGGTCCATCACGATAGGGGACGACCAGTTTCTACGGTCTCCTCCATCAACTCCGTCGAGCGCCCACGACCAGTAGTTGCCGAAGTCGGTGGACTTGTAGGCGTTGCCCCACTGGTACTCGCAGTAGATCGTGTTCGGGTCCGTCGGATCCACGATCGTGTAGAATCCATCGCCACCGAAGATCCTCTCCCAGTCGTCGGTCGCGCCTGTGGGGGTTCTGAGCGTGCCGTTGTCCTGCGTTCCACCGTAGAGCCGCTCAGGATTCTGGTAGTCGATCTCGATCGCGTAGAACTGGTTCGTCGGTTGGTCGTAGAGCTTCGTCCAGGAAGTTCCGCTGTTCGTCGAGACGTAGATGCCCCCGTCATTGCCCTCGAATACCCTCGTGGCGTCGGTGGGGTCGAACTCCATGGCGTGGTGGTCGACATGGGTGTCGTAGCCCACCTGCGACCAGCTTGCGCCTCCGTTCTGCGACCTGTAGAAGGGAACACCGAGCGCAAATACGCGATCGGGATTGCTTGGATCGACACGCACCTGGCCGAAATACCAGCCGAATGAGCTTGTCAGGCTCGAAAGCGCACCGTCATTCGTCTGCGTCCAGGTGTCGCCGCCGTCCGTGCTCTTGAAGAGACCATCGAAGTAGCCCGGGTCATCTACATACATGGCGTAGATGACGCTTGGGTCGGATTCACACACCGAGATGCCGATTCGGCCGACTCCAGAGCCCGAAGGCAACCCGCTCGTGAGTTCGGACCACGTATCACCGCCGTCGGCAGAACGGTAGATGCCGCTCGATGGTCCACCTGATCTCCTGTATGTGCGTCTTCGGACGCGCTCCCACATGGCGACATAGACCGTGTCCGGGTGGTCGGGGTTGATGGCGAGATCGATCGCCGCGGTCGAATCCGTGAGCGCGAAGACCTGCGTCCACGAGTCACCTGCGTCCTCCGACCGATAGACACCGCGGTCCGGGTTCGTGCCGAAGAGCGTTCCCGTGGCAGCCACCCATATGCGGTCGGTATTCTTCGGGTCGATCACGATACGACCGGTGTAGCGTGTTTCCTCGAGGCCGAGGTGGCTCCAGGATGATCCGCCATCCGTAGATTTGAAGAGCCCGGCGCCGAACCAGCTTGCGCTCGATGCGTTTGCTTCCCCAGTGCCCACGTAGATGATATCCGGGTCGTCGGGGTCGACGGCGATGTCTCCTATGGTGAGGACCGGCTGGTCATCGAAGATCGGATCCCAAGAGCTTCCGCCGTCGATTGTCTTGAAGAGGCCACCGCTTGCCATTGCCGCATAGATAATGTCGGGGTCGGTCGGGTCGAAGGCGAGGTCAGTGACACGAGCCCCGATGTTGCTCGGTCCCCGCTCCTGCCACGTCGCTCGGCCGGATCGCGTCGCCGAAAGCCTCAAGGCGTGCCCGTCGGCCAGAGCCTCGGCCATCTGCTCGTGGTTGATCTCCTCATAGGGATAGGCTCGCTGAGAGAACGCCCAGTCGTTCGGGAAGGCCCCCGGTTCATAGAGCTTTCCTTCAAGTGCCATTTCAGCCTTGAGCGATGCCTTCTCGGCTGCGATCCGGGATGCGACCTCTTCGGTCGTCAAGAGCTCCGCAGTGCGTGTGCCGTGCACCGTCCAGATCACGACGATCAGCGCAAGAGCGCAGAGCGCGGAGAGAAGAACTCGTCGTCTTGTCATGCTGAGAAACCTCCTGTCGGCGTGCCGCATCTCAAATCGGTATACGCATATCCTATCTCATCATAGCAAGTTCCGTGTGAGACGACGAGGCGGGAGTTGTCCGACGATAATGCAGGAAATGCCGTAACAGGACAAGTGTACACAAGTTATGGGTCTTGAACCGGTTGCTGGATTGTGGTATCATTGACAAATGGGTGTACCGGAGGAAGCTGATTTCAGGTCGGATGTGGTGTCCCCGGAGCAGGACAAATGCCAAGGGGCCCATAGGATGAAAGGGAAGAGAATGCGAAACCCCGTGGTGATTCTGCTGCTTCTAGTGTGCTTCGCTCTACCGGCGGGGGCATCGAGCCTGCATCTCATGGAAAACGGGGATATCGAACAGCCCCTCACAACCGGCTGGGAGCAGAGTATCGCGGGCTCCTACCTCTATATCCAGCGCAGCACGGCGTTCGACGCCGATCCGGACTACGAGGTCAAGGTGTCAAGCAACAACGGCCACGGCAGCGCGAAGCTCTGGCAGTCGATCATCATTCCAAACACCGATGTGCAGTTCTCCGCCAGGCTTTCCTCAGCAGCGGTCGACGGGGGAGGTGCGTGGTGTGCCGCGGGTCTCATTCTGACCTATCTTGATGTCACCGGTGCGCCGCTGGGCAAAACGGCGCTGGCCGCGACGAGCGCGATCTGTCCATGGACCGAGAGCTCCACCTTCCACATCATCGATACGAATGGCGGGTGGGCGGACTATGGATTCACCCTGGCCGATGAGCTTCTGAATCTCCCCGGGATCGACGGTGAGGATGTCCACGAGATCGAGCTGTCATTGCTCGTATCCGCCGCCAACTGCTGAGGCGGCGTTGCTCAGGCGGAGGTCTCCGCCGACGACATCAAGGTGGTCTTCACGAGTGCGGCGCCACACGTTGTCTACTTCGCGCAGTCGATCTCAGATCCCGGCGGGAACGGCAACGGTTATCTGGATGCCGGCGAGACCGTCGATCTCGAGATAACCGTGAGGAACTACGGCGAGCCGGCAAGCGGTGTTACCGCCGTTCTCAGTTCGATCGATTCGTATATCACTATCCTTCAGGCGAGCGCATCCCACGGGGACATGGCGACGGGAGCGACAGCCGTGAACTCCGCTGAACCGTTCGTGGTTGTGGCTTCAGCCGACACACCGCTCGGTCATCTTGCACAGTTCACCATTACGGCCACTTATGCAGATGGCGATGCTACAAGCAACTTCGCTATCCCAGTCGGCAAGTACCACTACGTCGTCTGGGATCCGACCGCGGACACGTCGAGCGGCCCCGACATACATGCCACGCTCGCCGGGCTGGGGTTCAGTGGAGTCTACATGGAGCAGTTGCCCGTCGATGACCTGGATCGCTATCAGACTGTATGGGTCTCCCTCGGCATCTACTCGAGCAACTACGTCATCGGTCTGAACTCCCAGGAAGCACTTGCGATCGTCGACTACCTCAATGGCGGCGGGTGCGTGTACCTGGAGGGCGGCGACTGCTGGAACTACGACCCGACCATCGGCGGGCACAATTTCAACAGTACGTTCGGACTGACGTCCCCGCAGGATGGCAGCAACGACTGCGGCCCGGCACAGGGCAAGGCGGGCACGTTCACGGAGGGGATGTACTTCGCCTACAATGGGGAGAACAACTGGATCGATCATCTTTCCCCCGCGAACGGGAGCGCGACGCTCGTTCTTGAGAACGGCAGCCCGGTCTACGGTCTCGCGGTGGCATACGACCAGGGGACGTACAAGACTGTCGGAGCGTCTTTCGAATTCACCGGACTCAGGAACGGTACTGTGCCGTCTACCAGGGCACACTTTGCGCTTACGATCATGGACTTCTTCCTGCCGATCCCATCCGGTGTGGATGACGACGTCGTGGTGAACAAGGCCGCCCGTCTCGCCGCGCGGCCCAATCCCTTCAACCCAAACACCACTCTTCAGTTCATGAATCCTGGTGACGGCAGGGTGCACCTGGGTATCTACGACGTCTCTGGTCGGCTGGTGCGGGTTCTCGTGGATGACGAGATGTCTGCCGGGGAGGGCGCCTGCATCTGGAACGGCATGGATGAATCGGGCAGGTCGGTTGCCAGTGGCGTGTACTTCGCACGTTTGAAGGGAGCGGACTTCTCGAGCAGCAGCAAACTCGTCCTGCTGAAATAGCGCCGTGCAAGGAACTGGATCTGATCTACGGGGCTTCCGTGACGTCTCTCGGGGGCCCCGTTTTTCCTGCCGCTCTCACTCGCTCCTTCTTCCGTTCCGTCTGCAGGAACTCCCGGTACGTCTCGCATCGGCCGATGAGTTCGTCGTGCGTTCCACTGTCAACGAGACGCCCGTCTTCGAGGACGACAATGGAGTCGGCTCGCCTGATCGTGGTGAGTCGATGTGAAACAACGAAGCAAAGACAGTCCTTGTACTCGCTGTCGAGACGCGTCCAGAAACGGTCCTCGTTGCGCGCGTCGAGAGCGGCCGTGCAGTCATCCAGAAGCAGGATACCAGGCCGTCCGGCAAGCGCTCTTGCGATCGCAATGCGCTGCTTCTGACCACCGGACACAAGCTCACCCTTCTGTCCCACGACAGTATCGATACCGGCTGGAAGCGCCGCGATGTCGGAGTCCATCTGGGCCATCGACAGGCAGTGCTCCGCCCACTCTCGCGGTGAGGGCGCGTCCAGTGGTCCGTCCTCGGGAGGTGTTCGCCCGAAGGAGACGTTCTCCTCAATTGATTGTGAGAACAGGAGCGCCTCCTGAGGCACATAGCCGATCTCAAGGCGGTAGGTGTTCCAGTCCCAGTCACCGAGCGGGCGCCCGTTGATGAGAACGCGTCCTTCATCCGGACTGATGACACCTGCGAGGAGCTTGAGCATCGTCGACTTGCCGCTCGCGACCGACCCCACGACAGCGATCCGTTGCCCCTTCGATACGCGAAGACTGACGTTGCTGAGGATCCGACGGGAGCGATCATACGAGAAGGAGACCCCCTCGAGCGCCACGTCGCGAACGTCCTCGAGCCGTGCGCCGGAAGATCGCCGCTCCGTCACGGGGAACGCGCGGATCTCTTCCACACGATCGATCGAGATGAATGCCTGCTGACCCGTCATGAAGAGGAACGGGATGTCCATCATCGGACCAGTGAGTATGTCCAGGTAGACGTAGAACGCGAAGAGCGTCCCGATCGTGAGCTCGCCACTCATGACGAGGAAGCCGCCGTAGACGATGACCACCATCTGGCCCAGCCTGGTGGCGAACGTGTCGAGTGAGAAGAGAACGACCTGCAGCTTCACAAGCCCCATGAGGATCTCAACGCGCTCCCTCAGTATCGTCGAAAGCCGTTTGCTCTGGGCATCCTCGGCGCTGAACGCCTTGACGATTCTGATTCCCGAGAATACCGACTCAAGGATGTTGTTGGTTGTGGAAACGTACTTCTGTGATTCCTCCATGTAGTGGCTCATCTTGTGTCTGAGCGTGTAGAAGACCCACATCATGATGGGGAGGGGGATCACGGAGAGTCCCGTGAGCTTTGGGTTCATGATGAGCATGGCCCCAAGGCAGAAGATGAGTTTGGAGCTCGACTCGACCGCCCGGAAGATACCCGAGCAGGCGAACCACGAGACCTTCGGCCACTCCGCGATATCGTCAGTCAGGCGTGTGACCACGTCTCCGGTCCGGAATGCATTCCCGAAGTGGTAGTCTTTCGTCATGAGCTGGCCGAAAACGTCGTCGCGTATGTCACGCTCAAGCCGAGCGTTGATCATAGCGCGGGTAGCGGGGTAGAGGCGCGAGATGAAGTGCCCCACCAGAATGGCGCCCAGGATGAGCATGATCCCGTGGATGCTCGCGTCGGCCGTGCCGGACTTGAAGATGCCGGAGACGCGATCTATGACAGTTCTGAAGACGAGCGGATACGCCACCGTCACGGCGGTCGACAGGAGTGTGAATGCGGCCATGAAGACGAGAAGGTACTTGTGTGGGCGCCAGTAGCCCCACATCCACAGGATGTGCTCCTTCAGGCTGAGCTTCGGAGCGCTGTCTGTGCCTTCCGTCCGGCGTTTTGCTGTGGTCTCGCTCATTCCGTCGCCTGCGCTGCGAATTGGAGATCGAAGAGGTCCCTGTACATTCCATCTTGCGCGTACAGCTCGTCGTGATCGCCTTCTTCTATCAGTTGTCCCTCGTGCAGAACCAGTATCCGGTCCGCACCTGTGACCGTTGAGAGCCGATGGGCCACGATCAACGACGTGCGTCCCGCGAGCAGACTGTCAAGCGCATCCTGAAGCCTACTCTCGGTCACGGGGTCGACCGACGATGTCGCTTCGTCGAGTATGAGGATGTCCGGGTTGTTGACGATCGCGCGCGCGAAGCAGAGAAGCTGCCGCTCGCCCATCGAGAGGTTCGCTCCTCCTTCGGAGAGTTCCGTGTTGTAGCCGTCCGGGAGGCGCTCGATCATCCTGCCTGCCTGCACAGTCTCGAGTGCTTTGGCGATCGCGTCGTCCGGGATCTCTTCCCGGAGGACCTTCAGGTTGTCCGCGAGATCTCCGGGGAAAAGATGTATGTCCTGGAGGACGAGGCCGATCCTGCGTCTCCACTCCTTCTGCCTGAAGTGGCGGATGTCGACACCGTCGAGCGTTATCCTGCCTTGGGTAGGCTCGTAGAATCTCAGAAGGAGGTTCGTGACTGTGGTCTTGCCTCCTCCCGAGAGCCCCACGAGCGCCACTCTCTCTCCGTGCCGAAGATCAAAGCTCACATTGTCGAGTGCCTTGGTACCTCCGTCGTACTGGAACGTGACGTTCTCGAAGGCCAGCGCTTCCCAGTCTGTCGGGATATCCGGGACGGCGTCCTTCCAGTCAGGCGTGCGGGAGGGCGTGTCGAGTATTGCGAAGACCCGGTCCGCCGACGCGAATGCCCGCTGGATGAAATCAAGCTGCTCCGAGAACATCACGAGCGGCCAGAAGAGACGCCTTGTGTACTCGATGAAGAGCACGAGTGTTCCGACCGTCATCGTCACACCGAACGTATGTCTCGCTCCGATATAGATGATGACCATGACGGCAGCGATCTCGGCCGAAGAGAAGGCGCCCCAGAAGGCGTATTCTCTGAAGTAGATCCGGATCTCCTTCGAGTACTTGTCTCTGTTCAGGCGCATGAGGTTCATCTGCGCCGTCTCCGTGTACCCGAAGATCTGTAGTATTGGGATGCTCTGCACGTACTCGGCGAGGAAGGCTGAGATTCGTGCATAGAGCTTGCGGACGGTGCGGAATGCCCGTCGGATGTATTTCAGGAAGAAGTAGGTCGCGAAGAGCACTGGGCTCATCATGATGATGATCGACAGTGTTACGCGGGCGTCCGCGGCGAGCATGACCGTGATCGTTCCACCCAGGAGCACCACATTTCTCACAAGCGACAGAGCCACATCGGAGAAGAGGTGCCGCAAACGTTCGATGTCGCTCTCGACCCTTGCCATGAGCACGCCCGGAGAGTTCTTGTCAAAATAGGCGAGCGAGAGTCCCATGAGGTGCGAGAATGTCTGTTCTCGGAGTTCCGTGATTATGGAGAGACCGATCCTCGAGACGATCACGACCTGGACATATGCGGCGCCCATCCCGAGAGCGTAGAGCGCGACATACAACAGCCCCCGGCGCAGCAGTCCGCCGCCGTCTCCGGCCGGGATGTCGGTGTCGAGAACATGCCGGACGATGAGAGGTCCCGCGAGCTCTGCCGCAGCCGTAATGAGCATCAAGAGAGCCGCTCCCAGGAGCCTGCGCCTGTGCGGCCGGAAGAGCGGCAGGATTCTCCGGATCATCGCCCGGAGCGGAAGCCGCTTTGCCTCCTGCTCATCTCCGTGTATGTCTTCGTCCCAATGCATAGCAGGTTCGCCAGTCCTGGGAAGGCGGGTTTCATTCCGGCCGTCGTGAAGTCCGCTGCGCCGGCCGGGAGCCGTGCGGTCCCGAACCTCAAGTTGAGTGTACCGACACGGACAGATTGCGCGATTCTACAGGCGACAGGATGAGCGTGCAAAGCAATAGCCGCACGTCGTACTACGAAGTGCCTGCGCTCACCATTATGACGGGATGCCGGTACGCCTTTCTGGCCCGGAAGATGCAAGAATGGACGATTGTTCAGGTATCACCTGGCACCGCCCTGATGTTGTACTTGGCTTGCAATCCCACAGGATACTGGCTCTACCATCACCATAGGAGAGATCGTCATGATATTCGGACGTATGCAGCGCCAGCTTATGACAGCCATGGTTGTGCTTCTTGCCGCTCCTGCTACGGCACTCGCCGCAGACGTGGCGGTCACAACCGATGGCGGAATCGAGGTGTCGCGGTATGACGGTAGCGCCTGGTTCAAAGTCGGCGGAAGAGTGATGGTCGACGGAGGGTTCTACGCTGAGGACGAAGTTACGCTCGGCGATGGTACCGAGCTGCGGCGAGCAAGAATCGACGTCGAGGGTGGTGTCTCTCACAACTGGGAGTTCGAGTTCAGCGCCGACTTCGCAGACGGAGACGCCGACGTCAAGGATGCAGCCCTTTCCTATCTGGGACTCGATTCGACGCAGATCACCATCGGGCAGCAGAAAATCCCGTTCAGCCTTGAGGAGCTCACAAGCTCCAAGCACACGACGTTCCTCGAGCCGGCGCTCCTCAACGAGCTCGTACCAAGTCGGAAGATCGGGATCACCGCCATCTACCGCAGCAGCGCCTGGACCACGGCGGCAGGTGTATACGGCGAGGAGTTCGATGATGACGCGGACGACGAGGGCAACGAAGGTTGGTGCGTCGCTGCGCGAGCGACCATCGCGCCGGTTCACGATGACCGCCACGCCGTGCACTTCGGAGCTAATGTCGCGTTGGAGATTCCCGACACCGAACGGAAGATCTCGTACGACACGCGCCCCGAAGCGCACGTTGCCGGCGTGAAATATGTCGACACAGGCAAGATCAGAGGCGTGGAGGATGTCCGAGCGTGGGGTCTCGACGCGGCCGTTGTCATGGGATCCTTTTCGCTGCAGGGTGAGTATGTGGTGGCGACGGTGGCTCAGGAACCGGAGGATGAGCGTGCCTCATCCAAGGAGTACGAGTTCACCGGATGGTACGCGTACGCCAGCTGGTTCGTGACGGGCGAGTCCCGCGACTACAAGGTCAACAAGGGCGCTTTCGGCAGAGTGAAACCGTATGGTACCAGCGGCGCCCTCGAACTCTCGGTCCGCTACAGTGTGCTCGATCTCACCGACGGTGAGATCGAAGGTGGCGAGGAAGCGAACATCACGCTTGGCGCCAGCTGGTATGCGAACCGCAACGTTCGTCTCACTGCCAACTACGTCATCGTCGACAACGACGAATGCGCGGACGCCGACGGCGATGTCGAGGGAGATGACGATCCGCACATCTTGAGCGTCAGATGCCAGGTATGTTTCTGAAGCCGCGCCGGCCCCGGCCGGTCCAGCGGCACTGCTGCACGGAGGTGTCTCAATGAGAAGCGGCCGCTGGTCCATCGCTCAGATCTTGATCGTGATGGCCATCTCGGTGGCGTTTGTTCCATCGCAGCTGTCCGCCGCCCGGGACGGCGATGAACGGAGCCACGTGCTTGTCATCGGCAAGGTCTCAGACAACCCGAAGAAGCACTACGGCTATCTGAAACCGATGGTTGACTACGCGGTCTCGATGATGGGAGATCTGGGCATTACACGCGGCGAAGTGCTCATGGCGCCCTCAAACGAGGTGATGATTGAATACCTGAAGGCAGGCAGAGTCGACTGGGTCACAGAGGCCCCCTTCTCGGCTCTGATCTTCAGAGACGAGGCTGAAGCCGTGCTGCTGCTGCGGAAATGGAAAAGGGGTGTTCCGAAATACCGAACCGTATTCTTCGTGAGGAAAGACAGCGGCATTGCGACGCTTGCGGACCTCCGGGGGCGAACAATGGCCTTCGAGGATGACGGTTCGAGTTCGGCCTTTTTCGTACCGGCGTCCGTGCTTCTCGGAACCGGCTTGAAACTCGTTCCCCTCGCGTCACCCAGAGACGTGCCGCCGGACGACGCCGTCGGGTATGTCTACTCTCATGAGGAGATCAACTCGTCCGTGTGGGTGTACCGCGGCATCGTCGATGCGGCCGCCTTCAACGACCTCGATTGGAACAAGGAAGACCACATGCCGGCGTTTTGTCGAGACGACATGCAGATCATCTACCAGACGGAGCCGATGACACGGGCCATCGAGGTGGTTCGCGGCGACCTCGATCCGGCCGTCAGGGAGAGGCTGCGAAGTGTGCTATTGCTTGCGCACGAGGATCCGTCCGCTGTCGATGCGCTGTGGGCGTATCAGAAGACGGCGAGATTCGACGAGATCGATGCGGGTGTGATAGCAGATCTGCGGACAATGGAGAGCATGCTGAGTGAGGTTTGCGAGGAGTTCGGCGAATGATCCTACGTCTGCGAACTCAGTACACTCTCGCGATCGCATCCGTGGTTGTGCTCACAGCACTCGCGCTGGCTGCAGTCATCGTGTACAGCTCGAGCCGCGCTGCTATCTTACGCACTGAGACAATCAGCCGCGCCGCTTCTGAACGGCTCATCAGCGAGATGCGCAATCGCGCGGAGCTGGCATCACACCTGGTCGCCGAGAACATCGTCAATGCCTACTACATGTACGACATGGAGAGAATGGACAACGTTCTCTCTGCTGCCATGTCGCAGCCGAACCTCGTCACCGCAGAGGTGTTCGACCTGGAAGGCAGGATAGTCCACGATGGCACGGGCAGTGCTGCCTACGGCGACAGGGGCGTGGGATCCGAACTCCTGGCGGCCCTCACTATCTCACGTTCCGGAGACGCCATCGTCAGGATGTCAGAAGACGCTGTGTACGCTACCACACCACTCCTGATGGGCGATGATGTCATCGGTGGGACCACCGTCGCGCTGTCACTTGCTGAGCTGAAGCAGCAGATAATACTGCTCGAAGCAGAGTTCGACACGCTCAACAGACAGGCTGTGCGACACGGCGTTTTCGCAATCGTCCTGGCAGCGGCACTCATCGTCGGCGTTGCGGCTCTGATCGCATCGAGGGTAGCCGCACGCCTTTCGAGGCCCATCACGAACTTGTCCCGTGCTGCCCTTGAGATCGGCAAAGGACTCCCGACGATGCACGTAGAGGCGCAGGGCGCTCGCGAGATCGTCGACCTGGTCGACTCGTTCAACTCGATGGCGCGGGATCTTAGTAACACGACGATCTCGCTGGACCGTCTTGAAGATGTCGTCGCTGAGCGCACGTCTCAGATCCGGGCGGCCAACCAGCGTCTTCGCTCTGAGATTGGACATCGCAAGCGTGCCGAGGAAGAGCTTCAGAGACACCGAGACAGGCTAGAGCTGCTCGTGGTCGAACGCACGCAGGAGTTGACCGAATCCAATTGCCTGCTCAAACGCGAGATCAAGGAGCGTATCGAGGCAGAGCGGAGCCGCCAGCAGCTCGAAGCCCAGCTTCTCCGTGCGAAAAAGATGGAATCCTTGGGTATGCTCGCGGGCGGAGTCGCCCACGACCTCAACAACATCCTGACAGGCATCGTGAGCTACCCTGAACTCCTGCTGCACCAGATCCCGCCTGACAGCAAACTGGCCGAACCGCTCAGGACGATCATGTCCTCCGGCGAGAGGGCGGCTGCGGTCGTTCAGGACCTGCTCACAATGGCCCGCCGGGGCGTTGCGTCGATGGAGCCGCGCGACCTCAATGCGATCGTTGACGAGTATCTGATGACCCCAGAATTCAAGTCGCTGGCCGCCGCCCGACCCGATGTGGATGTTCAGGTACGGCGCAGCGACCAGAGCCAATGGATCATGGGGTCCCGCGTCCACCTTATCAAGAGCATCGCGAATCTGGTGATGAACGCCTTCGAGGCCATGCCGGACAGAGGGACTGTGCGCATCGAGACGCGCCGGGCGGAGGCCGGCGGCTCCGCCGATCGGTCGGACGTGTCCCCACACGCGGTCCTCGAGATCTCCGACACAGGCATCGGCATCAGTCATGACGATCTCGAGAGGATATTCGAGCCGTTCTACACGAAGAAGAAGCTCGGCCGCAGCGGTTCAGGACTGGGGATGGCCGTCGTCTGGGGAACGGTTCAGGACCATGACGGTCGGATCGATGTCGACAGCAGACTAAGTGAGGGAACGACGTTCACGGTGTTCTTCCCGGTCACGGATTTGCCTCCGGAGCAGCTGCAGGACAGCGAGACCATCAGCGACTTCGAAGGTCGGGGGCAGCCGATCCTCGTCGTCGACGATGTTGCCGAACAGCGCGACGTCGCCACGAAGATGCTGACCATGATGGGGTACGAACCGACCGCCGTTTCCGGCGGCGAGGAGGCCATCGACTATGTGCGTGACCACGAGTGTGACCTCCTCGTTCTCGACATGATCATGGATCCGGGCATCGACGGCCTGGAAACGTACCGCAGAATCCTGGATGTCCGACCGGACATACGAGTCGTGATAGCGAGCGGATTTGCGGAATCCGAACGAGTCGCCCAGGCGCGGGCACTGGGCGCATCCTTCTACATTCAGAAGCCCTACTCAGCGACCGATCTCGGCAGAGCCGTGAGCGCGGCTCTGCAGTAGCACCGGACGGGCGGGCGCTCGATTACTTCCCCGGGCACTCGGCGGCGGTCGGAGGACAATGCCTTGACACACGCCCCGCCAATCGCGATACTGCAGAGTGAACGGTCGGCAACGGAACTGATGCCGGCAGCGAAGTTAGGTACCATCTGACACGCCTCGACCACCTGATATCATGCGCCGTGAGGCGTGCTCTGTTTCACCTGCGGGCAACCGCCGGCATCTGGCGCCAACGAGAGGTTTCCGTGACGCGTCCAACGCCAGCCGCTTTCGGAGAGGAACTGCAGTTCCGGGTGAAGGACTGCGCTCTGGCCGCGCTGGCGACAGGCGAGCGGGCGCAGAACCTCAAAGAGCTGCGTGACAAGCTGACGACGGTCGACGCCGCCAGCATATACTACCACTTCTGGGGTACGCTCCTGCGCCCCGTCTTCGACGATCCCAGGTACAACAACGACTTTGCCATCTGGGTCTTTGACGCACTGCACGACCAGCCGCTGGCCGAGCGGCTCGGCGTGCTCGATCCGGTCGACTTCTACGACATGGAGGAGCTCCGCAGAGAGCTGCTCGACATCATCGACGAAGAACTCGACCTGGTCGAAGTTCTCCCCTGGACCCCGCGCGAGTCGCAGTTCCACTTCATGCGTTCGCAGATCGTTGTGTTCGACTCGCAACTGACGGTGATAGATCCTGCGGGTCTTGCAGACGCTGTGTCCGCCATGTCGGTCGGGAGCATATTCTACCACTTTGTGGACGCGCGGAGGCGGACACCGGAGGGTGTCGACGACTTTCGTGCATGGCTTCAGGGACTGCCGGGCGACTACAGTGCGGCCTGCGACCGGCTCGCCCAGGTGGACCCGTTCTTCAGAAGCCTGGTCGAGATCCGTGAGGAACTGTTCGAAGCGCTGTTGGAAACACTGACCGGGTAGCTCACGGGAGAACGTCCGGGCGGTCGCGCGGAGCACTACGAACGGAAGGGGCAGCATTCTCAGTGTCTTTATCACTCGCACGATACGTTGACATCACCGGCGAAGATGTCGTCAATCAACTCCGACAGCTCGCCGAGCCGCTAGCCGGCAAGCGCGTCGTACACGTCAACTCCACACGCGTCGGCGGAGGAGTCGCGGAGATCCTCGCGAAGCTCGTACCGCTCATGCGGGAGCTCGGCATCGAGACGACGTGGGAGGTTATCACCGGCGACCCCGACTTCTTCAGCGTGACCAAGTCCTTTCACAACGCACTGCAGGGCAATCGGGTCCCTATCTCCGCAAGCCAGTACGAGCACTATGAGGCGGTGAACCGCGAGAACGCCAAGACGCTCTCTGAGAAGCTGGCGTCCGCAGATCTCGTTTTCGTCCACGACCCACAGCCGGCGCCGCTGCTGAGCTTCATCCCGAAGCGTCGCGGCAGCTGGATCTGGCGCTGTCACATCGACGCGAGCCGGCCGCACAGACCGGTCTGGAAGCACTTACGCAGATTCGTCGAGGGATACGACGCGAGCATCTTCTCGCTACCCGACTTCGCTCAGAGACTACCGCACCCTCAGTACATCATTCCGCCCAGCATCGATCCGTTGAGCGAGAAGAACGTCGATCTGCCGGCGTCGGAGATCGATGAGGTCTGCAGGCGGCATGGCATCGATCGGACACGACGGCTCGCTGTGCAGGTCTCGCGCTTCGATTGGTTCAAGGACCCGGTCGGAGTCATCGAGGCCTTCCAACTCGCGCGGAGATCCTGCCCCGATCTGCAGCTGGTCCTGGCGGGGGGGACGGCCACGGACGACCCGGAGGGCGCCGCCGTGCTCGACGCGGTGAACACTGCTGCGAACGGCGACCCGGACATCCATATTCTGCTTCTGCCCCCCGACGCCCACAGGGAGATCAACGCGATCCAGCGCGCCGCCGATGTGGTCCTCCAGAAGTCCATCAAGGAAGGTTTCGGCCTCACCGTGACCGAGGCGCTCTGGAAGGCCCGGCCCGTCATCGGCGGCAACGTCGGAGGGATTCGACTCCAGGTCATCGACCACCATACGGGCTTCCTCGTATCGACGCCTGAGGGCGCGGCTCTGAGGATGTGCTATCTTCTCCAGCGGCCGGACCGCCTCCGAACCATGGGTGAGAAAGCCAGGGAGTTTGTCCGCGAGAACTTCCTTCTGACCCGTCACCTCCGCGAGTACCTGACCGTGATGGTCGCGCTCACAACGGGGATGAAGGACCGGATCGAGCTCGCATGATGGATCGGAATCCACGGCCGCCTCACGTGTCGGACGTTCCTGGCTTCTGGGACCGGGTGGCGACGGCTCCGTCGAGGATGCTCGTTCTCGATTACGATGGAACGTTGGCTCCGTTCGTCGTCGATCGGATGGCGGCATTCCCGCTGGACGGGATCACGGAGACGCTCTGCGCCATCAGGGAGAGCGGGACAACACGGTTAGCGATCGTGACAGGGCGGCCGATCGACGAGCTTCTGGAACTCCTCGGCGATCTCGAGATCCCAGTCGTCGGGAGTCAGGGGGCGGAATTCCGCTACCCGAACGGGCGCTGGTTCACAATGCTGCCGTCGGCTCGACAGCGGGCGAGACTCCTCCAGGCCGAGCAGGAAGCCCTGGCCTTCGCGCCCGAAGAACGCGTGGAGAAGAAGCCGGCGAGCGTTGCGTTGCACACCCGCGGCACAGCTGCGTCGAAGGCGCGAGCGAGCGAAAAGGCGCTCCGCAAACTCTGGACGCGGGATGCAGAGGAGAGCGGCCTGGAATGCAGATCGTTCCTCGGCGGGGTGGAGTTTCGTCTCAAAGGGACCACTAAGGGGACAGCGGTCAACGTCCTCACGAAAGAATGCGCACCAGACGACCTCATCGTCTACATCGGCGATGACGACACCGACGAGGATGCCTTCGCGGCGCTCAAGGGCCGAGGACTCTCCATTCGGGTCGGGGACGCGGCGACAGCGACGGCGGCCGACGCAAGACTGTGCGACACATCGGATGTTCGGTGGTTCCTCGTCAAATGGCTCGACGTGACGAACGCCTGAGGCGTGCACGAACAAGGCAGGACGGTCCAGCAGATGCTACACCAGAGAGGTAACCTCATCGTCGTTTCCAACCGCCTCCCGGTGGTGCTCTCGCACGAAACGGACGGCTGGCACGTCGAACCTGGATCCGGCGGACTCGTCACCGCACTGGCGCCCGTCCTCCGCGACCGGGGCGGCACTTGGATTGGCTGGCCCGGGACCTCCGCTGACGGCGACATCGAGAGTGCGCTGACATCGCTCGCCGGCAAGATCGGATACTCGCTCGTACCGGTGCGGCTCACACCGAACGAGACCGCCAAGTACTACGAGGGGTTCTCCAACGAGATCATCTGGCCGCTCTTTCACGATATGCAGTCCCTCTGTAACTTCGACCCGTCGTACTGGAATGTCTATAGGGACGTGAACCGCAAGTTCGCAGAGGTGGTCATGCGGACGGTCGGCAACGATGACTTCGTCTGGCTGCACGACTACCACCTGATGCTCACAGCGAAGTACATGCGGGAGATGGGATTCAAAGGAAAGATCGGTTTCTTCCTTCATATTCCCTTCCCACCGCTCGACATGTTCCTCCGGCTGCCGTGGAGGGCAGAGATCCTGACGGCGCTCACGGAATGTGATCTCGTCGGCTTCCAGACGATGCGCGACCGGCGCAACTTTGTTCACTGTCTTCGGGCAATCCTCGGGGGAGCCAACTACTGCGGCAGAGGACAAGTGTGCGGCCTCACGACCGAGCACCGCGAGTTCCGGATTGGCGCGTTCCCGATCAGCATTGACTTCGGCTATTTCTCGGAGAAGGCGCACAGCGACGAGGTTGCCGAGTGCGCGTGGCAGATCCACGCGAACCTGCCCGACCGCCAGATCGTCCTCGGCGTCGACCGGCTGGATTACAGCAAGGGGATTCTTCACCGCCTCGATGCGTTCAAGAGACTGCTCGCGCGACGCCCAGAATTACAGAACCACGTCTCGCTCGTTCAGATCATCGTGCCGAGCCGGCGCGGCATCCCGGAATACGGGGCGCTCAAGACGCGGATCGAGCGGGCGGTCGGAGAGATCAACGGGCGGTTCACACAGCTGACCGGTTGGATTCCCGTCCACTACATCTACCGTTCGCTCGAGCAGACGGAGCTCATCGCGTACTATCGTACGGCGGAGATCGCACTCATCACTCCGCTGAAGGACGGAATGAACCTGGTGGCGAAGGAGTACTGCGCCGCCAATTCTGAAGAGAGCGGTGTGCTCATTCTGAGCGAGTTTGCGGGCGCAGCGGCGGAACTGGGGAAGGCAGCCCTACTTGTGAACCCTCACGACGTCGTGGGCGTGGCGGAAGCGCTTCACACGGCCCTCTCAATGCCGCTCGAAGAGCGCAGGCGTAGGATGGGCAGCATGCGGCAGATCGTGAGGCGTCACGACGTCTTCTGGTGGGTGGACACATTCCTCAGGGCTGCGTTTGCAAAGGACCTCAGCAACTTCCCGGTCATTGCCGAGCTCCCCACGTAGCATCTCATGAGCGCTTCTACACAAGAACTGGTACATTGCTATGTTGGGCCTGTCCTTGACCGACCCCGCCGATTGTGGTATTCTTGATAGGTATCGCTGATTGACACATCCGTGGTGGAGGGGGAGGTATATCGTGGAGAGGTGGAGGCTCATGGCTCGATTGCTTGTCACGCTGCTCCTGGTCGCGTTCGCGATCTCTGCGAGCGCGGACGTTCACATCTTCTCCGAGGATTTCTCCGACGCTGAGTTCAAGGATACTGCCATCACAACTGCGATCTGGGATACGACTTCCGGGAGGATAGAACTCCCGCTCTTCGAGATGTTGATGGTGGGAAACGCGGCTCTTACCGACCCGGCTCTTCGCGTTGAGGTCGCCGGTGACATCGCATATGTTGCCGCCGACGCGCGTGGACTTCTTGTTATCGACATCAGCGACCCTGCAGATCCGCTGGTCATTGGGAGCTACGAGACGCCGGGTGACGCGAGAGACGTCACCGTGGCCGGGGATCTTGCGTTCGTGGCCGATCGGCTTGAGGGGCTTCAAATTATAGATGTGAGTGATCCAGGGACTCCCGAACTCGTCGGCAGTTGTGCGATGCCAACGGTAGCGCTGGGTGTCGTGGTGTCAGGCGACTATGCATACATCGCTGCCGGTGGGAGTGGCCTCCAAGTTGTTGATATCAGCGATCCGACGGCGCCTTTTGTGGCGGGTGGGCAGGAGCTTGCCAGTGAGGCAGTGGACGTCACTGTCAGTGGCCGCTCCGTCTTCGTGGCCGCAAGAATCGGCGGGGTCTTCGCTGTCGACGTCAGCGATCCCACGAACCCCGCGAATATGTGGAAGTACGTGACACCGGGCGACGCGTACGCCGTGGCCGTGGCCGGCGATATCGCCTATGTTGCCGGCTTCAGTGTTGCCTGGCCTCCTCCCAGTGAATCGTTCTTCCATGTCCTGGATATCAGCGCTCCCGACGAGGCTGTGGTCATAGGCACGATGTCGGAATATGGGAAACCGAGCGGTCTCTCCATCCACGGAGACCGGGTGTATGTCGCCGACTGGTCGTACGGACTCTCGGTCATAGACGTGAGTAATCCTGCCGCACCGGTTGTCGACGGTACGCTCGATTCTGCGATGGGGCCGCGCGGCGTGTCCGTTGTTGGCGGCCATGCATACTTGGCGGATACGGCAGCCGGTCTCAACGTGGCGAGCGTGGGATCGCCCGTCCCTCCGGAGACGGTGGCTCTCGTTGATACCCCGGGCGATGCGTTTGGGATCGTGGTCGAAGGGAACTACGCCTTTGTTGGTGATCAGCTTGCCGGTCTTCAGATCATAGATATGACCGACCCGCTTGCGCCGGTGCTTACTGGAGGCGTTGATACGCCGGGCAGATCGTACGGTGTGGATGTGGCCGGCAACTACTGCTATGTCGCCGACGGCGGATTCGGCCTGCGCGTAGTCGACATTACCGATATCGATGCGCCGGTTGAGACCGGAAGCTACAACTCTCCCGGATTCGCATACGATGCCGAGGCGGCCGGGAATATCGTGTTTGTGGCCGACGGAAACGCCGGCGTCGGGACCTACGATGTTACGGATCCCGAGAACCCACGGCCTGTTGGCCTCTGCGATACGCCGGGAACGGCCTACAGCATCGCCGTGGATGGAGACATTATCTACCTGGCGGACCGCTACGGCGGCCTCCAGATCCTCGATGCGAGTGATCCCGAGACTCTGGAGATAGTCGGGAACTCCGACGCCCCTCAGGATGCACGAGGAATCGAGGTTCGCGGAGACGTCGCGTTTGTGGCTGACGCCGGCTCGGGGCTCAGGATCATCGATGTCGGCAACCCCGTCGATCCAGTTGAGATAGCGTCACTTGATCTTGCTGCAGGCGCGTACGGGATTGCCGTTCGCGGCGACATGGCCTATGTGGCTCTGGGAGTGTGGGGGGTCGAGGCAGTGGACATCTCGGATCCTTCGAATCCGTCTTCCATCGGGCGAAATGCCGTGGACGATTGGGCTTACGGTGCGACCGTGGCAGGTGACTACGCGTACGTGTCGGACAGCGAGTCGGGAATCAAGGTGATGGAGGTTCTCCAGCACCGTCTTGGAGTCGGACAGAACGTCGTGAAGTCGCTACCCATCGGGACGACCACCGGCGAGATCGTGAGTGTAGAAATCGAGACGGTTCAGATGGACTCCATCCGCTGGGAGTTGAGCGCGGATGGCGGGTCTACCTGGGAGGAGGTCCATCCAGGCGCCAGGCCTCTCGATTTCGGCAATCCGGGCGACACGATTCTATGGAGAGCTGAGCTGGTCTACGTGAAGTCCGGTGACTTCCCACTCTGCACCGAGCTTGTCATCACGTGGGTCGCGGATGAGACCGGCGTTGGTGACGACCTCGAGATGCCGGGCTCCTTCGCCCTCTACCAGAACAGTCCGAATCCCTTCGGGCCCACAACGAGGATCCGGTACGATGTGCCGGCCGGAGGGGGAGTGGTGACTCTCGATGTTTTCGACGTGCGTGGGAGGCTTGTCAGGAGACTCGAGCGCAAGCACGAGGCGCCGGGCCGCAGGGAGGTCGTCTGGGATGGGCGGAACTCGAGCGGGGACCGTGTTGCGGCGGGCGTCTATTTCTACAGACTCGAAGGTCCCGGATTCGAACACGAGCGCAAGATGATCGTGCTCAGGTGATGTGGCACGAAGCGGGAGAGATACGAAAAGGAGAAGGCCCGACCAGATGGTCGGGCCTTCTCTCTTCCAGAGGCTCTTGTCCCAGAGCAGTGGACTCACGCTGCGTGCTCCGGATCTTCAAGCCATCGCACTCTATCTGAACATCGCCTTGATGCTGCCCCAGCTCGTCTCTTCGACCGGTGTCTCGCCGGTCACTGCGACGTTGTCGACCTGCCAGTACCACTCCCAGTCGTCGGGCTCAGGATCCCAGTAGCGAAAGCGGACACGGGCGGTCGCGCCGACGTACGCGGTGAGATCGATAACCACATGCTCGCCCGGGAGTGCCTTGAATCCACCGTGGTCCTCATTCCACTGAAGCAGATTGACCCAGCCGGCGCCAACGTCGATGTCGACATCGGCGAAATCCTCGTTGGCGTAGTTCTGATAGTTTGTGTCGTACTCGAGTGTGGCGTCAATCGGGACGACGAACACGTGCGTGATGAGTTCTGTATCGAAGTCGCCAGTGCCAAATGTGTCAGAGTTGACGTCGGCGCACATACCGTCTCCGCCGGTCCAATTGTCATCGCCCCAGGACACGTTCGTATCCCAGACGCAACCGGTGCCGGCGTTGTCCACGATCGTCCAGGTCCCTGGGATGCCGGCGTTGAAATCTTCCATGAAGGCCTGCCCCCACGCCGGAACCGTCGCGAGCACGAGGACCATCGCGATAGCAAGGAATCTCATCTTCTGCACTCCTCGATTCAGGTCAGGCAACCCACAGTGTCGAGGTTGCCGCCGACAGTGTTTCCATCGCACTGGACTTCCCGGAACCGACCATCGCCACCTCCTTGATTGAGGCAACACATGCGCTCACAGAACGTGAGAATCTTACACATCATCCTCAGTATATCGCGTCCAAGGTCCCGCCGCAATAGGGGATTTCACGCTTCTGTCATCTATACAAGGCCTTGATGCTGCCCCAGTGAGTACGTTCGGTGGGAGTCTCGTCGCCGACGATCACGTCATCGATCTCGACGTACCAAGCGGCGCCCTTTCCAGTAGGATCGAAGTAGTGGAACCGCAACGCTATCGTGTTCCCGGCAAAGTGGTCCAAAGGGATGACGACCTCATAGCCGGGGAGGTCATACCAGGCGCCGTGATCCTCATTCCAGCTCAGGATGTTCGTCCAGACCTCCTCGGACCAGAGGTCCACCTCAAGGAAATCCCTGGACACACAGTTCTGGTAGTTGACGCGGAAGAAGAGGACAGCGTCCGGAGGGCACTGGAACTGCGGGGACTCCAGTGTCGTGTCGAAAGCTATTTCCCGCGCTGCCTCAGGTCTGACACAGGCGCAGGATCCCAAGCCCCCCGTCCAGTTGTCAATGCCCCACTGAGTATTCGTATCCCACAGAACGCCGTTTCCCGCGGAGTCCTGGACCACCCAGCCGCTTGGGGGAAAGGTTCCCTCAAACCGTTCGACGAGGCCTTCTCCAGCGACCGTGCACGTCATGAGCGGCAAGAGACAAGCAACAAGAGCAATGGATCTCATATGAGCGCACCTTGTGTAGGAGATCTCTCCATGATGTCGGCTGATACTACCACTCTGCGAGACCCGACAAGAGGGAAATCCGCGTACTCACGGAGTGTCGGTCCCATGATGGCCGCTCCGGCATGCGAACAAGCGGACCGGCCCGGATATCCGCGCAAAGGCGAACGTCGCATCCAACGCCGCGGCGTAGTAGAGTGTCATATGAATCGATTGCGCGAGTTGCTGAGTCCTGTAGCTTCCGCAGCTCATGATCAGTGAACGGATCGCGCGGCCGAGCAACCCCATCCCACAGGAGTGAAGATGCGCTTCCCACACATGCTTGCGTTTGCGACACTTCTCTTGTTTCTCATCTCGGTTCCGGGCGCCTCGGCATCGTTTCCCGCGTTCGAGCCTGCGAGTGTCGCAGATGGTCTGAGCAGCCTATCTGACGGCATCGCCGCGGAGCGGCCGTCGGTACGAGCGCATCGACTCGCTGATGGCGAGACCGTCACGCTGGATGGGCGATTGGACGACGCGGCGTGGCGGAATGCGGAGCTGGCGACGGGTTTTCGCCAGTGGGATCCAAACCGCGGAGAGGACGCAAGCAAGCAGACGACCTTCAAGATTGTCTATGACGATGAGGCTATCTTCTTCGGCGTAGCCTGTTTCGAGTCCAGTTCGGAGGACATCCGCGGCCAGCTCTGTCGCCGCGACAACATGGTCGGCTCGGACGTTATCAGCATCTACCTGGATACGTATCATGACTACAGCACGGGGTACAATTTTCGAGTGAATCCGCGCGGCGTCCAGCGTGACGTCTATGTTTACAACGACGACCATATGGACCCGGACTGGGATGCTGTCTGGGAGGCCGAGACATTCGTCGATGAGACCGGCTGGTACGCTGAGATGCGGATCCCGTTCGCCGCCGTCCGGTACAGCAACGGCAACGAGATGACGTGGGGCCTGAACATCTACCGATACATGCACGCCCGCGGTGAGGACACCTCATGGGTGAACTGGGAGAGGGAGGTATCCGGGTTCGTCAGCCGGTTCGGTGAGATAACGGGGCTTTTCGACGTGCCGCCCGCCAGGCAGCTTGAGCTTCTGCCGTACGTTGTCCATCGCACGACGGATCCATCCGCGGTGGGGGATGAAGATGTGCTCGATCATTTTGACAACTTCGGTCTCGACGTGAAGTACGGAATCACATCGGATCTCACGCTCAATGCCACCTTTCAGCCGGATTTCGGACAGGTAGAGGCCGATCCCGCGCTCTTGAACCTGTCGTCCTTCGAGACCTACTACGAGGAGAAACGCCCGTTCTTCGTGGAGGGAAACCGCTTCTTCTCCCACGAGGGATTCCGCATGTTCTACTCACGCAGAATCGGGACCGGGGAGGAACGCTCCAGGATTCGCGCAGCTGGGAAGCTCACGGGCAAGACCGCTTCGGGTGTGTCGATCGCAGCCCTCTACGCGCTGACGGATATCGCCGGAGAGGGGCAGGCTCACAACTTTCTGAAGAGCGGGGAGCTTCCGACGCACTACATGGTGGGGCGAATCGGCAAGGAGTTCGCCGACGGAGCGCACAGATTCAATCTCATGCAGACCGCCGTCCTGAGGCCGGACGATCGCGACGAATCCGGCGAGTACGCGACGCGCGATGCCCTTACGAGCGGAATGGATTTCGACTTCAACTTCCATGACCGGAACTACAGCGTAAGCGGCTCGGTCGTCGGGTCGATCGTGGATCCCAAGGCGTCGGAATCCGATCCGGACATGGGGCACGCCGCCCGCCACGGGACAGGAGGTCTGCTTGAGCTCAGGAAGCGTGGGGGCACCATTCGTGCAGGCGTCATGGGCAGCTGGGAGACCGAGAGACTCGATCTCAACGACATGGGTTTTCTCGCGGCTCCCGACGAAATCGACAGCCGTGGCTGGGTCGAGTACAACCACGAATCCACTCGCGAGGGCGCTCTCATCACGCGCGGGAGCTTTGGTCTGAATGCGTGGCGGGAATGGACCTACGCCGCAGCAGAAGGGCACGACATCGACACGGGCGAGATGGCTTGGTCGTACGGTCGGGCCCATCCTCTTTGCGTAGGCGGTGATGTCCACGGCTGGATGCAGCTTGGGAACTACTGGAACACATGGTTCGGGCTCGGCGGGGGCCCGGAGAGCGCAAGCAAGCACCTGACGAGGACGTACGACGGAGAACAGGGTCCGCTGATGCACTCGCCGGGCGCCATCTGGGGCTGGTGGGGATTCCAGACCGATGGGCGAAAGGACTTCACACTGGTCCATAACGGCAGCATCAACCGCGACAGCGCCGGCGGTCGCAGGGCGCAGGTCGGACTCTGTGGTCACTGGACTCCGACGACTTCGACCAACCTGAGCATCGAGACATCGTACAGGGCGACGCACGCGATGGCGCGCCATATCGGCAACTTTGCCAGCCCCGGCGGCGGTATCGGAGGCGTCAGCTACGTCTTCGCCGAGCTGGATCAGCAGACGTTGGACGTTACCTTCCGGGCCGACGTCCTTTTCAGCAGAAGGCTCTCTTTGCAGTTCTACGCGCAGCCCTATCTCACCGTTGGGGAGTACGGCAAACCGAAGCAGCTGGCCCGGGCTGACTCTTACGACTTCGACCCGGCGGAGGGAATTCCCGAGTTTGATCCACAGGCGATCAGCGACTATGACTTCCGCTACGCCTCCGTGAATGTCAATATCGTGCTCAGGTGGGAGTATCGACCCGGAAGCACATTCTACCTGGTTTGGAAGCAGGGCAGGAGTGAGTACGCCGAGCGGGGATGGTCAGGGAGCGACTTCGACACGACTCTGAATACGGGGGACATGTTCGATACCGAGCCGGAGAACACCTTCCTTGCGAAGGTCACGTACTGGCTGCCTATCTAAGAAACGTTGCCGCCGAATACCACGGCCGTCGAAGCACGGCCGTCGAAGCACGGTTGCCGAAGCGCGACTGTCTGATTGCGCAGACGGCCGCGCAGTCGATGACGGTCAGTTCGGGGTTCTCCACGTCCTCGGACATCAGAACGATGTGCATCCCACCGAAGTTGATCTCCCTGTTGCCGGAGGCGAGCCGCATGAGGGGATATCGGTTGCAGCACCAGCTCTAGCCCCTTTCCGGGGAGCGGTCAAGGCCCGAAAAAGGGGAAACCCGACCTCTGAATGGCCGGGTTTCTCCACAGTCCGCCTCGTGCAGCACCGCAGATCCCCGGGGTCTCCGGGGGATGCTCTGCCGTCACCTGCAGCACGGCGTCTGGGGTCTACTCCAGAGTCATGCTGATTGGGCTCGTCACTTGCGCCCTGATGTAGCTGTCGGGGTCGTATCCCGTCTCGTCGATGTTCTCTTCGTTGACGTAGTTGAGAGTGAGCGCATAGGGGGCGGCGCTCAGCTCGCTCAATTCGCTCGCTGAGAACGTGTGCGATCCGGTGTTCGCCGTCTCGACGCCCACGAAACCAGCTCCGCCTACTCCAACGATTGTGAGGAAGATGTTCTCACTGCCGGCGACGCTCCACGTCACGGTGAATCCGCCGAGAGACACGGTGTCGCCCATCTCTGGTTCTGTGATGTAGGGGCTGCTGTCCAGGAAGTCGATCGAGGCCGTCAAGTCGGGCGCCTGGCCGCCGCCGTCGACATCAAATGTGTAGGTCGCGTCCTCAACAAGGAATGGGAGCGAGACGGGCGGCGTGTACTTGTATAGAGTCCCCGCGGCGGACCACTCCAGCGCGTATTCGTTGCATGTGACCGAATCGACCATGATGGGACTTGCCGGCGCACACGGAGCAACGGTGCTGTCGAACCACGCCACGAGGAAGTCCGTGATGATCGGATCGATGCCGGGCATCTTCATGACGCCACGGTGGACCCTGAGGGCGGCGAAGACACCATCCGCCGATGAACCGCCATTGACGGTGGCGACGAAGTCGGACAGGTGGTCGATCTCTGCGGATACCTCATTGTCTGATTCATTCACGGTCGTGGTCAACGGCCGCCACGCGCGGCCATCGTCCGTGTATATGACGATCGAACTCTCGTCTTCTCCGGCCAGATCACCCTCGTCGTACTCGAGTGTGATCGTCGCGGGAGTTGTGAATGCCGTTCCCGAAGGCTCGACACTGTACGCCCCTGTGACGAACAGCCTGTTGGCCGGTGGGGTGGTGGGGGAGCCGTTCTCCCCAAGGGAGAAATCAACCGCGCCAGCCAATGCTCCGGCAGGAATGACCAGACGCGCCTCGCCGTCCAGTTCGATGGTCCCACCGGCTGGGCCGATGGTTTCTTCGGCTGGGTCCTGGGGGTCATCCGGATCCGTTCCACCGTTCCCGGAGGAACAGCCGAGAGCCAGGGCGAACACAGCCACTCCCAGCAGGAGGAGAAGCAGAGTACGTTTCATGACGACGTGTCTCCCTTCCGCGGGTCTGTCGCACCCGCCTGTTTGCACCACGTTACACTGCAGTTTCGACCAAATGAGCTTAATGAGGAAGAATGCTGGAGTCAAGGACACCTTGAACACGATTCTCGAAAAGGTGCTTGATAACAGGGATCCGCGAGATCCGCGCATGCTCTTGAGATCCGCAGGGCGCACAAGAAAGGGGTGCCGCAACGATACATTCTTGCTGAATGGCATTGACTATGCTATTCTGCGTGGGAGTTGTATCGTTCGAACGTTCCTGATCGTTTTTCGTCGGCTTTTGTATAGGCGGCCGAAAGGCAGTGCTTCAAATCGGGAGGAACCTCATGTTGGAGCGCCATCTCACTTGTCTCTCTGTTGTGCTGGCACTACTGCTGAGCGCGGCCACGGCTTTCGCCGACGCGATTATCGCCGACCACACCACGTGCGGCTCCTTCGGGAATATCCCGGAGTCGGTCATCGACGAGATCCAAGCGCACTACAGGATATTCTACGGTCACACGTCCCATGGAAGCCAGATCGTTACCGGGATGACTATGCTGTACGATGAGGACGATCTTTTCGCATACAACTCCGGTGACACCACCATCTACCTGACCGAGTACGGCGATGATCTGGGACACAACGGGGATGTTTCGTGGGTTCCGATCACGCGAACCCGTCTGGACAATCCGTCCTACAACCTGAATACGGTGATGTGGTCGTGGTGTGGAGGCTGCTCGGACAACACCGAAGAGGGAATCAACATATACCTCAATGCGATGAACGATCTCGAGCTGGACTACCCGGGCGTGCTCTTCATCTACATGACCGGACATCTGGACGGTAGCGGTGTCTCCGGCAATCTCTATGCGAGGAACAACCAGATTCGCGCCTACTGCGAGGCGAACAACAAGGTCCTCTTCGATTTCGCCGATATCGAGAGCTGGGATCCGGACGGGAACTACTACCCGGACGAGCATGATTACTGCGCATGGTGCTCCGACTGGTGCTCCCAGCACTACTGCCCGGACTGCTCGAGCTGTGCGCATTCTCACTGCTTCAACTGCTACCAGAAGGGCAAGGCTTTCTGGTGGTTGATGGGGGCGTACCTGACGGGCATGAGTTCGGATGTCCAGGATGGGACGGTCGCGCCGAGGGCGTCACTCGAGCAGAACCGCCCAAATCCGTTCAATCCGATTACCGCGATCAGCTTTGTGCTTGATGGACCATCTCACGTCGTCCTGGATATCTACAGTATGGCAGGCCGTCACGTGAGGACGCTTGTGGACTCCGACGTGAGCGCCGGAGAGCAGACGATCAGGTGGGATGGAAAAGACGACGACGGGCGCGAGATGCCTTCCGGATGCTACTTCTACAGCCTTGCCGCCGATGGCGCTGTGGAAACACGGAAGATGGTGCTCCTGCGGTGACCCGTGGGGCCGATACAGCAGATGACGGCTATCCATGGGGCTTGGTTGGGGGGCGGGATCAGCGGATCACGATGAGCTTCGAACGGGCGCTCCGCCCCGCGACCGTGATCTCACAGAAGTAGACGCCGCTCGATGCGAATTGGCCTCGTGTATCTTCGGCGTCCCAGTGGACATCCACCGCCGGCTCGCTGGACCACCCGCGAGCGACCGCTCGCACAAGGCGGCCGGCGGCGTCATAGATGCGGACCGAATACTCCCACGGCTCATCTCCTCGGGACTGCTGAAGAGAGATGGGAGGGCAGACGCGGAGGGTAGTCCCGTCAGTGATGGGATTCGGGAACACCCAGAGCCGGGGAGCCGTGCCGGCGCCGGCAACGGCTTCCACGATCACGGACCGTTCACTCTCGTTCTCAGACTCGTCCACTGCAGACACTGCGTACCCGTACCGAACGCCATCGATCGCGCTCTCGTCTCCGTACTCCAGAACGCCCGATGACACCTCCGCGAGAAGAGTCATGGTCGTGTCCGTCCCGCTCCGTCTGTACAAACGGTAACCGGCGAGATCCGGATCGGCACACTCCGCCCATGCGACAATGAGAGTTCCCGTGTCCGGAGTCACATTCAATGCCTGGGGAACAGATGGCGCGTTGTAGTCGCCTGCCTCCGGCGTTTCGAAGGTCCCATCTCCCGAGGAAGCGGGAGCTCCGTCCATGCTCTCAGAGAAAACTCCGAAGTGGTACTCAGTGGCCGGATCGAGACCGGTCAGCAGCAGCTCATGCTCGGTCACAAACGTCGCATCGAAGACGCTCGAGCTGTAGTCGGACGATGTCCCAAACTGAACCTCCGATGTGGCCGGTCTGTCCGTGGTCCATGAGACTCTAGCGTACGTCGGCCCAAGCTCGAACACGTCCACATCGGCGATCTCGAGTGGATTCTGGAAGCCGGGGGATCTCGTCTCAAAGGAATACACATCCGACGTGGTCTCCTGCCCGTAACCATCGGTAGCTACGATCCTGAAGCCGTAGTTGGTTGAGGGAAGAAGATCGAGGAGTTCGATCGCGTGAACGGTGACAGTGCTCTGCTCATCGTCAGTCGCGAGGTCGAAGGCCGATTCGACGCCATACTCAACGCGGCACCAGGCCGGGTGCGATGTCGTCCAGCTGAGCACGGCCGACACGTCAGTCGTGTCCGAGACCACCACCGACTCCACGATCAGCTCCGGGACAGGCACGGTGGCCACGAGGTCCTGCGATCCGGCCACGAAGCCATGGTCGTCGATGCTCCAGGCTCTGAAGTGGTAGACCTCATCCGGAAGCAGCTCATCGACCGTGATGGAGTGGTCTGTGACGAGTTCGGGGAAGAGAGGTGTAACATCTCCGTAGCTCTCGTCCAAGCCATACTCAACGCGCGAGTCTGATGGTCGATTCGTCGTCCATGTGAGAGTCACGAAACCGACGCCCAACTCCGAGCCGAGGTCTGTGATATCGAGCGGGGAGAGGATCGTTGTGAATGTGCCGACGTCGGAAACGCCTGGTATCCCGGCCTCTGTGACGGATCTCACGCGATAGTAGTACGTGGCCGTCTCATCCAGTTCCTCAAGCAGTATGGCGTGACCGGTGACATAGTCGGAGTTCGAGATCTCTGATTCACACTCGGGGGTCGTGCCGTACTCGACGATCGAAGTCGCCGGGATGTTCGTGATCCACCCGATGACGGCGTGGTTCCAGCCCACCTGTTTTGGCATGATCTTGAAGAAGATGAGGTCATCCGGGTGTCCCGGAGGTTTCGTCTCAAACGTCATGTCGGGAGTCATGACCTGATCCCCTCCGACGCTCGTGCAGACGATACGGTAGTGGTAGGCCGTCTCCGGCGCGAGATCGATGAGGACGGCGAGGTTGTAGGCCTCGAAGTAGTCGCTGAGCTCCACCGACATTCCGTAGTCGGGCGTCAGGCCGTACTCGACAACGGCCGTTGCTGCGACCGTCGTGTTCCAAGAGACGGTCGCCGTGAGTGATGTCGTGTCTATGACAGCCACGCTGAAGATCTGGAGATCCGATGTTTGGGTCGTGGCCGTGCCGTCCACGGAGACCGCAGTCTGTCCGTCGTCGTCGGTGCTCCATGCCCTGAAGTGATATGTTGTTCCCGGCTGGAGCCCGTCGATCACGACGGAGTGCTCGCTCACGAACTCGGGATCGAGAGGTGTGGCGCTCCCATAGAAGTGGTCCAGGCCGTACACGACGCGTGAGTCGGCCGCTTCGTTTGTGGTCCAGTTCACAGTGATGGAGTGTGTTGTCGCGTCCGATGGTCCGAAGCTGCCGATTCTCAGGTGGGGCGCATCCGTGATGACCGTGTGGTCGCCGGACTTCGTCGTGTTGCCGAAGGAGTCCGTTGAGATCGTGCGGTAGTGATAGGTTGTCTCAGGCTCCAGAGGGGAGATGTAGACGGAGTGAATCGTCGTTTTGCCCCCGACGGGGTTCGTGGTGCTGCCGTAGAAGTCTGTTGTACCGAATTCGACCTGTGACGTTGCTGGGCGGTCTGTGTTCCAGCAGATGAGCGCGTATGTGTCGGACACTGCGCACGTCGTCACATCCGATATCTCAGGGGGTGCAGGCGTCCCGATCCAGATCGTGACCGGAGAGCCCTCCAGGTCCTCGTTCGTGGAGAACGTGAGAACCCCGAGCTCATCGGACTCGATGGGGTTGGAACTGAGCAGCGAATCGTCGTATGTGACGGCGAATTGCGTATTGGGGATCATGCCCACGATGACGTGCGCACGAAGATCCGGTTGAGTCTCCGGGGCGGCCGAAGTGGCGCCTGTGAATATGAAGCAAACGGCCAGGATCATAAGAACCTGCCACGCTGCTCCACGTAGCGTCGCACATGTGCCACGTGCCGCGCCGCGCGAAAAGACGAACAAATGTCTCTCCCTAGCCTGAGTTGCGCGGAGTATATGCACGAGCAAGAAAGCTGTCAAGCATTTCCTCACCATGTGGCGCTCTATGGCGACCAGCGCCGGTTGCTTCGCAATATAGTCGTAGTGTCTTTGAATGCCAGAAGTGGGCCAGTCGGGTTGCTCGTCTTCTTCATGATGTCATGAAGCTCACTTCACGGCGCCGTGAAGCGTCGACACGAAGTTCGGCAGTGCAAGTCAGCGAGTTGCCCCGGCCGTCAGTCCCTCCACGATCTTCCGCTGAAACAGAGCCACGAGGAGCAGCACAGGGGCGATGCTCACGACCGTCGCAGCGGCAATCGTGCCCCATGGCAATTCGTGCAATCCGGCGAAAAGGGCCAGCGCCACGGGCACGGTCCTTGACTCGGGTGTGGAGGTCATGATGAGAGCAAAGAGGAACTCGTTCCAGGCGAAGATGAAGATGAGAGCCGCAGATGTGAAGAGGCCTGGAGCCGAGACAGGGAGGATTATCCGCAGAAAGGCCTGTGCGGGGGTGCAGCCGTCAATGAGTGCCGCGTCCTCGAGGCTTCTAGGAAGTGTGGAGAAATAATGGGTGAGAATCCACACCGCAAGGGGCAGCGACATCAACGTGTAGGGAAGGACGAGCGCCGGGTAGCGCCCAATGAGCGAAAGACGCGCCATAGCAACGTACAGGGGGCCGATCATCCCAATCGCGGGGAAGATGGCAATCCCTAGGAAGATGGCCATGATCAGTCCCTTCCGCCGCACCTTCAGGCGGGCAAGTGCGTATGCGGCCGGGGAAGCGAGCGCCAGGGTGAGAAGAGTTGTGAGCGATGCCACGACGAAGCTGTTCAGGATATTCCTGAGAAACTGCCCCGTCTCGAAGACGGCGCGGAAGTTGTCGATCACCGCCGGGCGCGGCCAGTAGTCCGCCGGCATCTTGTATATGGCAGAAGGGGTGGAGAGACTGACGTTCAGGAGCCAGTAGAAAGGGATCAGGCACGCTGCGGCGATCGCCCCCCGCGCGATCCACAGCCCGATGCTGTCGAGTCTTTTCCTTCTCATTGGAGCGGCTCCCGCGTGACCTTCATGATTTTCAAGAGACCGAGGCTCATGAGGAAGACGATCAAAAAGAGAGCGACCGTCATGGCCGATCCGTAGCCCAGGTCGGAATAGCGGAACAGCACCCGATAGATGTAGATGGAAAGCGTTTCCGTCTTGGTGGCGCCGCCCGTGAGCACCCATATGATGTCGAAGATGCGGAACGCGTCCATTGTTCGAAAGAGCAGTGCGATCGCGATGAAAGGGCGTAACAGCGGCATCGTGACGAACCGGAGCTGGTGCCATCTGCTGGCGCCGTCGAGCGCGGCCGCTTCGTAGTACTGATCAGGGATCGACTTGAGTCCCCCGAGAAGAATGATTGCCACGAACGGCGTAGTCTTCCACACATCGGCGAGTATGATCGAGCCCATAGCCAGACCAGGCCCGAGCCAGACCACAGGTGTGTCTATCGCACCAAGCCTGACCAGAACCGAGTTCAGAAGTCCCATCCTGTCGTTCAGAATGAGCGACCACATCGTCGCTGCCACGACCGTGGGAAGGGCCCACGGAAGCACGACCGACGTGCTTACGGGGGCACGCCCGCGGCCGATCCGATTGAGCGCCAGCGCCGCCGCGAGCCCGAACGTGAGCTCGAAGCCCACCGATATGACAGTGAAGTAGACGGTCTGCCAGAAATCCTGCAGGAATGTAGCGTCAGTTGCCAGCCTGGCGAAATTCTCCAACCCGGCGAATCCCCGTTCATCCGCGAACTTCATGTTGTAGTGCGTGAAGCTGAGAACGAACTGGCTCAGGACCGGAAACGCTCCAATGATCGCCACGAACGCCAGTGATGGCGCAAGCAGCCAGACCGCCAAGCGGCTATCTCGTCGTCTTCTCCTTGTCATTGGACCGCTCACGCTGTTTCTCTCCCAGCGCTGTGGTTGCTCTAGCGTGACAGGATCGCGGCCATCTCGGTCACGATGCTCTCGGCCGCCGCGCGCGAATCGAACTCGCCGGTGAGTGCCCTGTGGACGTTCTCCTGGATGATGTCGGATGCGATCGGGTAGTAGGGTGTTCGCGGTCGGTTGCGCGTGTTCTGGAAGACGTCAAAGAAGCTGCTGTAGTGCGGATTCACGGCCAAGACATCCGGATCCTCATATGTGCTCTTCCTGGTCGGCAGGTACCCTCCCTCGATCGCGCGGAGTCTGAGCGAGCGCTCGCCCGTGATGAATGCGAGAAACTCAAGTGCCTCTTCCTGGTGTCGGCTGTACGCGGAAATGGCGATGTTCCAGCCTCCGATCGTCGAGTAGCCCGTCTCGCCGTCCGCGTGGGGGAGAGGCGCTACTCCAACGGACCCCGCCACCGATGATTCCTCGTCTTCGGCGATGCTCCAGACGTAGGGCCAGTTCCTTAGGAACAGGACCTGACCTTCCGTGAAGAGCCGTCGTGATTCCTCTTCCTTGTAGGTGAGGACGCTTGCCGGAGAGATCCCCGTCTCGATGAGCTCTTTCATGAAGTCGATCGCCGATTCCACGTCCCTCACTGCGCGCTCCGGCGAATCCCGAAGAGTTTCTGCGGTGATGTCGCCTCCCCGGCCCCACAGAACCTCGAGGAAGTTGCAGACCAGCCCTTCGTATTTCGCGCCCTGCCAGATGAACCCCTCGATCCCGGCCGGCTCGGCGACGCTCGTGCAGGCCTGTCTGAACTCGCTCCACGTTTCGGGAACCGGGAGTCCGGCTTTCTCGAGGAGGTCGCTGCGGTAGTAGAGGACTCCCGCGTCCGTGAACCAAGGCACCGCGTAGATCGTACCCTCGTACATCACGCTCTCAAGAGGTCCGGACAAGAACATCTGTTCGTCGAAGAAGCCGCTTGGTATCGGCTGTATCCACCCGGCGCGCGCGAACTCGGCCGTCCAGATGACGTCCAGGCTGTAGAGATCGATGCTCGATTCGCGAGCCGAGAGGTACGTGACGTAGGCATCGTGCTGCGTATCTGTGTTGGCCGGCATTACCTGAAATGTGACCTCGACGCCCGGGTGCAACGCGTTGTACTCCTCGATGAGTGCGGCGGTGGCTCCTGAGGGATCCTGCCCCGCTGCGAAGATTATCCTGGTGACTCCATCGCCTCCCGTCGAACACCCGGCGAGAAAGCAGATCGACAGAGCGACCCCTGCTCTGACAGTAGTTGACAGTTTCCCCATTCTCCGGTCCCCCTGAGTTCGCTCGCGTGGCATCTCACTGCTCCCGGTCATGCTATAGATCGCACGACATACTGTCAATGCGAACCGCAGCCTGCCAAACTCACTCGGAATGCGTGGGCCTCTTGCGCTTTGGGATTGCTCCCCCCAGATGCTATAGTTGGAGCGGTGCGTGACTCAGTGATACGCAACCGATGCGTCGCCTGTCCTTGTTCTCCTGGAGGTGCTCTTGATCCGCGCAGCATGCGAGACCGGAGGAACGTCACGGGGGAGGCGTCGACTTCGGGTCCTCCATATGGGAGTCCTGCTTCTGGTGGCCGTCATGCTTCTTCCCCCCTCAGACGCCGCGGGTTTCTGGGGCTGGACGCGCACGGAATCCTCGGAGAGCGTTGAAACTGAAACCAGCGAGGAACCGGCCGGACGCTGGCGCACGGCGAGGCCCCGCGACCGCAGACCGCTCACCAAAGAGCAACAGCGCGAAATCGAGCGCCTGGAATCCATAGGGTACATGACCGGCACACAGCCGGCCCCCTACCGCTCAGGCGTCACGGTGCACGATTCCGAGCTCAGCCTCGCCGGCGTGAACCTCGTTGTCTCCGCTCACAGACCTGGGGCCGCGCTCATGGACATGAACGGAGCGGTTCTCCATGAGTGGAGCCTCGAGTTTTCCGAGGCCTGGCCTAGCAGACCCGACGATGCGGCGGAGGAGAGCGCGCAATCGTGGAGGTATGCACACCTGCTCGAGGACGGGAGCGTTCTGGCCGTCTTCGAGGGACTCGGGCTCATGAAGGTGGATAGCAGTTCAAGGCTGATCTGGGCCAGGGGCAACGGTGCGCACCATGATCTCGACGTCACGGACGATGGGACGATTTATGCGCTGACGCGTGAAGCACACATCGTCACACGTGTGAATTCCGCCAGTCCCGTTCTCGAGGACTTCGTCGAGGTTCTCGACAGAGAGGGCAGAACACTCAAGCGTTTCTCCTTGCTCAGGGCGTTTGAACAGTCCGAATTCGCCAACGCTCTCAGCGTGCTCAACATGGGAAGAACGGGGGACCTTTTTCATACGAATGCCATCGAGGTACTGGACGGGAGCCTGGCCGACCGCATCCCCGCTTTCCGGAAAGGCAATGTTCTCATCTCCCTCAGAAAGCTCAGCCTCGTGGCGGTCGTGGATCTCGATCAGGAGAAGGTGGTATGGGCGCACGCCGGCGTTTGGCTCAAACAGCACATGCCCACGATGCTGAAGAACGGGAACATGCTCGTGTTCGACAACCGCGGGGATGAAGGTCGCTCGCGAGTTGTCGAATTCAACCCCGTGACGCAGGAAGTCGCGTGGGTATACAAGGGTGGCAAAGACAACGACTTCTTTACCGGCATGTGTGGGGCGAACCACCGACTCGCCAACGGCAACACGCTGATCGTCGAATCGGACTTCGGTCGCGCCTTCGAGGTAACGCGCTCGGGCGAAATCGTCTGGGAGTACGTGAACCCCGCGCGAGCCGGCAAGAGGGACCGCCTCATTGCCACCCTCTTCGATGTTGTGAGGCTGCCGCCGTCCTTCCCACTCTCATGGGCGTCCGGCCGCCGGCCGTCGCCCCAACCCTGACCATCACAGCCTTCGGACACTCCTAACTGACGCGCACGAACCCGCACGGACCCCCGGGTCCGTCCACGTTCATCCAGGCGTCAGAAAGGATGCGACAAGACACCGGGAAGAATCGGGACCGCTCGCGCGTCTGTCGGTGTGAGAGCAGGCCACATCCGACCTGCCAGGAAAGGGAGGGAACATGAGAAATGGAACGAGAGCGACAATAGCGCTCCCCTTCATCATCCTTCTGGCTGGAATTGTACTCCCTCTGCTGTCCGGCGCCGGGTCCGATCTTCCCGACGAGGCGCGCGTGGCGGCAGTGGCGAGTTATGCAGGCAGGACGGCCGCTGAGTGGGAGATCCTGGCCACAAGGTCCGCTGAACGTGGAGCCTACGACAGGGCGCTATCGTGCGCCAAAAGCGCGGAGCTGGTTCTGCCCGGCGAGCAGTTCGGCGGGCTCTTGAAGGGCATCAGGGCACTGCGGTGGCGCTCGCGGGAGATCGCCGGATCACGAGATAGGTTCTTCCACGGAGACGTGGTGGCGGGCACGTACGATGACGCGGCCGCGTTCACCCCGGCTCACAGAGTGACGGTCGCTCTCCCTGGGGAGAGTCTCTGGACGATCGCGACCATCATCGTGGCAACCGAGCGCGGGGAGCTGGCGCGCGACATATCCGACGACAGCGGAGCCATCTACACTGTGTGGGACGGTCTCACGGAGCTGAACGGCGTGGGGGAACTTGAGGTAGGGGAACGTGTGCTTCTGCCGATCCCCGAGAAGGAAGTCGAGGAGCTCCGCCACCTTGCTCTCGAAGCCGCCATGGAGCATCAGTTCACGTTGGCTGATAGTGCGGCAATGGAAGCCGTGCGCCGTGGGAACTCAGAACAGCTACTCGGAACACTGAGCGACAGGAGGGACGAGTGGGAGGATGAACTTGTGACGGAAGCTCAAGCCGCCGTTGAGCGGACTCTCGGGCTGTCGCGCGTGTCCGAACACGGGGAACTTGTCGACGTGCTTAGAGAAGCGCATCGCGCTCTCGATGAGGCCGAACGGCTATCCACGGGCGTGCAGTACGAGCAGTCCCTTGTCGTGGTCGAAGCAATGATCGCCGAGGCGGAGAGATTCCGGTTCAGAGAGGACGGCGCCATCCGCATCACTAAGCCGGCAGGGGAGACCTACACCGAAGCTGCCAGAGCGGCTGTCGAGTGGCTGCTGGAGAGGAGTCTTGAGACAACGGGTGCATCCTATCCGCACTCGGCGGACAAGACCGGCGACCAGCTGGCGTGGGCGGTGTTCCTGAAGGGCGCCTACGATCTCGCCGAGAGCGAGGGGATCAACTTCACCGCACTCTTGGAGAACGTGGACACGGATTCCGAGATGCTGCTTCCGAACCCCGAGCTGTACTTCGCCTCGCGGTGACAATCCGACGGCGCCGAGAGGCTCCCGGAAACAGACAAGACCCGGAGGCTGCTCCCTCCGGGTCTCGTGTTTGGCTGCTGCGGTCTTCCTGACACGCTCGTGTTGCGCACTACCTTCCCGACATGCTCTTCAGGTACTTGAAGTAGTCGCTGTCGGTCGTCAGGATGATCGTGCTCTCCCGGCCCATGGTCTCCTTGTAGCTCTCCAGCGTGCGGAGGAACGAGTAGAACTCCGGGTCCCGTCCGTACGCCTCAGCGTAGATCCTTGTCGCTTCAGCATCGGCGTCGCCGCGAACCTCCTCGGCGATGCGATAGGCCTCGGAGGTGATGCGTTGGAGTTCCTTCTCTTTCTCGCCGCGGATCTCAGCGCTCTCTCCTTCGCCCTCTGATCGGTAGCGCTCGGCGATACGCTGACGCTCGGAGATCATGCGCTCGTAGACCTTTCTTCTCACTTCCTCCACGTAGTTGATGCGCTTGACCTCGACATCGACGAGTTCGATTCCATAGCGAGGCATCTGCAGGGCGGCGCTCTCGAATATCTGTCTCGCTATCTCCGCTCTACCTACCTCGATCGCCGTCTGCTCGCTCATCATCTCAACCGTCTCGTCTTCCTCCATCACGCGGTTCGTGTTCCTCACCACTTCGATGAGGTCGTGGCTTGTGATGAGATCTCTCGTCACCGCGTCGATCACGTCGTCCAGGCGAGCGTGCGCGCCCATCTCACTTGATACCGATTGCATGAACTTGAGCGGATCGATGATTCTCCAGCGAGCGAAAGTATCGACCCATATGTACCTCTTGTCCTTGGTCGGAACCTGACTGGGGGTCCCGTCCCACTCGAGCACGCGCTTGTCGAACACGTTGACGGTCTGCACGAACGGTATTCTGATCCTTAGCCCCGGCTCGGTGATAGGTTCGCCGACCGGCCTGCCGAACTGAGTCACTACGATCTGTTCGGTCATGTCGACGACGTAGAGCGAACTGCTGAGGATGATGAGCCCGAGGACTGCGAGACCCAGCACGATCGTCACCTTGGGTGCGTTCATTGCTGGCCCCCTTTCGTTCCAAGCTGTAGAAGGGGGATGAGATTGCTGAGCTCCGGATCGACGATGTACTTGTTCTCAATGCTCGGGATGACCTCTGTCATGACCTCAAGGTAGAGGCGCCGCTTAGTGACGTCGCGAGCTCGCGAGTACTCCTTCCAAACTGCCACGAAACGCTCCGCGTCGCCCCGTGCCCTGTTGATGCGGGCGAGAGCGTAGCCCTCCGCATCCCTGATCAGCCTCTGCGCCTCGCCCTCAGCGGCGGGGATGGCTCTGTTGTACTCGGACCATGCTTCGTTGATGAGACGCTCGCGCTCCTGCTTGGCCTGGTTGACCTCGTTGAATGCCGGCTTGACGGCATCGGGTGGGTTGACGTCCTTGAGGTTCACGGTCACTATCTCGATGCCTGCCTCGTATTTATTGAGGAGCTCCTGCATGAGAAGAGCAACTTCATCGGCAACTTCGCGTCTTCCGATCGTGAGCACTTCCGTGACGCTTCGGTCGCCGACTATCTGTCTCATGGCCGCTTCTGACACGCCCCTCAATGTCTCCTCGACTCCGCGCACCTTGAACAGATAGAGAACGGGATCGCTTATTCTGTACTGGACGATCCACTCGACAACTGCGGAGTTGAGGTCGCCCGTCAGCATCAGCGATTCCCCGGAGAAGTCACCCCGCCTGTATGTCGTGCGCACGCCGGCCCGGGCGGTGGCGAACCCGAACTCCTGCTTGAACACGTGCTTCACTCGGACCTTGTGGACTTTCTCAAGCGCGAACGGCAGCTTGACGTGAAGACCGCTCGGGACGGTGCGATTGTAGTTCCCCATCCTCTTGACCACACCGACCTCGTCTGTAGCGACCGAGTAGAACGTCGTGGTAAGAAAGATGATGCCGAGCACTCCGAGCGCGATCCAGCGCCACGCTCTGGTGTCGATGGGGGGGAACTTGATCTGGGGCTTGTTGTAGACCCTCATCCCAGGATCGTACTCCATGCGTCGCCCCTTTCTTCCGAAGTGGAGGTAGCTGTTCCCTGCTCCAGGCAGCTCGTGCTCCAGGAGCCGTGACTGTCCGATTGCGAGCCTATACTAGTCGGTCGTGCAGATCGGTGCAACAGCCATCGGTGGCACAGGATGTGCAAGGTAAGGGAGCTTCCGGGATGTCCTCTGCAATAGCGAACATCAATTGGATTTTGTTCTTGACGACCAATAGAGGATGTGGTAATCTTAACCCATAGTGACAGATTGTCCGAAGAGGCCGAGCGCACGATCAGTATCGGCCTCGGGTTTCTATTTGAGATCACAACCTGGAAGCACCGATCCTGAAGGAGGAATCACCATGAGACTACTGGCTATCATAGCGGCGGCAATGCTCGTTCTCGCGAGCGTGGCATCAGCCACGGTCTTTCTGTACGAGGATTTCGAAGGTGAGCCGGAGGGATGGGTAACGCACGGTCAGATCAACGGTCAGCCGGGATCGCTCTGGCACCTCGAGGATCACCGTGCCTATGAGGGGCAGAGAAGTGCTGCGTACAACACCGGCTTCCCGGGTTACAACTACGACATCGGTCACAACCGGGGTATCCTCGCATCTCCCTGGCTCGACCTGTCTGATGCGACAGATGTCTATCTTGATTTCTACTCGTGGCTCGATACGGATGACTGCCCGCTGCCGCTGGATCTGACGCTCGTGATGCTCCGCGCTGAGGGGCTGCCTTGGCTTCCTCTTTTCCCGGACATCCAGGTCTTCCCGCAGGAGCAGTGGAACCATCTTGGAGCAGACATCTCGATCCTTGCAGGTTTGGAGCAGGCGAGAATCGGATTCCTGTTCGACAGCTTGGGACCGTTCTTCAACTACGGTGAGGGTTGGTATCTCGACAACGTGAGGGTTCACGACGGCGGTCAGACGCCGCCGGTGCCGGAGCCGTCGACACTCCTCCTGCTCGGAACCGGTCTCATGGGGCTCGGGGCAGTCGCAAGGAAGCGCATCCGCAAGTAGTACGCAACGTACATCGCGCAGATTGCTGAGAGGCAGGGACTTCGTGTCCCTGCCTCTTTTCATTGGCGCGCGCTTCTTGAGCTGGGTGGCCGGTGCATCCATCCGGAGCCGGCTCCGTTCCGCTTCTCAGGGGAGGCGCGTCTTCCTCTCTCGCAGATAGGTGACAGCGTCGGGGATGTGTCTCAAGATGAGAGGAACGACAATGGCGAACGGACCCCAGAGATCCGCGCCACGTCTTCCCATTCCGTAGCTGAGAACAACTGCAAGTGGGACGGCCATGATGCCGCCGACATAGAGACTGCCGGTGGCGCGCATGAAGATCAGCATCAGGACCAGCCCGGCTCCGACTTCCAACGGCAGGAAAGCGGCGATGGCGCCCGCCATCGTGGCCGCGCCGCGTCCACCCTTGAGCTTGTAGTAGATGGGCCAATTGTGTCCAACGACCGTGGCTGCTCCGCACGCGATCTGCAGGCTGAACGGCGCACCGACCGCACGGGCGAGGAGCACGGGCAGGAGCCCCTTGGCCATGTCCAGGACCAGAACGGTGATCCCAATTGGAGCGCCCAGTGCGCGCCCTGCGTTCCTGGCCCCGAGGTTGCCGCTATCGATAGTTCTCAGGTCGATGCCGGAGACCGCGCGACAGATGATGAAGGCGGGAGAGATGGCGCCGAACAAATAGGAACTCGCGATGAGCAGAAGGCTCTGCATGAGTTTTTCCTCAAGGGACGTTATGCAGCGTGGTGCGTGAGTCATGCTGCGATCGTGCTCGATTGCCGAGCATGGAGGCTAGCACCTGTGAGCACGAGACGCGAGGTTAGCATCCGGGAACGAGGGACGCAATGCACGGGCTCCACCGGCGCCGCCGATCGGCGAGGCCGGAGCTTCGATCGTGCCGGCGCCATGGCTTGACGCGTGTCTCAGGGACTGATAGTGTCAGTAATAGCGGCTGGGGTCTCGCCCGGGAATCGCGTTTTGAGGAGAATCCATGCCCATAAGCAGCAGGGTTCCAGTTCGCATCGTACCTTTCATCCTTGTCATCGCATGTACAACAGTCCTCGCGGTCTTCCTTCCTCCCGAGCTCATGGCTCGGCCTCGCGTCGATTTCACGATGGTCATTCGGGATGATATCCCGTTGCCTGGGGAGGTGCTTGCCCGTCCACCCGAATCGATCGTTGATCGCATGTTCGAAACGATACTCTCAGACAGTTGGAGAATCGACTACATGTCGCTCGATGCGAGCGGACGTTCCGTCTACCGCGAGCGTTTCTGGACAGTGAACGACCCAACGCCAACGACACATGAGAATGAGCTATACGACGAATACATGCTCCGGCTGACTTACACGCTCGCCAACTTCTGTCCTCATGATGCTCTTGATTGGGACGAGAGGGGAGACATCGCGCTCAGGTTCGGCGTTCCTCCTTCCCGCTCGCTGTTCATGGGGGATGTCCTCGCGTACATCGACCCTCCCGCTGAATTCTGGGTTTATCCGAGGATCGGCATGTCGGTGCGCTTCATCGATCCGGCTCTCAAGGGCTGGTATCAGGTGGGAACGGACCTCAAGTATCTTACGGACGGGAGGCGGCCGGGATCCGGCCAGGTCACCGGCCCGATCGAGTACGGCTGGGGCAAACTCGAGGCGGAGGGGTACCGGGTTATTCAAGACGTCCCCACAGCATACGAATACCAGCAGCAGGCGGAGCCACTCCTGCTGCTCTATGAGGTCGTGACCGCTGCCGGGCCCGATGGAGCCACCGATGTCGCCATCAACTGGCAGGTGCCGATGAGCCAGCTGGGCTTCTCAGAGACCGAGGATGGAGGATTGCGGGCGTCGATCTTGAAGCGCATCAGGATACTGAATGCGGACAACGACGTTCTCAACAGCCAGGCGAGGCGGTCAACGATCCACTGTGAGTGTCGGGAGGCTCTGGCGAGCGGTCTCCTGATCACGGACGAGTGGCGAGTGGACATGCAACCCGGCGAGTACACGATTGCCATCTCGGTGGAGGATTCATCGAGCAGGAGGCGTGGAATCGGCCGGAGCAGCGTCCATGTGCAGGACTACACAGCACCTCGTCTGCTCATGAGTGACATACAGCTTGCGATCGAGGTAGGTTCGGGAGAGAAGTTCCTGCGCATGGGGCGGATGGTCGTCCCGAAGCCGGTGCACGCCTTCCCGGCGTCCGGTGAGCTCGTGGTCTACTTCGAGCTCTACGGTCTGGCCGAGGACAGGAATGGAGGCTCGCGGTTCACAATCACAACGAAGATCGAGGGACGCGAGCACCGAGCCCATGAAAGCTGGTTTCGGCGGCTTCTCGGTGTCCAGAAGAGGGCTGTGTCCTCAACGGTCGTAGCGGTGGGCGAAGCACCGAGCACGCAGCACTGGTATTCTGTCGTGCTTGAGAACCTGAAGACAGACATCTACGACCTCCTGATCGTTGTCAAAGATGCGAATTCCAAGCAAGAGGTCTCAAGAATCGTCTCGTTCACGGTTGTAGAGGAATGAGAATCATAGACGAACTCCGCGACACGGTTCGGCCTGTGGCGCTGCCGGGGTGAACTCCGCGACACGGTTCGGCCTGTGGCGCTGCTGGTAGGCAGGGTTCTTGGGGCTCCACCCTCATGCTTGACCGCAGCAGAAAGATGTGTTATCCTATATCATAGGCATGGAGTGAATCGATGGCGTCGGGGCAATCTCAACGCGCAGAGCGCGTTCGGTGGCCGGCGCCTGACGGCTAACAGACGGGGGTATTGAAGACGATGAGAAAGAGCTTCTTCGTTGTTGGGTTCGTTATCCTGGCGCTCACATCGTCGGCGCTTGGCACCGAGTACCAGACGGTCGATGCGTACAAGAACTGCATCGGTGTTCGCTCGTTGAACGCGGCATACACGTCGAATCTGATGCCTGGCGACACCTACACGGTCACCGTGGATGGCGATGCCAAAGCGAGCATGTACATGGATTCCGATTACGACGGCGTCTTCCTCTACTACTACGACGGCACAGCTCCCGTTCATCCGAAGATGGTTGTCGTCAACAAGGGTGAGGAGCACACGTTCGTCGCGAGTGGGAGCGATTTCTACGCGTTCCTGGTCGACAAGTCGATGAAGGACACGGCCGACAACAGCGGATCGATGACAGTGACGATCACCGGTGAGCCCGGGTTTCGTGAGGAGCTCACCGTCAACGCGCTTTTCAACTGCATCGGTCTCTTCGAGTTCGGCGCCGCGAAGAAGTACCTCACAGGCGGGAATACGTACGCCACGACCGTCAGCGGCACTGCGGTCACGAACGGCGACCCGACCGGATACTTCGACGGAGTCTGCCTCTTCTACAGACACATCAGCAGGCCTTATCATCCCATTCTTGATGTTCTCGAGGTCGGCGATGAGAGGTTGATCACGCCGCACAGCACGGGGTGGGTCTTCTGCTTCCTGCTTGACGAGACGGTTGATGCGATGGGCAACAACTCCGGATCGATGCTTCTATCCTTCGAGGAGGAGACGCCGGTCGAGGAGTCAAGTTGGGGCAGTGTGAAGGCGATGTACCGCTAGTCGCGTCCGGCGCCCGTGGCGTGCTCGCGCTTGCATCTGTCGGCGCAGACTGATTGGAGCGAACCGACCGGCATAGACCGGCCGACACAACAGGAGGGGCCCGCCAACATGGACGGGCCCCTTTTCTTCAGCATCGATTGCGCATTCCGCACCAGCCGCTTCGCAGAAGCGGCCCTTCTCTGAAGCGGCTGGTGATCAGCGGAGGAGCACCACCTTGTGAGTATCCTCGCGTGCTCCCGTCTCCAGGCGGATGAAGTAGACGCCGCTCCCAACGGCGTATCCACCGCTGTCCGTACCGTCCCAGGCGAACACGTGGTTGCCGGCCGGGATCTCACCATCGTGCACTGTCTTCACGAGACGCCCTGAAGGACTGTAGATCCTGAGCCGCACCGGACCCACCTCTGGCAGCGCGAGGTGCATCGTCGTCGCTTGGTTGAATGGGTTCGGGAAGCATGGATGGAATCGGAAGACCGAGGGGACCGGATCGTCGAAGACCCCAGTTGCCGAAAGATCCACGTGGAGATCGTGCCGGAGCACTGCGCCGTATGAGCCTCCACCGGCCTCCACCTCAATCCAGAGCGTGAGCAGTGTGTCATCCACGGCGTCGGATATCTCGAGTGTGAACGCGTCGGCCGCGCTGCTCTCAGAGCTTCCCTCGCTGATATCCGGAGAGCTTCCATCGGCGTCGATGATGGTCACGAGTCCCTCATTCGATGTGAGCGTCAGCGCCACGCCGGTTGCTGCAGCCTGACCATTGTTGGTCAGCGTCACGGACAAGGTCGCGGCTTCCCCGGGGCCGATCTGACCGTTTCCATTGCCAAGCGTCGTGTCGTCAAGCGTAACATCCGTCAGCACGAGCCACGGAAGGCTTGGTTCATCCGGTGGTGTTGTTGTGAAGAGAATCGCCGTACCGTCAACGAGCGGTGTGGCGGTATCGTTGTACTCACCGTCGAAGAGGTACTCGATCCCGTAACTCTCATCGGGGCTCTCGATCCCGATCGTACACCCCATCGGATTCGTCACGGTCTCGTACTGTACGAGGATCATCCCGTCGTCCGTGGGTGTCGGATACTCGGACTCCCTCAGAAAGATGATCTGGAACGTCTCGGTGTCCGACGTTCCGAATCGGGGCACCTCGTCGAACTGGATGATGAACCTCTCGCCCACGGCATCGTACCACTTGTAGATATCACCGCCTGTCGACGGGTCAAGGTCATCCCAGAACACGGCGATCATGTTCTCGGGACCATCGGTGCTTGGGATCTCCGAGTTGTGGCCGAATCGGTAGTCCTCCGTACCCATCGAGATGAATCCGTTCGAACAGACCGACATCTGCATGTAGCTGTTGCCGTAGTGCTGGAAGCTGAAGGGCATGTTCACAAGCGCGATCGTGTCGTCTTCGTCCGTGATCTCAGTGATGAGATTCCCGGGGCCTGGTGGTGCGATGTCGTACCAGTCGAAGGCAGGCGCCCCTCCGTAGGTCGAGTCACTTGAATCGAACGCGTAGTAGCCGTAGTCGTCGGGTCCGGTCACAAGGGAGGCCGTCGGCCCCGAGATGACGAGATCGAAATCGAGGGTCTCGACATAGGCGTAGGAGTGCCCCTGTCCGCCGAGAACGAGTCTGAGAGCCACGCTCGTATTGTTGGGCGCCATTGGAGATATCTGCAGCACGAAGGGTGTCTCCGAATTGTCCTTAAACGCTCCGGCAGCCATGTCTCCGAGGGCTGCCGTGGCCGAAGCGATCGCGATGTGTGGGCTCTCGGTCGTGATCTCGGCCGAGACCGACTCAGCGTCACACTCGCCTGTGTTCTCAAACGTCACCGTGAGACCGATCACCTCGCCGGGACTCGCCGTCGCTCCTCCGTCTCCCGCTGGGGGAGCATCGTCTATGTCGACGACAACGATGTCGAGATCGGCGCTTGCCACCTGTATCGGTGACGGCGAGAGAATTCGCAGTGAACCACTGTACGTTGTGACAAGCTCGTACGGGATCACAGATCCGACTCTGCAGGTAGGTGAGACCGTGATCGTGAGAGGCGGAGATCCCCAGGAGTTTGCCTGCGCCGCGATATCACCGAAGGTGGACACACTGTCCACCACGGTTGCATAGGGCGCGCTGCTTCTCAGCACGGTGACCGTCGATGATGCCACCACGTCGCCGACGTTCGTGAACTCGATCGACACCTCCGCCGATTCCCCGGGACTCAGAAGTCCATCGCCGTTACCGCCGCTCGCATCGTCAATAGAGATGTCGGCGAAAACCACGAACGGGCCACTGTCCAACACCTGAGTCGTCCCCTCGTAGGGAACGAACCCCTCCGCGGTCACGGTTACACTGAGAGCGCCGGACGAAGCCGGCGTGAGCGGGAACGACGCCTGTCCAGTGTCATTAGTGTACGCCCACGCATATATGTCGCCGTCCTTCACACAAGCGACAAGCGCACCCTCGACCGGCTGGCCCTGCGAGAGGACCGAGACAGCGAACGTTCCCTGTCCGGAATGGTAGTACCCGTTGTGAAGCACCGTGATGTCCTTCGGGCTCTCGAGCCAGAGGTTCATCTCCGGGTCGCCCAGGAGATTCCACGCCTCGTACTCCTGCTGCACCGCGTCAAAGTTGTAGATGGACATCTTGGCGGCGACACACGCGGCTCCAAGTACACCGCCGTTCTCACCGAAGACGTGCTCGTAGAAGCCCGTAGCGCCCGCGCCCCTGCGCCTTGAGAGCGGCTGGCTTCCCGCGATGACCGTGTTGCTTCCGAAGAAGGCGACAGCGCCGCGCGGGAAGGATGCCGTGCCCGCACGGACAAACTCTTCACAGACGAACCCGTCGTCATGATATATGCCCGTTCCGCACGTCGCCGATATGATGATGGGCAGCTTCCATCCGTTCACCAGGCTGTTCGGGTTGATGTTGAACGGGTACGGCCATTCATACCAGGCCTGTCCTCTGAACGTGACGAACCCGCGTCCTGCGTTCACGGCCGCGTAGACGTCAGCGTGGGCCGTGTCGTTCCTCCTGAAAAGCGTGTCCATGGGAGCGAACCCGGCGGCATCCATGAGATCATAGATCAGCCACGTGTTCGCATAGTAGATAGCATCGCCCGCATCGCCGTCCTCGGCGATCAGGAACGTCGCGCTCGTGGGCCAGTTGGCATGTCCAGTGATCGGTGTGCGTTCGTAGCCGAGGATCTTGGCAACCTGGGTCGAACAATGGGCGGGGGAGTCGGCAGAGATCCGGCCCACCATTACGTCAACGAAGTAGTCCGCACCCTCCAGAGTTGCGTAGTAATCGTCCGTCCATGTGAGACCCGCGTACGCGGGAAGCTGTTCGGTGTCGCCGACGAGCAGCACATATTCCGGAGGAACCGCCCACGTGTCGTATGCCGTCTGGACGTAGGCTCGGATGTCGTCCGCATCGGAACCGATTTCAGAGAGTGCTACAACCTTCGTCTGGACGCCTTTCTTGTGCTTCCACTCGGCAAGATCGACGATCTCGCTCTCGTATGAATCCGCCGTGATGATGAGGTATCTTCCACCGAACGGCAGCTCATCGCGATCTCCCAGATCCCCGGAGACTCCTGTCCCTGCGTCCCGCGCCGGGGTGCGGCGCGCGACGTAGTTGATGACCCTGTCCGCGTAGACCGCCTGAAACGCCGGCGCCGGAGCCCTCTGGGTCTCTCGCTTCTCGTTTATTCCCGTGCCCGGCGACGTCTCGATCCTCAGGATGACCGAACTCCCATCATTCCCCTCCAGAACCGTGGGCGGGCGAGGCTCGTACGTTACGCAGACGACCCTGAGGTCGCGCATGATGCCCGGCTCTGAGATCTTGATAACTTCGTTCCGGTCGGCGGTCCAGGTGATGCGGCCGGTATCCGGAACACGTACTAGAACGGAGAAACCGGCAGGGGAGGGTGACTGCGCACTCCACGTCTTCCCGGACCCGGCGATGCGTGCGAGTCCGCCGGTTAGGGAGAGCACGTCCGCGCATGAGCGATCCGGCCGGAGATTGAAGACCAGAGGTCCCTCCTCATCAGGCCGCGACTCCGCGCCGGGTGAGTCCGCCCGGCTCCATGAGACGCCGAGACGCAGAAGGACCGCGTCATCGGTGCTGTCCAGGAGTTCGGCCGTTGCTTCACATGCGCATTCAAGCCGGCCTTCGGCGCCTGCGGCTCCGAGGGAGGGGAACGCAACGGCTTCCGCCGCGTGAGGGGGTAGTTCAGTCGTTGTAGACGCGGCAGTTGAGGCCGGCGGGGCAAGAACGATGGCGCCGCATAGAATTGTGAATGCGAGTGTTGTCGAGACCTGACGCACGTATTCCCTCCTGTCGGTCTTGAGGCAGGCCGGGGCGTTGCTGAGTCGATTCTCAGGAATTCAGACGTTCCGGTCCCGCGTTCGCACTGGCCGTTACGATAGAAGACGACTTCTTGGTACATTATCGCACATTTTATGGCGTTCGTCAATTGTAGGGTTAGTGGGGTGTTGCTCAGGATCCGGTGAGATTGTCAGGAAGAGGCCCCATTGAGACGCACCGGGCCTCGCCGGTAGCGATCCTGGTCCCGTCAGCAAGGGTGGCCGTGGCCGCCGTCCGGAAGACCCGACCACGCGCCTCAACAAGGTTCGCCGTCACGGTCACGGTCTGCCCGACGCTGAGAGGAGAGAGAAACCGCACCGAGAGCTCAGCAGTCACAGCGAAGTTGCCCATCCTGTTCAGAAGCGTGACCATTGCCTCATCCAGAACTGTGCTGATGAGTCCGCCGTGGACCATGTTGCTGTAGCCTTGGAACTTCCTTGGGAACGCGAGCGTGGTTCGGACCTGCTCTCCGGTGTAGTCAAACTCAAGATGCAGGCCGTCCGCGTTCTCCTTCCCACAGGCGAAACACATCGAATCGTCTCGGGGCTCCAGGTTCTTCACGAGCCACCGTCGTCCGATGTCCCGACGTCGGGATCCTCGACAACCTCCGCGGGGGTGTTCACTATCGCGCGTGCTTCCTCGAGTCGCTCCACGGGAACCAGGATCTCGACAGCACCGAGTCCGTCAATGGTCATGGCCAGAAGCTTCGTAACGGCTTCCATCTTGAGAGTCGCCTCTATGCCGGCAGCTTCGAGCACACTCTTCACGGTGAGTGCTTCCATCTCACCGCTTGCGACATATGCTACGGCCAAGCCCGCATCGTGACCCGAGGGCCTTCGATCGTTCTCAGGCATCCGTGTCTCCCTTTCTCAGTCGTCGAACTGCGCGTTTCACGGGGCAGTATACTCCCATGGTTGTCCGGATGCCACCAGAGACGCCCAGACGTCCCTCGGGTACAAGAGAACGGGCGGGGAAGCGGCCCCCGCCCGTTCTCGCAATATGCTGCACCATAGGGCGTCTAGCGGTAATTCGCCTTGATGCTGCCCCACGTGGTCTCTTCGACAGGCGTGCTTGAGAGGAACCAGTCGTAGATGACCTCGATCATGTGGTTGAAGTCCGCATCGGGTGCGGCCGAGATCTCAATACCGGACCATACCGTCTTGAAGACTTCTGTCTCATTGCAGATGGCAACCCCGTCCATCGCGAAATCGTCGTAGTAGAGGAGGTAATCGGCGGTAGCGGTCGGCGTTGCCGCATCGGGGAAGAAGGTATTGTTCAGGAAGACGAGCGCGGATTCCAGATAGAAGCTCTCACCCGCGAAAAGGCTGCTGGCTGAACCGCTGATGTTGGCCGTCTCAGCGGCCCACGCGACATCCTGGGTACAGACATCCAAGCCCAGGTAGTCGTACGGGAACCCCGAGCAGGATCCCATCTCAGGATGCGATCCCCACATGTAGTCCTGTCCGACGAACAGCAGATTGCCGCCTGTGTCCAGGTAGCTCGCCAGAACCGCCTCATCGGCAGGGTCGATGTTCTGCGGAACCTCCCACCAGTTCTCGCTCGTCAGAACGACGACCACCGGGTAGTTATCGGCGGTCACGTCCGACGGGAAGTTGATCGTTCCACTTGTGATCTCAACGCTCGCGAACGCGAACGTGGCGGCGCCCGCAAACGTGAACGCATCGGCGTAACGCGTGCTCAGATCTGCGAAGCCGATGTTCGCATCGATGTCGATGCAGATAAGGACATCCGCGACTGACGTCGGCGCGCCGTGCTGTTCAAGGCTGACTGTTACCTCGTCCTGTCCCAGGTTGACACGCGCGCTGTTCGCGAATGCCGTCGTTGCCAAGGCGATAACTGCAAGGATCACTAGCACTGTTCTCATGCTCTTCCTCCTGCTCAAGAAAAGCCCATAACGATTGACGATTACTGTTGCTTTGGACGATTACTGTTACTTTGAGTTGCACCTGATCCGATATCAGAGTATACCATAGACAGCAGAGGGGGTCAAGATTCGATGGTGAAGTCCGTACCGATGAGGAGGGTCCTGCCAATCAGAGTGCTGCTCGCTCTTGTGATACTCGTGGTCGTCTTCTCGGGCACCGTCTGCCTCGCCCGCACGTGCGGGCTCAGTGATACTCCGCTGGTTGCAGTCCCTGCGCCGGTCCTCAGCCGGGCCGTGCTGGACTCGTTCTCGTCGCCCAGTACAGCACCCATGGGGGTGGACTGGGACGATGTCGGTCAGACTCTCTATCACATTGATCAGGAGTGGGGGGAGGTCTATTCGTTTCAGCCTCCGTCATGGACGGCGTCTCTTCTCTTCGACGTACCGAATCAGATCGGGATCGGTGCGACGATCAACGTCGGCAACGGGATCTGCTTCGTTCCCGACGGTCGGGACGGCTCACTCTACATCACCGACTACGGCGGCTACGGTGCCGATCTGGTCGACAGGGTCTATCAGTTCTCACTTGACGGCACGCTGCTCGATTCGTGGGACGTGGATGCGATATGCCCCGGTGGCGTGGTGGGCATCTGCTTCGATGGCTCGAGCTTCTGGCTCTCGGATCTGGGCGGTGACTTGGTGAAGTGCGACGAGTCGTTCAATCTGATAGCCACCTACGACGATCCGTCGGGCTCGGGTGCAGGAGGGGCTCTCGATTTCGATCCAGAGAGCGGGCTGTTCTACATGACGGACTCCCTGTTTGGCGCCATCCATGTTCTTGACGGCGACTTGAATCTGCTTGGTTCCTTCTCCGGTCCCGCGGTCGGCGCCATTGGAGTGGCTGTCGGGCGCTCGGCCGTGCGTGACGGTCGGCGCCTGTGGTTTACTTCGTACTGGACTGACATCATCTACGAAATAGACGATGAATACGAGAGTCCTGTCGAACACTCGAGCTGGGGGAGGATCAAGTCCCTCTACAGGTAGGCATGACGTGGCTGGGACAACGTAGCCGGACGTTGCCTGAAGTGCGGCTTTCGTGTAGCATCTGAGCGGTGACACGTCACAATGAGTGCGGCGAGCCTACGGGCACGCGTTGGTCTGTCCCATAAGGCAGGATTACACATGACCCCGTTTGGACAGCCGTTGAAACCATCATCCGGACGCAGGCGGTTCACAAACCGTGAGATTGCCCTTCTCGGCCTGATGGCTGCGCTCTGGGGCGTCATAGAAGTAACGGTCGGTGGTCTGATCAAGGGATGGGGGGTGCCGTTCGGCGGCGCCGTGCTGGCGACGTTCGGTGTCGTTATTCTCCTGACGGCGAGGTCAAGCGTACCGGTTCCCTGGTCATCACTGCTGATCGGGATCGTGGCCGCCGGAGTGAGAATGGCGTCAGGGTTTGGAGGGGCCGTATTCGCGGCAATCGGCATTGTTGCCGAGGCTCTGATCATCGAGATGGTCTTGAGTCTTGCTCCGCGGGTCCGGCGAAGCGGGCGAGTCCTGGCAGGAGTCCTGGCTCTCTGGTGGGCGCTCATTCATCCACTTGTTGTTCAGGGCTATCTCATGGGGATGGGACCGGCAACGGTCTACAGGTTTACTATCGAAATGATCGCGGGTCCGGCGAAGACCGGATCGGGGCACATCATAGCAGTCATCGTATTCCTCATCATGATCCACACGGCATTGGGGGTGAGCGCAGTCATGTTTGTTGACAGGATTCTACTGGCGCCGCTGGCACGCGCACTGGGACACTCCGCCGATTCGATCGATGGTCGAGACGGTGGACGCAATGGACATGGTGGCAAGGGGCCGGGGGGCACGGTGGCAATCATACTTGCTCTGGTTCTGCTTCTGAGTGCGGCGCCTTCAGCGCGAGCCGATGGGAACGGTTCTTCCAGAGATGGATCGCAGGGTAGCTCAAGAGGCGCCCCCATCTACTACCTTCCCGAGCTCACTGTTGTTGCTACCAGGCTCATGGGACCCTACTCCGTATTTCATGTGGATGCCGATGAGATCAGCGAATCAGGCGCCGAAGATCTCGCTGAGGTTCTTGAGATGGTTCCCGGATTCGTGGTGAGGATGAACTCCCGCGGGGAGGCCAAGCTCAGCACGCGCGGTCTTGGCGAGAGGGAACTCGTCGTGCTCGTGGATGGCGTCCCGATATCCGATCCGTACTCCGGCTCCGTCAATGCGGGCATGATCCTCGCTGGAGCCCTCGGTGCAGTGCACGTGACCAGGGGACCGGCTGCGAGTGTGTACGGGGCGAATGCCATGGGTGGGATAGTTGAAGTGAGCACTGTGGGAGGCGGGCGTTCCGGCCTGAGCTACAAGCTTGCCACCGGCACGGACGGAAACTACTCGGGCTTCGTCGCGGGCGGAGGTCAGGTCGGCAGAGTTCACCTGAGCGGAGGTGTTGCCGCCGACGGGGCATCCGGCTTCTCGCTTCCGGCGTCGTTTGAATCAACAAGCCTTGAGGATGGCGGTCTTCGGGATTACTCGGGATCGGAGCAGCTCATGGTCTGGAGCAGGGCGTCGTGGCGATTGAGCAAGACCGTCCGCACGTCCGTTGCTTTCAACGCCACCGATGGCCGTCGGGACACCCCGGCGTCCACAGACTCAGACAGGCCCCGCTACTGGAGCTTCCCGTTCTGGCGGGAGACGCGTACGGTGACGACCGTTGACTGGCAGCCCACGCTGGCCGCCCACATCGAGGGGCGGATGTTCTACTCCACGAACGACAACCAGCTGGCGGCATACTCAGACTTCGACAGGGAGAACCGTCGCTGGCTCTCGAGCGTTTCCAATGAGGCTCTCGGCGGCTATCTCTGCGCTGACTACAAGGGCTTTGAGGGACACACCATCTGGTCCGGTCTGAATGTGCGCGAGGATGTGGCCAGACATCAGCAGGACGCCGGTGAAGAATGGATACGATATGAGGCGACGACAGCGTCGCTCTTCGGACAGGATATCATTGTTCTGAGTGAAAGAGACAGAATGTCGCTCGCGGTCAATGGCGACATGATGGCCGGGGAAGACAGGTTGCTTACGAGCATCAACCCGCAGGCCGCTTGGACACATATGTTCCCGACCGATGTCTCGGTTCGTCTCCTCGGCGGATTCAAGACACGGTTTCCCACTCTCAAGGAGTGGTTCAGCACGGAGATAGGCAATCCGGACCTGCGTCCCGAGCAGAGTGTCTCGTTCGAGACGGAACTGGTCAAAGGGACATCTACCGGATCCAGACTCTCGCTGCTTCTTTTCGATCAGCACGTGAGGGACATGATCTCCACGACCGGGTCTGGTGATCCTGCTCGCAACATCGGCCGCGTGCACTCCTGGGGCGCGGAACTCAGCGTGGAACACCGGGTCATGCCGGAGTTGGACATCGGCCTGAGCCTCGCGATGACGTCGGCACGAGATACGGAGTCAGGAGAGGACGTGCCACTCGTTCCCAAGACGATGGCCGTCGTGACGATGACATATGAGAAGGGACCAGCCGGCATTCTCGCGAGAATTGCACGAGTCGGCTCCAGAAGCTCAGGCAGAGATGATAGCCTCCCCGCTCATGTTCTCGTTGACGCCAGGGCCACCGTCGAGACGCGGTGGGGAGATGTATTTGCCGGCGTGGAGAATCTCTTCGATGTTCTGTACGAGGATGAAGAGGGCTTTCCCCAGCCCGGGCGCGGTTTCGAGGTAGGCATCATGCGGGATCTCTATTACTAGCGCGGGTCCCGCACGAAAAGACCGCTGCCGGGAAGAACCCCGATCACAGTTCATGAGTCTCAATAGAGAAAGCCACGTGCGCGTATCCCTGCCGGGTACGCGTTTTCGAGCCTGATTCGTGTTCTTGCATTCCGGACAGACGACATCTTGAGGAGAGTGGAGATGCTGGGCGACACGTTCAGATGGGCATACAGTAGGAGAGTTCGCGCCGCGGCTCTGGTCGTCGGCGCGTTGTTGACGCCGGCGCTCGCCGCGACCGCAGCTTCTGCCGGGCCGGTCGTTCAGACCGAGTGCGAGACGTTCGTGGACCACTACAATATCGATGGAATCAGGATCCATGAGGAGCTTTGCTCCGGAGCCAGCGGATACCACGCCGTCTTTGGTATCGACGTAGTCGGCGAGTGGATTGAGGTGATCGTAGAGGCCCCGGTGACCGGTTACTACGAGCCGCTCTTGGCGTACCAGGTAGAGTACGAAGAGATGGCCGGTGTCAAGATGACGGTGATCGATGAAGATATGGCGGGTGTCAACCGCGTGTCCTACTTCAAACTGGAGGAGGGTTGGGGGGTTGGCTGAGGCCCGTTCTACATGGCTGTCGGCGACAGCGATGTCTGGCTCAAATCAGGTGAAAACAGGTTCCGCATAGGGATCGAGTGGGGAAGTCACATCGGCTTGGATTTCGCGAGATTCACCTACACCGGAACGCCCGTGGAGAGCACGACTTGGGGTAGTATAAAGAATCTGTATCGCTAGGCTGTTCGTGATATACTGCCGGTGGTCAGCGAGTTGGACACGCCCGTGACACAGGAGGGACGATGCGGTATGCGATCCTGATCCTGGTGTTCGTCGTACTCGCGTCAGGGACCGTCAATGCTGACGACACCCGGACGTCGATCGGCGACGCCCCACGCACATACTCCCACTATCTCAATCCCCAGCAGGCCGCCCTTTGCGGTGCAAGCATCGCCACGGGTGGTATCTCGGCCTGTTTCTACAATCCGGCCGCCGCCTCTCAGTACGAGGGGATCGTTGGTCAGGCCGCGATCCGTCTGAATCTGAAGAATCGGGACTACTTCCCGGACGGCGACGAGCGTTACGAATCAAGCGACGATGGATTCCTGTTCTCGCACGCGGTTGCCGCCAAGAGCAACGAGGGTCTCACACTGGGCTTCAGCTATGCGTGCCCCTCGTACAGGCAGCTCGAACTCACCGGGATGAGGCCGGTCGTGGATGACACGGTCACGGTGTACAAGCAGTACAAAGGATCCTTCACCGGTTCCCTGCGGTTCTTCGAGGCCGTCCTCGCATCACGCATTGGGGACAGCAAGCAGGGCGCTTTCGGGCTCTCGGCCGGAGTCGTGTCACTCGAGGAGTCGGTGCGTGACGAGTACATCGGTGATGAGCTGGAAAAGGCACGGGTGAAGGGAGTCGGGTTCACGGCGGCAGCGGGGTTCCTCTTCGATGCTACGGAGTCGCTTGCGTTCGGTCTCGGCTATCGCTGGGGTTCCACGATCAACGTGCGAAGCGACGACTGGTACGGCGAGGATCGCCGGGATGAGAAGACGAAGACGCAGGCTACGGCAGTTGGCGGAGTGACCTACGATCTCAATGGTCTCGTTTCATTCCACGCGAGCTACACCCGGAACGGCTGGGACAAGGTGAGTTCCACGCTCTCGGCCTACAAGGAAGACAATGGCGCCAGGGATGAGTATGACGTGTCTCTCGCGACTGCGGCGTTCGGTGTCGAGGGTCTCCTTCTCGACGGGAAGCTGACTCTCAGGGCCGGCTACGCCCTCGCCATAGGTGAGGAGATCGAACACGGGATCGTTCCCGAAAACTCGATGGGGTTCGGCGGAGCGTGGGCATTCAGCGAGTACATTGTCGAGGCAGCCTTCGTTCGTGAGCAGTTCTCCGAGGGGGGCGAGACCGCTCAGGTGACGAACTCCGGGCTCTACACCTCGATCGGCTACATCTTCTGATGAGAATCGCCGTTGCAATGAGTGGTGGTGTCGATAGCTCAGTAGCCGCTCTCATTCTTCTTCGTGAAGGTCACGATGTTGTCGGTCTGACGATGACGCTGGGTGATCTCGTGGGCGGGAACGCCGAATCCGCGGGCGGTGCGGAGCCGGACCAACCGTCAGATGGATGGGGTGAGAGCGCTGCGAAGGTGGCTGAGTTCCTCGGTGTCGAGCACCATACTGTTGACCTGGGAGCCGTCTTTGAGGAGAGCGTGATCTCGTATCTCGTGGCGGAGTACGCCTCTGGTCGAACACCCAATCCCTGCGTCATCTGCAACAGGCTTATCAAATTCGGACATCTCCTTGACGAAGCCCGCAAACTCGGAGCGGAGTTCCTCGCGACTGGCCACCACGCGCGCATCATCCGCGACGATGGGGGAGGAACCCCGCGACTCGCGATGGGACGCGATCCTTCGAAGGACCAATCGTACTTCCTTCACAGGCTCACCGGCAGACAGCTCGGAGCGACGCTCATGCCTGTGGGCGAGTTCATGAAGGACGACGTGCGCGCGATCGCGCGCGACGCCGGACTGCCGGCAGCGACAGCCAGGGAGAGTGCGGACATCTGCTTTCTATCGGGTCGTCCTCTGTCCGCGTTCCTCCTGGAGCACGCTCCGAATGGCATGCACGCAGGTCCCATCGAAGATGCGGATGGTCGCATCCTGGGCGAGCACAAAGGAATCGCATCGTACACCATAGGACAGCGTGGAGGGCTGGGTCTTTCGCGTCCCAGACCCGCCTATGTGGTTGAGATCGTGCCTGAGCGAAACGCCGTAGTCGTTGGCGACGACGAGGATCTCTACTGCGACACACTTCAGGCTAGCGAACTCAACTGGCCGTCGGGCGCTCCCCCTGCTCGGTTCCGCACGCGGGCGAAGATTCGGTATGCGTCCCAGCCGACTGCGTGCGATGTGGTTTTCGACGGCGATGAGATAACGGTTCGATTCGATGAACCGCAGCGGGCAATCACTCCAGGGCAGTTCATTGTGCTGTATGATGATGACATCGTGCTGGGAGGAGGCGTCATCGACCGCGCCGTCAGATAGCCTGCGCGGCCCGGTGCTTTATGCGCGTTGACCCCGACAGTACCATCCGAAGTTGAGACTGACAATGAGGCGAGCGAATCTGAAACGGGAGATCACATGAAGGCCGTCGTCCTGGCAGCAGGCAAGGGCACTCGCATGCGTGAAATCACAGATGACATCCCCAAACCGATGGTAGATGTAGGCGGACGGCCCATGCTCTGGCACGTTCTGCGGGCGCTCGCAGGAGCCGGTGTTCAGGAGGCCGGCGTGATCGTCGGCTACATGGCTGACAGTATCCGCGACTACTTCGGAGGCGGTGAGAACGTGGGCCTCAAGCTCAGCTACTTCACGCAGGAGGTTCAGGACGGGACCGGCCGCGCGGCTGAGCCGGCGCGTGAGTACCTGAGCGATGGTCCTTTCTTTTTCACGTTCGGCGACATTCTGACCAAGGCCGAGGCTTACGCCGAGATGGCCCAAGCATTCGAAGAGAGCCCGACGGATCTTCTTCTCGCCGTAAGGCGCGTCGACGACCCTTGCCGCGGGGGGGCAGTCTACACCGACGGCGACCGCGTGACGGACATAGTGGAGAAGCCTCCGGAGGGAAGCTCCGGAACGGATCTCATCAGCGCGGGAATCTTCATCACATCTCCCGTGTTCTTCGACTACACCTCCCGGCTCGAGTTCTCCAAGAGAGGCGAGTATGAATTGCCCGATGCTATCAGGATGATGATAGAGGCCGGACTCGATGTCCGCGCGTTCGAACTCGTGTCCTACTGGCGGGATGTCGGCACGCCGGAGGATCTTGCTGGAGCAGGCAAGGATGCACTTGAGCTAGAAGGACTCATAGAAGACGAATAGCCCCCTGATCGTATCGCTGATTGTCGCGGTGGCTCTAATCATGTCCGGATGCACGACCGGGTTCGACCTGGATGATGTCAGATCTCGCTCTGATGAGATGTCGGCGAGGATAATGGAGGCATACTACAACACTGACGCCTACGGGGAGGAATCGAGACTTGCCCTATCTCCCGGCGCCTACCGCATTCCTAGATCAGGCGCTCCGCAGTGAAGCGGTAGCCGACACCTCGGACCGTGGAGATAAGTTCACTTCCGGAGGCGGCGACGAGCTTCGATCGTAGTCTGCTCACCAGCACATCGACTGTCCGTCCGATGACCTCCAGATCCTGTCCCCACACGAGACGCTTGAGCTCCTCGCGCGTGCAGGTTCGCTCGCCGTTGACTGCGATCACGTGCAGGAACCTGAACTCCTTCTCGGTCAACTCGACAGCCTCGCCGTTCACCGTCACCGTTGTCGCGGAAGGATCGATGGTGATGCAGTCGAATCGAAGCGTTCTCAAGAACATCTCGGGATCGTCCTCCTCCGACTTCTCGAAGAAGCGGTTGACGAGCGTGACGACCTCGTCGGAACCCGACCATCGCTCGACCAGCCTCTCCGGAGCGCCGCCGGCGACCAGCACGTCATCGTGGTGCGTCCCCGGACCAGCGAGCACCAGCGTCGGCACGGGTGTGGAATCTCCGTTCGACGCCAGGATCCTCGCAAGGTCCTTGCCGCCGATGTCCGTGAGGACCAGTCCCACGAGCGCCAGATCAGGAGCAAGCAGCTGAACGGATCTCAGCGCTTCGCGGCCGGTTTCAGCCTCGCAGATTGCATACCCCGCCGCGGATAGTACGTGCGAGATCTGTCCACGTGTTCTCGAGTCTTTCTCCGCGATCAGTATTCTTCTCGGAACACCCATTCTCAGGGCCCCTATGAAAAATGTTTATGTCTCAGCGTTCCGTAAGGAACGGGTGAATTCTGTTGTTACAAAGAAGCAAGTAGTGTGCCGAACGAGAGGGGATTGAAATGCCCAGCCAGTGGCCGTTTCAGGGATCATGGGCTGGGGCCGGTTCGCGGGCCATTGCGGTCGCTCCTGTGCCGGGCCGCACGAAAAGACCTTGACCACACGTGGACGGTCCTGCACAATAATGGTCGTACTCACCTTGACCTTCGAAGTTCGGACTCCCATCGGGCATCCCTGAATAGCAGGGGAGCGGAAAAGGCATCACGCGCATGGAGTCTATCGCGAGATATGCTGTAGGCATCGCCGCCTGCCATCCCGGAGAGTGGCATGCGGTGCACGCGAGAGCTTCACGTCCTTACTGCTGGTCCGTGTTGCCTGAGGATCTGATAGTGCTCTCCGGAACATCTGTTGAGGTCTTCTTGTGATTCCAATGCGGCCGGGGACTTAGTCCCGCGGCCGCTTTCGATTTCTCTGGAGGTACGTCGATAGGAAGATGGGCAAAATTCTAGGTGCCAGGAATGCGTCAGCCGCAGCCCAGCCTTACCTTGGCGACCGTGCCTCCGGAGTTATTTTCAGTTGAGTGAGTGTAAAGTCGTTCGTAGCGCGGGCCCCTTGGGGTCCGCGTTGCTGTGTTCAACGCGGGATTCCGATTGCGCGTGTGTCCGGGCTTGGCTATCCTTGGCGCAGCTGTTCACGATCGCAATGAAAAGCGAGGAAGTCGCGCACAACCTCTACACCCGACTTGCATCTATAGGTGATGAGTACATTCTGACGGAGAACCAGGCTCTATATGGAGGTCCCTGATGATTGAGTACCTCAGTGAGGATGAGATCTACCGCGTCGGCATAGCCATCGAAGAGGCGGGTCTGGACTTCTACACGAAAATGGCTGAGAAAGCAGATGACGCGGCCACGAAGCGCGTTTTCAGAAGGCTCGCGCGAGACGAGAAGCAGCATCTGGCCTTCTTCGAGACCCTCGAGCTCAAGACATCGGGGGGGATGGGTAAGCAGACGGCCGAGCAAGACAAGGAGACGTCGGCCTACATCAGCTCGCTCGTGGATGGTGGGATCTTCAAGGGTATCGCCAGGATGACGAAGATCGCTCGAAGGAAGTACAACGCCGAGACCGCGCTCGAACTCGCTCTGGCAGTCGAGAAGGACGCCGTCCTGTACTACACGGAGGCGTATCGTGTGAACCGGAAGAGCGAGGCGAAGAAGGCTCTCTCGCGTCTGATTGATGAAGAGAAGGGTCACGTAGTTCAGATCACAAAGCGCCTCGACAAGATTCACAAGGACAAGGAGAAGGCTCGGAAGAAGTAGCTCTGTACCGGCTCGCGAGCGGTCCCTGCGTGCCGGTGGAATCGCAGAGCTGCTGCTACTGGTAGGATCGGCCGACGTTGACGCGCCAATTGGAGGGATCCCATGAAGTACAAATGCCTCATCTGTGGGTACATATACGATCCGGATCAGGGTGATCCTGATAACGGTGTTGAGGCTGGAACGGCATTCGACGCGCTTCCCGACGACTGGGTCTGTCCGGTCTGCGGCGCTGCCAAGGACCAGTTCGAAGAGGAGTAGCGGTTGAATCCGCCTCCGATGTGCGCCCTCTGGTCTATGAGACCCGGGGGCGCATCTCTTTGGCGTTGCGGTCTCATTGCGTCGTTCGGTAGAATGCTCAGAGACACACAATCCGGTCGGGGCAAGGCCAATGGGAGAACCATCATGTTATTATCATGCGCAGCGAGGGGTGCTGTCACGTCCATCGTCGCAGCAGCCACACTTCTTCTCTCCGTAGCAGCGAGTCCGGCCAGTATCTCTGACGACCCGGATCAGGTAGGCCTCCTCAAGAAGGTCAGGTTCGATTTCGAGTCGCAAGAGACCTATCAGCAGGTCTTTCTTGCAGGAACATTCAATGACTGGAGCACTGACGCTACCCCGATGCGATCAATGCCCGGCCGCTTCCAGATAGTGCTTCCACTGCCCGCAGGGGAGTACCAGTACAAGTTCGTTGCGGACGGCGAGTGGATAACCGATACGACCGCCGAGGGCTTCCGCCCGGACGGGTTTGGTGGGCAGAATTCGGTCATTGTTGTCGACGACACGTTTGAGCCGATAGTCCTCGTTCGCGGAGACGGCCAGGTATTGAGCGAGGGTCTCGAACACGGCACGGGAGCATGGAGCCGTGCGCTCAATTCCGACGGCACTGTCACGCTGAGACTGAGGGTCTGGGCGGGGGACATCGAGCGAATTTCCGTCTGGTTCATCTCCGGAGCTTCCTCCGGATTCCGGATGGAGCGGACCGGCAGCGATGGACAATACGACTACTACGAGCGCAGACTTGAAGTTGATGAGCGCATCGAGTATCGGTTCGCACTGGTCGACGGCGAGACCGTGATCTGGCTTGGACCGAACGGGACCGCCGAGGCTGGTTCAGAGGACGGCGTGGGGATCTACCATTTCACGGTAGAGGAGAACGTTGTCTTCGAGACGCCCGACTGGGTCAAGGAGGGTGTCTTCTACCAGATCTTCCCCGAACGCTTTGCCAACGGGAATCCGGACAACGACCCGGATTTTTCCGAGGCATACTACGAAGGGCTCACCCATCTGCCGGAATCGGGGAAGATCGACGCCGAGTACTTCCACCTCGTCGATGATTGGTACGACGTGACGGGGCTCTCCGAGAGTCCCTATCGCACTGACGGGAAGCCGGACTGGTACTCGTTCTACGGCGGGGATGTCGCAGGGCTTGGGCAGGGCCTCGACTATCTTGAGGACCTGGGAGTTACCATCATCTACCTGAACCCTGTCTTCGAGTCGAAGAGCAGCCACAAGTATGACGCCGCAGACTACCGCATCATCGATCCACATATGGGGACGAACGAGGAGTTCGCAGCCTTCGTGGCCGACGCCCACGAACGGGGCATGCGCGTCGTGCTCGATCTCGCCATCAATCACACAGGCGAGACGCACTGGGCCTTCTCAGACACACGCGAGAAGGGGCCTGAGTCGGAGTACTGGGATTGGTACGAGTGGCGCCGCTGGCCTCTTCCGGATGGGCAGAAGAGTGGCGGAGGCGATGACTACGACTGCTGGTGGGGATTCGGGCAGATGCCGAACCTGAACTTCGACCTCTCTCGCCCGAATCCGGAGGAGAATTCGGTTACGGAGATCGCGGAGGCGGACCCGAACTGGCCGCTGGTCGATCACCTCCTCGACATGGCCGAGTACTGGCTTGTCGATGTCGGCGTCGATGGCTACCGCCTCGATGTCGCCGGCGAGGTGCCGTTCTGGTTCTGGGAGCTTTTCCGGGAGCGCGTGAAGGGCGTCAAGCCGGACGCCTACATTGTGGGAGAACTCTGGGGCGCCTCTCCTGACTACGTGAACGGGCGCTACTTCGATGCCGTTATGAACTACAAGTCCTTTCGCGATCCGGTGACGAAGTTCATCGCCGAGGGAAGCATGAAGGCGCCGGAGTTCGATCGGGCGCTCGCCCTGGGCAGGTTCACCTACACGAACGAGGGCGCCCAGGCCATGATGAACCTGGTCGGCAGCCACGACACAGAGCGTTTCCTGCGGATCTGCGGCGGTGACGCCAGGAAGGCACGTCTGGCGTTTCTCTTCGCCGCGACATACGTTGGAGTCCCTCATATCTACTACGGGGACGAAGTGTTGATGGATGGCGGTGGTGATCCGGACTGTCGCAGGCCGTTCAACTGGGTGTGGGCCGACGATCCGCCGCGAGTCGCATTCCACGATGACGTCCGAAAGCTCCTGACGATCCGGAGAGAGCACGGCTGTCTCACGCGCGGGTCGTTCGAGACGCTTCTTGCCGACGACGGAGTGTACGCCTTCCTGAGGACGAGCGATGCAGATGCGGTCGTGGTCGTCATGAACGCGCGGGGTCGTGAAGCGACTGTCCATATCCCCCTGGGGGCCGCGAACGCCGCTCCCTTCCTGGCACGTGGGGGCTCACCGTGTTCGATGCACGACCTACTGAGCGGTGAGCAGCTTCCGGTACAGAAGGCGGGAGACGGAATCGCTATCAGTGTTCGTCTCGGTCCGTTCGGGGGGGCCATTCTTGTGCCCCAGACCGTGATCCGGGACGGCGGCCTCCCGGAGGCCGAGTAGGGGAAGCGCTCATACTGACCGGCCGGATGAGATGGCGCGTGTCCGAGCCGATGACTATCGCAAGCGGGGGAGTGGAAGATGCGGGATGTGCTTAGACTGGTGGTGGCGGACGCGAAGCACTGGACGGAACTCCGGATGCACGATCGCCGCTCGCTTCAGATCGTCGTCCGCAAGGGGGAGCTTGACGCAGCCGCCTACAGGAAGACCTGCGGGGTCGGCGTCAGAGTCCTCGTGAATGGAACGTGGGGGTTCTCCGGGACATCGAATATGGACGTGTCGAGCATCAAGACGGCTGTCCGGGACGCAACGGTGGCCGCAGAACAGTCGTCCGCAGGCAGGAGCCGGAAGATTGAGCGGTTGGCTGACTGTCAGCTCGCCGTGGGCGACTTCACAAGCGGAGATGCGAAGGATGTCGCTTCGCACTCGACCGAGGAGAAGACCGCCCTTGTCGTGGAGACAGAGAAGCGCACGCGCGAATCCTCTTCCAGGATCCGCTCTGCCATGTGCCGGTACACCGAACTGGTGGATGAGAAGTGGATCGTCTCGACCGATGGGGCCGATGCTCATATCGAGGACACGAAGCTGGAGTTCGTCGCGAGCGCCGTCGCGGCGCAGGATGATGAAATGACCTTCAGTTATCGCGGTGACGGTGTCACCGGAGGATGGTCCGATCTCTTCACGCGGTGGTCGCCCGAGTCTCTCTCGGAACACGTGGGCAGGGTGGCGGTAGACCTTCTCTCAGCGCCGTATGCTCCGAGAGGTATGACCACAGTCGTTCTGGCGCCCGATCTTGTCGGCCTGCTTGCGCATGAGGCGATAGGCCACACTGTGGAGGCCGACTTCGTGCTCTCAGGCTCTGCTGCTGCGGGGAAGCTGGGGAAGCAGGTTGCAAGCGAACTCGTGACACTGGTCGACAGTGGACCCGTCTACATCGGGGCGGAGTGTGCGGGCGGAGTGGTCCTGGTCGACGACGAGGGGGTGCCTGCCCGGAAGACCGTCGTTATTGATAGCGGCGTCTTGACGTCGTACCTGCACGACCGCGAGTCGGCGGCGAGATTCGGGGTTGCGCCGACCGGGAACGCACGGGCCTGGCTCTATCGGGACGAGCCGCTCATTCGAATGCGGAATACCTACGTCGAGCCTGGGGAAGATTCGTTTGATGAAGTGGTTGGGGGAGTGGCGAACGGGCTTCTGATGCGGGGTGCGGGAAGCGGCCAGGCGGATTCGAACGCCGAGTTCATGTTCGGCGTACAGGAGGCCTACGAGATCAAGGACGGGAAGGTGGGCAAGCTCCTGCGCGGCGCCACGATCTCCGGTGACGCGTTTGATGTGCTGAGGAGCGTGGACAGCGTGAGCTCCGATTTCGAGTGGGCGATAGGAACCGGTCACTGCGGCAAGGGACAGCCTGCGAAGGTGGACGGGGGCGGGCCCTATGTCCGGTGCAAGGTTGTGGTCGGAGGGCGCTAGATCAGGGATTCTCGTGTCGGCACACGGCGGTGATGACCGAAGGCGGATTCGGCGGGCAAGGCTACGAACTACGAGGGGAGAAGCGGATGGAAGATCTTCTGACGATCTGCGATGCGGCGGTGGAGATGGCCAAGAGCGCAGGTGCGGATGAGGCCGAGGCGTATGCCGTGACCGGTAGACAGGTCAATGCCGACCTGCAGAAGAACGACATCCAGATTGCCAAGAGCATGGGAGCGGACGGGTTGGGCATAAGGGTCTTCAAGCGGGGGAGTCTGGGATTCGCCTACGTCAACGGCTTGAGCGAGGAAGACGCACGCTCGTCGGTGGAGCGGGCGCTCGGCATAGCGGCCGCAGCTCCTCCCGACAGCTACAACGGGCTTCCGGATCCGACGCCGATCTCGAAGATGGAGGGGATTTTCGATTCAACGATGGAGTCTTACGGCGTGGAGCACGCTGTCGAGGGTGCTTTGGCGATGCTTCATGCTGCGAAGGAATACGATGAGCGAGTGACGATCGACGGTGGAGGAGTGGCCGCGGAGTTCGGGACAAAGGCGATCGTGAGTTCAAAGGGCGCACGAGCCATAGAGACCGAGAGCAGCATCTACTGCTACATCATGGGCATGGCGAGGGACGGCGAGGAGATATCGTCGTTCGACTATCAGTTCGACAGCGCCCGTTCGGCTTCCGGAATCGACCCGGCCCAAGTGGCGAGGGTGTTTGCGGCCAAGGTCGTGGATTCGCTGGGCGCGGTCAAGGGTGAGAGCTTCAACGGAACCGTCATACTTGCGCCCAAGGCTGCGGCCGACATTGTCGTCCATCCGATCGAGTACTCGGTGAATGCATCTGCTGTTCAGAAGGGAACGAGCAGATTCTGTGATCTCTTGGGGAAGAGCGTCGCCGGTGACATCCTCACAGTCACGGACGACGCGACGCTGCCGGGCGGATTCGCGACCACATCGTTCGATCGCGAAGGTATCGCTCCCAGAACCCTGCCGTTGGTCGAAAACGGAGTGCTTCTAAACTACATATTCGACTCCTACACGGCACGCAAGGACGGCAGAGCAAGCAGCGGTCACGCCGGTGGAGGAGCCTCATCGGTTCCGTCTGTCTCCACGACCAACGTTGTCGTCAGCGCGGGGGAGACCGCGCTCGAGGATATGATAGCGGGAACGGATCGAGGAGTCCTCGTGACGAGGTTCTCTGGGAACGTCGATCCGGTCAGCGGGGACTTCTCGGGAGTTGTCAAGGGAGGCCACATGATCCGTGGAGGCAAGCTGGCCGAGCCACTCTCCGGGACCATGATCGCGGGCGATATCTTCGAACTTCTTCCTGGCGTCACGGCCGTCTCGCGAGAGACGGAGCGTCTCTTCAGCGTCGTTGTTCCGTACATCTCGTTCGAGGGTGTGGCCATCACGTGCGGGTAGCCCGTTTCCCTGACATCCGTCTTGACAATGCAGCGCCGAACGTCTACGCTTCGTTCATCAGATTTCTCACTCTAGCACTACTCTCTGGAACGATGCTCTCTACACGTAAGGAGGTCTGGAATGCGGTCGATTGCGGTCGTCAACCAGAAGGGTGGTTGCGGCAAAACGACCACCGCAGTGAACCTCGCGTCGTATCTTGCGGATTTCGGAAAGAGAGTCCTGCTCGTGGACTGTGATCCCCAGTCCCATGCTTCGATCGGTCTCGGTGTTGACACAGACAACCTCCTCACTTCTACCTACGATGTCCTGATGAACCCACAGACATCGATCCACGACGTTTCCGTAGAGGTCACCGAGAACCTGCACGTGGTTCCATCAAACGTCGTGTTGTCGGCTATCGAACAGCAGCTGTCGGGCAAGCCGGACAGGGAAAATCGTCTCAGGCGGAAGCTTGACGCCGTGGAGGGCGACTTCGACTACACAATTGTCGACTGTCCGCCGAGCGTGGGGCTTCTGACCTTCAACGCGATCGTTGCCTGCAGCGAGGCGATGGTTGTAATGGAGCCGTCGTACTACTCACTGCATGGCGCCCTCAAGGTCACGGATTCGATCAACCTCGTGCGTGAGCAACTCGGTCTCAAGAAGCGCATCCGTGTGCTTCTCACGATGTTCGACAAACGGACTCGCTTCTCGCAGGAGTTCCTTCGCGAGGCCCAGATTCGCTTCGGGCGCGAGATGTTTGACACCGTCATCAGACGGACCGTTCGTTTCCGGGAGGCCGCGAACTGGGGAGTCGCTATCTCGCACTACGCACGAACATGCACCGGTGCACGCGACTACAAGTCGCTGACCCAGGAGGTGATCGCGGACGAGGAGCGCCTCACGAGCGGGGAGTTCGAGCCCGTGAAGGAGGCCGAGACGTCCGGACTGGAACGCGGGATGGACGACTGGATCCTGTCGCAGCCTGGTCCGCACTTCGTAGAGGGCGGGATCCTCTTTTCACTTGTGGCTCCGGAGGCCAACGATGTTGAGCTGATCGGGAGCTTCAATAACTGGGATCGCGAGCACGGTGTTGTGCTCAAACGCGAATCCAATGGTGTGTGGCACACGACGGTGGATCTTGGGCCGGGACGTCATCTGTACAAGTTCGTTGTCGACGGAGCGTGGAGACCGGACCCTGCGAACGGGAATCGAACAGATCCGAATGAGGATTGCATAATCGAGGTGTACAGGCGCGGCTAGCAGCCTGTGCAACAGGACCTAGAGAGATCTTCGGGCTGAATCAAGATGAGCAGCAGCACAAGCGAAAAGACGCCGAAGAGCCTCGCTGACGTATCCCACCTTTTCTTCTCAAGCACAGAAGAAGAGCCGAAGAGGGAAGCGGCGGAGCTGACTGACATGCCTCTTCCCGCGGCCATTGAGCTTGCGGCGTCGGAACCCCGTGCGGCGTCGGAACCCCGTGCGGTACCGGAATCCCGTGCGGTACCGGAATCCCATGATAGCCCGAATGTGAAGTCCGACCGGGTGGGGCGATGGGAGCGCACGAACCTCTTCGTCGTGACCGGCGGCGACAGCGGTCCAGGCAAATCGACTGTGGCCATCAACCTGGCTCACGCATTCATGAGCACGGGAACGGTCGGTGTCTTTGATGCAGACCCGAAAGTGCCCAATGCGCGGTTCTACATGGGTACGCCCTCGTGGAACTACCTCTCGCCGCTCACCGGCGAGGGACGAGCGGCCCCCACAGTGCGCGTTGATTCCGGAGTCGTGGTCGTAGACTGTGCAGGCGGAGGAGGCCGCGCGGATGAACTCCTTGGACGGGGCGAGTCGGTCTACGTTGATGTGAACGGGAACGGTCGGGAACGGCTCTCCTGTGCCGTCATCGACCTCGCCATCGGGAGGACCGCTTGGCTGGCGCCCATCCTCGACCGAATCGGTCTCTTTGTAGTCGTAGCAAGGCCGGGGTGGGACGGTTTCAGCGAGGCGTTCGCCGTGCTGGCGCGTCTGAAGCGGGATCTGGGTGTGAAAGAAGTGGGCCTGATGGTCAACATGGCGCCCGACAACGACTACGCAGCCAGGTTCTTCTCGAAGACCAGAGTGGCAGCGGAACGTCTGTTGTCCATGGAGATGCACTTTCTCGGTGGAATGACCTACGAAGACAATCTTGGAAGTGAGCAGAGGGAGCGCGGGTCGATCGTGCGTTCCAGACCCGATGCGGTCTTCGCGCTTATGCTCAGAGAGGCGGCGTCGAAGGCGCTTGGGTCAGAGTGGTTGGAAGCCCGGAATGGAGATCTGAGGGAATGAGACGAATTGAGCGAGCACCACTGCCCGAACCAGGTGAGCTTCGGAAGCTCGTCTGCTCAGCGGCAGATCAGATCCATGCGGGGGGGAAGATCGTCGATGCTGATGCTCAAGGCCTCACCGGCGTTGACATCATCATGACGGACGAGGACGGGAGCGCGATTCTCGTCGATCTCATCTCCGATGACGTCAGGATGGTTCCCACGCGCGCCTACGAACACCTCGATTGGCTCGCTGAGAACCGGCGGTTGTTCATGAGGGCCTACTCGGGAGACGGTCTGGTCGGCGCCGACGCGCCGCTTCTCGTCTTTGTGGCGCCGAGGTTTCCCTCGACTGTTGTCCGCGCAGTGTCGGGCATGTCGGATGTGTGCGTTCGGCTGGTGCGTGCGGAGCAGCTTCTTGTGGACGGAGAACCGGAGCTCCTGCTTGAGACGGTAGCACTCACGCAGACAGACTCCGTCAGCGCTGCAGTCGTGCGCCGTGCACCGGAACTCAATGGGGGAACGGAGTCACAGTTCGAAGCCGGCATCGAATCGGAAAGCGTGCGTACGCTGTTTACGCTCTTCCGGTCCGGTGTGGACGGACTGGACGGCAGGATATCCGCCGGCGATGTCGACGGAGTCCTTCACTTTGCGCTGGAGGGAATGCGACTGGCAACCGTGGCCGTGTCTCCTGGGAGCTTCACCGTGTCGACCGGGGACCCCGTCATGAACCCGATCGTGGTCTCTGACCGAGTTTCGCTCGAGCGGGCGCTCAATGCCGTGATCTCGTTCTTCGTGAGAGAGGGGCGAGCACGCGAGGTCGGCGACGGCGGAAACGGCGGCGCGGATGGCGGAGCGAACGAGCTGTCACGCGAGGAACACGCGGAGCTCAGACGAATCTGGGACGACGGCATCCCGGGCAGAGCGGGCAGCTAAAGGACGCGATCAGCGGGGACCGAGCGTGAAAAAGCCCGATCCGCATGGACCGGGCATAGAAAAAGGGCCTCATGGCCCTTCAATAAGTACAAGCCAGTTTGCGCTACTGATTGTGCAGGCTTTTTTCGTCGAATCGGCTATTTTTCTGGGGAGCCCTATGCGTAGGGCTTTCCGGTCGTCTGGGGGCGGTTTCCAAGTCGTTGCTATCCGCGTCGGTCACACCTTCGATATCGGTGTATCATACCTGAACTCGCGGAAAGCAGCCCTTATCCGGGTCAACTCGCTCGCGACCGTTCTCCGCGAGACGCTCAGCATGCCCGCCACCTCATCCTGGGTGAACCCCTGCGCAACGGCGTACAGCACTCGCTGCTGTCTGGCCGTCAGGTGGTCGACGGCATCGTGCATCTCGACCGACAACGCGAAGGCTTCCGGGACCATGTCAAGCGGCGCCTGCATGAGGAGCTTCTGCCACTCGCTCGGAATGAAGCGAACGGCCTCGGGGTCGATATCACCAAGGATCCCGTATAGGATCACCTGACGGTCGAGATCACCGTCGGGGCAGTCGATCGCCGTCCGTGTCATGAACTTGAGAGCGCGCCAGCGGGCGCTGGAGAGGTACCAGCTCTTGGTCTTTCCCTCGGGGGAGCGCCAGATGTGGATCCGCATCTCCTGAGTGAGGTCCTCACGAAGCATCGCGTCAGGCGTGAGCCCGGTTGCGATCCTTGCTATGTCCGGCTCGAACTCCTGCCACCTCTCCATTGCTTATCACCCGTTCTGGCACTCTCGAATCGCGAATTGCGCGTTCATCAGCTACTCTGATTCTGTCACGACACAAGGCCGGTGTCAAGATCTCGGCGGATTGCGCAGAGATCGCGCTTTCGAAACCACTGTTGACATCGTCTCGACCCGCCCAATAGAATACGATAACAAGTTTCATGCCTGACGCGACGCTGGCGTCGGCGGCTTGCGGATTCGCCCCTGTTTCAAGCCGCACCCGGTCCTTCCGGGTGCTCGTACCTCAAGCGTCACACCGGGAGGCATAATGAGACAGAAGAGAAGTGTCGTAGCGCTCGTGCTTGTGTCGTTGGTGGGGCTGGTGTTGCTTGCCGGATGCGCCGCCAAGACGGGGGGGGACGGTGAGTTCCCGGACGACCCGAAGCTTCTCCAGAACGAACTTGAGAGGGTAACGATGGATCTCGAGAACGTGGAGGAGATGCTGGTTGCGAACAAGGTCGAGCAGCAGATGGAAGACGGCGATGCAATCAGGCAGATCATCCGTGAACTTGAGATGGACCTCTACAATCTGAGGGGACAGAAGGCCGCTATCGAGGAGAGGCTTGCCGAACTCAAGGCAGCCGGCAAGCTGTAGGCAACACCGTTGAAGGTGGACTGGATCTCACAAGGCGTCATGTGCTCTCTGGGAGAGGCCGATGCCGACCAGAGAATCAGACTGGAGGTGGATGTTTGAGCCCGCGCAGGTCGCTCGCATTCTCGTGCGCGTTGATTGTTGCTCTCTTGACGGTGGTCCCAGCCGGTGCTGTGCTGGAGGAATACTGGTACGAGACCACGATTGACGGAGCGTCGACCGGCTATGTGCGGGAGTGGGTAGAGGAAGACGCGAATGCGGATGGGAATCGCGTCAGTGGTTCCTACACCAGGATGATGGCCATGCGTGGTCGCCAGCTCGTTCGCGTGGAACTGAGTGAGAGCTGGGTGGAGACACAGGACGGGAGTCCTGTCAGCTACCATCTTGCAAGCCGCGTGTCGTCGGAGGAACGCGAGCTGGATCTCACGATCACATCCGGGACCGCCAGGCTTCGCATCTCCCTCATGGACGATGCTATCGTGTCGGATGTATCACTCGATGAGGGCTTTCTCTTCCCGAGGGGCGTTTGGAAGATGCACGTCGAGAGGGGATTCGTTCCCGGCGATAGCTACACGTTCTCCGCGTTTGACCCTGACTTCTCGGAGATTGCCTCCTTCGAGGTCTCCGTCGTGGGTGCGGAGCAGCTCGAGATCATGGGTGCGACCGTCGACTTGCACAAACTTGTGGTTGTGTCGCCGATCTACGCCGGTCTGGAGTTGCACGAGTGGCGCGACGATGACGGGCTTCTGTGGAGGTCCGAAATCGCAGGCACTGGAATTGTGCAGGTACGAACAACCCGAGAAGCTGCGCTTGCTGAGAAGGAGGCTCTCGACATTCTCTCCACAGGGGCCATCCCGGTGGATGTGTCGATTCGCGCGCCCTTCAGTGTCGACGACGCTCTCTATGAGATGTGGGTGGACGGCGCCGACGTTGCCGAGTTCATTATTGAAGACAAGAGGCAATCGATCGAGGGACGAACCGAGCGCGGAGTTCTCGTGAGGGTTCGGCGAACCGAGCCGGCGAGCGAGGCCGTCGTCAGGTTCCCCATCCGCAGCACGCCGATGAAGAGTTACCTTGACGGCAATCCCCTCATGCAGACCTGGTACCCGAGAATTCTGGGTGTGGCATCGAGACAAGCCTGGGGAACAGAGCAGAACAGCTGGAAGGCCGCCAGGAACATCGAGCACTGGGTGTTCGTGGAGGTTAAGAACAAGGGGTTCGGTACGGCCTTTGCCTCAGCCCGCGAAGTGCTGGACGCGAGGGCGGGCGATTGCAGCGAGCACGCGGTGCTTGCCGCGGCGATGGGGCGCTCGATCGGGATCCCGACGAAGCTCGTATCGGGAATCACGTACTTCCGGGGACAGTTCCTCTACCACATGTGGATAGAGATGTGGACTGGAGACGGCTGGTACGCTCTCGATCCGACGCTCGGCGACGGCAGTGTCGATGCGATGCACATCAAGTTTGGGGAGAGCTCGGGAGAGCGTGGCAGCGTCGCGGACCTGTCTATCGGCATGCTTCGAATCTTCAACAGAGTGCAGATCGCCGTCAGGGAGTACACGATCGAAGGCAAGACCATCGTACCGTAGAACTACGGCACGGACTTCATTGGAGGCACACAATGATCCACCTGCGTCTCATTCTGATACTGATGCTCGCGACCCTTCTTGTTCTGATCGTCGGGGGCTGTTCTGGTTCAGGGGATGATGGCGCCGCGACGGAGACGGAGGCCGGAAGCTCAGCTGGTGAACCGGACGACAGCGGACCGTCGAGAGGAGCGCTGGCACGCGGCGTGAGCACTGACGCCGGAGAGGAAGGCGCAGAGCCGTCTCCGGAGATACAGCTGGTCGAGTTCACCTATGAATGGCGCGTGTCTCCGAAGAAGGGGCTCAAGATCCGTCTCGGCTTTGAGAATCCACACGATACATATGAGCGTGCGCGCGGCTACGTGGTTGTCGTGGCCGGCTACACGAAGTCTCGCGGTGCGGTGACTGGGGTCTATCCGTGGAACGTGGAACTCACGAACGGCCTGCCGAATGATTACTCGAACGGCACGCATCTCCTCTTTCGCGGCGATCAGGAGATTGACGCCTTCATTCCGTACGAGAATTCTGAGGGGTACTTTGACAACGTCAGGCTCCTCGTCTACTCTGAAGATGGTGAGATACTACGCGATCAGAGCTACGAGTTGGACGTGACGGGCGCGTCCACAGGAGTTCAGAAGCCGAAGACCCAACTCGATCTGTAGATGCGCACGGGAGGGAACAATGGGCAAGGACAAGGTGGGACACGGCGATATGAAGAAGGCGCAACTCTCCAAGAAGGAGAAGCGCCAGAAGAAGAGGGACAAGAAGGAGACGAAGAAGACGGGACTCATATAGTCTCGCTGCTGGGTCTGAGTTCCTAGTCCCACGACACCGTCAGATTCTCATCGGGGAAGAAGTCGGTGTACCGTCTGTAGTGGACGATTGTGTCTCCGTGCGATTCCGTCCGATCAGGGGTGAAGGATAGCATAACCCCCTCGAACGAGGCGGGAATCCGAAACTCGAACTCCGCAACCTCGATCGGTCGTTCCCAGAGCTTCGTGGTCGTGACGATGTATATGGCGCGGTTGCTGCTTATCTCCTGAACATACCTGACCTTGATGAGCTTCTCCTCACGTGGGGTGAAGCTCATCGTCCATCTGACATCGGTCTCCCCGCGCACGAAGCCGATCGGCTCGAAGCTGTCCCGCCTCTCTTCCCATACCTTGGTCTGGAACGGGTAGAGGTGATTCCTGTCCACGGGGAATGGGTAGATGATGCCCACGGTTGAACTCTCATCAGAGTCGTTCCGGAAGTAGTAGAGGGCCGTCACCGCCGTGCGTGTCGCCGACGGTTCGACCGTCACGTACTCGCGGTAAAACCGGACCGGGTTCTGGCGGGTCGACGCGACGTCGTTGTTTCCAGCAGGGGGAACGCCGGAGTCGTGCTGGCATCCGCAGGCGAGTTGGGTGAGCAGAGCTGCTACTAGAATCAATCCACCGGCCAAGCGCTTCACTTGCTGTACCTCCCAAACATATGTGTCGCCCTCCCGGTTGCCGTCGGCAGAAGGCCGAGGTGGAATCGAGAGGGCGATCTCAGATTACTCGCTGATCCTGAAGCCTGTCACCCACGCGTCTACAGGTAGATGAAACCGGCGAGGGCTGTCTCAGTCGCAAGTGAGAATGACCCGAAGTACATGCCGAGACCTACCTCGCCCTCGACGCTCAGGTGCTTGGTTATGAAGTACTCCGCGCCGAAGACACCGATGACGCCGAACGATGTATGACTGTCATCGCCACCACCGTCGTCTCGATCATCTCCGCCTCTCCAATCCGACGGATCGAAATCGTAGCCACCGCCCATGCCACCGGAGGTGTGGCCGATGCTTACTCTGCCGCCCCAGTAGGGCTGGAACTGGCTGTCCGTGCCGTTCGTGAACAGCACGCCGGCGCCGATGCCGATGTCGGAACTCGAGTTGCCGCTGTCCGACCACGTGCTGAGCGAGAGAGCGACTTCGAGCGCCATGTTGTCACCGAGCCGGGTCTTTCCGATGATCGTGCCGGAACCGCTGGGCAGGAGAATTCCTCCTACGGCAAAGCCATCGCCGTAGCTTCCAGCGGCGGCCAGGAGAGGAAACACGAGCACGCTGAGAAGCACGAGTCCCGTCAGAGTACGAAACGACATGAATGTCCTCCTTCTCGGGCGAATAGTCGCCACGATCTGTGGAGTTTGTCAACTATGACCATCTGCGAATTGTGCAGCATGCTAGCACCGCGAGCCGGAGCTGTCAAGCTGTCGGTGGGGAGCGCCATTCCCCTTGACGCGGACATTTGTGCGTGTTACGTTTTGTTGGAGAATCTGCAGGCCGTCGTGGTAGAGCTCCTTGCCGGAGCGGTCGCGACTGGAATCGATCCGATCCGAAAGGAGCAGCAGATGCCGAGCACGCAGGAAGTAGGCGAGCGACTGAAGGCCGTCCGGAAGAAGAGGGAGATGACCCTGAAGCAGGTCGCCGAGGGAGCTGGGATGTCTCCGACACACATATCGGAGATAGAAAGAGGCAAAACCTCTCCGACCGTCGGCGCCCTCCGCAAGATCGCCGCTGCGCTTGAGAAGGACACCGCGTACTTCGTCGAGGAAAGACCTCTTCCGAAGATCTCAGTGGTGAAGAAGGAAAGCCGCGAAGCGGTGCTTCTGCCAGGAGTGGGTGACACATTCATAACCGCGAAGGCACTGACCCAGGGGATTCCGGCCGGGCGCGTCACGGTCGTCCTGATCGAGCAGGATGAGGGTGGGAGCATGAAGCTTGAAAAACACCCTGGTGAGGAAGCGCTCCTGATGATCAGTGGCGAGGCCAAGGCGAAAGTGGGAGACGACGAGTTCGTCGTCAGGAACGGTGACTGCCTGCACTACTCCGCTCGTCTCGACCGTTCGATCGCATTCACGGGCAAGGGCAGGAACAAGGCTCTGTGGGTCAAAGTCGTGCCTGGCGCTATCAAGTGGTAATGTAAAACGATTGCAGCAGGAACAATGCCGGACGTCCAAGGTGGGCGTCCGGTTGTCACGTCGCGGGGGTGCGGGTGTTGTGTTGCGGTTGTCAGAGCGCGATACGGAGAGAGAAGCGCATCGTGTTTTCCAGATAGCCGAACACGTACGCGAAATCCACCGAGAACGTTGTGCCACCGACCGGGATATCTGCTCCGGCGCCGAGCGTGTACTCCTCAAGCTCACCCGGCGGCAGATCCCGCACGTAGCCGCCCCTCAGCGAAGCGACATCGAGGATTCCCACTTCTGCACCGACCATGAGGCGGTCGGGGTTGTCCTGCCTCAGTGATTTGTCGAGGTCCAGCTCCAGCGAGACCGCCTCGCGCGGACTCACCATGAATCCGAACACTACAGCGACAGGCACGTTCTCCTCGTATGCTCCTCCGGCCGACGAATTCCACTTGAGCGAGCCCACGAGATCGCGCGCCCGGACTGCCACCGCCGTCGATCCGGTGACTGGAACCAGAATGCCCACATCGAATGAGATGCCGAACGCGTTGCCGGTGACCTGTCCTTCTGTGCCGGCGTTGTTGCCGAACGAAGCCCATCTCGTACGTGCCGATGCGCCCGCCGAGATGTGCGTCGAGGGAAGCCACGGTGTCGTCAGGATCGCGTGAGAGACACCCACGAGCGCTGTTGTTTCCGTCAGAACCTCATCTCCGGAATGGATGAGTCCGACGCCGAGCGTGTAGCCACCGTTCATGCGGACGGCTCCGCAGAGGGCGGAGTAGGGGATGAGTCCCATTTGGTCACCGTAGGTAGCAGCGAGTTCCGTGTGCGCTTCGACGCCGCTGAGTCCGGCCGGGTTCCAGAAGATGGACTCGGCGCCCATGGGCCGCGCCGTCACCGCTCCAGCCATCCCGATCGGCCTTGCTCCTATGCCTGTTTCGACGAACGCCGCCGGTATGTCCGAGAGTTCCTGCGCGCGCGCGTCCGTGGCGCACAGGCAGACCACCAGGGATGCCGCAGCGATGAGGCTTGTTGGGCAATGTCTGATTCTGCTTGAGCAACTCATTGCTGCACCGCCTACTTCACAAGCACGAGTGTGGCAAGCACCCGGACCGTGCCGGTTGGGTCCTTCGCCGATATCTCGACCACGTAGCGGCCGTTCCTCGCCTTTTCCCCTGCGTCGGTGAGACCGTCCCACTCGACAGACGCCCGTCCTTTACCCTGTGGCTCGTTGGTCACCAGTTCTCTCACCAGTTGGGCCGCCATGTTGAACACCCTGACGGTCACGAACGGCATTCTCGCCTCATTGGACGAAAGGGTGTAGGTGATGATGACCGGCCCGTTTCCGGGAGAGAACGGGTTGGGTTCGGCCGAGACGTCCGAGACCCCGAGCGATCCTGATCTGGATGCGGTTGCGTACTCGGCCAGGGATTCCATAGGTGCTTCCATGTCGCCGCCGGCGTGATCCGCGTCGACGAAGTCCCACTCGAGCAGGGCCTTGTTCCAGCTGACCATTCTCGCATCGTCGGTCGGTGACGGTAGTATCACAATCGGAAGGTGGTTCTCTTCGAACGAGAGTCCGTGTGGCTTGAGCCGGTAGCTGGACTCTTGAACCTCGTACTCGCGCGCAAAACGCTTCGCGTTCGGGAGCACGTCGTGTGACAGGTAGATGCTCTTTGTCTCGGTCACCGAACCCGCCGGGATCTCGATGGACATCCCCAGGGAATCCGTGAAGACCCCCTGTGTTGATGGATCTATCCGGAGATAGACGGTGGCGGCCAAGGTCCCCGTTGCTCCTGATCCGACGTCTCTGGCTCCAACCGCAAGCTCGCCGAAGTAGCAGGGGTCCGCCGTGAACTGCCCCGTGCCTCGTGACATGGCTCCGGCTTCCTCCGGTGAGATCCACCATTCCAGATCGGTTTCGACAAGCTCGCCGCCCTCGGCGACGGCGCTCGCCGAGTACGAGACCGCGGTTCCCGCCTCGATCTGTGTGTCGCCGCTCAGCTCGACGCGGTCGATGAGCGCACGCTCCACGCTGAAGTCGCATCCTGTCGCGGTCTCGCCCTCGCTCAGGTCCAGCGTCATCTGTGCGGGGCTTGCTATGCATCCCAGGTTTGATGTCGAGAGCACATAGCTACCGGGTCGGAGTTCGATGATCTCGTACGCCCCTGATTCATCCGGCACAGCGACCTCCATCACGCCGGTGTATGTGGTGCTGGTGGCGACGACCTCGATCTCCTGCACGTTCACGTCCTCGCCATCCGGGGAGACCGTGCCGAGCAAGCGTGCGAAGTTCCTTGGCATTGAGATCTCAAGGTTCTCGCTGTCAACCTCGATCGAGGGGGTCACGACGTCTCGATAGCCATACAGTGAGGCGACGACCGTATAGCTTTCGAGAGGAACGAGATCCACAAACGCGAAGGAACCATCCGTTTCGGACATCGCGGTTCCGAAGTGACCCGCCCCGTCGTCGGCCACCAGCGCGACACCGCACAGATTCTCGCCGGACGTGCCGTCCGTGACGATTCCGGAGATGATCCCTTCACTGGGCAGCATCGTGAAGTCCAGGCCTGTGGTTCCCGGGCTCTGGCCTGTGATCGGGTTCTGAGATGTCGGGTAGTAGCCGGTTCTCGACGCGTGTATGTCGTACAGCTCCTCGGGATCGAGGTCGACAAGTGCGTAGAAGCCTTCCGCGTCGGTCGTTGCAGAGGAGACGAGGAGATCGCCGACTTTGGCGTAGAGCGACACCCAGGACACCGGCGTCGAGCCGCCCGACTCCGTAACTCTCCCTGCTATCGTGCCGCTCAGCCGGAAGAGGCTCGGGTCGAACTCGACCGATTCGTGTTCGGCCAGGGCCATCGTAATCGACCGGCTGCGGTACCCCGCTCTTCCGAAGCTCACCACGTTCTCACCGGGAACGAGAGAGTCCAGGCAGTAGCGCCCCGCTGCGTCGGTGACATCGGAGGCCGATCCACCCGAGCATCTACCCGTGATGACCACGTGGGCGATAGGTTCACCGGAGAGCGAGTCGCTGACGGCGCCCTCCAAAGTGGCGAAGACCGGCAGGAGCTGAGCGTCGAGTTCGGTCAACTGTCCGCCCGCGACCTCCACACCGTAGAAGAACGCGTTCGCGTAGCCTGAGCGCTCCATCCGTACCGAGTAGACGCCGTCATCTACCCAGAGTCTGTACTTGCCTCTGTGGTCTGTCACGGCCGACGCGCTGTCACCCCACGAGGCCACCACCTTGACGCCGCCCATCGGAATGCCGGCAGAGTTCTCTGCGATCCCGCCTATGGAACCATAGTAACAGGGCAGGGACAGGTTCAGTGTAGCCGTCTCGCCGGGGTCCAGCTCGGCCACATTCAATGAGGCGGTACCGTGCTCGTTCGCTCGGACCGTGATCTCGTACGCGCTGTTGGGTTCCACTTTCAGGGTGAATGTCCCGCTCCAGCTTGTGGACGTCCGCCAGGTCCGTCCGTCGTGTGCGGCGTCCTCCACGAGCATGTTTGCACGCCTGACGGCGCCGCGGGCATCGGTTATGGAGCCGGTGATGGTGGCATACTTCGCGACCAGACTGAGCGCCATGCCGGATGCCGACTGCCCCGGCGCAACGCTTACGACCTGAGGAGCGGACGGCTCGAAGCCGTTCTTGGCCGCTGATATTTCCCACTCGCCGGCTTCAACAGAGAGATGGAACTCTCCAGCATCATCCGAGAGCGTCTCGCCTGTGATCGCTCCACTCGTGCAGGTGACGGTCGCACGCGGCACGGCCGACCCTTCGTGCACAACATTGCCGCTCAGAGTGCTCGCCCCGTGCGCCAGCTGGAGATCGAGACCGGCCAATGCCTGACCGGGAGACGTCGCCACGAGAAGGGGAGGAGCGGATACGTAGCCCTCCATGAGAGCGCGTATGCTGTGAACTCCACTGGGGAGATCGAGTATGAAGAAGCCGTCGCGACCGGTCTCTGCTTTCAGATGTCCGTCCGTGACCAGCGCGCCGCTCACCGGCTCCCCGTCGGCGGTAACAAGGCCCTCGATCGATGAATCCAGGGGTTCCATTGTGAGCGCGACCCCGGTGAAGGCCTCACCGGTCTCAACGCTGATCTGGTGTGCTTTGGAGCGACCGTAGCCTCCGTAGCTTGCTTCTAGTTCGTACGTCGAACTGGGTGGGACGAGAAGGAACTCGCCGAAAGCGTTCGTTCTTGTGACGACGACGTTCCCGAATGGAGGAACGGCGACAACCAGAGCGTCCGCGAGGTCCATCGAGCCGTCCGTGACCCGTCCCATGATGGACGAGCCGACCGGCAGGAGCATGAACGCGGGATCAATTGCCTCACTCTCGCCCGCGTGTACGATGATCTCCCTGGGAATGCTCGCCTGGAAGCCGCTCTTCTCAACCCAGATGCTCCACACTGTGGGAGCCAGTTCTATGGCGAAGTGCCCGCTCGTGTTGGTGAACTCGCGGAATGTTCCGAGCGATGACTCAGCCAGGACCATGGCGCCCGTGATCGCGTGGCCGTCCGCGTTCAAGACGCTGCCGGTTGCGATCCCCGGTGTCCCGATGAGCACCAGCGGGTCTTCGAGTTCGAGATACTCACCGGCCGAGAGGCTGAATGCCTGAGCGTCCGACGGGGCGTATCCCATCTTCTCCGCCCGTACCGTCCACTCTCCGGTCGTGGCTTGTATGGCAAAGCGTCCGGCCGCGTCCGTCCACACCTCAATACTCTGTTCATCCGATTCCGCCACGACCTTCGCGTTGGCGATCCAAGCATCTGATTCATCCAACACCACGCCGCGCACTCTGGCCGGAGCGTGTCTCATGTAGATGGAGACGTTGCGATCATCATCGGGGTAGATGACCGCGTACGCCATCGTGTCGACGTAGTCCTCCTTCGATGCCAGGAAGACGTACTCGCCCGGGATAAGTTCCTTGTCGAAGCAGCCGGACTCGTTCGTGATGGCCGGGAGAATGTTCACACCACCGGCTACGAACTGGATATCCACCATCACTCGAGGCAGTCTCTCGCCACTCTCCTGGTACGTCCTTATGCGCGCCGTGCCCGTGAGGGTGGAGTAGTCGAATCGTCTCATCTCTGACGCGGCGCCTCTGCCCGTGCTGTCGAGGGCAATGACGCGCCACGAGTACTCTCCGGATATCAGGAAGCTTCCGACGCCGACCTCTACGGAGTTCCCCGCGGTCCCGCCGTCCCAGACCGGGTAGCTGGCCTCGCCGTCTCCGAACTCGCGCTTCTCGTAGATGTAGACGTGGTAGCTCGAGGCGCCGGCTACGGGAGCCCAGCTGAGATCGAGGATCTCCTCGGTGATGGTCACGGAGTCGGGCGGCGCGATCAGCTGCGGCTCCGACATCTCCGTCGTAACGTCGACGGTGAAACCGGCCAATCCGGCTCCGGCGATGGAAGTCAGGAGCGGGTCGTTGCCGTAGCAGTTGAAGATGAGCCAGTTGTAGGAGAATCCACTCATCAGCGGTGGACTCGTGCCGTTCGTTCCCACGAAGTAGCCGGATGGGTCGATCGATCCGTACTGGATCGCCGTCTCATTCGTGAGCGCCTGCCAGACCAGGTTGGCTCCCGTCAGAACGAGCTCGCCGTTCACCTCCTCTATCGTGATCTCCTGATCGGAAAGCGCGACGTGGTAGTAGGGGACACCGTCCACCGGATCCCATTCGAAGAGCGTACTTGTCTCTTCGATCGTCGAGCCGTTCCGGGGACAGGTGGGCGTTGCGAAGACGGGCGATTCGACGATGAGTCTGAACTCATCTGAGATGTCGCTCGACGAGACATCGTCGAGCGCGCAATACCAGACGCCAGGCGCCATGTACTCCTCAAACGGAACGAATGAGAGACTCCGTACGCCGCTTGCTGCGGTGGAGGATACATAGCTTCCGGGCACGCGCCCGTAGACAAGCTTGCAGGTCACGCTCTCATCCCAAGTGACGGTCACGGTGTCGTTCAGCGCTACGAGCGTGTGTGGGTAGTCGGCAAGGGTTATGGCGCACGACGCGTCGGTCGGCCACGCCAATGCGATGCCGGCCAGAACCAGCACGGCCATCGCTCGTGTTGCCGTCCGTATCATCGGTGTCCCTCTATGTGCAGCTGCTCTATCCATTACGTTTGTCCGTAGCATTCATCAGAATCCGTAGCTCAACGATACTCTCAACACCTGGAGTGGAAGTGCGAGGAACATCGTGTCCGCGCGCATTCCGCCACCCAGCTCGAAACCCATTCCGAAATTCGCGAGTGGAATGAGGATCGCATTCGATCCTTCGTCGTCCGCCGACTCTCCCTCGAGTTCTGCCGTGATGACGCCTCCACCAAGCCTCAGACCGCCGATTTCGAATTGGAGTCCTACTCCGTCTCCGAGGGCGACGCCTTCCGAGTAGTCCTGGTATGCGAAACCGATCATGCCGTCGTAGTGCCTGTATTCGAGTGTTGTCAGGATGATTCCCGTCCTCAGCGACACGGCCGCACCCATGTACGACGGGAGACGGACGTGAAGTGGGTCGTCCTCGATCGTCTCGCTGTATTCAGTGAGTGTCGGCTGCGAAGCGGACATCTCGCTTGCGTCGAATCCTCCGTCCGAGACGGCAGGGAGCATGTTCTCGATGGTCGTGACACTGCCCCTGAGCTCGAGGTCCGGAACGGCCGTGTAGTTCACGTCGAGTACGATCGAATTCGTGATCCGCCAAGATGCACCGGCGCTCCACCCGACAGCCGCTCCCTTGAACAGACCGGACATGCTCTGGTCGAGGCGGTTGTTCCAGGGGTCGCTCGGGTCGTTGAAGGCGTACTCCGTTCCGCCGTAGTCGATGATCCCGTCGCCGAGAGCCATCGATGTGAGTCCGGCGGATGCGTAGTAGGCGTTGAGCGCGAATCCGACCCCGATTTTTGGGGAGAGTTCCGTGGCAGCGGCAACGGTCGAGCGCTTGATGCTCACCGAGAGATCCGCCGCAGCGTCGAAGGTGGCACGGATCGCGATGTCGACATCGCCGCCCTCATCACCCTTTACAGTTTCGCCGAATGCTTCGATTCCGGTGTCCACGAACTCGAATCCGATCGACAGCGGTTCCTCGATGGCTCCACCGATGACGACGCGACCAAGCCGCGCAGCGAAAACAGCGGAGACAACTCCGGCCTGCTGTCCGGCCATCGCGTCGGTTTCGGGGTACGTGAGTTCAAGACCGGGGTCCGCGATCGACTCGAGTGCATCGTCCAGCATCGACGCGGCCCTTGTGTCCAGATCTGCGAGATCTGTGACCGAAGCGCCGAGGGGGGGGAGAACGTCTATGAGAAGACCGCTCGATTCGAGGAAGGCGAGACCTGCTGGATTGCCGCAGACCGACACGAACCCCCCGCGAACCGTGCTCACGGGGTTCCCGAGTCCATCGGGGCGGCAGCCGGCTCCGTATAGGAAGCCGAGCGAGATCCGGACATCGGCCGATAGGGCGCCGCCATCCAGGAAAGACAACATCTGCGAGTCCGTGTCGGCAGACGCACCAGTGTAACATACGGCCCAGAGCGTCATGACTACGACAACGAAGACCATCAGCCGGCGCATCAGACCCCCTCCTAGCGCGAAATCCACGGCTGTGTCGTGCGATGCGAGCTCCATTGACCCGCTCAGTACCCGATAACCTAGGTTGTGTTGTTTGGCTTGCATGGATTATGCCACTTGTCAATAGGAAGGCAGTGCGGGCCGCGGGCAGGTTGACACTGTTTGCGGGAAGCTGCTAGTCTCCGCGTTCAGCACAATGGCCACTTATCACGGAGGCCCGTACGGAGGCCTCTGCAGTGCAAAGGCTCGTTCAGCACGACGATCCCTTCGGTGCATGAGCCAAGGACCGGGCATACGCGATGGCAGACAGAGTAGACAGCGACAGGCGAGGCGCCCTTCGGGGATTCGCCCACATCGGGGCGGGGACGATGGTCTCCCGGATCACCGGTTTCGCGAGGGAGATCGTGACGGCCGCCATCTTCGGGGCCGGCACGTCAATGGACATCTTCGTGGCCGCGTTTACGATCCCGAACCTGCTCTGCCGCATCTTGGGGGAGACGGCAGTCGAGTCCGCCTTCATGCCGTTGTTCAAGGGGCTTTATGCGAAGGGGGAGAAGGCGCGAGCGTGGGCGCTGGCAAGAGGGACCTTCCGTCGCCTCATCATCGTTCTATCTGCAGTCGTATTGGTAGGCATTGTCGTGGCGCCGCTCCTGGTGCGTGTCGTAGCGAGCGGATTCACGGGGGACGTCGTCGGCGAGACCGTGCGGATGACCCGCTGGATGTTCCCGTTCGGTCTGTTCATAGGAATGGCTGCCCTCATGGGCGCCATCCTTCTGGCCTTCCGGCGCTACCGCGCCTACAGTCTGGCGCCGGTGCTTCTCAACGTTGGCATCCTGGTCTCCGTACTGGTCCTCCACGGTAGGATCGGCTACTACAGTCTGGCCGTCGGAGTGCTTGTGGGAGGCGCTCTCCAGTTTCTCGTTCAGGCGCCCATCGTGCGGAAGCTGCTGCTGGCCGACAGAGGGAGTTCCGCCGCAACAGTATCGCAGGCGGACGCGCGTGAGGATCTCAGACGGGTATCCGGCCTGTCCGGGCCGGTCATTCTGGCGGCCGCCGTTCAGCGTGTCGGCGTGATCGTCGACAGGACCATCGCCTCGCTGCTGGCGCCCGGGAGCATCTCTTCGCTCTACTACTCCTTTCGCCTGGTCCACCTCCCGTATGCGATCCTCGCTCTCGCGGCGGGCAGATCGGTGGCCCCCGCTCTCGCGGAGCAGCACGCGCTCGGTCAGGTGCGTGAGTTCAAGAACAGCCTTCTCTCCGGGATCCGGATGAACATGGTCTACCTTGTTCCCGTTACGCTCCTCTCGATCTGGTTCGCGCGGCCCGTGGTCGGCATGATCTATCAGAGAGGGGCCTTCGACGAGGTTGATCTGGCGATGACGACCTCGGCGCTTGCGATGTACGCGGCCGGGCTCCTTGGCATGGGGTGTGTTTTTCTTCTGACGAGAGCCTTCGCTGCACGCCTCAACACGAGAACGCCGGTGAGGGTGTCGCTCATCGCATTCGCGCTCAATGTCATGCTCAATCTTCTTCTCGTGCGCACTCCACTCGAGCATGCCGGCCTCGCGCTGGCGAGTTCGATCGCGTTCACGGCGCACGCGGTCATACTCTATGCTATTCTGAATCGAGAGATGTTGAGAGGTGGGGCGGGCATAGCGCTCCGCGAGATCGCCTCGCCGGCCGTGGCGGCTCTCATAGCCGGCGCTGCGCTGATTGTGGTTGCATGGGGGCTCGATAGGCTCGTTGGCATGCGCTTTGCTGAAGAGACTATGTCCGGGCGTCTCGTCAGAGTCATTGTGGGAGGTGGTGGGGGGTTCTTGGCGTATCTTCTGATAGGATGGGTCCAGGGGCTGCCCGAGATTCGCGGTCTCTTCGCCGGCCGAGCCGGGAAACGGTCCGGTCCCGCGTAAGGAGAATGGATGAAGCCGAACGTTCTTGTCACCGGAGGAGCGGGGTACATAGGGAGCGTGACCGTTGAGCGGCTGCTGGAAGCCGGTTATGGCGTTGTCATACTCGACGACCTGTCGAAGGGACACAAGTCGGCCATTCCTGACGGATGCCGCTTTGCCAAGGGCAACATTGGGGACACCGAACTCGTTGAGAGGGTTCTCAGGGAGAACAACGTCGACTCGGTCATCCACTTTGCTGCCATGAGCCTTGTGGGGGAGTCGATGGAACGCTCCGGCGACTACTACAGCAACAACGTCGTTGCCGGTATCCGCCTGCTCGAATCGATGGAAGCCGCAGGCGTGTGCAAGATCGTCTTCTCTTCGTCCGCTGGAGTCTACGGCGAGCCCGAGACGATTCCCATCAGTGAGATGAATCGTACGAAACCGGTCAATGTCTACGGAGACACAAAACTCATATTCGAGCGGGTGCTCTCATGGCAATCGGAACGCACGCCCCTTGCACACATCGCACTCAGATACTTCAATGCAGCCGGAGCCTCGGCACGCTACGGTGAGGATCACAGGCCGGAGTCGCACCTGATCCCGATCGCGCTTCAAGCTGCCGCAGGACGACGCCCCGAACTGACCGTGTTTGGGGATGACTACGAGACGCCGGACGGAACGTGTATCAGAGACTACATCGACGTACGGGATCTTGCCGACGCTCATATCGCCGCGCTCGCCGCGCTCGATGCCGGACGCTCGGGGATCTACAATCTCGGTAACGGCGAAGGCTGGAGCGTCCTCAACGTCATTGAGTTTGCTGAGGAAGTGACCGGGCTGACGATTCCCCGAAGAATGGGTGCGCGCCGGGCCGGTGATCCTGCGAAACTCGTCGCCAGTTCGTCTCTGGCCGAGAGTGAACTGGGCTGGACGCCGCGGCATCCGGAACTCAGGGACATGATAGAGGCGGCCTGGAAGTGGATGAAGAGCCACCCGGACGGGTATCCGGATTGAGTGGAGGGGGCGTAGCCGTCGGGGATCTGGGCCACCTGTCCCAGGGAGCCTGTCGGATGTCACTGCGGCCGGTTTTCCTGGGTTCCGTGGAGCTTGACTTGTCCCGGGTAGATTGCTAATATGCTTGCTATCGGTTTTGTGGCGCCCTAGCTCAGTTGGTAGAGCAACGGACTGAAAATCCGTGTGTCCGCAGTTCAATTCTGCGGGGCGCCACCACTCTGAAGTCAGATCGGTCGGAATGCGAGCTGGTGTAGCTCAGCTGGTAGAGCAACGCACTCGTAATGCGTAGGTCAGCGGTTCGAGTCCGCTCACCAGCTCCAGGGATCCACGACCCGATGAAGAACAGAAGGGCCTGCCGGCGCCTGCGTGTGTCTGCAGGCCCTTTCTCATGTTGGGTGGGCGACCACGGCGCGGCAGAGGTATCAGAGGGAGCATGTGGCGTTTCCCAACCGGAAGTGAGAGTTCTGTTCGGGAATTGACATGTGATGCCATTTGTGGTATGATTGCTCCGTAGATGAAAGGTGGGTCCGTAGTGTGAGGGACCCCGTGGTGTCGTTATGCGACGTCGTTTCCGTGTCGAAGCGCGACGCGGCTGGTGGCGTCCGGAAAGAGGAGGAGCGAGATGAGGAAGTCTGTGACAATGCTGGTGGCGGCCGCGATGCTTCTTGGCATCGCCTCAACTGCAATGGGTGCGGTCGGCTGGTGTGGCAACATCTGGCCAGTCAACGGTACACCGTACACGTCCAATGAGGACATCGGGGTGTACGTGCAGATCTGGAAAGAGTTTGTTACGGATGAGGTCGGTCAGGGCGCCGACATAGAGGCCTATCTCTACTACCGCTGCACAGGTGATCCCGACTACACCGAAATCCCGATGGTCTACTGGGGCGACGTCGGCAGCAACGACGAGTACAAGGGTATCATCCCTGCCGGCCACGGCTGCGACGAGGTTGAGTTCTACGTCAAGGTCGTCGATCTGACCGACATGGCCGAGTGCTACGGTCAGGACCAGAACGGCAATGATCCGAACTTCTTCCTGCCGATCACCGCCGTGACTGCGCAGGACGTGACGGTCACGTTCCACCTCTGTCTCACAGAGGGTGTCGAGACTGCCGGCAATGTTTGCGTTACAGGCGCCGGTGAACCCCTCACGAACTGGGGCGACGGCGTGCTGATGGTTTTCAGCTGCGAGGCTACGAGTCCGAAGCTCTACCAGATAGACGTGCTGTTCCCGGCCGGCAGCAATCCCTACGTCGAGTACAAGTACAAGAAGGACGACTGTGCGACATGGGAGAGCACCGGCAACCACAGCCTTACGATCGACGATTCCGGTTCGACGATGGATCTCGCGGTCGACGGTTGGGAGTGGAACACGCCCGATTGTCCCGACTGCTCGAGCCCCGTTGAAGAGTCGACCTGGAGCACGATTAAGGCTATCTACCGCTAGATAGCGTGGGTCTGACACATGTCTGAATCAGCATAGTGTTACGCGGGCCCTGGCGAACTAGTCGTCAGGGCCCGCACTGTCCGAGCATACGAGAGGGCGAACGGGGCACGTGCGGGCTTCTCTGAGACTGGACCACATTGAGCGCAAGGCCTTTCGCCACGAGAGAAGGGAGAGAGCATGAGGACATTTGCGGTGGCCATTCTGGTGGTGTTGCTGGCCGCGCCGGTCGCGCTGGCTGCTCCGAGTATCGTTGGAGACTTCCAGGCGTGGGATCCGGCCGACCCGGCGTACGAACTCACACTGCAGCCGAACGGCGTCTACACGCTGACGGTTTCGCTACTTGCGGGCACCCACCTCTACAAGGCCGTTGATGGTGACGCTTGGGGCCTGGATTTTCCCAGCAACGACCAGACATTCACGCTCGCCTCAGACGCCGATGTCACATGGCACGTTAATCTCGGCGCCACGGTAGGGACCAAGGAGGGCGACGAGTACGTCTTCCATCACATGAATCCGCCCATCGTCTGTGGCGACATGATGAGCGAACTCGGCGGCGTCGATTGGGACGCGGCCGATACGAGCACCACGGTCATGGCTGACCCGGACGACGACGGGGTGTGGTTCTTCCAGTCGATCATTACGGCCGGGAGCTACGCCTTCAAGATCGTCCTGAACAACAACTGGGATCAGAACACCCCGCCGGGTGGCAACAACATCGTTTTCGTCTCCGACGGCGTGACGCCCGTCACGTTCACCTACGACATGGCGACGAACACGACAGAGGTCGTCTCGAGCGCTCCTCCAGCAGTGATCGATGCGAGGATTGACGGGGACGGCACCGATGCGAGCCTCTGTATCATCCAGTTCTCGGATGACATGGATCAGACGACCGCTGAGACCGAGGCAAACTACTCGGTGACAGGCGGACCCGGCGCAATCACGGTTGCGGATGCGACTCTGGACGGCGCCGATGCCGGCATTGTCCATCTGACCCTGAGCCCGGCGCTCACGGAGGGCTACGACTACCAGTTCACCGCAACCGGCGTTACCGATGAAGGCGGGACTCCGGTCGATCCAAACAACAACGACGACTGCTTCTACCTGCACATGGTTACGCTCGAGCTGAACATGCACCTCTACGTCGACATCAACGGTGTGCCGACGAGCGTGCACGTCCAGGGCGACACGCACCCGCTCACGTGGGATCAGTGTGATGGGGCCGAGCTCTCAGACGGTGATGCCGACACAACCTATGTTGTCGCTGAGTACTTCTCCATGGGCTATATCTGCGGCGCAGCTGCTGAGTCGACCCTGGTCAAGTACAAGTACGTCGTCGATTGTGCAACGTGGGAAGGCGACTACGATTTCGGTCACTACGTGACACTCGATCCGAACGCCGCGAGCCAGACGGTCAACGTCTGGTGGGAGGACATCGCTCCATCCGACAACATCACATGTGATGTGGGTGTGCGTTTCCAGGTCAGTGTGCTTCCGGATACGTTCGATATCGTGACTGACGTCATTGCGGTCCACGGTACGCTCGCACCGCTCGATTGGGTGGTCGACACCGTGCTTCTCGATGACGGAACGAACGGAGATCTGACTGCAGACGACGGCATCTACTCGGCTCTGGTCACGTTCCCGACCGGCACCTATCGCTATCTTGAGTACAAGTACGCAATCAACGATGCCTTCGAGTGCGACGCGTATCCGAACAGGACGCTGACCCTCGACGATATCGACGGCTGCATGGCCATGCGCGAGGGACCGATGGAGGTCCTCGATATCTGGAATTGGTGTGACACCGTGACGAGCGTGCCGGAAGATCCTCCGGGAACAACGACCGTCATCGAATCCTGGGGCATGATCAAGGCCAGGTATCTGCCGAACAGGTAGCTGGGCAGCGTAGCACGCAGGATCGCAGCTCGCGGGATTTCCAGCGAACGCGAACAGTCTTGGCGAGAAGAGACACGTCCATACGACACCTTTGCGCTGCACACGCGTCGTCTCTCTCGCCAAATCCGGGGCCGGGAGGAGCATGAGCTTCGCCCGGCCCTTTTCTGTACGGCAAGCGGACGGTTGACACTGGGCCGACGTTGTCATAGCGTGGGCGAGCCAGGAACTGCACTAAACCGCCGGACGACGGCATGTGTCAGATATATGTGACCAGGAAGGCCGATTTGTCGCCGGACGACAGCTCAAAAGGACTCATTGAGCGCCTCAAAGCCGGCGACGAGCGGGCCTTTGAAGACTTCGTAACTGAGTACAGGGAACGTGTTTATCGCGTGGCCTGGCGTGTCGTCCGCGATGACGAGGCCGCCGAGGATGTGGCGCAGGAGGCCTTCATCAAGGTCTTCCGTCACATCGGGAGATTCGAGGGCAGGTCGAGCCTCTACACATGGCTCTATCGCATCACCGTCAATATCGCCCTCAACAGGCTGAAGCGGGACAAGTTCAGAAACATGCTCCCGCTGGGGGATCTGCCCAGGCCGGACAGAAGAGCTTCGAGCGATCCAGCCAGGGCGGCGCTGAGCAGTGAGATCCGGGAGAGGATCGATCAGGCTGTTCGCACGCTGCCGGACAAACAGAAGGCCGTTTTCATACTCAAGTTCTTCGAAGGCCTGACGCACAACGAGATCGCTGAAGTAGTGGGTTGCTCTGAGGGAACATCGAAGGCCAACTACTTCCACGCCATTCGGAAGCTCAGGACGAAGCTGGAGGATCTTAGATAACATGAGATGCGACGCCATCAGAGATCTGTTGATCGAGTACCTGGATGGTGACCTCGGTCACGCAGAGGGGGAGGAGATCGAGCGCCATCTGGCGAAGTGCGTGGATTGCACCCGCGAGATGGAATTGCTCAAGCAGGTCATGGGGCTTCTTCGCGATGATGGATACGTGGAGCCTTCGTCTTTCTACTGGACCAGATTCACTGCCCGTCTCATGCGGCGCATTCACCGCGAGTCACCGATGCGCAGATTCGTCTCCGCGTACGGCCTCGTTCCGAAGCTCGCTCCTGTCGCCGTGGCTGTGGTGCTGTTCGCAGTTGGGTTCTGGGTGGGTAACGATTCCGGCCCCGGCGTGCGAAACGCCGGCGATACGGAGATCGCGAGCACGGGAGTATCCACATCTATCATCTCACCGGCGAGCAAGTTGCGTGTGGCGAGCGGAAGCGAGCCGGTTGTCTTCGCCGATCATGCCGATACGCTCCGGCCGGACAGTTTTTCGAGCCCGATCGATGGGCCGCAGCTGATTCTGGCGAAGTCGCTTGAGCCACAGGCGCGTGTGGACAGGATGCTCTCCGAGAAGCAGATTCGAGACTAGTACGTTTTCCTGCCATACTGCATCTTCCCGACATGCTACACCCGCTGTGAGGGCCGGCCGCCAAGCGTCCGGCCCTCGCTGAGTTTCTCCTTGTCAGCTTTCCCGCTCGTGTGCTACAGATTCCGCTAGGAGACGTAGTTGTGCTGATGTGCCTGCCATGCGGCGAGAGCAGTCCGGCAGGCCGGCGAAAGGGAGGTTCCATGAGGGCGACAGCGATAGCGGCGTTGGTCCTGCTCGCCGTTTTAGCAGCGACGGCCTGCGCGCAGAAGAGCGTTCAGGAGCTGACTGCGGCCAGGATGCCGGAGTCGGCGCGGGAGCCGGTTCTGCGGTCCGGAGCTTCCGGTGAAGTCGGCCTTGTCACAGAGCGGAACCGTCTGACGACGAACGTGGCGTATCCGGGCGCCCCAAGCGCCGCCGACCTCGGCTTTCGCGATCCACCGTGTGAGCTTGAGTGTGATGCCTGTTCCTATCGTGAGAACGAGGGACCATGCTACGACAACTACTACGATGATTTCAACGCTGGATGCAATACCGTTGCCTACTCCTTCTCTCATATCGACCCGGCGTACGGGAAGATCACGATGTGTGGTCAGAGCGGCACGTATCTGTGGGAGGGGGGATCCCACTACCGCGATACCGACTGGTACGAGATCGTGCTGACCGAGTCGCGTGA